>JBFWUW010000007.1:0-132220 GCA_050247075.1 Pirellulales bacterium | reverse complement strand
AACAAATGGCTGCAAGACAACCCCCGATATGCCAATGGAGTGTTGATCGTTAGCTCGGCCGGTGTCGACTTTTTGGCGTTGTTTCTGTTGGGCAGTTCCATCTTTGGCCGCTCCATGCGGCCTTTCCTCGCGCTGTTGATTCTGTTTGTCCTGCGGCAGGTTTGCCAGGGCCTGACCTCGCTGCCCCCGCCCGACGGCATGATCTGGCGGTATCCCGGTTTCCCATCGCTCTTGGTTACGTATGGCGTCTCCAACGATCTGTTTTTCTCCGGCCATACCGGAATTTCGGTGGTCGGCGCGATTGAACTCAGCCGCGCGGGAGGCAAGCCCTACAAGCTGTTGGGCATCTGCATTGGCCTGTTTGAAGTCGCCACCGTGCTGGTATTGCGGGCGCATTACTTCATGGACGTTTACGCCGGAGCCGTCACCGCTATTTTGGCCGTGGCCGCCGCCGACTGGCTGACCGCGAGCCGATTGAACAACGGCAGCGTTCAGCCGACGGAATCAAATGCGTAACGATACGACACCTGCGATGGTCCGCTGAAATGCCGGGCGATGATCCATGCTCGACAACCCTATTTCAAGAAGGACCTTCCCCACCGAATCGAGCGGGCAAAGCAGGAGCTTTGCGGCTACGAGATTTCCCCCAGGGGAGTGACTTCCACATTGACCGTCAAGGCGTGCCGGCCGCCGCCGATGTAGACGCCTTTGAGGGGGCAGACATCGCCGTAGTCCCGACCGAAGGCCACCGTGATATGCTCATGGCTAGGAAAGATGTTGTTCGTCGGATCGACATCGATCCAGCCGGCGTCGCCTGCATACACCGAGAGCCAGGCGTGCGACGCATCGGCCCCCACCATCCGCGGTTTGCCCGCCGCGGGATACGTTCGCAAGTAACCGCTGACATAGCGGGCCGCCAGCCCCATGCCGCGCAGCGCGGCGATTTGCAGGTGGGCAAAGTCCTGGCAGACCCCTTTGCGATTGCGAAATACCTCATCCACCGCCGTGGTGACGGTGGATGAGAACGGCTTGTATTCAAAATCGCGATGAATCCGCGCGGTCAGGTCGCCCACGGCTTCTAGCAAGGGACGGCCGGGAGCAAAAGACTCGCGGGCGTAGGCGGCTACCTCGCCCGTTTGCCGAATGCGGGGCGATTCAAACACAAACTCATAAGCCGA
Source organism: Pirellulales bacterium (assembly GCA_050247075.1). Taxonomy (GTDB): domain Bacteria; phylum Planctomycetota; class Planctomycetia; order Pirellulales; family JBFWUW01; genus JBFWUW01. The sequence continues at coordinate 131,042 of JBFWUW010000007.1, read as the reverse complement.
CATCGACTGCGGATCGGCGTGGGCCGACAGCCGGTCTCGGACCATCTCCCAGGCAGGCACAAACGGCAAGGTCCCCACGCGGGGCGTGACCGTTACTTCGCTCTTGGACGTGACCACCAGGCCTTCGTAGCCCTGGTAGAAGGAGAACATGGCTACGTGGTTGCCAAAATAGTCCTGACGGCTGGTCTGGTAGCTAGGGGCGGGAGAAATCGTCAGTTCGTAAGGCCCGCATTGCTGCCGCGGCAGATTGCGCGGCTGCAGCCAGGCTTCGTTATGGCAGATCGAGACGGGCTGATCGCCGGCGTAGCGCGTAATGTGGGTGACACGATACTTCATACCGGCAGCTCCGACTCGTCCGTGATCTGCCGCGTGACACCAGAGTGAACCAGGTATTTAAGCGTCAACGCCCCCATCACATGCCTAAAGTTCTGATCGGTGCGCGTCAGCAGCTTTTCGATTTCCGATAGGTTGCTGGCCGCCAGTTGTTCGGGTGTCACCGTTCGCACCAAATGCACCACCGACATCGCCCAGCGTTTTTCGTCCGTGCGCAGGGGAGTCATGACGTCTTGTGGCAACGAATCGACATGCTCGGCCAGGGCGACGGCCTGAAATGCCACCGAACGCGGGTTGGTCTCGTCGGTGATGAACAAGTCCAGAATGGCGTTGGGTTGCAGGTTGTCGAGGTAGCGAGAGCGATAAGTCATGCGGCAGTCGAGAATTTCCAACAGCAACCGCAGAACGGGGCGTTGGCGAATATCGCCCGAGGCCACCGAGGTCCGCAGCAGGCCAGCCGCATTGCGGCCGCGCTCAATCCGCCGGCCCATGTCCAAGAAACGCCAGGCCGGCCCGCGAATCATGCCATCTTCAATCAGTCCGCTGACCGATGCCTGGTCCACAATCAAATCGTTGAGCCGCGTCAGCACTTCCGTCAAATCGGGCCTGTTTCGGCCGGCTTGCGCCAAGAACCTGGCCCCCGTGGCATGAATTTTGGCCCAGGTGTCGGGCGAGAGACGGTCGCGAACCAGCGCCCCTAGCCGCAACATTTCCGCGCAGGCATGCCCCAATCCGCGAATTTCACCCGTATCGAACAGCGTCTTGGGCAACAGCTCGGCCAGTGCCGGCAATTGGTCGGCCAGCCCTTCGATGGCAAAGCCAGGTTCAAGCTGCCCTTGATCGGCCAGTGCCCGCACCAATGCCGACCATTCCACGCCTTCGGTTTCGGACTCGGTCGTCAACCGCTCGACCAAGGCTCGCACCAGCCTCGCCAAGAAATCGACCCGCTCAATCGCCCAGCCGAGCCAGAACAGATCGTCGGCCACGCGGCTGGGGAACATGGCACCGCTGCGCCGCAAAGGCACGGCCATGTCGGGCGATTGCAACAGTGTGACGGGTTCTTCGTTGGCATCGGCCAGGATCCACAAATCCTTGCTACCGGCCCCGGCGGCCACCGACAGTTTCATGGGGTCGGCACTGGGTGCCACACGCACCAAACCGCCCGGCAGCAGTTCGTAATGGTCGTGATTTCTGGGGTGGGCCACGGCAAACACGCGCACCGCCACATGCCCGCACTCCAGCAGTTGGTTTTCGCTGAACACCGGCGCGGCTGATCGGGCGATCATCGACTGGGCCACATAAGCATGGGGCCGGGCTTCGATCTTGGCCGCCAATTGCTGGGCGTCGGCGTCGGAGAGTTGGCTGCCGATGAACTCTTGGCTGCCGCTGGCTTCAAAGGCGGGCTTGATGACCAAATGCCGCAGATTGTCGAGCACGTAGCGGCGGGCTTGCAATTCGCCGCACCACCAAGTGGGAATCGACGGCAGCTTGAGATCCTCGCCCAGCAAGCGCTGGCACAGGCCCGGCAAGAATGCCATAAAAACGGGCGATTCCACCAGCCCGCAACCCGGCACGTTGGCCACGGCCACGTTGCCGCGGCGAATGGCTTGCAAGATGCCGGGCACGCCATGCGGCGAGTTGCCGCCCAGTTCCAGGGGGTCAAAGCCGCGCTCTTGGCTGCGCGAATAGATCACATCGACCGGCATTAGTCCGGCCAAAGTCTTCAGGTAGACCCGTTCGTCCCGCACGGCCAGATCGGCCCCTTGCACCAAGGTGTAGCCCAGGTAGCCCGACAAATAGACGTCTTCAAAGTAATAGGGACTTTGCGGCCCAGCACTGAGCAGCACGATGCGGGGGTTTTCGGAGGGACGCTGCGCCAGTTCTTTCAAAGTATTCTGAAAGCGCATGAAGAACGGTGCCATGCGGCGCACCGATTGCCGGTGCATTAGCTGCGGAATCGTCCGCGAGGTAACAATGCGGTGCTCCAGCGTAAAGCCCGCCCCCACAGGAGCTTCCGAACGGTCGGCCATGACGCACCAGCCGCCGCGGTCGCCGCGGGCCAACTCGGCGGCATAGACCACCAGCGAGCGTGCCTGCTGCGCGTGCAAATCAAAGAATGGGCGCTGAAAGCTGGTTTGGGCGTAAACAACCTCCGGCGGCAGCCAGCCTTCGCGCAGTAGCCGGCTAGGACCGTGCAGATCCTTGATAATCAATTGCAGCAGCCAGGCGCGCTGATCGATGCCGGCTTGCAGCGTTTGCCATTCGTAAGAATTGAGAATCAGAGGAATCAGGTCGAGCCGCCAGGGACGCTGCGATTGTTCTTGATCGCGAAAGACATCGAACGTCACCCCGTTGTCGTGCAAAAGCTGCTCGGCCTCGGTCGTGCGACGGGCAAATTCGTGCGGCGCAAAGTTGTGCAGGCCGTCGCGCAGGGCCTGCCAATGGGGCCGCATTTGCTCCTGCCCGGCAAAGACTTCGTCGTACACGCCCGGCGGGCAGCGGTACGAGTCCCACAGCGTCTTAAAGGTCGAAGTGATCACCGACATGCTCGCAGACCAGGCTTCGACACTTGAAAACGATCTCCCATGCGGGGCTTTCGACTGTAGGAGGCGATTCCATCGCCGATTGAAGCGATTGGTGGCATTTCCAGCGGCGATGGAATCGTCTGCTAAGGGAATTACCCGTCGATTATTCGACGATACAAACCGCCCGCCACATAGGGCCGGATTATCCCTGGCAGCGGCCTGCCGTGTCAATGACGGTTCAAATTCTACCCGCACCGCAGCCTTGCTTGTCGCACTTTCGCGGGCGGTTATAATCGCGCCAAACCTAACTGAACAGGCGACGAATGGCAAAACTTGGCGTCAATATCGATCATGTGGCCACTGTGCGGCAAGCGCGGAAGACTTACGAACCCGACCCGGTGTGGGCCGCCGCGCTGGCCGAACTAGGCGGGGCGGACGGCATTACGGTCCACCTGCGCGAGGATCGGCGGCACATTCAAGACCGCGATCTGCGGCTGTTGCGCGAGACGGTGACGGTCAAGCTCAACCTGGAGTTGGCGTGTGTCGGCAGCGTGCTGGATATGGCCTGCCAAATTCGCCCCGACCAGGCCACGCTGGTGCCCGAACGCCGCGAGGAGGTCACGACCGAAGGGGGGCTGGATGTTTGCTCGCAACGCGACGTGGTGAGCCAGGCTATTCGCCGGCTGCAAACGGCTGGGATGGTTGTCAGCTTGTTTCTCGATCCCGATCCGCGGCAGATACAGGCCGCGGCCGACCTGGGGGCCAACGCGGTCGAACTCCACACCGGCCAATATGCGCTGGCTGCCGGCGAGGCGCAGTGCGAACAGCTCGCCTTGCTCGAACGTGCCGCCAGCCAACTAGTCGAACTGCAAATGACCCTGCATGCCGGCCACGGGCTAACCTACCGCAACGTCCAGCCCATCGCCGCCTTACCGCGGATGGATGAGTTGAATATCGGCCACAGCATTGTCTCCCGCGCTGTCATGGTCGGCATGCAAGCCGCCGTGCGCGAGATGAAGCAGTTGATTGTGTAAACGGCAAAAGAAATGCCAACGCCCGACAACCCGGTGCCTGCCGAGAATCCGCGGGTTTGCCGCGTCTCTCCGGAGGAACGCTCTGGCGTGGCCCAAATGCTGGGCTTGCTGGAAGATCCGGGCCTGGCCGACGATGTCTGGTTGATGGCCGCTTGGCGCGGCAACCGGCTCGCGGGGGGCTTGTGGGTGCGGCCCCAACCGGGCGCGACCGCATTGGTGGAACCGCCTCTCGTTTTGCCGCCTGATGATGTGGCTATTGCCACGGCCCTGCTATGCGGTGCCGTACAAGAACTATCCCGGGCTGGCATGCGGTTGGCGCAAGCGTTGATCGAAACGCCCGCGGCACAATATCCAGAGTCTTGGCAAGCCGCGGGCTTTGCGCACTCGGCGGACTTGGCCTATCTCTCGGCCGGTGAAAGTGCCTTTCCCGTCGTCCTGCCCGACGATGGATTGCAATTTGAAGCCTTTCAAGAATCGCAATCACCACGATTGGCCAGCTTGATCGAGCAGACGTATCAAGGTTCGCTCGATTGTCCCGCACTAGATGGCGTGCGCAATCTGGACGATGTGCTGAGCGGTTATCGGGCGACCGGCTTGTACGATCCGGCCAATTGGTTTTTTGCCCGGCAAGGCGGCCAAGACATTGGCTGCCTGTTGTTGACCACGCACCCGGCGGGATTGGAAATCGCCGATTCACCATTGGAACTGGTGTACATGGGTGTCGTTCCGGCGGCGCGAGGGCAAGGGTTCGGCCGCGGCCTTGTCCGTTACGCGCAGTGGCATGCACGGCGGCTAGGCCGGCGGCGTTTATTGCTGGCGGTCGATGCTTCCAATCAACCTGCCGTGCGCACCTACGCGGAGTGCGGCTTTACCGCCTGGGCTATGCGGCAAGTCTGGTTGAAGTTCTTCTAGTGCGCCAATCAAACAGGCTGCTCATAGCGGCTTAACTTTTTGCCCCATCGCGCATGTTCTTAATTGCATGGCACTTAGCGATGCCCGGTCGGCAACGGCAGCACTCAAACGCTAGCGCGCTGAACATCTTTTCCACGTTCACCGCGCGATTCGCAAAAAAATTTTGCGGGCCAGTATTGCAAGAAGTGCCGTTGTTTCGCGGAGCGCCGCGAGGCCGCGCCGCGAGGCCGAAAAGACTTCGATTCTTTCCCTTTGACAGCAGTGCTATCGCGCGTAGAATCCGTGCTGCCGGGTGACAACGGCATTGCCAAAGACGGCTCTTTCGCCGCTGGGCAGAGTTCTCTTTTTCGATATGCGCTGATGCGTATACGTTCGCGGACGGGACAGCCCGTCCTCGGATGCCGAAGAAACTTTGCGCGCTGGGAATTCGCAGGACGTGATGAAGGACGATACGGAAATCGTGTGCGCGCTCCGCACCGCCGTTGCCGATCGAGTCGGCCAGCAACGCTTTGCGTTCTGGTTTGGCCAGGGTGATTGGTTGTCGATCCGAGATGGGGCAGTGGTGCTGGGCGTGCCCAACGCCTTCTATCAAGACTGGGTGAAGTCGCAGTTTCGCCAGCAAATTGAAGCAGGCTGCCTGGACGCCTTGGGCTCACCGCTGCCGTTGAAGTTTGAAATCCAATCGTGGATTGCCGACGCGCAATCTAACGCGCCGCCGGCCACAACCGAGCCAGCCGACTCATGTGCGCCAGGCGATGCATCCATTGCCACCGCGGCCACCCGCGAGGCGGGGGCGAACCGCCAGACCGCGGTAAACGGTACGGCCTTGACGAACGCTAGCGAGGCCAAGCCCGCCTCGCGGCGGCGCTTTGCACGGCTGGAGACGTTTGCGCCGGGTGAAACGAACCGCCTGGCCTGGTCCACGGCACGGTTGGCCGTGCAAGAGCCAGGCAAGTGGTCGCCGCTTTATCTGCATGGGCCCACCGGTGTCGGCAAGACGCACCTTCTGGAGGGAATCTGGACTGCCTCGCGCGAGGCGCGGCGGCAGTCCCGGGTGTTGTATTTGACCTCCGAACAGTTCACCAGTTATTTCTTGAATGCCTTGCATGGCAGCGGCATGCCCAACTTCCGCAACAAGCATCGCCATCTTGATCTGCTGTTGATTGACGAGTTGCAACACTTTCGCGGCAAGCCGCGGACCGTGGAGGAATTGCTGCGGACGATTGACAGCATCACCCGCGCCGGCAAGCAGGTGGTGCTGGCCGGCGATACTCCGCCCGACGAGCTGGCGGATTTTTCGCCGGAGTTAGCTATGCGCGTTCAGGCTGGTATGGTTTGCCATCTTTCTCCCCCTGATCTTGACGCGCGGCGCGGCATAGTCGATCGGCTGGCGGCCGCGGCCGGTTTGACGCTGCCGGAAAGCGTGGCCGAATTTCTGGCCGCGAGGCTGGTCCGTAGCGGACGCGAGCTTGCCGGAGCCATCAACCGGTTGCATGCCGAAAGCCTGGCACACGGGCTAGCCATCACGCTCGGCCTGGCCGAGGCGGCCCTGGCCGATCTGATCCGCCGCAACACGCCCGCCTTCGGTCTGCCGGAAATCGAGAAAGCCGTCTGCCATGCCTTCAACATGCAGCCCGATAGCCTGCAAGCGCCGGGCAAGTCATCACGGGTCAGCCATCCGCGGATGCTAGCGATGTGGTTGGCACGCAAATACACACGCACTCCGCTGGCGGAGATTGGCCGATATTTTGGCGGCCGCAGCCACAGTACCGTGGTCTCCGCCCAGCAAAAGATTGACTCGTTGCTGGCCGGCCAAGGCCCGCTGCAAATGGCCGGCGGAACTTGGCAGGCCGATGAAGCCATCCGCCGTGTCGAGGATAAACTGCGGGCCATGTAAGGAAATCGCGCTGGAGTAACGTTAATGATTTTGCGCCGCGCGTTCCAGCATGCGTTCCAGCAATTCCATCGGCAGGCCCACCACGTTGCTCTCGCTCCCTTCCAGGATATGGACCCAGCCGAGCCGGTCTTGATAGCCAAAGGCTCCAGCCTTGCCAACCCACTGATCGCTGGCCAGATAGTCTTCGATCTGTTCGTCCCCGATCGGGTCCATCCTTAGCGTGGTGGTATCAACCTCCACGGCTGGCTCGCCGCCTGGCGTGCGCCACACGCATAAGCCTGAGTAAACGCGATGCGTTCGGCCGCGCAACATTTGCAACATTCGCCGGGCGTGCTCTTCGTCCTCGGGCTTGCCTAGAACCTGGCCGTCGCATTCGGCCACCGTATCGCACGATACAATCAGCCCGGCCGGCACGCGGGCGGCCACGTCGGCCCCTTTTTGATAAGCCAGGCGGGCCACAAGTTGCAACGGGTTCTCGCCGCTGCATAGTCCGCACTCGGCGTTATCGGACGGGACAATGACCTGAAAGTCGTAGCCCGCCTCGGCCAGCAACTCGCGCCGCCGTGGAGAACCCGAGGCCAGGATGATTGGTTCAAAACGAGGCATGTCGCTAGATTTTCATCTCCGTGAACTCTTTGACCCGATCGCGGATGGCTGGCTCGACCGGCAGGCGCTCCATGCTGCTGGCTCCATAGAATCCGACGATGCCATGCGTATGTTCAAGAATGTATTGGGCGTCGGCCGGTTCGGCGATGGGACCACCGTGGCACAGCACCAGAATATCGTTGTTGACCTTCTTGGCGGCGTCGTGCATGGCCTGTACGCGCCTGGCCGATTCCTCCAAGCTCAAGGCCGTGGAGGCCCCGATGGTCCCCTTGGTCGTCAGCCCCATGTGCGGAATGAGGATGTCGGCCCCCGCTTTGGCCATGGCGGTCGCTTCGTCCGGGTTAAAACAGTAGGGCGTGGTCAACATTCCCAATTCGTGGGCCGTGGCGATCATATCGACTTCCAGGCCATAGCCCATCTCGGTCTCTTCCAGATTGGCGCGGAACGTGCCGTCGATCAGCCCGACGGTAGGAAAATTTTGCACACCCGAGAAGCCAGCCGCGTCGATGTCCCGCAAGAACAGCTTCATCACGCGAAAGGGATCGGTGCCGCAGACGCCGGCAATCACCGGCGTTTTGCGAACCACGGGGATCACCTCGCGGGCCATGTCCATCACAATGGCATTGGCGTCGCCGTAAGGCATCATGCCGGATAGCGAACCGCGGCCCCCCATTCTAAAACGGCCGGAATTGTAAATCACCAGCAGGTCGATTCCACCCGCCTCGGACATCTTGGCACTGATCCCCGTGCCGGCCCCGCCACCCACGATCGGTTTGCCGGCGGCCACCTTGTTTCGCAGCCGTTCCAGAATCTCGTCGCGAGGAAACAAAGCCATGTCGTGAACTCCGCCGGTATCATCGTGATTGAAGAGTTATTTCGTTGAATGCGGCACCATTGCCTGTAGGAGGCGATTCCATCGCCGATCGTCAAGCGTTGAGCCATGCCAATCGGCGATGGAATCGCCTCCTACAGATGGCAATGCTAGGCCCGTTTGCTCCCTGGATCAACCGGGGGCTGACTGCCAGCCGTTGGCCAGCGGCAGCGAACAAGCTACGATCTATCGCGAAGCTGGCCGTCAGCGGCCGCCATGAAACATCAAAAGTCCCCCACGCTAAACTATCAACATGATCAAAGTCGCCATTCACGGTGCCGCGGGCCGCATGGGCCAAAGGCTGGTTGCGCTGGCTGCCGCCGACAAGGAACTGCAAGTCGTAGCGGCGGTTGAATCGGAGAAACACCCGCGGTTGGGTGAAGATGCCGGCAGCGTGGCGGGCGTACGGCAACTGGGCGTTCAGCTCTCCAGTGCGTTGACGGTGCCGATCGACGTGGTGATTGACTTCTCCGTACCGACCGGAGCCGAAACTATCTTGCAATCTTGCCTGCGGCAGAAGATTCCCTTGGTGATCGCCACCACTGGGTTCGACGCGCGTCAGAAAGCCTTGATTCAGAAATCCGCGGAAACCATACCGCTGTTATGGTCGCCCAGCATGAGCCTGGCGGTCAATCTGGCCATGAAACTGGCGGCGGTTGCCGGCACAGCCCTGGCGGACGACCCATCGGGCGTGGACGTGGAAATCATTGAGCGGCACCATCGCTTCAAGGAGGATGCTCCTAGTGGTACGGCTTTGAAGTTTGGCGAAATCATCGCGGGCGTGATGGGCCAGACCGGGCAGGCGCACGGCCGGTCGGGCCGGCCGGGGGAACGTCCGCACGGGGAAATTGGCTACCATGCCGTCCGCACCGGCGACAATCCGGGCGAGCATACGATCATCTTCGGCATGCTGGGAGAAACCTTGGAGATCGCCGTGCGGGCCTCGAACCGCGATTGCTACGCGCACGGTGCATTGGCCGCCGCCAAGTTCCTGACCGGCAAGCCGGCGGGCCTGTACGGCATACAAGATGTGCTGGGGCTGTAAAGGCTGGCCGCTTCTCCGCTAACTTCTACTTGGGCTTTTTCAACGATTGCAGCGCGGCGGGCAAATCCGCATCGGCTACGCCAGCCGCGCCCCGTCCCTCGGAGATACGCTGCGCGACAGCCCGGCGGATCGATTCCACATCGGCATCCCAGTACTTGCCGCGTTCGCTGGCCGCCGGCGCGTGCAACGGGCGGATGACGCGGAACCCGACCGCCAAGGCTGGCCCGTCGGTGAACCACCAGGGGCTCTTGGGCAGGTTGGGGTCAGTCTCGCACCAGGCACGATCGTCGGAGTAAAGCCGCGCGGCACTGCGGCAATCGGCCGCGTCGGAATCCCAGGTGCCGCCGCGCAAAATGCGGGGCGAGACTTCTTGCGGCCAGACTATCGCGTCTTTCCAACCAAGTTGCCGGCCCGCTTGTTGGGAATACCCATCGTCCAGCCCGCCATCTAGCACCCACTCGCAGGCGTTGCCGTGCATGTCGTGCAGGCCCCAAGGGTTGGGCTTTTTGAGGCCGACAAAGTGGGGCTCGTCGCCGGAGTTGGCATGACACCAGCCAAACTCGTCGAGTTCCGCCGGATCGTCGCCAAAGGAGTAGGCGGTCGTGGTGCCCGCCCGGCAGGCGTGCTCCCACTCGGCCTCCGTCGGCAAACGGCAAAACTGCGTGGTCAACCCACTCAGCCATTTGGTGTATTGCTTCGCGGCGTATTGGCTCATCGAAACGGCTGGCAGCCGTGGATCGTCCCCTTTGTCAAAGGTAAACGTGGGATCGTACAGCCGGCTAGGCGAGGTGATGGCGTCGGCCTCGTTGTCGGCCGGTTTGCGAATACCGCGAGTTTCAAATTCCTTGAAGGGGCTAAACAGGGCCATGTAAAGCTTGTACTCGGCCCAACTCGTTTCGCAGCGGGCCATCCAAAACGGTTCGATCTGGGCCTCAAACGTGGGGCTCTCTGTCGGCTGCCGGCCCGGCTCGCCATCGGGGCTGCCAATGCGGCACGTTCCGCCTGGAATGGGGACCATGTCAAACGTGACTTTGCTGCCCGGAATCGTCACGGTGTAGGGGACCATGAATCCCAGGTCGGTTTGAATGGCTGGTCCCGTGGCGGGGCGTTCCGCCACCAGGCCTGGCACTTCCGCCGGCTCAGTGGCTCTTGCCGGGGCGGATAACGCCGCGGCAGCGACGAATAACGACAGGACGTTTTGGATAACAATTCGCTTCACGGTTGAGTATCCGCTGTAAGGTAGAACAAGTCTTAAAGCGTTGGACCAAAACAAGGCCGCCGCGGCAATCCATTCTAATTGGCGGCCGGCCGTGATGCGACCGTGCCCGTAGCCGTACAGCTACGGCTTGCCGGCTTGATGCGAACGGTATTCTCCCACTCCCTTTGGGAGAGGGGCCGGGGTGAGGGCCGAGTTGAATCGAGAGCGTCTTGCCGTCTCGCCCTCTCCCAACCCTCTCCCGGAGTACCGGGAGAGGGAGGTAGTTTCTCTCGGCTGGGGCGGCTGGGCATGGAAGGTTGAACGAAACGCTGGCAATCAGGCGATATCCACTTCATCGTAGCTATTCCACCGGATTGCTCTGTACAACCGGATTGGTCAACGTGCCTATTCCATCAATGCTGATCGAAACCATATCCCCGGCTTGCAGTGTAAAGTCATCCTTGGGGACGATACCCGTGCCGGTCAGCAGAAAGACACCCGTCGGAAAGCTGTTCTCGCGGCACAGCCACTGGATAAGGTCGTCAAAGGTGCGGGCAAGTTGGCTAACGCTCGTCTCGCCGCCAAACACCTCTTGTCCGCCGCGCTGAATCGCCAGCTTGATTGCCGACTGCGGGCCAATGGGGCCGCCATCGGCCAAGGTGATGCATGGCCCCAGGGCACAGCAGCCATTGTAGACTTTGGCCTGTGGCAGATAGAGCGGGTTCTCCCCCTCGATATCGCGAGAACTCATGTCATTGCCGATGGTGAAGCCCACCAATTCTTGCCGCGAATTGATGGCCAAGGCCAGTTCTGGCTCGGGCACGTTCCATTTGGCATCGTAGCGAATGCGGACGGGCTGGCCAGGACCGACGACACGGTGGGGCGTGGCCTTCATGAATAGCTCGGGCCGCGGCGCGACATAAACCTTGTCGTAGAATGAGGCTGCCCCTTGAGATTCCTCCATGCGCGCCGTGCGGCTGCGCTTGTACGTTACGCCAGCCGCCCAAACTTCTTGCTGGTCGATCGGTGCCAAGAGTTGAATGTCGGCCAATAACAGCGGCCTGGATTTCGCATCCGCCAGGGACCGCGCGGCGGCGGCTGGGTCGCCGGCTTCCAGCAATGCGGCCAACGTGGGGTATTGCGGAGAGAGTGCCAGCGGCGTCACCTGGCCATCGGCCAGAATGCCCACGCATATTTCACCCTGTGCCGCCTGATATCGGACAAGTTGCACGGCATGTTCCTAACTGTTTGAGTTGATATTGCGGTCTTAAAAGTGGCTGTGTGCGATCCGGAGAATTTGCAACGCGGCAAGCGATCCCCTTGGCGGCTGTTCACGGTTTCAAACCGGCCGGCAATTCTCGCAGCCGCTCGAACTCCAAGAACTCCGTCCACAAATAGAGTTCGCCGTCGAGATGATGCACCCGCGATTTCGCGGGGTAGTGGTAGCCGTCGGCCTCGCCCCAATTCTCAAAGTAGACATGGTACTTGCGCCAGTCCATTCGCGCCAGTCGGCCTGTCTCATGGTCGAAATACAAGTCGATATCTTTCTGTCCCTCGCGCGATACTCGCAATCCGTCGGCAGGTCGTCCCTCAACTTCGATCCCAGGTAGCAGAGCCAGCTTGGCCGCCGCGTCAATCAAGGGACGTAACGCCCAGACACTCACCATGTAAGCTTTCTCCGCGCGGTCGTCATTGTCCTTGGCGATGTTCTTGCCATCTTGGAACCACGCGTCTGGAAAGCCGATGATGGCTTCTCGATCGTGCGCGGCCGGGCTGTCGCCCAAGTACCAGCGCTCTTTCCAATGGACGATGGCCGGAATTTTTTCGGCTCCGCCCGCGGCCTTGACGGCGCGCTCGACGACCGCCTGGACCGCTTCATTCTCCTCCGCCAAACCCATAGAGCCAGCCAACGCCGCAACCACCGCCGCTTGCAGCCAGCATTTCATAAAACAGCCTCTTCACCTAGAACGCCAGAAGGAAAATCAGGGATTCGTGGCGATTATCCGCTGAAACGCCAGCCCCGGCAACAGCCAAGACCCATCGGCGATCGCCATCTTATTTCCAGTCGCGCGTGACGCGGGCTACGATGCGGTCGAGCAACCAGGGAACGTACGCCTTGGCAAAGGGGGCCTGCCGCCCTCGCCAAGAAAGCACGGCTTGCCGTTTGCGGCTCGCCATGGCTCTTACCATGCGTTTGGCGCAGTCCTCGGAAGTCATGAAACGGCTCTCGTCCCAAGGTGTTTGCCCCAACGCCTGCCCGTGCGAGTCAAAGGCCCGCTGGTGGATTCCGCTGCGGACAAAGTCGGGGGCCAGCACGGTCACGGTCGCGCAGCCATTTTCTTGCAGCAGCTCGATCCGCAGCGCGTCGGCAAAGGAAAACAGGGCCGCCTTGGTCGGGGCGTAGGCGGAATACATCGGGGAAGAGACCAGCCCCGCCACACTGGCCACGATCACCAGCCGCCCGCGGCTCTGCCTGAGGTGGGGTAGGGCGAAATGCGTGCAATAGACGGTTCCCAGATAGTTCACGCGCATCACACGGTCGAAAATGCCCAAGTCGTCCACTTCGGCAAACCGCGCCCAGGCGGCGATGCCGGCGTTGTTGACGAGCGTATCAATGCCGTTGAATCGCTCGGCGGCCGCTTCCATCAACCGGCGGCAATCGTCGGGCTGGGCCACATCGGTCGGCACGATCAGCGTTTCGGCACCAAGCCGCTGGCAAGCCTGCGAAACTTCCTCCAGTGCCGCGTTATCACGGGCCGCCAACACAAGCTTGGGACGTTGGGACGCAAGCTCCAAGCACAACGCGCGGCCAATGCCGCTGGAAGCACCCGTCACCACCACACATTGATTTTCAAAGGTCGGCATGGCCAGGTAGGCCCTCTTGAAAAAGGAGACCAAGCGATAGAATGGCATGGAAATAGTTACAGGGGAAGTTTTCGGTAATCAGTTTTCGGTGTTCAGGAAAGAGCCGTTAACCATCAGCTTGCACCTGAGTGCTGACGGCTAAAAGCTTTTCGCCTTCATCTTTCCGCCTTCATCCTTTCCTCATGTCTTTGCTTATCACCGGAATCACGGGTGTGGCGGGTTACAATGCTCTGCATTACTTTCGCGCGCGGTATCCGGGGCGGGTGATTGGCATTCGCCAGAAAGACAACTGGCGAATGGTGGGGGAGGGCATTGTGGCTTGCGATGCCGAAGATGGCGAGTCCTTGGCGAGGCTGTTTGACGAGCACCGTTTTGACGCCGTGTTGGACTGCGCCGGCAACTGCGCCTTGAAGTCTTGCGAGCTCGATCCGGAGATGGCCTGGCGGATCAATGTGGAAGGGGTCGAGACCTTGCTGGCGGTCGCGGCGGGCAGAGAGACGCGGATCGTTCATCTGTCGATCGACCTGGTCTTTTCGGGCTTGGGAGACGGGGGCCATGTGGAGGACGACCCGACCGATCCGGTAACGGTGTACGGCCAGACGATGGTGGCCGCCGAGCAGCGGCTGGCCGAGATGCGGCCCGACGCCGCCACGCTGCGAATCTCTCTGCCGATGGGTGTGAGCTTTAACGGCCACGCCGGTGCTATTGATTGGATTCAGTCGCGATTCAAGCAACGCAAGCCGGCCACGCTGTACATCGACGAGATCCGCACGCCCACCTATACCGACTGCCTTAACGAACTGTGCGAGTCGATGTTGGCTAACGAACTGCGGGGCTTGTACCACGCTGGCGGCCCGCGGGCACTGAGCTTGTATCAGATTGCCCAGGTGGTGAACAAGGTGGGTGGTTACGACCCGCGCCTGTTGCGGGGAATTCCGCGTTGCGAGGCCGGCCCCATGCCTCCGCGGGCCGGCAACGTCAGCATGGACAGCGGCAAGCTGTCGGCGGCGTTGGGCTATGAACCGTTCGACCCTTGGCCGCTGGACGACGAACATGTGCCGACGGATGCCGATTGGCATAGTGACCGTACCGACGGCACGGCCGGCTCGCCCGAGCTGTTGGCCCAAGTCTTGTACCGCAACCCATCTCGACGGCAAAGCGGCGCGGCCTAGCCGCATGGCTTCCGCCGGACCGGCTGGATGCACGATGAAAGGACCACGCCGGGAATGATTTTCCGGCATGGACAATTCTTACCACGCCTGCGTTCCCAGGCCTTCCAATCGGCGCAGCGAATAACTGTCGGACCCCTCGAAGACGCGCACGGCTTGATCGGCCTCCAGATTCTCAATGACCTGGGTGGTGCCGGTTTGCGGCCAGTCGATTTCCAGTCGTTCAATCGTGGTTGCCCGCCCCACGCCGATGGCTTGTCGGAAGGGGTTGCCGCCAAAACTGCCGCCGCTGTTCACATGTTTGTAAATTGATCGCCGAGTTCCCTTGTCGGTGACATCCAACTTTAGTCGCGCGCCCAGGCCCGCCCGATTCGATTCCAGCCCGATTAGTTCCACCACCAGCCAATGGTTGGAAAAGCCTGGGTTTTCGTACAGTGCGCTGCCGAACCGGTCGCCGGGATACGCCCCCCCCATTTGCTCGAAAATGTCCTGGTCGCCGTCCTGATCGAGATCGGCAAAGGCCACGCCGTGCCCTTTTTGCAAATGGGCAAAGCCACCGGCGGCGCTAACATCGCGGAATGAACGGCCCAGCCGGTTGTGGTACATCACGCTGGGGGTCAAGGCGTCGAAATTGGGGCGGCCCGTTCCCAAGTAGCAGTCCAGCCAGCCGTCGTTGTCCAGGTCGCCAAAGTTGCAGCCCATGACCATATCGGGCCGGCGGATACCAACTTTGGCCGCCACATCGACAAAACCGCCACGTCCGTTTCCCTGGTACAACGCGGGAGGCTCGCATTCCAAGGGCAGGCCAAAGTATTGCGCCGCGACATGTTGGGTGTTGGCGGCGTAACTGTGCACCATCAGATCGAGCGAACCATCGTTGTTAAAGTCCCAGAACCAGCATGGGAACGATGCTAAAGGCAGCCGAAGGGCATAGATGTCGGCCATGTCCTGAAACCGCCCATTCCCCAGATTGCGGTACAGCCGGTTCTCGCCATTGAGGTTTGATACAAACAGGTCGGGCCAGCGGTCTCCATCGACGTCTCCCCAGGCGACTCCCTTGGCGTAGGCCATATTCCTTACCCCTGCCGCTTCAGCCATATCGGCAAAGGTGCCGTCGCCGTTATTGACGAAGAGCTGGCTAGGACTGGTGACATCAAAATCGGGACCGGCACCCTGTACGTGTTCATTGCCGATGTAGACATCCAGGTCGCCATCCAGGTCGAAGTCGGCCCAGTTGGCGGTTTGGGTTGGCAATGCGATCTCGCCCAAACCCGCATCAAGAGTCACATCCGTGAAGGTGCCGTCTCCTTCGTTACGTAGCAGAGAGTTGGGGTGCCGGCCATGCTTGCCTTTCCAGCCGCCGCGCAACACCAGCAGGTCAAAATAGCCATCGTTGTTGTAATCGGCGTGGACCATGTTCAATCCGCCCAGCAGGCCAGTCAGCCCCGCCAGGGTACCTTGTTCCTTGAACGTCCCCTGGCCACGGCTGCGATAGAACCGCATCGGGCCGCTGGTATCCATGCTCGATGTGACGATATCCAACCACCCGTCGCCATCCAGATCCTCCACGACCGCGCCTCCCGCCAGATTCGGTGTGTTCAACCCCAGGTCGGGTGAAACATTGCGGAACCGTGGCAGATCGTCCAGCGGCTGCAATACTTTGGCCGGCAGCCGATACGACGCGGGAACCTGGTCGGGAAAGGTGCCCAGGGTCATGTGAGCGATATTCAACAACCAGGCCGAAGCCAACGACATGGGAGAACCTCGCTGCTCGCGGGCCAGTACCTCTGTAAAACAGCGAATGGCTTCCGTCGACCCACGGGGCCGGGTATGCAATCCTTCGCCGCGGATGGGCAAGATGCAACTTTCGGCGGTGTTATGCTGGCAGCAGTTTTGCGTTTCGCCCAAACGCAAATAAGCCACTCCTAACTGAAATAGCAACCGATTGCGTTCCGAGACTGGCAGGGGCGATGCCGGCGACTGAGCCCGATCGACGGCCGTCGTCAGGCTGGCGATCGCCTGTTCTACGCGACCAACCTGCAACTGTGCCTGGCCAATCTCAGACTCTATTTGCACACGTTCGGACAACGGCGCGTCCTGGGAAAGGCTGGCTAGTTGCCGGCCCAATTTGCGAATTTTCGCCTGCTCCGTCAGCACCAGGTCATCCTCCTCGCTGCGAGAAATGGCGGCCAAGGCATCCAACATGCGGCCGTGCGAGGAATCGGGCGAAATATGCGGCGGCATGACGAATGGAGGTCGCACGATGTCCGCCTCCGCGGCTGGCGTTATGGAAGGCGCGACCGCCGACGGCGTAGCGTCGCCACGGCAGCCGGCCAGCAACAGCAACATCCACGCCAATCCGCCCAAGAGTGTGCGGAAAAGAAGCACGTCCTTGCCAGAGGATGTGGGAGGCGATTCCATCTCCGAGCGAGCCGGCAATCGTCCACGAAGGCGAACCCAACAACGTCTGGATTCCACGAGCGAATTCCTTGAGGTGCGCTGATCCGCGCGGGTTGAAATGAATGGCTGAATTATAGTAGACCCCGGCACGGCCTCAACAAATTTGCACGGTGTCCCCCACGTTTATCTGTTGGCCGGTATTCACGGGCGACAACCGCGTGTTGACCGCCAGCCGAAAGTAGTGATCGAAACGGGAAGCAACCGCCCAGCCGGGCAGTGATTCTTTCCGCCGTCGGGCGAAGATCTTGGCGAATTGCGGCCAAACTTCGCCCGATGTGGATGTCCGCGTGGGGACTGCGCACCGCTGGCAGGGGTTGACGCCTTCCAAGATGACGCTGCCCACCGCGAATCTTACGGCCTCACCGGCCGCGGCATAAAGCCGGTCTTCCCAGAAAGGCTCCACGCCATCCACTTCCAGGTTGGCGCGAAATCGAGCCCGGACTTCCTCCAGGCTTAGTCCAGGAAACCACTCGGCCACTTCTTGCAACGTGGCCGTACTGACCACCGTCGGGCCGGGCGCATCGGGATCGTCAGGAAAGCCCGCCAGGTCATGTTCGACCAAAGTCACTCGACGAAGGAACCGCTGCCGCAGCCAGTCTTCGGCCAAGGCGCGGTCGAAGCGGCGAAGTTGGTGCACGGCGGCCTGTTGTTTAGAAGGTTGCTGCTCCGAAGCCGGAAAGAGCGGTTCCATCCGCAACAATTCGGCAGCCGTCGCCAGCCCACCGGCATTGGCGAATTCGTGCAATCGCAAGCAGTGCATGGCCGGTTCCCGCTTGCCGTTGATGAACTCACCCAGGCTGTCTCGGAGAGCGAACCGCCGATCATTTTGGAGTGCGCCCGACGGCAATACCGGACATTGGGGGACCGACAACCCGTCCAAAGACTTTACGGGGTAGATCAAAATCTTGGCCAATCGAGGCATGGCAAGCCGGCTTGTTGGAGTGGTGGCCCGAGCAATTGGCGATGAACTCCGCGGGCCAAGGCAGTCTCATTCGGCCCACGGTTCCAATTCTTCCCATCGGGCGAAGGCCGTGTTGAGTTGGCCTTCCAGTTGTTGCAGGCGGGCCTGTTGTTGGGCGATTTGTTCGCGCGGCTGTTGGTAAAAATTGGCCTGCCCCATGTCGGCATGCAACGCGCCAATCTGGCTTTCGAGCTGTTCGATGACCGCCGGCAAATTCGACAGCTCTTGCCGTTCCTTGAAATTCAGACGACGCCGGCGAGTTTCGCCCGAGGCGGAAATCGTCTTGGATTGTTCGGCCGCCACCGGTGCCTGGTTGGTGATGCCGCGCGATGGGCTATCAGCCAGGGGAGGGCGTTGCCGCAGCCAGTCGTCGTAGCCGCCGACATACTCGTTGATTCCGCCGCGGTCGAAGACGATCGTGCTGCTGACGACATTATTAAGAAAGGCCCGGTCGTGGCTGACCAGCAGCACGGTCCCCTCGAACTCCACCAGGCGTTGCTCCAACAGTTCCAGCGTTTCCACATCGAGGTCGTTGGTTGGTTCGTCCAGCACGATCACGTTGGCCGGCTTGGCGAACAATTTGGCCAGCAGCACACGATTTCGCTCGCCACCCGACAAATACCGGACCAAAGTGCGAGACCGTTCGGGGCTGAACAAGAAGTCTTGCAAATAGCCCACGACGTGCCGCGACTGCCCATCGAACTGCACCGTATCGTAGCCGTCGGCCACGTTATCTTGCACCGAGGCCTCTTCCTTGAGCTGCTGCCGCAGTTGGTCGAAATAGGCGATCTGCAGATTGGTCCCCAGGCGCACGCGGCCAGCTTGGGGCGGAAGCTGCCCTAGCAGTACTTTCAACAGTGTGGTCTTGCCGGCGCCATTGGGGCCGAGCACGCCGATCTTATCCCCGCGCATGACACTCGTTGAGAAGCCGTGGAAGATCAGCTTTTCGCCGTGGCTGAAGGAGACGCCCTCAACCTTGGCGACGAGCGCACCGCTGCGCTGCCCCTCTTGAATCGTCAGGTTGGCCGTGGTGTTGGACTCGCGGCGGTCGGCCCGTTCGCGGCGCAGTTGCTCTAGAGCCCGCACTCGCCCCTCGTTGCGCGTGCGGCGGGCTTTGATTCCCTGGCGAATCCAGACTTCCTCCTCGGCCAGCCGCTTGTCGAACAGGGCGTTTTGTTTTTCCTCGGCGGCCAGGGCGGCTTCTTTGCGGCTGAGGAAGGTATCGTAGTCGCACGACCAGTCAAACAGCCGGCCGCGGTCGATCTCCAAAATTCGGTTGGCCAGTTTGCGAAGAAACATGCGGTCGTGCGTGACGAATATCAGCGTGGCATTCCAACGCGTCAGAAAATCCTCCAGCCAGGTGATGGAATCGACATCCAAGTGGTTGGTCGGCTCGTCCAACAGCAACAGATCGGGACCGGATACCAACGCGCGCGCCAGCAGCACCCGGCGCTTCATGCCGGACGACAACGTTTCGAAGCGGGCCTCGGGCGGCAGGTCCATTTCGGCCAGCAACCGCTCCAAGCGCTGTTCCGACTGCCAGGCGGCTTCGTGCGAGTCGGGCGGCAGGCCCCGCGACACAATTTCATGCACGCTTCCCAGCAGATCGTCTGGAACGCCTTGCGGCAACAGCGACAGCCGAGTGCCGGGCGCAAAGACAATCTCGCCGTGATCGGGTTCCGCCTCGCCGCACAGAATGCGCATGAAGGTTGTTTTGCCGGCCCCGTTGCGCCCCAACAGGCCGATGCGTTGCCCTGGTTCGATCTGGCACGACACACTGTCCAACAGTGCGGGTCCACGAAAACGAATGCTCAAATCACGGATGGAAATCAGCGGCATGACAACAGCGGTTCGCCCACGACAAGGACAGTGCAACGGGCGTTTTCGCCCGACGAGCGTCTGGGGCCACTATAGCAAATCCACGGATTGCGTGGCGGACCACAGTCGTCCGCGCGGAACGGCTAAAATCGCCGGACTAAGCCTACTCAGACTTGGCGATGCCATTTCCCTTGCGCTGCATGAAATGAACCAGGAACCAGCCGTCCTTTTCGGTAATGCCCACCCAGCCACTGGGCGTGAAGTACCCGCGGGCGGTGTCGTAAGGGGGCATCTTGCTGCCATCCAAGCGCTGTTTTCGGCGGCCCTCGTCGTCCTTGGGATCGCTACGGTTGTTGTTAAGCAATTGCGCCAAGAACGATTCCGACTGGGGCATTTCACCTTGCCGCATCAGTTCGTAGCTCGATTCGAACTCGCGCTCGGTGCGGGAAAAGCGGCGGTAGCAGACCTTGTCCCATTGGCGCTGCTTGCTTTCGCTGGCGATCAAGGATTCGATCTGCTGGAACTGGCGGTCCTGCGCCAGCGGTTTTTGCTTGCCATCGACGTTAAGGGCTTTCTCGACCAAAGAACGGCTCGACGAAATCATCAAATAATCAAAGGCCACCGTGACCCATGACCTGGCCAGCAGGCGTCCGCCTGACTGACCCGGCAGGGGACGGCCTTTTTGGTCGTCTGCCTTCAGATCGTCGTCAAGTTCTACCCGGGGCTTGAGTCCCTCGATATCCTCCACGCGCTCGTCATCGGGAATCTCCCACACGCGATGTTTGCCGATCATGTGCGCTTTTACATCGGGATCGGCCTTCATCAGCTTCTCAATCTCAGCCGCCACGGTCTTGGCTTCCGTGACCTGAGTGGCAAATAGCCGTTCCTCGCTGGTGGGGGTGATTGGCCGGACGTAATCGACAAGAAAATAGGTCTGCGGGCCAAGGTGCTTGATGATTTTGTTGCGAATATCGACTTTGGGCCCTTCGGGATCGTCCAGAAGTCCCCGCACGCTGTCTTCAAATATGGATATCTGCCTCCGCTTGGGCCGGGTGTCGGACGGGTCCGCCGGTTTAATACCGTAGAATTCGTCAAACATGGTCTTCGAGGCTTCAAAGGCCGCGGGCACGTTCCAGTGGAAACTGCCGCAGGTCGCTATGTCGGCGGGAATCCAATCGGCCGGCGGGGCCGAAGATGCATTGGGAAAGTCCAACATGCGGGCAGCTAGCCGCAAGGGGGCGGGAGCGTAGACCGACACCCTCTGCAGAATATCGTGCGGGCCTTGCTCAAAATTGACGAACGAGCCCGTCCCCTTGATATCGCCAAAACCTTGATCGCGGAGCAGCGTTAGGTTGTCGATAGGGTCGCCCTTTTTGCGGGGCGGCTTGGGACCGTCGCGCAAGATACGGCGAGCCTCCATGAAATCGAGCGGTACCGTATACCATACCGCTTGAGGGGCCAGCTTGCCGGCGTCCTTGGCGCAGCGTGTGGTGACGTGCTTGTAGGCTGTGGTATTCGCCAGGCTGTCGCCGCCAGCCGCCTTAATGGCCAGTCGCTGCACGATGGCCGCCATGATTTCATAGTTGTCGCAGCCGCACAGCAAGTTGTCCTTGAGAAAGTATACATACCGGCCCGAGTTGGTCTTGGGGCGGGTGGGGGCGTCGTAGATATCGACCTGTGTCGTGCCGATCGCCAATTTGGTGTACCTCGCCTTCTGCTGTAACAAGTCCTTGGCGACCCGTGCCAGCAAAGCCTTGGCTTCGGCGTCTTTGCCCGTCACGTCGACGAGAAACACGGAAGCTGGCAATTCGTGCGGATACTTCTTGCGGTCGTGATCCCAGATGACCGCCGAGCAGGTCTCGCCGCCGGCGACCTGTTCGATGTCTTCCCAGGTCACACCCAGTCGCAAGAACGATTGAGACCATTTGTCGCGGATTTGTTGCTTCAGGTCGTCAATGAACGGACCCATAGCCGGGTCATCCATCAACTGGCCAAATTGCGTGCGGTCCCACGCGGCCGAGAACTTTTGCACATCGCTGGTCGAGACGAAGCCCGTCGTGGTATTAGGCAGAAGCGAGGCTCCTGGCGGCGGAGCGGCCCGGCCAACGGTTCCTTCCCCCATCATCAACAGGCAGACCCCCAAGCAAAGTCCAGC
The DNA here is from genome assembly GCA_050247075.1 of Pirellulales bacterium. GTDB lineage: Bacteria > Planctomycetota > Planctomycetia > Pirellulales > JBFWUW01 > JBFWUW01. The sequence goes on along the minus strand of JBFWUW010000007.1, from coordinate 109,193 downwards.
CGTGGTGCGTGTTCGTGTCATCATTGAAGGGGCCTCCAAAGTCTCGCTACGCCGCATTATCCGCATCTCCTTCCGCCGAGAGTAATAAGTGCTGTCAAGCCTTCGCCCGGACCCTGCCGCCATGGGCGTATCCGGTCCGTGCGCAGCCTGCTACGGCACGGCCAGCCGGTTTTGCTGGTCCGCACCCCATGCCATCAATGCTCTTACACTAGCTGTTCGGGCATCCTTATCCGCTTAGGAAGTTTAGCCCTTCCTGATAATCGGGGCTAGAGCGGTGTAGTTTGCCGCATCCATTCAGGTGGAGTGGGTCGTGAAGTACAGGAGGGCTTTCGATCGTGAATCAAATCAGCTTAACGGAATCGCGCAGTGTGTCGCGTTATCGATACAGATTGCGTCAGTGTGAGTACACTCTTGCGTCGATTCTCGACTGTAAACCAATGAGAAGCGTAATTCGGACGGTCATTGCAACAGCAGAAAGCAGGCTATTTTGCGGGACTTTCGATATTTGGGGGAATCACCACGGACTTTGAACGCGGGTTTGGCACGGCTCCTGCTTTAGATCACTTCCAACAGGGTAGCCAATTTGGCGGCCCGCTCAAACAATCAAGGGTGGCTCACTCGCCGCCAAAGGAGTCTCGAATGTCTCGTTCTCGCAAATGGGCAACGGTGGTGGCTGGTTTGGTGGTGGCTGCGGCGATGTCGGCCGGTTCGACCCTCTTCGCGCACGATGACGACCACCACGGCGGGCATGGCAGCCGTGGAATGCAAGCTCGCCACGGCGGGCATGGCGGCCACGGGCATGTGAATCGTGGCTACCGCCAGCCAGGCCAGTTTTCGATCGGCTTCGGCGGATCGCCTTACGGTGGCAGCACTTTGCAGTTTGGATACGCTACGCCGCGCGGCAGCCTGAGCATCGGTTTTGGCAACTACGGCGTGCAACCGGGCTTTGGCGGATACCAAAGCAACTACGGCCGATACCAATCGGGCTACGGCGGTTGCAATCATTCCCGCGGTTTTGGCGGGCCAGTCAACAGCTTCGGTGCCCCTCCGGGCGGTTGGGGCTGGTAACTGCTACGGGCACTATTGGATGGCGAAAGCAGCGCGGCGCAAATACGGACATTTCGCCGCGCTCGCTGCCTTCATCGGCCGCGCCAATTCTTGACTTGATCGACTCTGGCTGTTTAGCATCGCTAGAGAAGGAGGAACGGGCCACGCGATACGTGATGGCCACCCCATCAACTCTCGCGGAAGAACTGAACCATGCCTTGCCAGCCACCATTTGAGATTCGCCTGCTGGCCACGGGAGTTGTCATGGCTGCTGCCTTCGTCCTATTGGCAGGTGCAACAAGCTGTCGAATCAGCGCGGCGGAGCCGGCTGACGTGCGGCTGCCTGCCTGGAGGTCGGACCGTGGCGGTGCCGCCTCGGCAATCATCGTGCGGCCGGTCGGGCTGTATGCGCGACGGTATGGACTGTACAGCTACCGCCGCGGTTGGTACTCGCAGTCGTACCGCGATCGGTATTCGTATTACCGGCCTTGGTACACGTATTCGCCATCGCGGCTGTTGACACTCCGCAACTACAGCCCCTACATGCCGCCCATCGCGGCCTTGCCCTGGCCCTACAACGAAATCCCTCCGCCCCTCTATTTCGAGGATTTCCCGCTCCCCCTCGAAGCTTTTGAGGAGCCGCCACCCGTGGAGGCCTTTGAAGAGATCGGGCCGCCGCGAGCCGGTGGAGGGCGGTATTATTGGTAGGAGTGGGCGGTCTGGCGAGCGGTGTTCGGTGTTCAGTTGTCAGTTGGAACGCGTGGCGGATTCGCCTACTGAAAACTAACAACTCCCCCTACCCCCTTGCCGGAAAAATCCGCTCCACATTTCCGCGCAATACCTGTCTGGCCAAATCAATTGCCCGCTCTTCGGTCCAGCCACGGTCGACGATGAACCGCTCGGCCAGCACCTTGGACAAAATCCGCTTGTACATGGCAAACTTGGGCAGGGCGAACTCCAGCTTGTACATATCGCTGTAGTAGCCAATTTGCTTGGTTTGCGGTACGGCTTCCAGCCGCGCGGCCGTGTCGAACTCGATGTAGTTGGGGGTATTCGAGTACCACCAATGGCCGTTGGTGACGATATTGGGAAATATCCAACTGTAGCTGGCCAGTTCTTGGTTGGTGACGCTGGCCAGCACCGAAATGGGGAACGTCACCCGTGGAAAGGCGTTGAACAATTCGCGGTATTGAATCAGCGAAACGCGGCTGTCGTACAAGTCTTGCCCCTGATGCACGCCCGACAGGTAGACGTTGCGGTTGACGCCGATCATCAGGTCGAAGGGGAGCTTGTGCTCGTCGCATAGCTCGGCCAGCGTCCAGAAGACGTACAGCGACATCATGTGGATGCTGTCGGAATCGGCACTCACCTTTCGCCGCAAAAGCTCGGGAAAGGCCCGGTCGGCTACCGATGGGGGGACGTGCCGTGGCGAAAAATTGGGCGGCAGCGAAATGGCACAGGCCCTGGCGCCGCGGTCGATAAACCGCTGGAACATCGCCCCCAGTGCCTCGCGCAACGACGGCAAGTCGGTAACACTAATGCCGGTCGACTTTTGCAGCCGTTCTTGAACGGCCGAATGGTTCATCTTGAAGACGAGTTCATCCGTCCGCAGGCACGGAATGTAGACATTGCTATCAAAACCCTCCAAGGGGTCGTCAAAGTCGTTGGTCAAAAAGACCGACTCGATACGGCTGGCCTTGAGAATCTCCTGGGCGTACTTGGGCTTGGCCATGGCCTTGGCCGAGTGGTCGTAGACTTTCTCCCAGTTTTTTTCCGTCAGCCGGTCCTCTTTCAGGCCGAAGAACCGCTGGCACATCTCGATCAGCCAACTGTACTGGATGGTGTTCTCGATCGGGCCAAGATGACGTACCAACCGGGCCACCTTTTCCTTGGGATCGAGGCCGGGCTCTTCGATCTGGTCCTTGGCCATGCCGGCTGAGTGGGCCAGTTCCGTGTAGTAGTGATACCCCAACACATCGGCCAGCGTGGTCGATGCCGGGCTGTGCGGGTTGATATGCGTATGGGGGTCGATCAAGGTCCAAGAGTCAATCTCCTGGAACAGTCGTTCGCGAAGTTGCTGCGCCATGAAATTCCTGAGGCCGACGGATGGCGGAAAAGGAGCAAAAGTCAATCCGAAGCGAATAGATTCGGCTCGATTATAACCTTCCCCCTGCTAGACGGTAGGACGAACCCCCAACCTTTTGCCCGCAATTTAATAGCGTAATAAAGGCCGTAAAGCGCGACGGAAAGTCCTCGACTTGGCTTCCTACCTCCTAACTGATACCTCATCCCTCTGCAAGAACGTCATCGCCAACACCGCACACGCCGCCAAAGCCAAGGCCGCCCCACAGACAAAGGCTCCCGGTGAACCGATTCGCGGGTGGTCCCACAGAAAGCCGAAGACCAGGCTGGCTGGCAGCGCGCCGATGCCCAAGACAAGATTGAACCAGCCAAAGCCCGCCCCACGTGATCCGGCTGGCGACCAGCGGGCGACCAGTCCCTTTTCGGCCGGTTCCGTCAGTCCATAGAACACGGCGTAGGCCATAAACAGCAGCAGCGCTTGCCACCAGTGGCTGGCCAAGCCAAAACCGACGTAGACCAACGCGTACAACAGCCAGCCGGCCAACAGCAGCAGGCGCGGTTCGTAGCGGTCGGCCAATCGGCCGCCCACCAGGTTCATGCCGCTCTTGGCCAGATGAAACGCGCACCATAGCAGCGGCACGTATTTCGTCTCCAGCCCTAGCTCGCTCATCCGCAACAGCAAGAACATATCGCTGGAATTTCCCAGTACGAAGATCAGCAACGCCGCCAGAAACCAAGGAAACCGCTTGTCGAAGGACGATAAGTTCCACTGAAACTTGCGCGGCACCGGCTTTTCGCCGCCAGGCGAAGTCTGACCGGCGGGCCTCGCCGGCTCGCGGAGGCCGAACACCAACACCAGTAACACGGCAATACCGGGTACAAAGGCCAGCAAGAACAAGGTGCGCACATCGCCCGGCCGCCAGGCCAGCCAGGCAAACGCCAAGACCGGTCCCAGGGCTGCCCCGGCATGGTCCATCGCGCGATGAAAGCCAAATGCCCGGCCGCGCTGTTCCGGCACGGTGGAATCAGCCAGCATCGCGTCGCGCGGAGCACCGCGAATTCCCTTGCCCAACCGGTCGAAAAAGCGAATCCCCAAGACCGTTCCCGCATTTTGCGCCAATCCGATCAAGGGCCGCACCAATCCCGCCACGCCATAGCCCAGCAAGATCAACGGCTTGCGCCGCCCCGACCGGTCGGACAAGACGCCACTGGGCAGCCGCAACAGCGCGGCGGTCGTCTCGGCCACGCCTTCGATCAGGCCGATCGTGGCCTTGTTAGCCCGCAAGACGCGTGTGAGATAATCCGGCAACAGCGGATAGATCATCTCGCTGGCCACGTCGGTCAAAAAGCTGACCCAACCCAATGCCACCACCGTAGCGGGCAACCGCCGTGCCGCGGGCGCTTCGCCAGATTCCGCGGCTTCATCAGGGTCAATGGGTGTCATGCGCCGCGAATCGGATGGGTGGCTTGCTGCCTACCTTTGCGCGTAGCCTTCCAGTATCCGCCCCAGGTAGAAGGCGGTTACTCCGGCCATGAGCATAACCAGCATTTTGCCCAATGTGATGGCGTTGGAAAGCTGCGCCACCATGCCCAGCGGCAACAAGATCAAGGCAATCAGTTGCAGGGCTTTGCCGATCACTCGCATGGTGGGAAAAGAACCCGTGAGGAACGCCTTCGCGTTCAGACGTTGACGGTCTCGCCACTCGTCTCCGCCGTGGAATCCGCGGCAGCCAAGGGCTGTTCCGCCTGGGCAGCGCGGGCCTTTCGCACGGCCAGGTACATGCAGCCGCAAAAGGTTCCCAACAGGGTGAACGGCATGGAGAGCATGAAAATGATGCTCCACATAAATCCTTGCACCAGGTCGCCGCCCCCCTCTTGCCCAGACAAGGCGGCCTTGCACATGGGGCAAGCACTGGCATGGCTATTGCTAAATAGCAGCAACGCCAGAACGGCCAGAGCGGAGATTGTCAAATGGCGTTTCATAACGGCCTATTGCGTTTCGTGCGGCCAATGAGCCTAGGCCGACCAACGGGAAGGCCGAAAGCTAGGCAGTTTGAAGCGTTCGCACGGGATCATTATCCAAACGAACCGCCATAATTATAGATCGTCCTTACGGCGCTGGATAGACGTGATACAGCACGACGTAGATCAGCACGCCGGTGACGGAAACATACAGCCAGATCGGAAAGGTCCAACGAGCCAGCCGCCGGTGCTTTTCGCGGCGGTCCTTCAGGCCCAGCACGATGGTCCAAATTGCCAACACCGGCACACACGCTGCCAGCACCACATGGGTCAGCAGCAGGGGCCAGTAGAAGTAGTTGCGAACCGCCACGGGACCGGCGAATTTCACGCTTCCCGCTTGAAGGTGGTACGCCACGTAACTCACCAAGAAGGCCGCCGACACCACAAAGGCGGCCAACATCACGTTTTTATGCGCCTGTTCGCGCCGCCGCTTGATGAGGATTAAACCGACCACCAATAGCACCCCTGCCAGGGCATTCAAACAGGCATTCAACGTGGCCAACGGGTGTGCCGCCGCTAGCAGCATCGAGGCAGGCATCACGGTGCCACCTCGGCATCATTGGTTGATTTTGTCGCCGTGGCCGCGGTTGCCTCTCCTTCTGCCGCCGGTTCTTGGACTTCGGCCAGCAACGACTTCAGTTTCTTCTTGAGCTGCGCCACTTGCGTCGGGTCGGTCCCGGAGAATCGGGCGCGGACTCGACCGTCTGGTCCCACCAACATGAGCCGGTCGGAGTGGGCCGCTTTGTCGAACGGCAGCAAAAACAGGTCGTTGGCCACATGCTTCAGGTCCGCCACGTCACCCGTCAAGAACCGCCAATGCTCGGGACGGGCCTTGTAGTGCAGCGAATACTCCTTCAAGCGATCGGGCGTATCGTTCTCGGGATCGACCGTGATGCTCACGAAGGTCACGCCCAAGGGGCCGAACTCTTCCTGCAGACCGGCGATGGAGTTGTTCATCTTCAAGCACGAGCCGGGGCAGGTGGAAAAGAAAAAGCTGGCCACCCACACCTGGCCTTGCAAACTGGCTGAATCGAACTCGTCGCCACTACGGTCAGTCAGCGTGAACGGTTCCAACGGCCGGTCGGAAACGGTGGGCGTTAGAGTGACTTGTTGTTCGGCCCGCAAGCGGTTGATTCGCCATAGCGAGTACCCGCCATACGCCGCCACCAGGGCCAGCAGCAGCCCCATCCAGATTTTTACTTGCGTGGAACTCATTGCAAATCTCCGGTCGTGCGGCTGGCCGAGACCAGCCAGCAGCCGACAAAGCAGACGGCCGCGAAGGCCAGCATCACACCCCAACACAACGGCAAGCCGGGCAACCCGGCCGGCACCGCTACCGCCGGCAAATCGGCATACATCATTCTACGCAACCCGGCGACCCCATACGTCAGCGGGTTGAGCCGGACGATCCACCCCATCAAGCCCGATGCGGCCGGAAAGAACGCGCCCGACAGCAGCCACATCGGCATCAACAGTAGATTCATCACGGCATGAAAGCCTTGCGTGGAGTCCATCCGCCAAGCCAGCATAAAGCCCATCGCGGTCAGGGCGAACGATACCAAGAACACAAAGGCCACTAATTGCACAATCGTCCCCACGGAGAACCACAGTCCCAACGTCGGCGAGAGCGCCAAGAACAATCCCCCTTGCGCGAAAGCAATTGCCGAGCCTCCCAGCAGCTTGCCCAGCACCATCGACCACCGCGGCAACGGCGCGACCAACACCGATTGCAAGAAGCCCTCGCGGCGATCCTCGATCACTGAAATCGTCGTGAAGATCGCCGTGAACAGCACGATCAGCACCACCGTTCCGGGGAAGAAATACTCCCGATAGCTCATCTGGCCCGCCACGCCGCCGGCCAGTTGAAATGTCGGCCCCAACCCCGCGCCGAACAAGATCCAAAACAGCAACGGCGTCCCCAGCGCGCTAAAGACCCGATTGCGTTGCCGCACGAACCGCACCCACTCGCGCTGCGCCAACGTGGCTACGGCCAGCCAGGGGCGCGGCTGAACCGCCGCGGTTTCGCCCACTTCCGAGGATGCCACGGCCGCGTCAGCCATGTCGCACCACCCGCGGCGCGGCCGCTTTGTCCGCCAGAAAACGGTGGCCGGTGCGGTCGATAAACACATCTTCTAGTGTCGGCTTGCCTAGCGTGATAGAGCGAATCTGCCCCGGCGGCAAGGCCTCGACCAGCCGGGCAATCTGCCGATGCCCGTCTACTTGTTGCAGCCGTACCGTGTCGTCGATGACCACCGCTTCCAACCCCAGATGCGTGGTGATGGCGGCCGCCAAGGCCTCGGGCTGGTTGGCTTCGATGGTGATCGAGTCGCCCCCCACGGTGGCCCGCAAGCGGTCGGGCGTATCAAGGGCCACCAATTGGCCGCTATCCAAAATTGCCAACCGGTCGGCTTTGTCGGCCTCTTCCAGCAGGTGCGTCGTCAACAGCACCGTCACACCGTCGTCGGCACGAACCTGGCGCAGATACTCCCACAGGTCGCTTCGCGCGCCGGGGTCCAACCCGGTGCTCGGTTCGTCCAACAGCAGCAATTGCGGACGATGAAGCATCCCCTTGGCGAGTTCCACGCGGCGGCGTAAACCGCCCGAGAGGGCTTCCACTCGGTCACTGGCCCGTTCGGCCAACCGTAGTTGCGCCAGCATATCGTCGCAGCGCCGCCGCAGCGCGGTCCCCGCCATTCCGTAAAGATGCCCCTGGTGAACCAGGTTTTCGCGGACGGTCAGTTTCTTGTCCAGACTGGGGGCTTGGAACACCACGCCAATCCGCCGGCGGATTTCGGCCGGTTGTTGCCGCAGATCGTACCCCAAGATGCGGACTGTTCCTTCTTGTGGCGGGATAAGCGTCGATAGCACACGAAACAACGTCGTCTTGCCGCCGCCATTGGGACCGAGCAGGCCAAAGATTTCGCCCGTGGCAACTTGCAGGTCAAGCCCAGCCAGCGCACGCCGATCCCCGTAGTGGTGGACCAGTCCCGTGACTTCAATCGCGGCGGGCATTAAGAATGAGACAATTCAATTGCGCGGCGAAAAATAGGCCAAGCCGACGCGCGAGGGTCAGTGATGGCCGTCCCCATCCTGGGCCGCCTCCACGGCGGGCGGCTGGGCCGCGTAAAATGACCGCTCTTCCGAGTAGTGGTTGCGTCGTAGGCCAATATCGGGCACCAGGGCCAACCCCAAAAAAATCGCCATGATCGAGGCGGGTATCGTCAGCACGTACTTCCAACTCGCCTCGTACTTGACGTGCATGAAGAACAGTACAACCAGCAACGCCTTGCCGCATGAAACGGCCATCATAAACGACCAGCCGACATGCCGGCCCATGTTCGTCTGCCACCAGTTGGTGGTCGTCAAGAACGAAGCGGTACTCAGAACGCACAGCGCCAAGAAAACCGCCCAATACTTGCCGTTGCCGCCATGATCCGCGTGTTCTTCATGGTCCGCGTGATGTTCCGACATGCGAAAAACGCCTCGATAAAGTTAAGCCCGTGCCGACAGAACAATAGCAGCAGTTTCGGGCAAACAACCCAGGCCGTCAAGATGCGACCGAGCGGCAATTGGCCAGCCACTCCAGCGTCGGCGGTGTGTATACTCCGCGACATATCCGCAATCGCGGGGGGTATGCTCCTGGCCGCGGCCGCCTTGCCCGCGTTACCGTAGCAAGCCGACGAAGAAGCTGAAGTATTGAACACTGTCCCCTTGGGCCTTGGCCACGGGGAAGGCCAGATCCAACGCAATCGGCGCCGGACCCATACCAGGAACCGTAATCCGCAAACCAAAGCCGGGTGCCACGCGGAAACTGTCCGGATCCCACTTCACGCTCTGTTGAACGGTACCGTAGTCGCAAAATACCACCGCCCGCAAGGCATCGTCGGCGGAGAGCGGAACCATATATTCCACCGAGCCAATGAACTCAAAATTACCGCCGACGGCGATGCCCGTGAGTGGGTCCACCGGCGAAGCTCCGCGGAAGCGGAAACCGCGCAAGGTCGAGAAACCGCCCGCGTAGAACTTTTCGTAGACCGGAGTGTTGCTGCTGGAGAAACCGGCCTTGGCCGAAAAGCTCAACACATGCCGGCCCGACCGGTCAGGCCGTTGATGGATCAAAAAGTATTGCCGGCCCTCAATGGTGCCGACGGGAAACAAGAACGATCCAAATACCTGCTCGTAACCGAGTTCGACATAATGCCCTTCCGTCGGCAGAAAGGCGCTGTCGCGGGTGTCGTGCGCAATCTGCCCGCGGATGCCATACAGGGCATTGGTTCCCTGGGCATCCACGATTTCCTGCGGTGTGCCGGGCACTGCGCCGCCGCCGGCCGCGTTGAATATCTTGACTTGCTCGCCGCGGAAGGCCACGGTCGCCGACAAGTCGGGAGTGAGCTGGTAGCCCAGGCTGATGCGGCCCCCCAAGCGTTGCTCCGACCATTCGTTAAAGAACCGGGTGTAAAAATATCCGCTCAGGCCCAGGCTGATGGGCGTGTCGAGCAAGTAGGGTTCGCGGAAGTTGATCACGTAGCGCTGCAACTGCGTGCCGGGGACCGCCTCGATGCGGAACTGCTGGCCCGCCCCGCGGAAAGCCGTGGCATTGCGAATATCCTCCCAACTGGTCGGCACCCGCCGCCAGTCAAAGTTCTGCTCGTCCAAGACAATGTTTCCCACCACGCCAGCGTCGGAGTTGACACCCACGCCAAACATCAGGCGGCCTGTCTGCGTCTCGGTCACGACAATCGTGGGATCGATAAAGCGGTCGGGCGGTTCGCCGAAGATTTCACCATTGGGATCAACAACGTTTGGATCTTCCAACACGCCTCCGCCGATCGGTTCCACGGGACCATCCGTGGCGACGGCTCCCCCCGGCGGAACCGTCTCGACATACGGCTCATAGGCGGGCGAATTCACCACCGGCTGCCCCGTGGCGGGATAGGCGGGCGGCCGCGTTGACGGCGGCAACTCCGCCAATCCTCCGCCACTGCCTGGCGCAAATTGATTCTGGCCGCGAATGATCGGTGGTTGCCCGGCCTGAGAAGGGGGTGCCGGCATTGCCCGCCCGGCACCCGGCCGCACGGGTGCGGCCGCCGGTTGACGGGTGTTATCGGCTGCTCGGCCGGCGCGGCCGCGCGTCGATAGCGCGGCGGCTGGCACGGGCGATGCATACACGCCATTCGGCACGGCAACATTGTCGGGGCTTTGGCCGCGCACGACACCTGGCGTCCGGCTGGTTGGCGACTGCGGTGGCTGTGCTGGCGGTTTTGCTTGTTCCGCGGGCACAAACGGCATGCCGTCCAGTCCCACATCGATTAGTTGGTCGCCAGGTTCGTTGTCGGGGCTTTGTCCGCGGACGTTGTTCTGGTTCGACCGTTTCGCGGTGCGGGTGTCGCCCTCCTCGGGCGGAATCAGCACGATTTTGGGAACTTGCCCTTGCTGCGGATTATTGGCGAAGACGCCGGTGGCTTTCAAGCGGCGCTCGGCATCGCGAATCTTGCGCGTATCGACGATGTCGCCTGGCCGCAGATCGAGCCGGTTAAGTGCTACGTTGTTGCGCGTATGGGGGTGCTCGCCTTCAATCCGCACGTCGATGCGGCCGACGCGGTAACGGGGCCCCTCTTCGATCTGATAGACCAGGTCCAACTGGCCTGGTTCCTCCAAGAACCGCAAGTCGGGCAGCACGTTGGCAAAAATATGCCCGCGTCCGCCGTAGTAATCTTGAATGAGCGTCTGGTCTTGCACGGCATAGCCGCGGTCAAAGTATTGCCCCGGCTTGAGATCGAGCTTTTCCCGCCAGGCATCCTCCGAATAGCGCTTGTTGCCATTGAAGGTAATATTGCGCACTACGTACCGCGGGCCTTCGTCGATCACAAAGGTCAGCGTGGCCCAGGTGCCAGCATCATTAAAAGCGATCTCGCGGCCAATCCGCACGCGAAAGAAGCCCAGGTCGTGGTAGTACGCCTGAATCCGCTCCACGTCGGCATCCAAGGTCTCTTGGTCGACAAAGCCCTTAAACAGATACAACAACGGCGGCTTCGATTTGATTTGCGTTTTCAGCCTCGCCTCGGAGGCAATGTCGTTGCCGACGAAGTTCACCCAGCGAATCCGCTGCATCTGCCCTTCGTTGATCAGGTACTCCACGCCGCGGTCGTCGTAGCGCGTCCCCTGGATGATCGTCACGCGAACATCGTTGAAACCCTTGCTACGGTAGTACTCCTCGATCTTTCTTGCGCCATCCTTAACCACGCTGGGGTCCATCGGATCGCCATTTTGCAGGCCCGTCTCTTTCTTGAGCTTCTTGGGCTTCACCTTGACCGCGCCGACATACCGCACGTACTCAATCGTGGGCCGTTCGACGACCTCGAAGATGATGATGATGCCGCCCGTCTCGGGCCGTTCGTACAAGGTGGTCACATTGACGAACTTACGCGACTTGAGCAGCGCCAGCACGTCGTCTTCCACCAGTTTGCGCTCGTAGGTCCGACCCGGCCGCGTGCGAATCATCCGCATGAACTTCTCGGGCGTTACGGCCCGATTGCCCACCACGCGAACATCCAGAATATCGGCCGTGCCGTCGGGCGGAGGCCCGCTCCGTCCTGGCCGCCCCGGATCGCCCGGCAGCGAGCTTTCCGCTCCGGGTGGAATGACCTCATACGGCGGCGGTGCGCCATCGGCCGGCGACAGGTCCGGGCCCGCCGGCGGCGCGTCGTAACGGTTGCCGAAATCGTTGCCGGGGGGGATTTGTTCGTAACGCGAACCTTCGTCGGGCACGCTCTGGGGGATGGCCTCGTAGTCGACAGAGCCGGTTGGGCCAAATTGGCCCGCGACCGTGCCTCCACTCAGGTCATCGGAGGAAAAGGCGTTGCCGGAGGAGGGATCGTACGGCGCCTGGCCTAAGCCGGGGCGCGCATCTCCCCACAGCGCGCAGAGAACCAACCCCAGCAGGGTAGGAAGCGCGCGGCGAAGTTGGCGACGGACTGCGGCCATCAGGCTGGTCCTGCGAAGTGAAGCATGAATTGTGGGAAAGGTAACCCTCGGCCGCCGTTCGTCGCGGGTCTCTGCCGCCCGTGCGGACCCCCGCCGAAACGATCCTGCCGATAAGGTCGGGTAGAAATACAGAAACACCACGCAGGCCACAAGGCGAGATTTGTCGCAATGGCGGCTAATTGCAAAGAAAAAGCTGTTAGCTGTTAGCTGTCAGCTATTAGCTTTCAGCAGGCAGCGGGTGGTGGTTGAGTTTTCAGTCTTCAGTTATCAGTTTTCAGTTGTCAGTTGTGGTTTGGGCGGAAAGCTATCGGTATGACCCAGCGTCCAGCTATCGGGGTTGGAATCGCCGTCGGCAGGCAAGAAAGGGGACGACAAGAGCAGATCTGCCCCTGACAACTGATAACTGGCAACTGGCTACGCTGCCAGCTATTCCCCGCTTGGCTCTGGCCGCGTTGGCAATACCAGCACCAATGCCAGTGCGGCGCACAGAATTGTCACCGCGACCCAAAAACTGGCGATGAAACCCGCGGCTGGATCTTCGGTGGCAGCCGCCACGCTGTCGGCAATCAGGCCGAACAGTAAGGGTGCGAATGCCGTGGGCATGTTCAACATGCCGGTGAATGACATGTTCCGCCGCATTTGGCTTTTGGGTGAGCAACTCAAGATATAGTTGGGGAAATAGACTCCAAACAACTCGCCGATACCAATCAGGCCAAAACTCAACAAGAACCACTTACCCGCCACGCCGGCAATCCACTGGCCCGCCACCGCTTGCACCCATAGCACGCTCGCCAGACAAAACCCGGCCGTGACCAACATGCCAGCCTTGGGATGGGTCAACGAAAGCAGCCAGCCCAGCAACAGCCCCCCCACCGCTTTGAAGGCAAACCGAATCGCGTGCTGATAGCCCACATACTGCGTGGCATTCTCCGGTTTCTTGTCCGCCGGCGGTTTGACGTCGTTCGCCGGCTCCTCTGGTTCCTTGACCTCATTGACCTCGGCCTTTTCTCCCTTCGCCACGACGCTGCTGGTGGAAAGCGTGAAGTTATTGATGATGGAATAGCCCGAGCCGACCAGGATCAGGCATATCGAAGCCAGCAAGATCAAGCGGTTGCTGAAGAAACCGCCGAATCCAGCCAACACGCCGTCGAAGAACGATTCACGGGCCGCCTGTTCATCCGCGTCGGGCGGCGGCAGCACGAACTTCATGGAAAGCAGGGCCGCCAGCCCCAGGATGGGCGTGGTAGCTGCAAACAGTACCGCGAAGTTGCCGGGAAACGCCAGCGGCGCAATTTCCATCCGCCACGGCTGATGCCCCTGCCACAACGTGGGAAGTTCTAGACTGCCAGAAAAGATAAGTTGGCACGCCAGGGCGCTGGCCACCGCCAGCAGCGGCCCCACGCCAAAAGCCAGTGCCAGCACCTTGCCGCGGCGCGACTCGGCCACCCCCTTGCCGATCACCACCCATTGAAAGGCCGAAACCGTCACTAGGACGCCCCCCAGCAACGCCGAGTGCAACAACACAACCGGCGCGGACCAGTGGATAGGCACTTGAAGCGGTTCCGGCAGCCTGGCGTTCAACCCGCGTAACATCGCCGCCGCCCAAGCGGGCGTGGGAAAGACCAACGTACCCGCCACCAGCAGCCCTCCCAGCGCGGCCAGCAAAAAACAGCCGGCAATCACCGGTTTGATCTGGCGCGAGCGATGAAACCACCAGGCGGCCAAGATTGGCAGCGGCGTCATCCAAAAATAGAACGACGATGGCAAGTTCGCGAAGGTGTTCGATGCGCCCAGATGTTGGAGCAGCGCGGCTTGCGTCAGCCCCACGTACAGCACCGGCGCACCCAAATAGATCAAGCCAATATTCGCGCCGAACAACAGCAAGTTGCGTCGTTGCTCGGCGGCGGTCAACGGGCAGGCATCCATCGGCATGGCATCTGGTTTAGGCATGAGCGTTCATTCGCCAATGGTGGTTGGGTGCGTAAGTTTACTTTCCGATGCAGAAACGGCTGAAGATGCGGTCCAGTAGGTCGTCCGTGTAGATTGCCCCCACGACGTGACCTAGCTCGTCCAGGGCCAGCCGTATTTCGGCCGCCATGAGTTCGTCACCCGCGGAGGTTGCAACCAGTTCGCTTGCTTGACATAGCGCGGCGGCCGCCAGCCGCAAACTTTCGTGACAACGCGCAGCCGTGGCGGCCACTCCCGTGCTTCGCGACGATTGTACCTCTTGGCAAGCGCGGCGCAACGCCTGGCGAAGTTCCGCCAGGCCATCGCCCCGCACGGCGCTGGTGGCCAACGGCAACGGGTGGCTTTGCTCCACGGCCGTGCGAGGGTCTGGTTCCAACACGTTCGGCTGGTCGCACTTGGTCCAAACCCGCAACGAAACCGCGGCGGCGGATTCATTCAAGAACGATTCATCGAGCGGCCAGCCAGGCGTGGAGCCGCCGGCTTCTTGACAGAGGACTGCCACATCGGCTTGTTGCTGTTGCTGCTGGCGAAATTGCTGGGCCAGTCGCGGCACGCCGTGAACTGGTTGAAGGTCGTGGCCCGCGGTGTCGATCAAGCGGCAGGCCACGCCGTCCAGGTTCAGGTCGCAGGCCAGGTAGTCGGTGGTCGTGCCGGCGATGGGCGAAACCAAGGCCCGCTCTCCGCCGGCCAAGGCATTGAACAGGCTGCTCTTGCCGGCATTGGGGGGACCGGTCAAGACGGCCTTCACCACGTCGCGAACTTCACCGCGGACGGCCAGTTGCCTGGCCGCGCCAGCCACATGATCGTGCGCCGCATGCAGCCTGTCCGCCAGCAGATCGCGGTCGAGAAAGTCCAGGTCTTCATCGACAAAATCGAGGCCCGCTTCCAGATCGGCCAGCAGATTGAGCAATTCCTCGCGCAGCGCCGCCAACGGCTGGCCCAGCCCGCCGGCAAGTTGCCGTAAGGCGGAATCAAGAGCGTGGCGGCTATCGGCGTCGATGACCCCTAACACGGCCTCGGCCTGGGTCAGGTCGATCCGTCCCGCCAGAAAGGCCCGCAAGGTAAACTCACCCGGTCGGGCCAACACAGCTCCGGCCGAGCAGAGGCATTCCAACAGGTGGGCCAACAGCGGCGGCGAGCCTGGAGCGTGAAGTTCGGCCGTCGGCTGCCGGGTGTAACTGCTGGCTGTGGGCCACAACAATAGGCGGCAGGGAAGCGGCGAAAACAGGCCGGGCAGGGCCAACTGGCCGGCGACCGCCGTGGGCCGCTGGATGCCGGCCAAATCGCGGCCATCCGTGGCGGCAAATAATTGCTGCACGCACGCGATAACATTCGGCCCGCTCAGGCGGACAATTCCCCGCGCCGCGCCCCCTGGCGGAGAGGCAATGGCGGCAATGGTGGTATCAAGATCGATGGGGAGCTTCCTTGTGCTTGCGGCGATGCGGGGATTATGCCAAAAATCATGTTCCCCTTCGATGGCCGAGGCACCGTTTCCCAAAATCCCCTGGTCCGAGAACCGCCATGATCCTGTCTGGACATCAGATTCGCGAGCGCCTGGGGACCGATATTTGCATTGAGCCGTTTCGCGAGGAACACCTCAACCCTAACAGCTACAACCTGTCGCTGCACAACGAGCTGATGATCTATGAAGAGGTCGTGCTCGACATGCGCAAGGCCAATCGCGTGCGGCGGCAGGTCATTCCGCCCGACGGGTTGGTGCTGAATCCCAACCAGTTGTATCTGGGCCGCACGGTCGAGCGAACCGAGACGCACAACCTGGTACCCATGATCGAGGGCCGTTCGTCCATCGGCCGGCTAGGCCTGTTTGTGCATGTTACAGCCGGCTTTGGCGATGTCGGCTTTTGCGGCTACTGGACGCTGGAGATGTTCGCCGTCCATCCCGTGCGGATTTATCCCGACGTGGCCATCTGCCAGATCTTTTACCACGAGATCGCGGGCCCGGTGAGTGAATACGCCAGCAACAAATATCAGCACAACGCCGATATCCAGCCCAGCCTGCTGTTCAAGGAGCTCAACCCCAACTCCATCAAAGACCCCCAGCGCAAGCTCGACTTTGGCTTGGAACGGCCAGGGGCATGAGGCGCTACATGAACGCAGCCGCGCAGCGCCACGAGGGACGGCTGGCGGCAAACGCTCATGTGGACGATAGCGGAGAAAACCGTCCAGGATTACGGCGGGTTAGCTGCTGGTCCCCTTGATCGAACCAGAGACGTTGTTGAACGTCGTGCTGGCGTTGGTACCGATGGCGCGGATGCTTGCCAGGCACACAATGACGATCAAGGCTAGCATCACGGCGTACTCGACCGCGGTGGGACCGTCTTCCGACTTGAGGAAAGACCGCACCGATTGAACGAAACGGTTCATCGTAAGCAACTCCTGAATGCGACAGATTCCATTTGCCGCCCCGGCCCCGCGGCAAACGCGATTAAAGCTGAAACTGCCAAAACCTAGGTTTGCTTTTCCAGACCGGCAAACTAGTTTTAGACTAAAATTGTCGGAAAAATCGTTACAATCCGCGACGGACATTCCCACAAAGGGGCCGCAGCCATTTCTTCATCCTTCTGCCATAATCGTCACCCGCTGCGGACGACAATCTTGCGGTCGCGGCCCTGCAATGGCAACCGCACCCATTCGCTGTGGCGGCGGTGAGAGGCATGGAATGCGATGATGGCTTCCAGGACGTGCAAGGCATCTTTCGCGGAATGGGGAAACGGCTGACGCTGGTCGAGATGCGCAACGATGGCCCCCACGGCCTGGTCCATCGAACTGGGACCGGTACCGACCTGCCAAGTCTGCTTTCGGCCGTTGACCTGGTACCAGGTTGCGGTTGTATCGGCCATGACGACGCTGCCATGCGTGCCGTGCAGAACGAGCTGGGCCGACGACGTGGAGTTATCGCCCGCGTCCACGGCGACCATCAAAGGGGGAAATTCAGCGGTTTCCTCCAGGGCCAGCCAGCCCCAACCGCCGGGATCGCGAAAGGCTTTACCGCGGCAGTCGGGCCGGCCCGTGGGATCCAGCGTGCCAGAGACCGCGGCAATCGGCCGGCCGGTGACAAACCGGATGGCGTCGAAAAAGTGGGTGCCGACGTTTCCCAGGCGGCCGGTCCCCCATTCCACCCGGCCGGAGGTCAATTCCCCAAGCCGGCCTTCCGCGATAAACGCTTGCAACTTGGAATACAAGAGGTGGAAACGCCGGTTGTGGTTGACGGCCAACAGCGTGCCGGTCGCCTGGCAGGCAGCCAGCATCACCTCGCCATCGGCCAGCCGGGTGGCGAGCGGCTTTTCGCAAAAGATGGCTTTCACCCCGGCGGCCGCGCAGGCGACCACCATTTTGGCATGTTGTGGGGCATATGTGGCCACGCTGACAATGTCGGGCTGCTCAATCTTCAGCATCTTGCGCCAATCGGCGTAGGTGCGGCAACCGGTGCGGGCGGCAAACCGCTCGCGGCGGCCGACATCTCGGCTGCTGCCGGCCACCAGTTCAATGCTCGAATGGTTCCCTAGCGATGCGGCATGCGTGCCATCCAAATCGCGCACCTGTTGCCCCAGCCGGTCGCCCGACACCTGGTCTCCCGCGCCGATAAAGCCCAAGCCAATAATGGCCGCCTTATAGCGAGGCTGTTGGCGTCTTTTCATGGAGACATTCAAAAATTAACCTGCATCAGGTCGTGCGCCAGTTCGGTCGCCGGAAAAATCCGCCGGGCCGTAGCCAGACCAATCGGGTCGGGCCGCTCATCGGACGGGTCGAAATGGGTCAACACCAGCCGCCCGACCTGGGCTTCCCGCGCGATCTCGGCCACCGCCGTGGTATGGCTATGCCCCGTCAGGCGGGCGAACTCCACATGTTCGTCGCCAAAATTGCATTCGTGAACCAACAGGTCCACGCTGCGCAGATGCCGCACGTATTCGGCATTGGGCGAAGCGGTCGTGTCCGTGACATAAGCCAGGGAATGGCCCGGCCAGTCGAGCCGAAATCCCAGCGAGCCGCCCGGATGCGTCAGCGGAAAGTACGACAGACGTCCTCCACCAGCCAGCGGAACGGGTGTGGACAGCGGTAAAAACTCGCCCGCCAATGGCACCGGAAAAGTCGCTTCTGAAAACAAGTGCCGCTGGATGGCGGACAGTTTATCACCATCGCCATGAACCGTGACCGTCAATGGCGAGTGATGTTGCAAACCCAACAAAAAGGTCAGGCCGACAATATGGTCCAAGTGCGCATGCGTCAAAAAAATATCGAGCCGTTCCGTCTGCAACCGGCCGCGCAAGCGAAACAGACCCGTGCCGGCATCGAGCAACACGCCTACTTCCGGCAGCAGCAAACACGAGGTATGCCGTTGCTCGTTGGGGTGATAACCGGCGGTTCCCAAAAAAATAAGTTGCATGGCCGGTACTTACAGCTTCTTGACGCGAATGTTCTTCCAGCGGCACTTGGCCCCCTCCGGCCAACTCTTGCCGCCGTGGACCTGCACGGCAATGCTCCCCTCGTCTCCTAACGTTTCCGCGACCTGGCTTTTGTCATAGCTGGGACCATTGTAGCTGTTGCCGTCAAATTCGCTGACTTTTTGGCCGTTGATCCAAGTGGTGACGACCGCCGGGTTGCCCACTACGCGCACGCGGGCCGTGTTCCAGTCGTTGACTTTCCAGGCTTTAACCCAGGCGCCTGGGGCGATGCTGTAGGCCTCGGGCAGTTTGGCCTCGTTGGATTTGGCGGTCAGCGATGCCAGTTCTTTCTGGTCGTTGTAGATGCCAAAGATTTCAAAGGGCCGATTATTGAAGCCGCCCGTCCCCTCGCCATAAATATGGCCGACGTTGCCCGCCTCGTGATAATCGACCATCATCTGAAAGCACTGGCCACGGTCGTTGCCGCGGACAAACAGGCCGCTACATACGCCCCAGTCGGGCTTGAGGTCGATCAGCAGCTCGAAGTCGCCGAATTTTTCGTCGGTCAGCAAAATACCGCCGTTGCCGCTGCCAGGGGGATCTTGCTGCCCGGTGATGGCACCCTCCTCGACGGTCCATTCTCCGCCGGTACCGTGGCCAATTTTCTCCGGATTCTTGTGCCAGCCGGCCAAAGTCTGGCCGTCAAATATGGAAACAAAGCCCTCGTCGCCCGGTTCCTCAGCAGCCTGCGGCATTTGAATTAGCCATGCCCCGCAGGCAAAGGTCAACAAGCCGGCAAACAACAAACGAGGCCAGGCGGGCATGGGATAGCCTTTCTCTAGTAGGCAACATGTTAGGGTTGGTATGGCGGGGAGACCGCTGAAACTCTTGGCAGCGTAAATCACGGCCCGTTGAAGTCAAGCGCGGCCAGGGCAGGTGGCGGCCGGCCATTGTTCCCTTGAATCGCCAAATCGGCACAATTGGTTTGACAACCGCCCCCGGCATGGGTATCAAAAACTTATACGGTTCTAGCGCGTTTCTGATAACTCAAATCTTGGCGGCACAGGGCCATGCGCCGCGGGACGCGCCACATGGAGACGGCTGCAATCCGTCTCCCCTAAGGAAGCTACATCATGCGTATACGCCGCACCGGTTTCACCATCGTTGAATTACTGGTCGTCATCACCATCATCGGCATTCTGATCGGTATGCTGCTACCGGCCGTTCAAGGGGCGCGGGCCAGATCGCGAGTGGCCCGATGCGCCAACAATATTCGGCAGCTAGGGACCGCCGTGCAACAATACTTGGCGTCGCAAAAGGTTATTCCGATCAGTATTTCACCTTGGTCCGAGGGAGCCAACCCCTATCCACAACGCAATGGCCGCGGTTGGATTGTCGGCGCGCTGGGTTACATGGAAAGCCGCAACATACAGAATGCGTTGGAGTCGAAAGGAGACTTTTTCTCTGGCGGCGGACTGCGTGACCCTGCTGTTAAAAATCGCGATGCCTTGGCCTTCCGTATACCGGGCCTGGCATGTCCCGACGACGGCGATACAGACGCGACCACCACCAGCCATCCTGACTTCCCCGGCATTCTGGTGGCCATGGGCAACTACAAGGGCTGTATTGGGGACACGCGAATCACCATCGGCGGCGTTCCCAGCATTTTCCCCGGTACGGAGCCCGACACCCACGCCACCAATCCTTGCAACGGCCTGTTCTGGCGAAATAGCTACCAGTTCGCGAGCCGTTGGGAACGCTTTGGCGACGGCACCAGTAACACCTTTATGATCGGCGAAGACGTGATGAAGTACAACCAGAACTCCGTCTGGTGCTACGCCAACGGTGACTGGGCCACCTGCAGCATTCCCCTCAACTACAAGCCCCAGACGTTAGCCCCGTACGATCAGGCCAACTCCATGTCGTTCCGCAGCAACCATATGGGTGGGGCAAACTTCTGCTTCGCCGATGGACAAGTCAAGTTCATCAAGGATACCATTAGCCACTTGGTCTATCGAGCACTGAGCACTCGCGACAACCGCAAGACCGAGCAAATCATTCCTCAAGAGAGCGATTTCTGATCGCGGCAACAGGCGGGCGGCAAAGCGGCAAGATTTGGCGGACTGGTTTACCTAAGGAAGTGTCGATGTCGAAATTGGCGGGTCGGAGCGGCGGAGCGAGCGGTCTTATGTCACGTCGCGTGCGGTGGTCGGGCTGGATGCTTGCCGGATGTTTGCTGGCTGCCTTGTCTGGCTGCTCGGGCAGCACCTTGCCAGAGCTGAAGGGATCGCTCAAGATCAACGGACAAGTCTTGCCCGGCGCAACGGTGGTGTTGCAACCGAAGACGGGCGGCGGCACGATCTGTTATGGCGAGGTTGGTGTCGACGGCAACTTTACCGTGAACACCGGCGGCCTGGGAGGCGTCACGGCGGGCGAATACATCGTCACCGTCATGAATCGCACCGCGATCGGTCCCGATGGTACCGCTGCGCCGGTGACTGGGCCGGCCATTCCTCCGCGTTATACCGATCCCAAGACATCCGACCTGACCATCACGGTCAAAGAGTCGGGCAACGAGCCGTTGAATATCGACCTTAAGCAGTAGCCGCGCGTCCGCCGCCGCGGCGACTGGAAACGGCATCGATGTTCCATTCTTGCGCGAAGGGCAACGGGCAGCCACCCCCGACTCAAGTAAATAGGGCAGGAGCCTTGTGGCTACGTGGCCTTGAGTTGTTTCAACTCGGCGTCGAGCGCGGCGATTTCTTTTTCCAGACGGGGGATGTCCTCTGGCTCGTCGGGCTGTTTTTTGGCTCCCGCCAGTTGCTGCCGCAGTTGGCCCAGCTTTTGATTGATAACGTCGATCCTTTTCTTGGCCTTCTTGTCCATGTTGTTCTCAACGAGGGAATGATGGGCCGGCCATGCAAGGGTGAAAGGCCGGGCACGCGATTATCTACCGGCCTGGCCTGGCCTTCAACCGCTCGCGGGCTTTCTGGCTGAACTGGTCGTTGGCCCCGCTGCCAATCAGCCGGGCCAGCTCTTTGTTGGCTTCGTCGGGCTTGCCCAGATTGTCCAGCGAACAGGCCAACAGCCAGCGGGCTTCCGACTCAAACGCCGCGCCCGTTCCCAGGCTGGCGGCGCGGGCCAGGTGCTGGGCCGCGTGGCGATTCTGGCCCGACAAAAACAGCAGCTTACCGTGCCAATAAAAGGTCTGCCCGGCCAGCTTTTCCGTGGGGAAAGCCTCTTCCCACTCGCGTACCGTGGCCAGCGCCGCGCCGGTGTCGTCGGCCGCCAGAAAATCGCGAATGGCGTTGGGGTACGCCCCAATCCTGGCCGCCCGCACTTGCGGCGGAATCTTCTTGCCGGAGGCCAGTTCCGCCCGTTTGTAGAGGTCGCGGGCACCTTCCCGTTGGCCTTGCCACAACAGCGAGTCGCCCGCGGCGATAATCGCCCGGCGGTATGCCGCACGGCCCTCTTCGTCCAGTTTCACTCCCCGCACGGTCTCTTCAACTTGCCCCAAGACCTCACCGGCTTTCTCCGGCAGGCCACGTTCGATCCCCAACAGATAAATCAGCCGGCCCAGCACGTCCAACTTTTCGGCTGGCGGGGTCTGCTCGTTGATGGAAGCCTGGAAATTGGCGATTGCTTCGTCCAGCCCGTCACTGCCCAAACGCAAGGCGCAGTCGGCCATCAGGCGGCGGACGCGGGGCGTAAGCTCGGCATTGGCGGCGGCGTGCCGTTCGATCCACAACTTGCCAATCTCCAAGCCGGTCGCGGGGTCTTCTCCCTCGGAAAGCAAATGAGCTAGCTCTTTCAGCCCGGCCGCGTCGAGTTTTTCACGGTCGTAGGCGCGGGCCAGTTCCGCGTAATCAGACGGGTTGCCGCCGGCGATTTCCGCCGTTACGTGCTGAATTTCATACACTTCCAGCGGCCAGACAGCGGCGGGAGGCCCGTCCGCGCCACTAGTGGAGAGTTCCACGTTGTAGTTGCCCAGTGCCAGGTAAACGTGCTCGGCCTCGGTGCCTTCGCCCGACAAGCCGTCGCCAAAGTTCCAATGGCAGGCCGTGCTGTCGGGGACTTCCGCCCGAAAACGGACGCGGGTGTACTGCCCCTCGTGGCGTTCCGCGGGCCAAATGCTGTCCACGATGGCCGGCTCAAAGACCGCGCTAGGGCCGGCCGGCGACTCGTAAGCCGCCACGCTGGCGATGTGCGGCGCGGGGTAAGCTGTCTCTGGGATGGGTGAAAAAATGCCTTCCGGCTGGCCGGGCAGACGCCAGCCCAGGAAAGACATCTGCTGCAAGAAGACTTCTTCCTGGTAATACTCGACGTAGTGCAAGCCCGCCATGAGGTCGATGGTGACGTTCTTCTCGCCCCGTTCGCCGCGCTCGCTGGTGTGCCGGCCGGGCCAATGCACGAGATCCTTGCCGTCCAAGAACGAAAACGAAGCCTCGTTCGACGCCGTGCAAAACTGGTACGTGCCGCTGGCCGGCAGATTGATCCACCCGCGGTAGGCGCTGGTGTAATTGTCTGACGAACCGAAAGGGTTGTAACCGTCGGAAATGGCCCGCTGCAGCCGTGCGCCGTGCTGCCTGGTTGTTTGGGCCATGAGCGTCCGGAGCTCCTCGACGTTGGCGGGGTTCTCGCCGTCGGGCCGCTGGGCCGTGGCAAACGTCAGTCCGCAATGGGGAACCCAGCCGTCGGCGGCGGAACCCGCCGTCGGCGGACCCGCGCCGGGCGTGGGATCGACGATGGCTTGTTCTGGCGCGAGCTCCGCGTCGGCGTTGCCAAAATATATGTAAAATGTCCCCGCGGTACCGTCCGAACGAAACGCTACCAGGCTGTACTTGTCGGCCGCGTGGAACAAAAGCTGAAATGGCACCTGCTGCCCGCCGGCATCGACCACGCGATAGTCCGCGCCGTCCGCCCGCGCACGGCCTTGGCACAACACCTTCACCGCCGCGGCATCGACACCAGCATCCGCCGATTTCTCGGCGACTTGCACCACCGCCCGCTGCCGCCAGCCGGATAAGTGCCACGGGACGGGTTCGGCGGCAAGGCAAAACGATATAACGATCGCAGCGGTGTAAAGCATGTGGAATTCTTCAAATGCGAAGGGACATTATCGAGGAAACTTCGTCCGAAGTCGCTGTACCCAAACGTAGTCGATTTGCGAGAGATTGGATCAGCCAGTCGGCCGGTTGGTGCGAAATTCAACCGTTTGAGGATTCACTCCAGCCACCACAAGAAGCGCCTCCTTCAGCCGTCATCCTTCCTCCTCCTACTTCTCCTCCGATAGCGCCCTAAAATAACTCTGCAATAGCGACTCATAACCGGCCGGGTATCCCTCCTCCGCCGATTGCAACAGTTCCTCGCGCAGTTCGCTGGGCAGGTCGCGGGCGCGGCTGAGGTCGATGGCCGTGCCGTCAGCACCGTTGGTAAGCGCCCCCTTGAGGGCCGACAAGGCCACCTTGCGGCGGCGGGCCGCGTCGTCGTAGCGTTTGTCGGCCAAGTCGTCTTCCACCGACTTCATCAGTTGAATGCTACGGTCGAGCCGGCTGCTTTTGATGCCGCCGGCTTCCAAGTCCTTGGCGACTTGTTCGGCCTTTTCACGGACGGCGGCCTGCTTCTCGCTCAGCCGCTCCATGTCTTTGATGAAGTCGGGGGGCGTCCCGCCTTGCAGGCCGCGGCGGCCGGCCCCCGCCTTCTTGCCGCCCCCCGTCGCGCCGTGCGGGTCTTGCTGGCCTTCCATCTTTACCTGGCCCGGCTCGTAGCGCTCGTTATTGACGCGGGCCTCGGTCTTGCGGCCTTCCAGCCCGCGTGCCGTGTCGCCGACCATCTGGCCCGACGATTTGCCGCGGCGGCCGTCGCCCGACCGGCCCGACATTTCGGACTTGTTGGGCAGATCGTTGCCGGTCTTGCCCTTGGCGGAAAAGCTGCTGATTGGCCCGTCGGCCACGTCCCAGCCCGCCTGATTGAGGTTGTCGCCCCAGGCGGAGGTAATATCGTCGGCCTCCTCGTCGAATTCCTCGGCCTCCTGCAGCAGTTCGCCCACCATGTCTTCCAACTCACTGGGGAGCGGCATTTCTGGCACTTTCAAACCGGCGAGGGGTTCCTCCAGCACCCATTTGGCGGCGTCGGGCGTGTCGGGCATCCAGACTTCCAGGTCTTCCAGCATTTCGGTGGCCAGGCCGGCCCCCAGGTCTTCCAGGGCGACTTCAATCTTTTCGGCCTTGGGGCGGCTGGCCGCTTTTTCGATCTCCTGAAAGATGCGGTTCACGTCCTCACGCATGCCGAAGTCATCGACAAACCCGGTCGGCAGCTTGGCTAGTTCGTCGATCGTCCCCTTGGCCCATTTCTCCCAGCGGTCCTGGAACTCGTCGAACTCGTCCAGGGCTTTTTCCTGGTCGTCGCTCAGTTCGTCCACCTTCTTTTTGGGCAGCCGCTCGAATTTGTCGGCCAGTTCCTGCTCCTCGGCCAGCAACCGGTCCAGGTCGTCGGTCATGGCGTTGAGCTTGGCTGTGATGGCCCAATGGGCTTGCTTGTCCCCCTTGGCCAACTTGCGAAGCCGCTCGCGGGCTTGCTCGTTCTTTTGCAGGCGGGCCAGCAGCGCGCCAAGTTGCTCGATAATCTGGTCCTGCACCGGCAGCGATTGCTCGCGAAAGCCCGACGCCTTGGCGGCATCGTTCGTGGCCTTGCCGCTTTCCAAGATGCCGATGCAATCGGCCATCAGGCCGACGTGCAACTCGCCCAGCGCGGCCACGATAGTGTGCAGGGGCGTGGCATCTTGCCGCATACGGTCGGCCAGTTGGCGGGTCTTCTGGCGGACGGACGACTCCCGGGTTACTAGCGTGCCGAAGGCCACATTCGAGGCCGTTTGCGCGCGGTTCTCACGTTGCAAGCGAAGGATTTCCTCCAACTCTTCCTCGTAAGCCAGCAAGGCATTGTCAAGCGCTGCCAGCACCTTGTCTGGCTCGACGATGAAGATGGAGTAACGCCGCGACTCACCTTGGCCCGGCCCGGTGATATCGTTGCGATCGGCCGCCGTGGCCCAGTAGTAGATGACATCGCCCGACTTCAACCCCGCGCTGTCAAGCTTCCAGGAATGTTGCTGGGTACTGTCGCGAACGCCTGCCTTGTCGATGGCAAAGGCCGCCAGTTCGCGGATTTTCTGCTCATCGTTGACACGGTACAACAGCCGCACATCGGCCAGCCCGTAGTCGTCCTTGGCGGCGACGGCCAGTTCCACGGAATCGGCCGGTTGCGATTGCAGGTCTTTTCCCGGCGCGGTCATCGCCACTACCGGCGGCTGGTCCTTGATCAGCGATATAGAACGCCACAAAGGATCACGGTTGTCGTAGCCATCGGTATCCAGCAACCGCAATTGATAGCGGGCCGGCGCGGCCAGCGGCCGCAAGGCGGAGGGATCGAACTTGGCCCCCTCGGCATGGATGGTAAAAGTAGCCCGCCACGTGCGGGCGTCGGTGCCTTGCACAAGCGGCAAGATCTCGCTGCTATCCGTGACCATTGCCGCGGCCGGTCGGGCAGGGCCCGATTGCAGCGGCTTGGTGGTGACGACCTCAACATCGACGCGGGTGCCGGCCACGCCGACGATTTCCCCTTCGGAATCATCGACCTGCCGGGGCACCTCGCCCGTGTAGGCCGGCGGCGTGTAGGAGATTTTGATCGACTCGACCCGCGGGCGGGCCACGACTTCCACGTAACGCTCGCGGATGCCGCCAGCTTCCGCGCGGCGCAACTGACCGGCGCGGGCCTTGGAAATGCGCGAGGCGTCAAACGGCTCCGAGCGGCCATCGCCGGCGGCAACGTAGTATTCAAACGAGTTGGCTGGCTCCAGCATGGTAAAGCGGAATAGGCCGGGTGTGGCTTCCGCCCGTTGCATGGTGTAATTGCGCCAGGCCCCGCCATCGTCGCGAACAAACAGCGCGGCGGAGCGGGGAGCGACGCCGCTGGCGGCGGCTTCGATGGTGATCGAAGCGCCTTCGGGTATGCGAGTCTCTTCCTCTTGCGGCGACTTGATGGCGACCCTGGTGGCGGCGAACGGTTTGTAATCGGCCCAGGGAAGCAGCACGCGGGCCAGTCCGTTTCCGAACCGCTCATTGAGCGACCACAACGGCAGCACGGCGTACAACAGCACAATGCCCGCGCCCACGGCGGCGGCCAGGCCCGCACGGCGGACGACGGTCCAATCGAGGCAGTCGGCCAGTTCCATGTCGGCGGTGGCGGTAGCGGCATCGCCCACAATGGCATCAATCAACCGCCGCGAGCCATACTGCTGGTTGCCGCGGCCAAGCTGCAGGGCGTTGATCAGCCGATTGCCCAGTTCGGGGTGTTTTTGTTCCACCAGTGCGGCAAAGAAATCGTCGCGGCGGTCCTCCAGCCAACGGCTGATGACCCACGAAAACAAGGCAAATGCAGCCGAAGCCCACAGCGTCAGCGACAGCACGGCCCTGCCGAGGCTGCCTAGCCGCAGCAGATTATCGGCAGCCACCACCAACACCAGCACGCCCAACACCAGCGCACCCGCCAGCAGCGCCCCTTCCAGCACTTTCTGAAACCGCCACTGGCGGCGGACAGCGTCAAGTTCCGCGAGGATTCGAAGGTAGCTCATGGGGATTCCTAATTTCCTTCGTAATGTCAATTGTCAGATGCCCATTCCCAAGGCGGTTCCACCGTTGGAATGCATGGCGACAGAAACGGGTCCGTCATCTCCTCGAACATTCCGCGCGCGATTCGCCAAACTCGGAAGCAGTTGCTATTGTCGGAGCCGCGGTCTCCTCGGTCCTCGTCGTCTCGCACGTAAAGCAAGCCGTAAGCGAACGGCAAGTTCCGAGCCACCCAACGAAACAGATCAATAACTGGTTCATACCTGTGATTGCGAAGGCCTTGGGCGGACAATACGGTCAGCCCATTCCCGGCTGTTCTCAATTCGAACCATGAAAAATCGTCGTCCGCCACTGTTAAGGCAATTTGTAACTGCTCGACGGCTTTCTCCTTCCGGGCGCGAATCACGCTTAGGTCCGGGTCATCCGTATCATCAACTTCAATTGTCGCCCAGCCGTGAAACTCGAACACGTAGGAACCTCAACTATCATTAAGCCTTCCCAGGATTAGAAATGACAGGAAACAGTCAACCGGATTGAACAGCGTCTCGCTCATGAGCCCGACACCCCGGAATTCGCGTCTGTTGGTCTTATTCCAGCACGAATCTCGAAACGAATGATTTCTTCTTTCAGTTGATTGATCAACTTCTTGAGTGATCGTTGACTGATCTCGCGGACATATTCATCGGCATCTTGTTCCAACTCGGCCGCTGCAACCCGCTCTTCGAGCATCCGCAATTTCATCCGCGTGACTTCCAACTCTCGATGGCTTTGCAAGTTCATAGCGATACCTCAACCATGCCTTTGGGCACAAGATGGCGGTCTGAAGAGAAAAACCGCTCGACGAGCATTGTAAAACCTTCCCGGTCCACGACTTGAACGTCCAGAAACGGCAACCCATCATGCAATGCCTTTTCGGCAACGAAATCAATCACGGCATCAGGGTGAATCAAGAGGGCGCAATCGACATCGTTTGGCTCGAATGCATCCGTCACGAAACTGCCGTTAATCACCAACCGCTCGACTCCCGCTCTCCTTGCCAAATCGACCAGCCACCGTAGCGACTCCATTTGCGTCCGACGCAAGTCAGACTCCTCACCAAAGCGAGCCTCAATCTCGACTAGCGTCGCCAAATGCACTCCCGGCGGAAGGTTGCCGCGCTCGTCAAACGGTGGAATCATCGACGCTTTCCATTATATCCGATGGCTAGATTGAAAAGCATGTTGAGTTGCCGACGATCCCGCGGTCTGCCTCACACCAAATGATTTTTTCTCCGTAACAACCACTCTGCCGTCACCGCCGCCAGGAAGAAAACGAAGAGCCAAGGAGAGCCGCCTAGTTCCGTTCGTTCTACGTGCGAGGTGCGCCGCTCTTTGCGGGGGAGTTTGGCCGCCAGGTCGGTGATTTGTTCGACATCGACGAATGCGCCTCCGGTGGCGCTGGACAGCGATTGCAGCAACACCCGATTGACCCCCGGATCGGCCAGTTCCTAGTCGGATCCGTGGACCAGGAACTCCGTCGTCTGATTGGCGGTCACTTTGCCACCCGATGAAAGCGCCGCCGCCACTTCGTACCGTCCGCCCGACTCGGTATGAAAGGTGCCGTTGAAGACGTTCGGCTCGCTCGAGCGGGCGTGCATTTCAATCGTCCGCGAGCGGCCCGACTCGTCGGCGATTTCCACCGTGACCTCGGCCGCTGCGTCGGCCTCGCCAGCGGGCGATTGGCGGACGGCACGAATATGAACCGGCTTGCGGACCTCGTAGTCGGGTCGATCGGTGCTGACGGCCAGTGGCGGGCGCTGCGTTTGTTTCTCGCGGCCCGCCAGCCAGCGGATGGTCTGGCTCCAAAACCGGGGGTAGAGTGTGTCGTTTTTGCCGGCCATGCGGGCCAACCGCGACCAGCGCCAAGTCGTGTCGGCCGCCACGACCATCGTGCGGCCCGCTCCAAACCGCTGCGTGGCAATCACCACGGCAGGGATCCCGTCGATGGGGAAGCTGGGGTTCCGCGCCAAGACGTCGGCACCCGGCTTGGCCCCGGCGACCAAGGGAGAACCGAGCAGCGGCGGCAACGAAGACCACAGTTGCAAGTCGCGGACGGAATCACCCGTCACTTCAAAAATGGGATGCGATTGCCCCGCGGGTGTCAGTTCCATCACAAAGGGGTCCTCTCCCTGATACGGCGCGGTCGGCGAAAACTCCACCGGCAAGGCGGCGGCCAACGGCGTGCCGCGAAATCCATTCTCGCCAAACGATTGATAGCCCCCCAGCACCAGCAAGGCGTGCGACCTGTTCGCCGCGGTCCCTTCGGCTGGCGCGTCGTTGGCGTCGATCGCGCCGCCGTCAATCCATTGCACCAAAGACTCGTACTCGGCTGGCGTAAAGTAGGCCCCCTCAAAGTCGCCCAGGATCACTACGTCGAAATCGGCCAACCGCTCTGCCGAAAGCAAGTTGCCGCCCGACGAATCGCTTTCGCCGCCAGCCGGATTGGCCCGCCGCACGACCGTGACCAGGCTCAGATCGGGATCGTCTTCCAGGCGAGTCTTTAAGAACTTGTACTCCTCGCGCAGAAAGCCTTCCAGGTACAACACACGGATCGGTGAAGCTTCCACCTCGATCGGAAAATGCTGCGCGTTGTTGGCCAGCAGCCGCTCGCCCGACGGTGCCGCAATCGACGCGGTAAACACAAACCGGCCCGCCTCGCGCGGGGTAATTCGCAGGCTGACGACTTGCTCGACGTTGCCTTCGGCCAGCGGCACGGCCTGCGAGGCAAACTCGGATCCGCCCCGCTTGATCGCCAGTGTGGCCTCCGTGGCCGGGCCGGCCAGTTTGCCAATCAACACGTCTACCTTGACTTCGTTATCAACCATCACGCGCTCGGGCGCGGTAACGTGGCGGACGAGCAGATCGAGCTGCGCCGTGGATGGATCCTGGCGAAAGCCGACGCAATTCACCGGCGGGCCATCACCCAGTTCTTGTACGCTGGAGCGGCCCGTGTTGTCCATGCCGTCGGAAATCAGCACGATCCCCGCCACGGCCCGCGACCGCAGCCGCGCGGCGGTTTCGCTGACGGCTCGAACGAGATCGGTCCGTTCCACCCGCGGCTCCGCCGGAAAGCCGTTAATCAGAGGCGTTCCTTGCAGATCGAACAGATCAACCCGCAATTCGGGCCCGCTATTCACTGTGGCCAATTCCTCGCGTAGCTTATTGGCGGCTTCGCGTGCCAATGCATAGCGGCTCTTGTCGACGGAACCGGGCAGGGACATGGAAATGCTGTCATCGACAATCACGGCCAACCGGCCCGGATCGACCCGTTCTTCCTCGCGCGTCCACGACGGTTGAGCCAGCGCCAAGAACAGTGCGGCCACTCCCGCCCCCCGCAGGGCCAACAATCCCCACGTCAACTTGCGTTGCGACCGCTGGAAAATGCTGAGATAGGTATAGGCCAATATCCCCGCCCCCAGCAGAGCCAAGGCCAGCCACAGCCAAGGGTGGTCGATATTCGCGAAATCAAGTTTGGCAAAAAGCGGCATGGGAATGCGCGTATCCAGGGGCAAGTGTGGTTACCTTACCTTCAATTGGCGTTCACGGCGGCAAGGTTACGCGGATTGTACGCGCTTTGGGGGCAAGGTGTTACGTCGTCGGCGGTTAATTACGTCCGCCGCCATTTCTCGTAATAGCGGCTCAAGGCCCGCATCCGCGAAACCTGGTACGAAACCACCCCCGCCATGACGAGCAACCCCACGATATAGTACACATGCCGCATGGGCGAGGGATCGAGAAGTTCCTGCAACTCCGGCCGCACGAAGTGGAAGTCAAACGCCAGCACCAGGTAGCCGACGACCGTCAGGGCCGTCATGTACCACACCAGCCGCCGTCTTAGCCACAGGCCCGACAGCGCGATCAACAACGGAAAACCGAGCGCCACCTGGTTCGTTAAGCCCCCCCGCAGCAACATGGTCGCCAGCAGCAGAACGGCGTCCAGCGTGGCCCAGGCAAACGGCGCGGCCCGCGTAGAGAATTGAAACCAGCGCCTGGTCGTTATTTGTTGCAGCCGCGACGTGAGCACGCTGGACGAGGGGGCCGCCTCTACGGACGAACCCGCTTGCCCGCCAGTGGAAGAGCGGTTTTCTCCGGCAGAAGTTGGCGAGTCATCGGCAATCTGCAAGGGCCGCCGCAACAGCAACAGCCGTTGAAACCCCAACGACGCCAAGACCCAAATCAACACGATCCAAGTCACGCGCCAATGCAGGTTTGCCGGCGTGGTTTGCAGCACGTAGTAACTCGTGCATTCAATGCCGTAGAACCCGCCGACCGCCAAGATCCGCGAGGCCAAGGCCGGCTCCCGCTGAATCCAGCGGCGCAGCCGCTGCCAGCCGCGCGGCGGCTGCACCTCCAACGGTTCGCCAGCCTGGTAACGGTCTAACTCGTCCGCCAACGCAGCCGCCGACCCGTAGCGGTCGGTCGGCGATTTTTCCAAGCACTTCATGCAGACCAGTTCCAAGCCGCGCGACACTGTCGGCACGATTTCGTGCGGCCAGACAGGCTCACGCTCCAGCACTTGCAACAGTGTGTCGAGCGCTCCGCGAGCGCGAAATGGCGGGCGACGGGTGAGCATCTCGTACAGAATCGCGCCCAGGCTGTAGACATCGCTGGCCGGCCCAATGGCCTGGTTGTTGCCGC
Organism: Pirellulales bacterium; assembly: GCA_050247075.1. Lineage (GTDB taxonomy): Bacteria > Planctomycetota > Planctomycetia > Pirellulales > JBFWUW01 > JBFWUW01. The sequence goes on along the minus strand of JBFWUW010000007.1, from coordinate 77,390 downwards.
GGGCCTGCTCGGGCGACATATAACTAGGAGTGCCGGCCACCAGCCCCGTGGCCGTATTGTGGTGGTCGCCCACAAACATCTTGGCCAGGCCAAAGTCGGTCACGTAAGGCCGCCCGTCGTCGTCGAGTAAGATGTTCGAGGGCTTCAGGTCGCGATGCACCACGCCATGCAAGTGCAAGTGATCGACGGCCCGCGCCACATCGATCAGCGCGCGGACGGCCTCCGCCTCGTCCAATATGCCTTTCGCCAGCCGAGCCGCCAGATTGGTCCCGCCCACGTAGTCCATGGTGAAGTAGTGCTGCCCGTTACATTCGCCCACCTCGAATACACGGACGATGTTAGGGTGTGACAACCCGGCGGCGGCGCGGGCTTCCGCCTGAAAGCGGCGAATCTGGTCGGGCGAAGCCAAATGGCTGGCCAGAATCATCTTCAGCGCGACAATCCGGTCCAAGCTGGTCTGCCGCGCGCGGTAAACCACACCCATCCCGCCACGGCCAATCTCTTCCAGCAGTTCGTATTGGCCAAACTCGCCCAGCGTCGCGGGTGAGACAAACGGTTCCGCCGCTGCCGCGCAGTCGGAATCTTGCCGCGTGGCGGCAATGGTCAGGTCTTCGTCGAGGGCGGCCTCGGCGGGCGTCAACGAGGCGATGCCGTGCAACACATCCAGACAATCTAAGACCGAAAGCAACTCGGGGGTAGCCGCCACGCTGGACCGGTCGGGCCGCGCGCCGCCATGCAGGGCCTCAACGTAGGGGTCCAGTAAGGCGAAGAGTTGTTCGTCTTTCGCCCTTTCGTCTTCCGGCAATTCGGGCCGATCGTCCATCGGGACCACCATTCTTACGCGGGCATCCACACCCGGAAAAGGATTTTCCTAGGCTCCCCAGATTATCGAATTGTTCAGGCCGGGTGAACTTTCAGCTAGCCATTCACGTAGGTACAATACCCGACGTGGTGGCAAGGTGGTAACGCTTTGCGCATTGCGTGAGAAGATTGCAAGTTTGCAGGAGGCGATTCCATCGGCGAATCGGATGCGGGATATTGTTTAGGCGGACCTTAGCAGCAGACGGAGCTGATCCATGAAGCGGTCGAAATTTCTGGTGGTTGCCATGGTAACGGCGGCTCTGGCCGTGTGGTCGCTCGCCCTAGCGCAGAACGCGCCCAAAACGGTACTCGGAAACGTGGTTGTCCAGGCCCAGTTTACCGCGGCCGCCAAGGGCCAGCCGGCCATGTTGTATATCGTTGCCGAGGTCGAAAAAGGCTGGCACGTCTTTTCGATCACGCAAAAAAAGGGGGGGCCGATCGCCACCAAGCTCAAGCTTCCGGCATCCAAGGATTACCGCCTGCTAGAAGAGGCATTCTCGGTCAGCCCGGCCCCAAAGACGCACGAAGACCCAGAGCTTTGGCCCGATCTGCCGCTGGAGGAACATGCCGGCACGGTCGTTTGGTACGTGCCAATCGAGCTTTCGCCCGGTGTCGATCCGAAAAAACTGCAGATCGAAGGCAAGGTTTACGCCCAGCGCTGCACCAACAGCGGTGTATCCCCTCCAGCTTGCGTCCCCCCTAAGAATTTTGATTTTGTGGCGAAACTAGGGCCGGGAGTGGATATAGAAGAGTGATATGGAAGTGTGAGGTGCCTAAGGAACTGGCCCGGAATAACTTTGTCGTGAAACCCCTCTTTCACTGGGAGAGGTCAGGGTGAGGGGCAACAAAACGCCGAAGTTATTCCGGGCCAGTTCCTAACACATGGCATCGGCGATGGAATCGCCTCCTACAAGAACTTCTTAACTTTACCAGGCAACCCTCCATGCTCCGGTACATTGCGACTTTGGCGGCCCTGGGCCTGCTGGCGACGAATGTCGCCCTGGCCGATGACGATTCCGAAATACCTGGCGCGTTAACGGTCACCGCCCAGTTCTCCACTAGCGTCGATGGAGCACCCGCCCAACTCTTTATCACCGCCGAGATCCCGCCCGGCTGGCATACCTTTTCCATCGACCAGCCCAGCGGAGGCCCGCTCAAGACCATCATCACCGTCGATAAGTCCGACCAGTTCAAACTGACGGGTGAGTTCCAGTCCGACCCCGCCCCTTCGGTTCATCCCCCGTCCGGCTTTGCGGTTCCCACGCGCGAGCACGAAGGAACCGTCACCTGGTTCGCTCCGATCGAGATTGCCGCCGGCGTAGATCCTCAAGACCTGGAGATCCACGGCAGCGTTAAATCGCAGCGATGCGAAGGAGAGTCGCGCTGCGTGCAGCGGATTCCCTTTGAGTTCACGGCCAGGTTGGGCAGCGGCGTCACCGTTAGTGCCGCGGCAGGCCAGCCGCAAGCAGACCCTCGCTCGTTGCTGGTGATGATGGGCTTTGGCTTCATCGGCGGGATCATCCTTAACCTCATGCCGTGCGTGTTGCCGGTCATCGGGCTGAAGATCATGTCGTTCGTGCAGCAAAGCGGTAAGGACCGCGGCCGCATTCTCAAGCTCAATCTGTGGTACACGGCTGGCGTGCTGGCGGTGTTCATGGTGCTGGCCACGTTGGCGGCGGGCGCCAAACTGGGCCTGACCGAAGAAGGGCTCGGGTGGGGCCAGCAGTTCGGTTCGACCGGCTTCAATGTGGTCATGTCCAGCGTCGTGTTTGTGATGGCACTGAGCTTTTTGGGCGTGTGGGATATTCCCATTCCAGGCTTTGTCTCGTCCAGCAAGGCCAACGATGTGGCGGCGCAAGAAGGGGGCGTGGGGGCGTTCACCAAGGGGGCACTCTCCACGATTCTGGCCACGCCATGCAGCGCGCCGTTTTTGGGGCCGGTCTTCGGCTTCACGCTGACACAGCCTCCGGCCGGCATCTACGCGCTGTTCATCAGCATCGGTCTGGGGATGTCGCTTCCCTATTTGGTGATTGGGGCATTTCCGTCGATGATCCGCTTTCTGCCCAAGCCCGGCCTGTGGATGGACACCTTCAAACACATCATGGGCTTTGTGATGCTGGGGACCGTGGTCTTTTTGTTCACGTTTTTGGACAAGAACTACCTTGTTCCGACTTTCGCCCTGTTGGTGGGCCTGTGGTTCGCCTGCTGGTGGATCGGTCGGGCGGGCTACACCGCGACATTCGGCCAACGGGTAAAAGCCTGGCTGGTGGGGGGCGCGGTCTCGGCGGTGGTAGGCGTGTTCGCGTTCACAGTGTTGGTCTCGCAGTTGCTCCTTCCCTGGAAGCCCTTTTCACGTCCGCTGCTAGAGGCATTGTCGGCCGACGGCCACACCGTGATGGTCGATTTCACGGCCAATTGGTGCCTGACCTGCAAATACAATCTCAAGACAGCCATCGATGTGAACGACGTCAATCAACTGGTCGCTGAGAACCGTGTCGTCCCCCTGTTGGCCGATTGGACCGACGGTTCAGCCGAGATTCAAGAAGAACTCAACCGGCTCAACAGCAACTCCATTCCCGTCCTGGCGATCTTTCCACCCGGACGCATTGACAACCCGATTATCCTGCGAGATATCGTCACCAAGAGCCAGGTGCTCGAGGCGCTCAAGCAGGCCGGGCCATCGAAAACAGCCGCCGCGGCCTCCACAACCCGACCGCAAGTCGCCCAGGAATCCACCGAGGGGCGGCCATAGCAACATGGATTCGGCCATGTTCGCTTGAATCGGGCTTGGCCGCCCACGCCGGGCAACCTCGCGTCTAAAGCTCCCTCTCCCGGTACTCCGGGAGAGGGCTGGGGTGAGGGCGATGCGGCGAACAGCCTTCCACACGGCGATCCCAGCTTCCCACTCGCTTTAATATGTATAAAAATTAATATTTTATATACTTACAAAATGAATATAACATCTATAATGGCCGGCAACCGGCTTCGCGCGCCGACGTGGCCTTTGCACATCCAACGGGCGCGCTTACCTGTACCACAACCCCCCGAAACACGGCAAAAATGGAACAGGTAGCGTCCAGGGCATTCGGCCTTCCGTCCCCAATGAAAAACCGCTCGCGCATCGAGCCGGCAAAGCGGGAACTTCGCGGCTACGTCTACCTGTACCACAACCCCCCGAAACACGGCAAAAATGGAACAGGTAGTGTCCAGGGCACTCGGCCTGCCGTCCCCAATCAAAAACCGCTCGCGCATCGAGCCGGCAAAGCGGGAGAAACTACGAATTGCCTCGGCAAATCCTCATTCGGGCGATTCGTGATTCTCACGAATCGGGGCCTCGCGCTTGGGCGATGCGCGGCGCAAGCGTCGCCGCACGGCCTGTAGTCGGGCACGACGGCGGGCCCAATCGCCCGCCACGCGAAACGGATTGGCCATGATCGCCACGACCAGGCTGATTGTCAGCCAGGGCAGCAGGCCCGCGCCAAGGTATCGCGCTACTCCCATAACGCAGGCAGCGGCCGTCACTGCCGCAAACAACGTGGCCAGGCTGAACTGCCGATAGCGGCGCGGGATCATCGGCTCCCTAAGGTGCCGCGGCCGCCAACGCAGCGCCGTGACAACGCAACCAGCGCCAAGAACGAACGAATGATACTGAATTGACGGTGGCCAAAAACGAATCTGCTGGACGTCGCTGAGAATCACGATCAGTTCTGCCACCAACACGCCCGCCACCGTCGCGCCAGCCACCGAGCGGCACAACCGCGCCACGGCCGCGGTTATCAACAGCGGCAAGGCAAACCGGCAGCAAACGTAAAGCAAAACCATGAATCATTCTCACCCAATATCCACGATGGCAGCCCAGATCTGAAGACGTCGCTGGCATCGTAACTGGGCGATCCACGCCCAACAACCTTGTCCAATATAGACCATCGATCAGGCATCCATCCGGCACGGAGCAAGCCATGCCACGGCGCCGGCCCAAAAAATAAGCTACGTTTCAGATACGGCTGGTTGTAGACCCAGGCACCGACAAGGGATCACCGATGACCTTTCTGGAGTTTTGGGGCGAAAGCGTCGATCCAGGCGAACGCGGGTCGGTCGAAGTCAGCGGCCAGCACGAGCAATGCCGTTGGCGGCTGCTGGTCTGGGCCCGCGTGCTGTTTCTGCTGGTAGCCTTGCCGATTATCTGGGGGGTGGGGGCAACTCAGATGACCTACTTCTCGTTCTGGGAGGCCCTGGGCCTGTCGATTGGCGGCACCTGCCTGTACGTGGGGCTGGCGTTTTTTGTCCGGCCCGAGCCGAACATGGACAACATCGGCTTCATGGCGGGGCTGGTCAATCACCCAGGCCGCTGGTCGGACGACTGGAACCGCTCGCTGCTCAACTGGGCCATCATGCTCGGCCCTGGCCGTTTCGTGGCCGAGTCACTCATCGACTTCGTGCTGCTGTTTCAAGAGCCGGCCAAAGCCGATCAAGAACCGCTGCCATCGAACGACGATTGGAGCCAGGCCGAAAACCTCGCCGCCCTGGACGAGCGGCGGTTTACGGCGGATGTCTGACGATGAGGAAAGGATGAAGGGGCCTGGGTCTGAACTGCGGAAGGCTCCAGCAAAGTTGACTTTGCATCCACTCCAGTTCATCGGCACCGCTTTGAACGAACTGATTGGCAACTGCCCGCCTTAACGGGCCAGTTCTTGCCACAAGTGTGCGCTGGCCTTGATGCCGCGGTGGAAGTCGGCCAGGTGAAACTTTTCGTTGGGGCTGTGGGTGTTGTCGTCGTCCAGGCCCCAGCCCAGCAGCAGCGTATCGACCCCCAATTTTTGGCGGAACGTGGCCACCACGGGAATAGAGCCCCCCTCGCGGATCATCACCGGCGCGCGGCCAAAGCCGCTCTCGATGGCCCGCCGCGCGGCCGCCACAAAGGGGCTGTCGAGCGGCACGACGATCCCTTCCGCGCCGTGGAAGTCGATCAGTTCCATGCGGATCCCCAGCGGCAGACGTTGCTCTAACCAGGTTCGCAGCGACGCCGCGATCTTGGCCGGGCTTTGCCGCGGAACCAGGCGAAAGCTGAACTTGGCGCTGGCCCGGGCCGGCAGCACCGTCTTGGCCCCTTCCCCTTGGTAACCGCTGGTCAGACCGTGGATATCGTAAGTCGGTCGCGCCCAACGCCGTTGCAGCGTGGTAAAGCCTTCTTCGCCCGTCACCCCCGACACGCCGATCTGCCGCATGAATGCGGCCTCGTCAAAGTTGAGGGAAGCGAACTGGGCGATCTCCTCCGACGAGAGAGGCACGACATCGTCATAGAAACCGGGAATTTGCACCTGCCCCCGTTCGTTGGAGAGGGCCGCCAAAATCTTGGCCAGGGCATTGGCCGGGTTGGTGACCGCGCCGCCGAACGTGCCGGAATGCAAATCTTGCTTGGGGCCGGTCAGCTTCAACTCAAAGTAATAAATGCCGCGCAAGCCGTAGGTGATAGCCGGCTGGCCGGGACCAAACTGGCTGGTATCGCTGATCACCACGCAGTCGCATGCCAGCCGCTGGGCGTTGCTTTCAATAAACTTGTCGAGATTGGCGCTGCCGACTTCCTCCTCTCCTTCGATCAAGAACTTGAGGTTGATCGGCAGCTTGCCGGTGGCCTTGATCCAGGCTTCGGCGCTCTTCACGTGCGTCAGCATTTGCCCTTTGTCGTCGGTGGCGCCACGGGCGTACAAGTTGCCGTCTCGCCGCGTCGGCTCAAACGGGGGCGAAGTCCATTCGCCCAAGGGGTCGGGCGGCTGCACGTCGTAGTGGCCGTAGACCAGCACGGTCGGCTGGCCGGGGGCCTTCAGCCATTCGGCATAGACGATTGGGTGGCCGGCGGTCTCGGCGATTTCGGTCGTCAGCCCCAGCCCGCGAAACTGGCCGGCAACCCAGTCAGCGGCCTGGCGGACATCGCCCCGATGCTGGCTGTCGGCACTCACGCTAGGTATGCGGAGCAGCTCGCACAGGTCGTCCTCGAACTTCGTCCGCTGCTGTTCGAGATATTGGTCGATGAGTTGCATGGGGCAAGGATGAGGGATGAGGGATGAGGTATGAGGGATGTCGCGGGAGAAGCCGCACGGCGCTTTTCATGGGGGCGAGGCGTACAATATAATGGTCCGGCGGTCGCTTCACAAAGTCTTCATACCTCATACCTCATCCTTCTGCCTTTCCGCCGAGGTACTCTCGTGAGTGACAAATCCGCTGCCGTTGCCGAGCCGGAGACGCTTCCGGAAGAGCAAGCGGAAAAGCGCAACAAGCCCAAGCGGCAGCCCCCTTACAACGTGATTCTGTGGAACGATGACGACCATACTTACCACTATGTCATCGACATGCTGCATACCGTGTTTGGCTACCCTTTCGAGCAAGGTTTTGAGCTGGCTAAGGAGGTCGATACCCGCGGCAAGGCAATTGTGATGACCACCACGTTGGAGCGGGCGGAATTGAAGCGAGACCAGATCCACGCCTTCGGCAAGGACCGAGACATCCGCGGGTGCAAGGGTTCGATGTACGCTACGCTGGAAGCAGCGCGGTAGGCATTCGCATCGTGTCCGTGGAATCGCCTGCTACAATCGGTGCGCAACACGTCCCTTCACTCCCGCGGTTTCCATGCAACGCCCCACCGAAGTCACCGTCTTGGCCATTTTGCATTTGGCGTTCGGGGTTTTCGGCCTGTGCGGAGTGCTGATGGCCGTGGCCATGTTGGCGGCCCCCGACCTGGACTTTGCCGCCCTGGGGGGAAGCGCCATGGCTGAAATGCAAAAGCTGCCGGCCTGGAAGACCTTCAACGCCATTAACCTGCCGCTGGGGACCATTGCCGTCATCTGCCAATTGGTCTGTGCCGCGGGGATGTTGAATCTGCGGCCCTGGTCGCGGAAAGGCATGTTGGGAGTGGCGGGCTACCAATGCCTGTCGGCCATCGTCTCGGCCGTATTCATGTTCTTCTGCATTGCTTTGCCCTTGGTGGAGATGACCAAGAATGCCCCTCCCGCCGAGCGCCTGGGGGCACAGTCAATGCTGTTCACCGCTCCCATGTCGGCCATATTTGGTTTGATTTTGCCGTTCGTGACTATCTGGTTGTTGAACAGAAAGAACGTCGTCGAGGCCTTCCTGGGCATACAGCCCCCTTCGGCCAATCTTGCCCCGCGGCCCTATCGCGACACGGGCAATCCGTACCAAAGTCCATAATTTATGCCCGCGCCTTCTTTACGCACGATTACGCTCGGTTGCAAGGTCAACCAGTACGAGACCGAGTACGTGCGCCAAGGTTTGGTGCGAATTGGCTATCGCGATGCCGCCGAGGGAGAGCCGGCCGAGCTGTGCATTGTCAACACTTGCACGGTCACGGCCGAAGGGGACGCCAAGAGCCGGCAAACAATCCGCCAACTCGCCAAACGCAACCCGGGAACGCGGATTGTCGTGATGGGCTGTTATGCCACCCGAGCACCGGACGAAGTGGCGGCCTTGCCCGGCGTGGCGGAAGTCGTCATCGACAAGCGGGAACTGCCCGACCTGCTGGGCCGGTTTGGCGTGGTCGATATTCCAACGGGCATTTCCCACTTTCGCCATCACCATCGAGCGTTTGTGAAAGTGCAAGATGGCTGCCTGCTGCGCTGCAGTTTCTGCATCATTCCACATGTGCGGGCGGCGCTGGCCAGCCGGCCGATGCAAGACATTGTCGATGAAGTGGGGCGGCTGACTGCCGCCGGCTTCGCGGAGATCATCTTGACCGGCATTCATCTGGGGCACTACGGCGTGGAGTTGAACGCCGGCAAGCCCAAGGCCAAGTGGACGCGGCTGTCGCACTTGCTGCACCGGTTGATGCAACTGCCGGGCGATTTTCGAGTGCGGCTGTCGAGCATTGAAGCGACGGAAGTCACCCGCGAACTGATCGACGTGCTGGCGGCCCATCCGCGGCGCATCTGTCCGCACTTGCACATTTCGATGCAGAGCGGTTCCGACGACGTGCTGCGGCGGATGCGGCGGCGTTGGGGCCGGCAGCGTTTCATCGACCGTTGCCGCATGGTGCGGGCGGCCCTCGATTTGCCGGCATTGACCACGGACGTCATCGTCGGTTTTCCCGGCGAGACCGAGGACGATTTTTTGGCGACCTGCCAGACGGTGGAAGAGGTGGGGTTTTGCAAGCTGCATATTTTTCCGTTTAGCGCACGCCGCGGCACGCCCGCCGCCGACATGCCCGGCCAGATTCCCCCCGCGGTCAAGGCGGAACGGGTCGAGCGGCTGTCCGCGCTGGAAAGGTCGGTTCGCGAGCGCTACGCCTTGCAACTGGTGGGCCGCACGCTGGATGTCGTGTTTGAGGCTCCACCCCTCCACCGGCCCGATGTCAGCCTGGGAACGGCCTGCCGCGCCTTGACGGTGGCCGTGCCGGCGGCCGGCAACTTGCGCGGCAAGCTGCTGCCGGTGGTGATTTCCGGCTCTGGCGACGGAGAACTGGCCGGCCGGCCGACGACGATCGAACATCCTCAAACAGCCAGGTTGGCGGAGCAGGACTTGTAATGACGGAGCCATCATCCGCGGAGCCAGGCTCGCCGTTTCAATTCGCCGGAGGGGTTCCGCTGGGGAGCGGGGCGGGCCCCACGATGCAGGTGGCGTTCGAGTATCAATACCGCAAGGACAGCGAACACTTAAGCCTGTTGTCGATCTTCTACTTTGTCATGGGAGGGCTGTCCCTGTTTGGCGTGATCGTGCAATGCGCGATGTTCGCATTCTTCGAGACGGTTCTTGCCGCCATGATGACGGCGCCCCAGGGACCGAGCGGACCGCCCCCCAAGGAGGTCATGGCGGTTATGACGACGTTCATGGCGTCGATCATGGCCATTGTCGTGGCGGTCTCGCTATTACAAGGCGTGCTGAATGTAATGTGCGGCCTGTTTCTGCGAAAGCGCCAGTATCGCACGTTCTCACTGGTCGTGGCTGGCATCAATTGCTTGCAGGTTCCTTTCGGACTGGCTTTGGGAGTCTTCACGTTTGTCGTGCTGTTGCGCGATTCGGTAAAGCGGCTGTACGAGGAACGAGAAAGTCCCGCGTGAGAAATGCGGCGGTCTTTGGCGATAAAATCGCGATTGGCCAGCAGATCGTCATTCACTCATGCCAAAGATTCTCGCGAACTCCCCAAGGCCGGGCCGTGTCCTTGGTACGAGTGCGGCCGGTGGAACTTTAACCGCGATGACCTACGAAACTTTCGACCATACGGCCGACCTGGGACTGCGCGTGCGGGCAGACGACTTGCCCACGTTGCTGGCCGAGGCGGCCCGGGGGCTGTTCAGCATCATCGTTGGTGGCCTGGCAAGCATTCAGCCCTTAAAAGAGATTCAGATCCGTGTGGCCGGCACCGCCGCCGACTACCTGTTGTTCGACTGGTTAAGCGAGTTGCTGTACACCTTTGAATCGCAACGCCTGCTGCTTTGTGAATTTGACGTTAGCGTGGACGGAGCCGGCCTGTCCGCCACCTGCCGTGGCGAACCGCTCGACATCGGCCGGCACGCGCCAGAACATGAAGTCAAAGCAATCACGTACCATCAGCTAACCGTCGAGCAAAGACCGGATGGATGGTTTGCCGAATTGATTGTGGATATTTGAAAGAGAGTATTCGGTGTTCAGTGTTCGGTGTTCGGTAACTGAAAACATGCTGATGGCTGACAGCTTCTCCGCTGACGGCTTTTCCGCCTTTCGCCTTCATCCTTTCGCCTTTCCCGTATGTCTAAAGACGGATTTCACGGTCCGCTGCAGCGTGTCAACGACAACTTGTGGCGGATCCCCAAGAGTTACAAGCCCGGTATGCGGGTGGATGGCCTGATCTATGCCGACCGGCATTTGATCGACCTGATCCGCGCCGACCAGGCACCCGAGCAGGTGGCCAATGTGGCCTTCTTGCCGGGGATTCAGCAGGCCAGCCTGGCCATGCCCGACATTCACTGGGGCTACGGATTTTGCATTGGCGGCGTGTGCGCCACCGATCCGGAGGAAGGGGGCGTCATCTCGCCCGGCGGCGTGGGTTACGATATCAACTGCGGCGTGCGACTCGTCCGCAGCAATCTGTTCTTCCGCGATGTCAAGCCGCATCAAACCGCACTGGTCGAGGCGCTATTCTCCCGCGTGCCGACGGGTGTCGGCGGTAGCGGGCACTTCAGCTACAACACGCGGCAGATGGACGAGTTACTGGCCAAAGGTGCCCGCTGGCTAGTCGGCCAGGGGCACGCCACCAAGGCCGATATCGCCCACACCGAGGCCGAGGGCTGCCTGCCGGAAGCCGATCCGGAATGCGTCAGCGATCGGGCCAGGCAGCGCGGCGGCAAACAATGCGGCACGCTGGGGTCGGGCAATCACTTCTTGGAAGTGCAAGTCGTGGATGCGATTTTTGACGAGCGGGCGGCACAAGTCATGGGGCTAGAAAAAGACATGGTCTGCGTGATGATCCACTCCGGCTCGCGCGGGCTGGGGTATCAGGTCTGCGACGACGCCCTTCGCGATCTGCGGGGCGTGCCGGAAAAGTACGGCATTGTTCTGCCCGACCGGCAATTGGTCTGCGCGCCGGTCAACAGTGCCGAGGGGCAGCATTATCTGGCCGCCATGTCGGCAGCGGCCAACTATGCCTGGTGCAACCGGCAATTGTTGATGTGGCAAGCCCGCGAGGTGTTCGAGAAGGTCTTTCGCAAGTCGTGGGAAGCGCTAGGGATGGACCTGATCTACGACGTGGCGCACAACATCGCAAAGCGCGAGGAGCACACGGTGGCGGGAATCAAAAAGCAGGTCTGGGTCCATCGTAAGGGGGCCACGCGGGCATTCCCCGCCGGCCACCCGGATGTGCCGCCTGCCTTCGCGGAGATTGGCCAGCCGGTGATTATCCCCGGCGACATGGGGCGGGCCAGTTGGGTGCTGGCGGGGCAAGCGGGCAGCATGGAGCAAACCTTTGGAACGGCCTGCCACGGTGCCGGCCGAGTGATGAGCCGCACGGCCGCCATCCGCAAGGCCCAAGGCCGCCGGATCGACAAGGAACTGGCCGGCCGCGGCGTGATTGCCCGCGCCCGCAGTTGGAAGGGCCTGGCAGAGGAACAGCCCGACGCCTACAAGAACGTCGATCTGGTGGTGGACGTGGTCCACAACGCCGACCTGGCCCGCAAAGTGGCGCGGATGCGTCCGATTGGGGTGATTAAGGGTTGACGGTGTCACTCCCCTAACGTCGACTTCCGCCGCAAAATATGGTGGTAGTGCTGGGCGAAGCGGTGGGCTTCGTCGCGGACGTACTGCAACAGCCGCAGCCCGTAAGAGTGCCGGCCTAGTTTCAGTGGTTCGCTTTCGTGCGGCAGAAAGACTTCTTCCTCGCGCTTGGCCAGTGAGACAACCTTGGGGGGCGTGATCCCCAGCGATTCAAAGGCCGCCATGCCGGCCGAAAGCTGCCCCTTGCCGCCGTCAATCAACAAGATGTCGGGAAAGAGTTCTCCCTCGTCGCTCAATCGTTGAAACCGCCGGGCCACGACCTCGTGAATGCTGGCGAAGTCGTCCACACCCGCCACACTGCGAATCTTGTAGCGCTTGTAGCCCGGCTTGAATGGCAGGCCGTCGATAAACTGCACCAGACTGGCCACGGTTTCTCCACCTCCCAGGTGGGCAATATCGACTCCTTCAATCGTCCGCGGCTGTTCATCCAGCGAGAGGGCCTTTTTCAAGGCCGCCAGTCCTTTTTGTGGGTCGATGTAAAACACCTCGGGCTGGGCGTGGGTGTCTAGCTCGCCTCGGTTGTCCAAGGTCTCTAGCATGTGGATTTCATCGCGGAGGCGGGCCGCTTTTTCAAATTTCAATTCCTTGCTGGCAGCCAGCATCTCGCCGCGCATTTCTTGCAGCAGTTTGGTCTTGTTCCCCTCCAAGAACATCTTCAGGCGGTGGATGTCGCGGCGGTACTCTTCCTTGGAGACCCGCAAATTGCACGGCGCGGTGCATTGGTCAATGCTGGCCAACAAGCACGGACGAAACCATCGCCACTTCTCGTCTCCTTCGGCAATGTCCAGGCTGCAAGTGCGAAATTTGAATATCTTCTGCAACACCTGGATCGCCCCGCGCAACCCACCCGCGCTGGCGAAGGGGCCGTACAGCTTGGTGCCGCGATCCGCCGGCTCGCGGGTGAACTCCACACGGGGAAAATCCTCGCGGGTGAAGATTTCCAAGTAAGGAAAGGTCTTGTCGTCCTTGAGATCGACATTGAACTTGGGCTGAATATCCTTGACCAGCCGAGCTTCAACCAGCAAGGCATCGACTTCGCTATCGGCGGCGATAAAGTCGATATCGCAAATCTCCGAGACCAGTTCGGCCGTGCGGCGGTCCTCGGCGGCCGCCTTGAGGAAATAGCTGCCGGTTCGTGCCCGCAGATTCTTGGCCTTGCCGACGTAAATCACCCGGCCCGCCAGGTCCTTCATCAGGTACACGCCCGGAGTTTGCGGGAACTCGCGGGCCTTGGCGGCGGCCCGGCGGCGGCCAAAGTCGTGGGGAACCTCGGCGCGCGTTCCCTCAATCGCCGATGATTCGGCCGGCGTCAGCTCGGGTGGCAAGCTGTTTTCGTCAGGCACCAAATCTTCCGGCATGGCACGTCACTCCGTTGGGTCACTTCGCTGGTTGCATTGTATCGTACCTGTCGAGTGCCGGACGAGTGCGGCCACCCCGTGGCGGGCGGCTTTTGATGGCGTTATATTCCGTTAGGTAGGCTGAACTTATCGCTGGCGGGTGCGTCTAATGGGGGATGGGACATCCTCGCTGATGGCGCTTTACCGGCACCCTACGCTTTGTTCCTTTTTCCGCCTGGAAGCAACTCGTTTATGACCAATGTCGCTATTCTGGGGGCCACTGGTTACTCGGCTCTGGAACTGATCAAGATTCTGCTGCGGCACCCGCACGCGCGGATTACCGTGGCCACCAGCCGCCAGGAAGGGAGCCCGCCCCTGGGGACGGTCCACCCCGCATTGGCGGGCCGCATTGATCTGCGGTGCGAGGACTTGGGGCCGGCGGAAGTCGCCAAGCGGGCCGAGTGCATCTTCACCTGCCTTCCGCACGGTGTGACGACTTCCATCGTGCCGCAACTGCTGGACGCCGGCGTGCGCGTGATTGACCTCAGCGCCGATTACCGCCTGGACGACGCCGCGACGTATAGCGAGTGGTATGGAGAAATGCACGGTGACCCCGACCGGCTGGGACAAACCGCCTATGGGTTACCGGAACTCTTTCGCGAGCAGATCCGCACGGCCCGCCTGGTCGCTAATCCGGGATGCTACCCGACCTCGGCCATTCTAGCGCTGACGCCCCTGTTGCAGGCCGGCCTGATCGAACCGGACGACATCATCATCGACAGTAAGAGCGGAGTTTCTGGGGCGGGCCGCACACCCAAAATGGCCACGTTGTACCCGGAGTGCAACGAAAGCGTTTCGGCCTACAGCGTGGGCAAACATCGCCACACGCCCGAGATCGAACAGGTCATCGCCCGCGTGACGGGCCGGCGGCCCGAGGTGATCTTCACTCCGCATTTGATTCCGATGAACCGCGGCATTCTAACGGCGGCCTATGCCCGTCCCACGCGTCGGGTGACGCAGGAAGAGCTTTATGCGGCCTTTCGCGAGTTCTATGCGGCGGAACCGTTCGTCCGCGTGGTCGATCAACCACCTAGCACCAAGGACTCGGTCGATACAAACTTCTGCGATCTCGCCGTGCGCGTAGTACGCGGGCGCGTGCTTACAATTAGTGCTGAAGACAATCTTATCAAAGGGGCCTCGGGCGCTGCCGTGCAAAACTTCAACCTCATGTACGGCTACGCAGAGACCACGGCGCTGTTGTAGAGAATGCAGCCGACCAATCCTTACACGGCCGCCAACTGCCGTTCAACGCTTTCCAGCAGTCGGTCCATGGCGAAGGGCTTGCGGAGATAGTCGTTCACATCCAGCATTTCGGCGTATGCCTTGTGCCGGCTCCCTTCGTTGGCGGTGATCATAATCACCTTCATCTTCTTGGGATGAGTCAGCCGCAGTTTCTCCAGCACCAAGAAACCGCTTCGCTTGGGCATCATCATATCCAAAATCACCAGATCGGGATCTTCCCGCTCGGCCATCGCCAGGCCCTGGTTGCCATCGCGGGCGATGAGGATTGTGTACCCGCGCGACTCCAGGGCGATCCGCATCGACTCGATAATCTCGTAGTCGTCATCGACCAGCAGAATGCGTTTGCCGGCTTTCTTTTCGTCAGCATTTTCCTTGCGTGCTTCGTCGGCCATGGCCAATCGCCCTTGGGCTTAGATGTCAAAAGTAGAACGCTCGCTATTCTGTGATAGAAACCGGCATATCACAAGTAGCGCGGGCCGTTCCCCGCGTGTAATGCCCGCGGCGCGTGTTGCCCCGGATGACGGTATCATGCGAGACATGAAAACCGACCGTACTATCGTACTCCGCGGCGTGGAGGTGCATAACCTGCAATCGCTCGATCTCGATCTGCCGCCGCAAAAGTTGATTGCCATCTGTGGTGTAAGCGGCAGCGGCAAGAGCAGCCTGGCCTTCGATACGTTGTATGCGGAAGGGCAGCGGCGGTACATCGAAAGTTTTTCCGCCTATACCCGGCAGTTCTTGGAACGGTTGGAAAAACCGGCCGCCGAACGCATCGAAGGGCTGCCCGCCGCGATCGCCGTGACGCAAGGCAACCACAGCCGGTCGAACCGCTCGACCGTTGCCACGGCCACCGAAATCCACGACCATCTGCGGCTGCTGTACGCCCGCATTGGCCGCATCGTATGCCACGGCTGCGGTCAAGAGATTCGCCGTGATAGTGCGCAAAGCGCGGCGGACTGGCTGGCCACGCTGCCGCCCGGCACGCGCTTTCTGGTGACGTTTAAACTGGCCGACGAAAAAGTCGTGACAGCGTCGACGCTGGCCAAAGAGATCGCCCGACTGCAAGCGAGCGGCTTTCAGCGCATTATCGCGGGCGGCCAGACTTGGCGGCTAGCCGACATCGGCAGCGAGCAACTTTTGTTGCTGGCCCAAGGCCGTGCTAGTCAAGCAAACCAGTCTGGCGACGATTTTGGCTGGCATGTGGTGGTTGATCGGCTATCGACGGGCGAAGCAGTAGAAAATGGTCCATCGAACGAACCCTCACCCGGGCCCTCTCCCACAGGGAGTGGGGGAGGGCGATTGCGCGACTCGCTTGAAAGCGTGTTCCAGCAGGGCCAAGGAACATCCAGCCTGTGGATGGCCGAGGGGGCCAATGCCGTTGCTGGGGGGGAGCGCGGACAATGCTTGCAGCTTGATGGCCAGCCGTGGCGCAGGGTTGGTTTTAGCACGCGCCTGCACTGCGAGGATTGCGGCATTGACTTTCCGCCGCCAGAACCGCGATTGTTCAGTTTCAATAGTCCGCTGGGTGCTTGCCCCTCCTGCGAGGGCTCCGGCGAACTCCCCATTTGCGTGTTGCAAAACCGTTGGAAAAGCTATCGCCCTTGCCCCGATTGCCAAGGAGCCAGGCATTGTCCGGCCGCGCTGGCCGTTAAGGTGGGCGGCCGTTCCATTGCCGAATTGTGCGCGTGGCCGGTTCGCGATGCCGCCAACTTCTTGCGTGGACTCAATCTTACCGAGACGGAACGGTCCGTCAGCCGCCTGATGTTGGACCAGGTACTGGCCCGGCTGGGTTACTTGTCGGCGGTTGGCCTGGATTACTTGCCACTTGACCGTTCTTTGCGCGGCATCAGCGGCGGAGAATCGCAGCGAGTAGCGCTTACCACGGCCTTGGGGAGCAGCCTGGTCAATTTATTGTATGTGCTCGACGAGCCGACCGTGGGCCTGCACCCGGCCGATACGGCCCGGCTGATTGGCGTCATTCGCGGCCTGCGCGACCGGGGCAACACAGTGGTCGTCGTGGACCACGATGAAGACGTGATTAAGGCCGCCGATCAGGTTGTCGAGATCGGCCCTGGGGCGGGCGACCGCGGCGGCCAACTCGTCTTTCAAGGGACGCCGGACGAGATGGCGGGTTGCAGGGAAAGCATCACCGGCGATTATTTGTCGGGCCGGCGTGAAATTCGACCGCCGCAACAACGGCGTGAGCCCAATCATGGCTGGATCCGCCTGGCCGGCGCGCGGGGCCATAATCTGCAAAACGTGACGGTCGATTTTCCGCTGGGAGTGCTTTGCGTGGTGACCGGCGTGAGCGGGGCGGGCAAGAGTACGCTCATCGAGCAAACGCTCTATCCCGCGGTACGCCACAAGTTGCGGCTGGAAGCCGATCGGCCCCTTCCCTTTGACGATCTGCAAGGCGAAGGGCAAGTCAGCGATGTGATGCTGATCGATCAAGGCCCCATCGGACGTTCGGCCCGGTCGAACCCCGTGACCTATATCAAAGCCTTCGATGACATCCGGGCGGTCTTCGCCGAAACGCTGGAAGCCCGCACTCGCAACTATGGGACCAGCCAGTTTAGTTTCAACGTGGCGGGCGGGCGGTGCGAGCAGTGCGAGGGGCAAGGCTCGATTCAAATCGACATGCAGTTCATGGACGACGTGTACATGAAATGTCCGCAGTGCCGCGGCCAACGCTACCGCCGCGAAGTGCTGGACTGCCGCTACCGCGGAAAGAGTATCGCCGACGTGCTGGAAATGACGATCCGCGAAGCCTTCGTGTTCTTTCGCGGGCAACAAAAACTGCAGTCCCGCCTGAAGCAGCTCATGGATGTAGGGCTGGATTACGTCCGCTTGGGGCAGGCCGCCAACACGCTGAGCGGCGGCGAGGCCCAACGCCTGAAACTGGCCGGTTACTTGTCGAGCGCCCGCCGTGCCCGAACGCTGTTTTTGCTCGACGAACCGACGACCGGCCTGCACATGCACGATGTAGCAAGGCTCCTGGATTGCTTTGACGGACTGTTGGCCGTGGGGCATTCGCTGATTGTGGTGGAGCACAACTTGTCGTTCATCAAGTGCGCCGACCACATCATCGACCTGGGACCAGGGGCGGCCGCCGAAGGGGGCCAGGTCGTAGCCCACGGCCCGCCCGAAAAGATCACCGAATGCCCGGCTTCCATCACGGGCCGCTACCTGGGCGGCTTGCCGTGATGAAGCCTCACCGTTGACGGGGCGATTCCGGGCGCGTGGAGAGCTGAGCCTCGGCTTGCGCCGGGTCGTCGAAAATCGTCCAGTACGTGGTCTGCTCTTTGATTCGCGTCAGGTATTTCTTGATTTGTTCTTGCTCGCGTTCCTTCTTGATCGCCTTGCGAATATCGACCTGGGCCTCTTCAAACGGGGTGCGGCCATCCTCGCGGCGGCTAGTGACGCGAAGGATATAAAAGCCTTGGTCCGCTTCCAGGATGGCGCTCATCGTTCCCACGGGCAGCGTGAAGACCGCCTGATCTAGCACTTCCGAAGCCAGGCTGCCGCGGCCAACCGGCCTGCGGACGCCGCCATCGGCCGCGGTCCTTCCGTGCGAGCCGGCTTTGGCGACTTCGGCGAATGGCGCGCCGTCCAGAATCTGGTTGCCCATTGCGGCGATGGCTCGAAAGGCTTCGCCTTTATTGGCAAAGCGGTCGAAGCGGACGGTCAGCTCTTCCCAAGCTGCTTCAGCCTCAAACTCAAAATCGGAAAGATGTTCCCGGTAATAGGCCACGCATTCCTCATGCGTGACCTCTTCGTCGATCTGGACTTGCTGCTGGACCCACTGGTGATACAGGCTCTGCTCGCCAAAGCTGCGCTTTTCGAGATCCATCGACGAGCCAATTTCATCCAGCTTCCGCACCAGTTCCGCTCGGCTATTGGCCTGGTACTTCTTCATCAGGTTGTCGACGTAGCCCGTCTCAAACCGCTTATCGACCTGTTTTTGAATCTCGGGCCAGGCCTCCTTGGGAATCTTGCGGCGGGCGTCGATCAGCACGGCCTTGATATTCATGTTGTCGGCCAGAAACTTCTGAATCATCATCATCCGCTGCTGGTCGTACTGCGTGGGGGACATTTCATTCCGGTGCGGTTCCAGAATATGGTCCACCTGCGGCAGGATTTCATTGGCCAGGATCACGTCCGAGCCGACCCGCGCCAGAATCTGTGTCCCTTGGAAGCGGTTGATCTGGACACCCTGAACGGTGTTTTCCTCGCCGCGCGGAAAGCCAAAACCAGGTGCTGGTCCGGGTGGCGCTTCCCTTGCTGGGCCATTCGCCGCTCCGCCATCATTGGCGGCGGCAGCCGCGGCCGGGTCGAATGGCGGCGCGTTGGTGTTTGGGTAGCCAGCCGGTGCCTCGTCCACAATCGGATCGTCGTAGGCCACGGCCATCACGTTGCTGTCCAAGGTGCCCCGCTGAAAGCGAGGAGCAGCCTCCGTATTATCGGGCCAGTTGAGTGGCTGAATTTCAGGCCGCGGTTGCGCTGCGCCGCCGCGAATCGACAGTGGCGTGGCTGTTTCCGATGACCGTTTGGGCGGGATGATGGCTTGGGCCTTGGCCTGCACCGTTTGCCAAAGCTCGCCGATCAGCTCGGCCTTTTGGCGAGGTAGCCACAGGGCGGCTCCCAGGCCGACCACGGCACCAATCACGATGGAATAGAAGAGGCGTTCCACGCGAGACCGTTGGCAAAAGTTCTTGGTGAAGTACCAGGCGACATGTTGAGGCGATATGCAACGCCGGTGCCTGCCAGCGCGGGCCGGATACTAGCGAGCGTTCAATCGCGCTGCAACAGCGCTTTAATCCGCTCGCGGATCGCATCGTGGTCCCTTGGCCCCTTGGGCAGGGGCAGATAGGCACTGCTGGCATCGGCCACGCGCAACTTTCCACCACTGGCTTTGGACAGCCGCTCGATGGCCGGACGGCTGGAGTATCGGAACACGGCATAGCCCGGCTCCAGGTGAATTGACTCAATCAGCCGTTGTTGCGCCAAAATCCTCAAACGGGCCATTTCCAACAGCCGGTCGGCCTCGGCGGGGCGGGGACCAAACCGATCGACCAGCTCCGACGCTAGCTCGTCCAGCTCTGCTTCGGTGGTCACGCGGGTGAGCCGGCGATACAGGTCAATCTTTAGCCGCATGTCGGGCACGTAGCCGCGAGGAAGATAGGCCTCGCCGGGCAAGTCAATCTGGGCGTTGATGGAAATCTTGGGGGGCATCTTCTTCAGGCGCAGCACCGCTTGCTCCAGTAGCTCGCAGTACAGCTCGTATCCGACGCTGGCAATGTGCCCGCTTTGCTCGGTTCCCAGAATGTTGCCTGCCCCGCGAATCTCCAGGTCGCGCATGGCGATGGCGAAACCGGCCCCCATCTGGCTGAATTCCTCGATGGCCCGCAGTCGCTTGGCGGCTGCCGGCGTCAGCGATTTGGCCGGATCGATCAGCAGATAGCAATAAGCTCGATGTTTGTAGCGCCCCACGCGGCCCCGCAACTGGTGCAGGTCGGCCAGACCATAATGGTCCCCTTCGTCAATAAAGATGGTGTTGGCGTTGGGGATATCCAGTCCGCTCTCGATGATGGTGGTGGCCAGCAGTATGTCGTATTTGTGGTTGACGAAGTCCAACATCACGTCTTCCAGCTCCCCCTCGCGCATCTGGCCGTGGCCGATGCAGATAGAAGCCTCGGGGACGATCTGCCTTAGCTTGTCGGCCACTTCCTCGATGTCGTACACGCGGTTATGCACAAAGAAAATCTGCCCGCCGCGATTGAGTTCGCGCAGCACGGCATGCCGCACCAGATCATTGTCGAAGCGGGTCACCCGCGTCTCGACCGGCACGCGATCCTCGGGCGGAGTCTCCAGGTTGGAAATGTCCCGCAGGCCCAGCAGCGACATGTGCAGCGTGCGCGGAATGGGCGTGGCGGTAAGGGTCATCACGTCCACGATTCTCCGCAATGTTTTCAGCCGTTCCTTGACATCGACACCAAACCGCTGTTCCTCGTCGATGACAATCAGCCCCAGGTTTTTGAACCGCACGTCATGCTGCACCAGCCGATGCGTGCCGATCACTACGTCGATCTTCCCCTCGGCCAAATCCTCCAGAATTTGCTTTTGCTGCTTGGGGGTGCAGAAGCGGCTGAGGGCGGCAACCGTGAAGGGATACTCCGACATGCGCTCGGTAAAGGTGCGGCGATGCTGTTCGGCCAGCACGGTCGTCGGAACCAGCACCGCTACCTGGTAGCCGGCATCGATGGCTTTGAAGGCGGCCCGCATGGCGACCTCCGTCTTGCCGAAACCGACATCGCCGCAGATCAGTCGGTCCATCGGCCGCTGCAGTTGCATGTCGCGATCGACCGCCGCGATAGCCGCCAACTGGTCAGCGGTTTCGCGGTAGGGAAACGAAGCGTAAAACTCCTTCTGCCATTGTGTTTCGGCGGGAAAGGCAATCCCCGGCTGCGATGCCCGCGAGGCTTGCAGGTCGAGCATGTCGCTGGCCAGGTCGATCACGGCCTCGGCGGCCAGCCGCTTTTGGCGTTCCCAGGCACTGCCGCCGATCTTGGCCAAGGTCGGGCGCGACTTCGACCCGCCGACGTACTTTTGCACCAGGTTGATCTTCGAGGCTGGCACGAAGATCTTGACCTGGTCGCGGAACTCCAACTCCAGGTGTTCCTCGGTCTGGCCCCCCTTGTCCAGCAACCGCAGTCCCCGGTATCGGCCAATGCCGTGCGCCAGGTGGACGATATAATCCCCCTCGCGCAGCTCCATGAAGCTGTCGATGACTCGCCCCAGGCGGCGCTTTGACGGCCGCGCCAGATCGGTGCGGTGGAACAGCTCCGCTGCGCTGACCAGCACGGTGCGCTCCGGTGCCAGCCGAAATCCGGTCTGCAAGGCCCCTTCGATAAAGTGCAGATGGCCTTCCGCCGCCAGTTGCGAGCCGCCGAAAATCTCGGACAACCGCTCGACTTCCGCCCGATTGTGACAAACGACGTAGACCTGCTGCCCCACGGCGGCCGTGTCGAGTTCATTGCGGACCTTGTTCACGTCGCCGCTGAAGCGCTCGACCGACTCGATCTTGAGATGGCAGACGGCATCCAGCGAACCGCGGGCGACTTTCTCCGCCGTGGCCGAGGGAAACTTGCAGAGTTCCTTGATCGTCAGGTTGGTGCCATGGACTTCGTCGGGGTTCTCGCAACGCTGCACGAACCGCCGGCCTTCTTCCTCCAGGTCGCCCGGTTCCAACAGCAACACCCAAGCGCCGGGCGGCAAGTAGCCGGCAAAGTGCTCGCGCCCCGCCAGGCCGGGGGGCAGAATCGTCAGTTCCACCTCTGACAGCGCGGCCAGGCTGCGCTGGCTGCTGATTTCAAAGCGGCGGAGCGAGTCGATCTGGTCGCCAAAGAATTCCACGCGCACCGGGTCGTACCAGTCCGGCGCAAACAGATCGAGAATGCCGCCGCGAAGCGAGAACTCGCCCGGCAGTTCCACCGCGCTGGTGGAGTGGAAGCCGTTCTCCGTCAGCCAGGTGGTGAACTGTTCGACGTTGACCTCTTGGCCCACGCGGAGGATGCGCGTCTGCTGGGCAATCAGCTCGCGCGGCGGGCATGGTTGCAACAAGCTTTGAAAGCTGGCCACGATAACTTGCGGCGGGCCTTCGATGCCGCCGGCCAGCCGCTTGAGCAACCGCAGGCGGTCGCCGTAGACTTCGTCCCGCACGCTGCGCTCGTCGCGGAGTGATTCCCAAGCGGGAAAGACCTCTGCCCGGGCGGCGGAGAACAACATCATGTCATCGACAAACCCGTCCACATCGGCCGGATGGGCGCAGACCACCAGCAGCGGGCCTTCGCACTGGCGTTGCAGGGCGGCCGCCACCAGCGCGCAGCTTGAACCCCAGGCTCCGTCGATCGTCGCTCCATGTCCCCCGCGGAGACTGGCGATAATTTCGGCGAAACCCATGTGACTGAGCAAGCGTGCGGCCAAGTCGGGCAACCGGGCCGACGCACTTTGGACAGCTTCGGCTTGAGCCATATTTCGTGCCGAAGATTGTACCCGGCCCAAGCAAAATGGACGAGGCGTTTACATCAGCACGGGTGCTGGCTCGAAGCGCTGGCCGAGGACGATTTCGCTGGAACAACCCAGCCAGTTGTCCAACAGCGTGGCGTACACCTGCCGGAAGTCGGTGTGGTGCTTGAGATCGCCATCGTCCAGATCGGTCAGGCTGGGGTGCCGGCCGATCAGGCCACTGGCGACCTTGCCACCGGCGACAAAGACCGGCGCGGCCGCGCCATGGTCGGTCCCCAGGCTGGCGTTCTCTTGCACGCGCCGGCCGAATTCTGAGAAAGTCAGCAGCGCCACGCGGTCGATATGGCCGCGCGCCACCAAGTCGTCGATAAACGCCGTCACCGAATCCGAAACCTCGGCTAACAGGTTGCCGTGGGCGGCACCCTGATCGGCGTGCGTATCGAAGCCGTCCAGCGACACGTAATAGATCTGGGTGGAAAGGCCCGCGTCGATGAGCTGGGCCACATGCTTAAGCTTGGTAGCCAGGCCAAAGTTGGGATAAGCCACCGGGCTGCGCTCGTCGGCTAGCGCGGCTTGCACTTGCCCGCTGGAGTCGTAGGCAGCCAACGTACTGCGACGGAGAAAATCGACCAACGGCGTTTCGCCCTGCGCGGTGGCCTGAGCAAACGTCCGCAGCGTCTCAATCGGCAGGGCACCGCCTTCGGTCCGAATCCGGAAGTTGGCCAGCGATTCGACCGAGGGGATGGCTGTCTTTTGTGAAATCAAAGCCACCGGCAGCCGGATACCGCCGATGTGCAACCCTGGCACGTCTTGCCCAGCCTCGCGCTTTGAAATATCGACCGCACGGCCCAGCCAGCCATCGACGGGTGTCGGCAGATCAGGCCGGGCCGAATGCCATATATCCATCGAGCGAAAATGGGAACGGTCGGGATTGGGATAACCAACCCCCTGCACCACCGCCAGCCGCTTTTCCTCCAACAGGCGCGAGAAGCCCGTCATCCGCGGGTGCAGGCCGATGTAGTCGTTGACCTTCAGCGCCTGCCCGACGGGGACTTTGAGAGTGGGCCGGTTGCGCAGGTAATTGTCGTCGGCAAACGGAATGACCGTGTTCAGGCCGTCGTTGCCCCCGCTGAGTTGCACCACAACCAGCACGCGATCGGCCGTTTTATTGCCTTGCGCGGCCATCGCCGTCCGCGCCAAGAATGTTGGCACGGTCAACCCGGACGAAATCAACGCCGAAGAGCCAACAGCCGTCTTGAGAAAGTCGCGTCGAGTCGGGTTCATGGGGATACCCTGGTGGCGGAAGTGGGTTCGTTGGTTAAGTCTATTCGGAGTGGCGGGAGAAAAGCAAATGAAGAGAGTTCAGTTTTAAGTTCTTGGTGTTCGGTTGGATGGAACCAGCCAAGAGCTAATAGCCGTCAGCAATCAGCTATCAGCTTCTTGAGGGGGGCTGAAAGCTGACGGTAAATGGCCTTCAAAACTCATACCATAACCCCCCTTTTCCTACAGCCTTTCGCCTTTAGAATCTGGCATCGAGTATCGTTGGCGAAAACGGCAACTTGCCATGAACCCCTAGGTTTTCCATGTACAATCCTCAGGCTTTGATGGCGTTGTTCCGCGAGAAGGCATTGAAGTTTGGCGACTTCACGCTGGCCTCGGGCAAGAAGGCCAGTTACTACCTAGATGGCAAACAGATCACCTTGGACTCCGCCGGTGCGCGGCTAATCGGCGAGGGAATCGTCGATCTGCTCCGCGACCGCTGGCCGGCCGCAGTGGGGGGAATGTCGATCGGGGCCGACCCTATCGTGGCGGCCGTGCTGACCCTGGCCGGCGTGCAGGGGCTGCCGCTGAAAGGCTTTTTGGTCCGCAAAGAGGCCAAGGGGCATGGCACCAACCGCTTTCTCGAAGGGCCGGTCCAGCCAGGTGAGACGGCGGTGATCGTGGAAGATGTGGTCACAACGGGCGGATCATCGTTGCTGGCAATTGAGCGGGCCGAGGAGTTCGGGCTGAAAATCGCCGGCGTGGTCGCCATCATCGACCGCATGGAAGGGGGGGCGGAAGCATTTCAACAACGTGGCTACGCCTTTCAAAGCCTGCTGACCATCCGCGATTTTGGCATCGAGCCCCCCGCCACGTAATGTTCCGGCAGGCTCCCTTAGCGAAGGTTTTGTGTTTAGAATTGGTGGTTCAAACCCGCCTGACTCTCGCCCGCGCGAGAAGCCGCTTCTTTGTAGCTTTAAGGATCCTTGCCGATGAGCAGCACACCGATATACCGCGGATCCCTGGACCGCGGCCCGTTTCGTTCCTCGCGGCTGGCCACCTGGCTCTGCCTGGCATCGCTGGCGTTAGCGGCCGCCTCGATCGAGAGGATGGCAACGGCGGATGAGGCCACGGCCGAAGAGCAACGGCTGGCGGAAGCCGCCAAATACCTTTCGTCCGACGAACTGCAAGGCCGCGGCATCGGTACCGAGGGGCTGGACAAGGCGGCAGACTATATCGCCGCGCAATTCAAGAAGATGGGCCTGAAGACCGACCTCTATGACGGCGGGCCGTTTCAAGAGTTCAAGATGACCATTGGCGCCGAACTTGGCCCCAAGAATGAAGCCACCTTGACCGGTCCCGTTAGCGGCACCGCGCCCGAGGGTGAAAAGCTGGTCCTGAAATTGGACGAAGACTTCCGCCCGTTGGCTTCGGGCAATTCGGGCGTGCTCGATTTGCCGTTGGTCTTCGTGGGATATGGAATTTCAGCCAAGGACGAAATGTACGACGACTACGCCGGGTTGGACGTAGCCGGCAAGGCGGTGCTGATCCTGCGCAAAGAGCCGCAGCAGAATGACCCGCACAGCGCCTTCAATGGAACGCAGCCTTCATCGCATGCACCGTTTGCCCGCAAGTTGTCGAACGCTTACGAACATGGCGCGGCGGCGGTGATCTTTGTGCAGGACGCCCACGGCATTCGCGAGGGAATCGCCGGCCGGCAAAAACAATGGCAAGAGTCGCTCGACAAACTGGCCGAGTCGCAAACCGCTTTCAAGGCGATTGAAAAGCCGACACGCGAGCAACTCGACGAGCAACGCAAGCAGGTCGAGGAACTGATCGAACAGATTCGCAAGCGCGGCGCGCAAATGCAGGCCGAGTACGACCCCCTGTTGGGCTTTCAAGCGACCGGGCCAGAGACCGACGGACGGCCGTTTCCGGTGTTGACGATTCGCCGCGAAGTAGCCGACCGCCTTTTCAAGGCCGTGGCGGGCACCGACCTGGAAGCGATTGAGGCGCAGATCGACGATGGGCCTACTCCCAAGAGCATGGAACTGGCCGGTTGGAAGATCACGGGCGAGGTTTCCGTGAACCGCAAAGAGGCCCATGTTAAGAATGTCGTGGCGGTGATGGAGGCCGAAGGCCCCTTGGCCGACGAAACCGTGGTGATCGGCGCGCACTACGACCACCTGGGAAGCGGCGGCGAAGGCTCGCTGGCCCCCGGCGTGCAAGAAATTCATAACGGGGCCGATGATAACGCCTCGGGCAGCGCCGCCTTGCTGGATGTTGCCTGGCGGCTGAGTACTTTGAAGGACAAGCTCAAGCGCCGCGTGGTGTTCATGGCCTTTACCGGCGAGGAACGCGGGCTGATCGGCAGCGCCTACCAGGTCAAGCACCCGCTGATCGAGCCGGAAAAGATCGTGGCGATGTTGAACATGGACATGGTGGGCCGTTTGAACGAGGAAAAGTTGATCATCCAAGGGACCGACACGGCGACGGAGTTCGCGCCGTTGATCGACCGCCTAAACGAAAAGTACGGTTTCAAGATCACCAAACAGGCTGGCGGATTTGGCCCCAGCGACCATTCGTCGTTCTACGCCAAACAGATTCCGGTGATGCACTTCTATACGGGCACGCATCCCGACTACCATCGCCCCAGCGACGACTTCGACAAGCTCAATCTGTCGGGGATGCAGCGGGTGGCGCAAATGGTGGCCGAGACCGCCGCGGATATCGCCAATGCGGATGCCCGACCGGAGTTCCTGGAGAGCAAGGCCAAATCGGCAGCGCTGGGGGGCGGAGGTGACCGGCCCTATTTTGGCAGCATCCCCGACTTCGCGCAAGAAAAGCCTGGCTACGCCTTGACGGGCGTCACCAAGGATGGTCCCGCCGAAAAGGCCGGCATCAAGGCCGGCGACAACATCATCAAACTGGGCGAAAGCAAAATTGGCAACCTGGAAGACTTCGACAGCGCCTTGCGCAAGTACAAAGCCGGCGACAAGGTCCCCGTGACCGTCGAGCGCGACGGCAAAGAAGTAACCGTCGAAGTAACTCTCGATCCGCCAAAGTAGGGTTGGGTTTTAGCTTTCAGTTTTCAGTCAAACCACATACCTTCATCCTTTCCCCTTTCCCTTCAGCCTGTACACGTACCCTAGCACTTCGGCTACGGCGGCGTAGAGTTTGACGGGGATCGGTTTGTTGACATCGACTTCCTTGTAGAGGGTTTGGGCCAGCGGCTTGCGTTCGACGATCGGAATGCCTTGCTCTAGAGCCAGGCGGCGGATGCGCTGGGCCAGCACGCCCGCCCCCTTGGCGACGACGACCGGCACTTGCATTGTTTCTGGTTTGTACTGAATGGCGATGGCCAGTTCGGTGGGGTTGGAGATCACCACGTCGGCCTTGGGGACGGCTTTGGACAGGCTGCCCATGGCCATTTGCCGCATGATGGCGCGGCGGCGCTGCAGCACTTGCGGGTCGCCGACCATCTGTTTGACTTCGTCGCGAACTTCCTTGAAGCTCATCCGCAAGTCTTGCTCGCGTTTCCACCACTGAAAGCCGTAGTCCATCAGCGCCAGGATCAGCAACGCCACGGCAATCTTGACCGTGGTCCACAGCAGGACCTCCGTCAGATAGCGGGCCGATTGGGAAAGTTCCAGTTCGGCCAGGCCTGCCATGGTATCGAGTTCGCCGTGCAGCGCCGCGTAGGCCACGGCGGCAATCAACGCCATCTTGAAGATGCCAAAGGCCAGTTTGGCCATGCCTTGCATGGAGAAAATGCGGGCCAGCCCCTTCAACGGGTCGATGCGGGTCAGGTCGGGCGCTAGCTTGTCGGGCAAAAATAAAATTCCCGACTGCACCAAATGGCTGCCCGCCCCTACCGCCATCACCGTCAGCAGGTAGGGCAAGACGGTGCCGGCTAACCCCGACAGCAGGCCGCTGATTTGGGCCTGCAAGAACTCGACATCCAATTCCAGCCAGGCTTCGCCCCCCAAATTCCTCTGCGCCAATTGCGAGAAAAACGTGATAGCCGCCCCCCCCAGCATCAGCAGTCCGCCAGCCCCGGCCAGCAACACGGCTGCCTGGGTCAGATCTTGGCTGCGGGCAATCTGGCCTTCCTCGCGGGCTTTCTCGCGACGGTAAGGCGTGGCGTCAAAAGATTTGTCATCGTCCGATTCAGCCATGCGCCGGCCACCCCGCTGCGCTCACGGCCGACTGCGATTCCAAAATGGCGTCGAGCAAGTCGTTGAGCAATGACGGAACCTGGTCCTCGAACAGCCAGGCAATGCCCCCCAACGACAAAGCCACGGCCACAAACAGGGTGACGGCGTTCAAGGCAAAGCCCAACGAAAAGACATTCAACTGCGGCACGGTGCGGCTGACCAGACCCAATACCAACGTGGCCAACAGCAAGGCCGTCATGGCGGGTGCCGCCATCCGCACGCCCAACGACAGGCTCTCCGTGAGGAGTACGGAAAGCAACTGGCCCAGCGACGTCGCCAATTGGGCCTGTCCAGCGGGAATGGCTTCAAAGGTTCCCAACAGGCCCGCCAGCACTAGCCGGTGTCCGCCGATCGCCACGAAGATGGCCAAGGCAAACATCCGCAGCAGTTCGCTCAGGATGGGCACGCTGTTGTCGGTGTTGGGGTCGAGCGCTTCCCCCAGCGACATGCCACCGATCTGGCTGATGATATGCCCGGCCAACTGCACGCCGGAAAAGAGGATCAGCGTGCCGGTCCCCAGCGTCAGGCCGATCAATAACTCCGCAGCGACCAGCAGGGCAAAATCGACCACGTTGGCAGGCTGTTCGACTATCGTATGCCACTGCGTGGGCATCATCAGCACGGCCAAGGCCACGGCCAAGAAGGCCCGCACCCGAGCCGGAACTTCGATCGAACCGTAAATGGGCGTACCGATGACCACTCCGCTCACCCGGGTAAGAACCAGCGTGAACAAGACAAACTGGTTGGCGGAAAAAGCAGTGAGCCAGGTCATGGAATTGGATATCGCGAGCGCGTCAGTCGGAACGCGGGCCAAACAGCATTGCGGGGGCCGATCAGAGCGAGCCGGGTATCCCCTCGAATAGTTCTCGCGTGAAATCGACCATCTGGCTGATCAGCCAGGGAAGCGTGAACGACAGGGCCAGGATCATGGCCACGATCTTGGGGACGAAGGCCACAGTCTGCTCTTGCACCTGCGTGACCGCTTGCAACAAGCCAATCAGCAGGCCGACAAGCATCCCCACCGCCAGCACGGGCGAGCAGATCAGCAGCGCCACCATCATCGCCTGCCGCGTAAGATCGACAGCGTCTTGCGGTTCCATACAAACGATCCTCCGTGAAGTGTGATGGTTGCGACCGGTGGCCCGTCGCTATGTAAGTATTCCGTGCGAAGTAACTTCAATTTCCGCCCCCCTCTCCCGGTACTCCGGGAGAGGGTTGGGGGAGAGGGGACGTCGCGAACGATCCTCCATTTCGCGGCAACCCTCACCCCGGGCCTCCCCCTGAGGGAGAGGGAGGAAAGCGCGGAAGCTATTTCGGGCCTGTTGCTATGTAAACGGCTCGAAGCTGTCGATCAGCATGCCTACCACCAGGTTCCAGCCATCCACCAGCACGAACAGCAGCAGCTTGAAGGGGAGCGAGACCAGCACCGGCGGCATAACCACCATGCCCATCGAGATCAGCACGCTGGAGACAACCATGTCCAGAATCAAGAACGGCAGATAAATCTGAAAGCCGATCAAGAAGGCGGTCTTGAGTTCGCTCAACATATAGGCAGGCAGCAGCGCTTGCAGCGGCACCTCGTCGTAGCTCTCCGGCTCCGGCGCATCGGGGATATGTTCCATGAACATCCACACATCGTCGCTGTTGCCGGTGCGTTCGATCTGCATGCTCATGAAGCGGCGGATTGGCGCGACGCCCCGCTCCCAGGCGTCTTCCATGCCAATCTCGTGCCGGGTGTAAGGGACGATCGAGTCTTGATAGACCTGCGTCCAAACGGGCGTCATGATCAACAGGGTTAAGAACAGCGTGATCGACGTGATGACTTGCGACGGCGGCAACTGCTGCGTACCGAGCGCTTGCCGCAGCAGGCCCAGCACGACGATGATCCGCACGAAGCAAGTCGTCATCAACAGCACGGCCGGGGCCATGCTGAGCACCGTCAACAGCAGCATCACTTGTAGGGCGGAACTGAGCCCTTCGGGGCTGGTCCATTGGTCGGGTCCGCCAGACAGTCCGGCTGGCAGTTCCAGATTGACGGGTTGATTGGGGCCAACCTGGCCGAAGGCTGTACCAGCCGTCAGGCAGATGCAGGCCGCCAGCAATGTGGCGGCAATTCGCTGTCCTGGCGGGAGACGATGGCAACGCCGGATTGGCTGGAGCGGCATGGCGATCATGGAAGGTTGAACAGGCTCAGGCATGGTCGTCCTCCCTATGAGAAGCCGACATGCCCCGGCCAGCCGCCACGGGCCGGGTGACACCCGGCTCCAGAAAGCCTTGGACGGGTTCCTTGGACAATTGCTGAAATACCTGGCGAAAGGCCGACGAAGCGCTCCCGGGCTGGGCCTCGCGGCAGGCACTCGAAAGGCGATCGACCTCCACGGGATCGGTAATCTCCGTCAGTGTTTGCACGCCATGCACGGTCGACCAAACCAGCAGCAGTTTGTTTCCGCAGCGGATCAAGTGCATCTGCTGTTTGCCTGGCAAGGGGGAGCGGCCCAAGACCTCCACAACTTCCGAGGGCAGGGCGCTAGCCCCTTTGGGCAGGCCCCGCCGCAACACCCAAGCCGCCCCCATGAACAGGGCCAGCACCAGCATCAGGCTGGCTAGCGTGGTCGCGAAGGCCGAGATGCCCCCCGGAGCGCGGTTCGCCGACTTACTTCCTGGCCGGGCCAATGGTAGGGCCGGTTCAGTACGCCGTGGTGACAGCGTGACGCCGGTTGATGAATGGGACGTTTGCGGCAGTGCCTTGGACGGATCGTCCCCACGGGCCTCATCAGCCACTGGCACCCGCGCTTCAAAGTTGGCCGGCCGCACGTTGGATTCGTCGCTGCTCCGTCCGATCCGTGGACGGACCGGCGCGCTCCGCTCTTGAGCCGCCACCTGCGCGCTGGCGATGGCCGCGGCCCAACAGGCCGCAACCAGAATTAGTCGCCAGATATAAGTCGCGCCGAACATGTGAAATCCATTTCAAGATTTGTTGCGGCGACCCGACCCTCGGGACCGATAATAGATGCGGGTGATTGTTGAGTCTCGGTATTCGGTTCGTTGAAGGCTTCTGGAGGAGCCGACTCCCGACGGCGACAATCCGCGTTCCATTTCCAGGACCGGACCCTTTGAAACGTGTCATCCAGTGCCGCGATTATTTTCACCGCGACCTAACCGGCCCGGGCTGATTCCACGGCAACCAACTCCGCTACTCGGATGCAAAAGTTGTCGTTCATTACCAGCACCTCACCACGGGCAATCAGCCGACCGTTGACGAAGATATCGACGGGATCGCCCGCCAGTTTGTCGAGCGGCACGACCGAACCCTTGCGGAGACGCAGTACGTCTTCTAGTTGCATGTAGGTGCGGCCCAGTTCGATCTTGAGATCGAGCTCCACATCGCGCAGCAACTCCAGCGTGGCGTGTTCGGTGGAGGCGGGCGAGCCGCCAAATTCCTCAAGCTGGAACGGAGCCGAAGGCGCATGGGCCAGGGGCGACTGCGGCGTATCGACCGAATCGAGGGCCGCCTGCGCCTGGTTGAGCAAAAAGTCGATATCGCCCTGGGCAATGTCCGCCGGTGGAGCTGAAGCCGCCGCGCGGCCGGCGGCGGTTGCCGTTCCGGGGGGCGTTTTCAACAGCGAGTCGATCTCGCTCCGGCCGAGCGACCCGGACGTTTCGGCACCTTCCGGGGGGAGCGCGTTGGACTGCGCCTGGGCCAACAAATTGTCGATCTCTTCTTGTCCAAGTTTAGCCGGATCGTCTGCCATGGGAATCCATTCCTGCTTGCCCCGTTGAACACATGGTGGGGCCAGGCTTCTTGCCTGGCGCGAAACTGGAAGGCGGCCGCGGCTACTGTTCGATGAAGGTGAAGTCACTGAACATGATGGAACGCAGCAATCGCTTACCCAGCAAAGTGTTACTTTTCTCTAAAACCTGCCGTTTAATCAAGCCCAACCCTGGATCGGCGAAATCGGCGGTCTCCGCGCTGCGGACCGTGACGATCACGGCGTCGCGAATGCGGTGCTTGTGCTTCTCCAGGCGTTCCGTGAAAACGGCTTCTTCCTTGGAGCGAATTGTCCCGTACAGGTGGAAATCGACCAGCAAGGTCGTGCCGGATGTCGGCTGGTAGACCGTCAGGCTGAATTGACCCAGATCGACCTCGAAATCGCCGGCCGATGCTGGCCCCGCTGGCAATGCCCGCGTGGCCGGTTCGTCCGCCAGGGACGCGGCATCCTCGGCGGGTTCTTCACTGGCAGGACTGTCGTTGCTATCAGCGGCTGCATCAACGGCCTCAGCCGGTGTCGGCGCAGGAGGCGTGGGCTTGTCGGTAGAAGTCTCCCCGGCCGACGCCAGAAACAACACCGCGGCCAGGCACTCGCCGCCGATCACGGCTACGATGAACGCCAGCGCGATGATCTTCATCATCTTGTTCGACTTGGCTCCGCCTGAAGCCTGGCCCGTCGAGGCGGCCGAAGGGGGTGGTGCTGGAGCTGCCATGGTTTCACCGTGGGTCTTGATGCGGGTTCAATGAATGCAAGGCTGTTAGTGGCTTTCCACCAACGCCAACGGTTGTATTTCGTCCACCGACTGAACGGCCATGTGGCCCGCTTCGCGCAGTTCCCGCTCGATGTCGGTGGACGTGGCTCCTTGCTGAATCAGGGCGATGCCTTGCGCGATCATCTGCTCCGTGATGGCTTCCTCCGCGTGTTCGCTGCCAGGCGGCCGCGATCGCATCCGGTCCACCAACGGCATCAGGCCCATGCTCAACATGCCCAACGCGGTTAGCATCCCCAATAGCGGCCACAGCCAGCTACCGACCGAAGCGCCGCTGAGTTGGCCAACGGCCCAGGCCGATCCAGCCAACACGGCAACACCGCCACAGACGGCCATTACGCGGCGGCGCGAGGCCGAACATTCTTCGTCCGACAACTGGCAAAGCCTGGCGAGCGAAGCGTTGATTTGCTGAGGTGGCAACCCGTCGGCGGCCATGAATAGCCCGGCCGTCAACAGCGGATTCCCCTGCGGAGTAGCGTTCCTGGCGGCCTGTTCGGGACCATCGGACTTTGCGCACCCGGCTGCCTGGATAATTTCCATCAGGACTGATTCGCGATTGTCGTAAAGCCGAGTGGCCTGTTTCATGATGCTGGTCCGCCGCCGGGTGGCGGAATGAGGTGCTTGGAACGCTGGTATTCAAGGGCTAGCCGCGCGACTTCGTCCACCGATTGCGTCACGATCAACCGTTCGCCGGTGGTCAAGGTTACGTAGGTGTCGGGACGCGACTCGATGTAGCTGATCAATTCGGCATTGAGCACGAACGCCTCGCCGCTCAAACGATTCAGCTTAATCATGTCCGCGATCGCTTCCCCATGCCGGCGGCCCGCGCGAATGCGCGAACCGCGGACAGGCTATTGAAAACCTAGTTCAAAAGTCACCCTCGTGCCGCCATTCGGCAGCCCCAATGAAGGACAAAGCGGCCTCCAGCCCGCTCCCCGCTGCTTATGCCGATTGTAACGAAGGCACCGCGTCCCATCTGGCTGGGTAGCCTTCAACCCAAAGGCTTGGCAACTCCTCGAAGGAGCAGATGGCTGACATCTTCTCCGCGGACGGAATTTCTACCTCCGCAGATTCAGCAACTCGTCCAAGAGCTGTTCCGCCGTGGTGATCACGCGGGCGTTCCCCCGGTATTGGGTCGAAGCGGTAATCAGGTCGATCAGGCTCTTGCCGATGTCGGTGTTGGAAAGTTCCTTGGCACCCGGCACGACCTTGCCGATCCCTTGCTCGCCGGGGTTGCCCACGATCGGCAAGCCCGAATTGATGCCAACAGCGTAGTTATTCTGGCCGCGCTGGTCCAAGCCACCCGGATTGGCGAACCGCGCCAGCCGCACTTGCCCCAGGTCTCGCGTGACACCGTTGGTGAACACGCCCCGAATGCGGCCATCGCCGCCAATCAAATAGCTGGCCAACGTACCAGTACTGGAACCATCCTGCCGCGTGGCGGTCAGCGTGGCTGAGTTGGCCGCCAGGCCGGATACTTGCGAAAAGTCGAGGTTGAACTCCAATGGCGAAATCGACGGCGACGAGGCCCGGTCGATGGAGACCTTGGCATTGGTGACTTGCAAGACCCCGCCCGTGCCGTCGAAGCGGATCAGGCCGGTGCCGACGTTAATGCGGTTGCCAGTGGATGGATCATTGTTCGTCGAGTCGGCATACCAGCGGTAGGTTGTGTTGGAGCTATCGCGGCTCTCCAGCACGGCGGTAATCCGCAGATTGAGCGGCGAGCCCAGCGAGTCGTAGACAATCAGGTCGGTCGAGACACTGGTGCCAACAGCGTCTTGCGTCTTGCCAAACGACAGGCTGACGTTGTTTTGGTTAGCTCCCACTTGCTGCTTCAGGCCGGCCAACGTGATATCGATGGCGCTAGCCGTACCGTTGTTACTGACGATTTGAATGCGGCCGTCGGCCGTCACCGAGATTCCCGGCGCAGCGGTCCCCGTGGGGGTCAGCGAATTGGGAATAGGATTGATAGGATCGGTATCGGTCTGGATGCCCGCCACCTGTTGCATGAACGACAACAGCTCGCTGACCTTGGTCGTATTGGTGATGGTGAAGGACCGGGGGGCCAGGGTCTGCCCTCCCTTTTGCGGCGTGAAAGTCAGCGTGCCGGCCTGGAACACCTGGGTATAGGTTGTCCCCTCGCGCCGCAGAATATCGACAACATTCGTGGTCGATTGTTGAATCTTGGGTCCATCCAGGTCAATAACCGGCTGTGTGCGGGCCACGGCATCGGGGACCGTATCCATGAACGACGTTTGCACGGTAGGGTCAAGCTGCCCTACCAGATAGTACGTGTTGGGGTCGTCCGCCGTATTGCGATAAATATTGACCCGGTTGTATTGCGGCGGCAGCGAGGCCGCATTCGGCAGATTGTTCAGAATCACGCGATTGCCGGTAAGCTGGATCGTGCCCGAGGAGGGGGCCGGCCGGCTGGGCGAGGTGCTCCCCAAGTCGTGCGCGAACGTCACCAGGTATTGGTACAGGCCCGTGCCTGGGACCGTCGTCACCAGTTGAGGCTGTGTGGTCAAGGTGGCGTTGGAGGTGCCATCGGCGAAGGTGTTGGTGGTGGCGATGTCGTTGATCTGTGTGACGCGGTACGCGGTGGTCGAGGCCGAACCGTCGGTGCGGTAGATGCGGCGGCCGACCCAGTTGCCCGGTGGGCCGGCGGGCGCGGTGGGAATTGTTACATCAATCGTGCTATTGGCGGCGGTAACATTGACGGCCGCCGAAATCGGCGAGGGAGCACTTTCGTTGCCATCCGCGTCAATAAACACAGCGAAATAGCGGTAGTTGTTGGCGATGGGAATTCCGCCCGGTGTGGCACTGACAACTCCGCTGGCGGCCGTGGCCGGGGGGCCAACGGCTTCCGGCGCGGCACCGCCCGTGGTCGGCGCGGGGACGGAAGCGTCACCCAACGATGCGGTCTGCACGATCTGCCCCGTAGTTGCCACGGTCCCCGAAGCCGTCAATGTCCCTTGGAAGTCAACGGTCGTGGTGGCCTGAGCCACCGCCGTGGCCCCCAACGGAATGGTCAACGGAGTGAGTGTGGTACTGGCCAGTTGAAAATTGGCGTCTACGCCTTGTCCCAACACGCGGTCGCCGTTGATGGTGACCAATTGGTTCTCGGCGTTGGTGGTGAATTGCCCGTCGCGCGTATAGAGAGTTTCGTTTTGCGCACCCTGCACGATAAAGAACCCGTCCCCCTGAATCGCCAGGTCGGACGAACTCGAACTGACTTGGATCGTCCCTTGCGTGAAATTCGGCGTGATGGCCGCCGTAATAACGCCCAACCCAATCTGCCGCGGGTTGATACCGCCGTTGCTGGCCGTGGGGGCCGACCCCAAGCTTTGCGTCTGCAAGAACTGCGTGGCAAAGACCGCCTCGGACTCCTTAAAGCCCACGGTTCCGGCGTTGGCGACGTTATTGCCAACCACATCGATGGTCGTCTCGGCAGCCGATAACCCAGTCAGCGCCGTACTTAATGCGGATGCTAAACCCATGTCCGATCCCCCTGCGTGAATGTTGGATAAAACGGCGTCGGAGTGGCCAGGCGCACGCCGTGGCCCTCACTTGGCCGTGAAAAGTTACGGTTGAATTTCTCGTACATTGGTTAACTTAACCGTGGCATCGCCCACGTGCAGCGTGGCCTGGCCATCCGTGATGGACACGCGTTCGACCTTTCCTGATATCTCATCGCCATCATCGGCCAGCGCGGCCACATTCTTGCCGATGAGGCTGCTGGCCGTGGACACATTCTGCCCCAACAGCACGGAACTGAGCGTGCTCGACAACTGCTCGGTAGCGCCGATGTTGCGGATCTCGCCGATCTGCTGCAAGATTTGGTGGTTGTCCATGGGATTGAGCGGATCTTGATTTTGCAGCTCGGCAATCATCAAGTTCAAGAACTGGCCCATGTCCAAATTGCGGAGCGCTTCGTTCGTGGCCTCCGTGGATGAGACCGTTGACGATGCGCCGCTAATCGAAGATGCATCCATGCCGTTGCTCCTGTGTGCTTGCTCTGGCTTCAAATAGTGATGTCGATCCGGCCGTCGCCAGCCGCCGCCGGAATGGCGGAAGCCGCGGCCGCGGCCAACGAAGCGGGCCGAAGTGACTTGTTCTCTTGGCCCCAGTTGTCAGCCGGCTGCCGGTCTTGTTGAAATTGTTGCGCCGGCCTATCGCCCGGCTGCCGGTTGGGCAGATCGACGTCAAAGCGGCCAAGCCGCACGTCTTGTTCCGCCAACCGTTCTCGCAAGGCAGGCAGGTTCTCTAGCAAGGCAGCCTGGGCTTGGGGTGTCTCGGCTTCAATGCGGGCGTGCAACACTCCGTCGCGCAAGCTGACTTCCATCCGCAATGCGCCCAACTCTGGCGGGCTGAGCCGCAATCGCATCAAGCCCCCATCGTCGCTGGCCGT
The DNA here is from genome assembly GCA_050247075.1 of Pirellulales bacterium. Classification (GTDB taxonomy): domain Bacteria; phylum Planctomycetota; class Planctomycetia; order Pirellulales; family JBFWUW01; genus JBFWUW01. The sequence continues at coordinate 40,185 of JBFWUW010000007.1, read as the reverse complement.
TTGCACAGCGCGGGCCACGCGCTGCACGAGTTGTACTCGCTCTAATTGCGTCAGCCCGCGTGCCGGCGCTTCGGCTTGGGTCTGATTTGGGCCAAGGCGGGGCGATAGTTCATGCAAGTCGCCGCCGGCGGTTCGCAACAACGTGTTCTTGCCCGTCGTTCCATTGTCGGCGGTGACGGGTGGGGCGGATTCTGTTGGCACGAACTCACCTTTGGCAGTGGCGGCAGCCCTCCGGTCGGCTGGCGGGAGGCCGGTAATCGTGACGGTTGACGGCCCAGCGGGCGCGGAAGCCGCGGTAGTGACCGTTACGCCCGCGGCGGGGGCAACGGCGGAGGATGCCGCCGCGGCCGCCGTTGAAATGCTTGTCGCGTTAGCGGCATTGGGGCGGTTGGGTGTCTCGCCTTGAGGCGGCTGCTCCGCAGGAGCCTGCCCCTGTTCAGTCTGGTTTGTGTCTTGCTCGGCGTCAGTCTCAGCAGCCGCAACCGTGGCGGCGGCGATTGTCACGGCTGGCTGGTCGCTCTCGAGCGGCACAGACGGCCTTGTAATGCCTGCTATATCTGTCTCAACGATCTCGGACGGAGAGGTCGCGTCCGCCTTGTCTGGCGGCGCCGGGTTCTCGTCAGCGGGCAACTCGGTGACAGACGCTGCCAGATCGGAAACAGGTGCCGCCCTATCGTCCACGGATTCCCTGGGCTTAGGGACGGTCTTCGCAGCCGTACTCGCAGGAAGATCAGATGGTTCTGGCGATGTCTCGCCCGGTTGCTGGTCGGCCGATTCCGCCTGGCTGTCTTCTTGGACAACAGGCGTAACCGGTTCGACCTGGTCAACGGCTACCGCCTCATCCGCGGCCAGACCAATGGGCACCGGCTGTGCTGCCGCGGCTACGGCGGTAGCGGCCACATCCGAATTTATAGAATCGTCTTTCCCAGCATCGCCGGCATCCTTTTCTGTTGCAAAATCGTCCGGTCGCGCCTGGTTCGATAACTCCAATGGGGGTTCAAGGTCCGACTCGCAACCGGCGGACTTGCAGGGTGCCGCACTGGATGGACTATCCGGTTCGTCCGCCGACCGCGAGTCTTCCGAACGATTCGCTCTGTCGCGGCTGGTGCTGGCGGATGTCCGTTGAAGTTGGGAATCAGCACTCGAACGGCGGGTGAAGTTCGACCCCATGGTAGGCGCATCGCGCGGCCCCGTTGTCTCTGGGGGCTGCTGGCTAAGCCCCAGGTGCTCGGTGAACGACGGACCAAGCTCCACGCGGCCCCGCGCGGCGGACGGCGACGATGCATCGGGCTTGGGGAGCCGATTGAACAGGTTGTCGAGCAGGATATCTGGCATACAGCCTTTACGGGCAGATGGGTTACGGATTGCCGGCTGGCGCTTGTTCCACTTTGTCGCGAGTTTGATCGACGAGGTCGGCGTCGAGGCCGCCGGTTCGGATCAGCTCCAATATTTCGGCCAGTGCTTTCTTTTCTTCCTCGGTCTTGAATTCGTCGATGATCTTTTTGCGTTTGGCGTTGGTCATCCGCGACAGCAAGGCGACGACTTCGTCGATCTTCTTGTCTTCGATGCGCAACATGGCCTGGTCCTTGGCGGCCTTGGGGCGCATGTTTTCCCAAACCTGTAATTCGTTCTCTTGGCTGGCGCTGGCCAGGTCTTTCTCCTTGGCATCCAGTTTGTTCTCAAAGTCCTCTTTGACCCACTCAAAGCGGCCCCGCTCGTTCTTGAAACGGCTCCGCTCAAAGTCAAGCTGGTCCAACCCGTGCCGCAGCGATTGCTCGCGTAGTTCCAAGTCGCGCAGCCGGGCCGCCCGGGCCGCAGCCATGTCCTCCAAGGTCGGCGGCGTTGGAACCGCCTGCGCGACGGGCTCGGTGGGCGCGGCGGAGGCCGCGGCCAATTCAGCCAGATCGCGTCCGCTGAGGACCATTGCCACCTGTTCGGCCGAGTCGCCATCGAGCTTGCCTTGCGACCACAACCAACCCAACATGCCGCCGGCGGCCAGCACGGTGGCCACGCAGAAGCAGGCAATCAATGTTCCCACGAGTCCCAATAGCCGCGACATCAGAATGCCTCCTCTCGCGCATAGCGCAACAAGGCGGATTCGTCGAGCAGTTTCTGTTCGGCCGTCAACTCAGCGGACGTGTGCTGCTGCTGTTGCGACTCGCGCAGCGTTTCCAACACGCGCACCTCGCGGTTGGCTTCGGCCAAAATCAGCCGCCGCCGTTCCACCTCTAAACGAACCGAGGCAAGCTGCTGCCGCAAGTCACGGTCTCTGGATCGCAAAGTCAGCTCGTAACGCTGCGCGTCGAGCAGGCGATCAACGTTGATCGGGCCGGGCGATGACGAGCGCGAGCGTTCCGCCAACAAGCCGGTCATGCTCTGCTCGACCTCGTGCAACTGCTCCTCGATCAGCGTTTCAATCCGCTGTGCCTCCGCCAACTGGCTACGCCGCTCGTCGCGAGTCGTCTCGCGGAGCTTGAGCAGGGTCGCCAGTCGAAAACGGTAAGTGGGCATGGTTGCGCGAGGCTAAATAGTAAATTCGGGTGATGGAATTACGCTGAATGAGTGTGTGGCCGCCGATGGGCCCGGTTCTCATCGAGCCGTGGAAGCGGTTCCTTGTTGCAAGGCGGCCCGACGTTGTGCGCAGCGCCTGGCCAGGGCGATCAGCTCTTCTTGGGCGCGGGAGACGGTGGTCGGCTCGTCCACCCGCTGCCGCAGATACTTGTCGATCTCCTCTCGCATTTCCATCGCCACATCGACCAAGATATTGCTGCCGCGGCGGTAAGCACCAATCGAAATCAAGTCTTCGTGTTCGCGGTAGGCGCTGAGTGCCTCGCGGATGGTGGTGGCGGCATCTTGGACGCCGCGATCGGTGATGGAAGACATCAAGCGGCTCAAGCTCGCTAGCACATCGATTGCCGGATAGTGGCCCCGGCCAGCCATCTTGCGGGACAGAAATGTGTGCCCATCGAGCAGGCTGCGGACATTGTCGCTGACCGGTTCGTTGGGGTCGTCCCCTTCGACCAGCACCGAGTAAAAGCCAGTGATGCTGCCCAGCGCACTGCGGCCCGCCCGTTCGACCAGTTTGGGCAGCATGGCAAATACCGACGGGGGAAAGCCGCGGGTGGTCGGCGGTTCACCGGCCGCCAGGCCAATCTCGCGCTGGGCTAAAGCAAACCGTGTTACCGAGTCCATCAGCAACAATACATCCTTGCCAAGATCGCGAAAGTATTCCGCCACCGCCGTAGCTGCCAGGGCGGCATGAACCCGCACCAACGCCGGCTCGTCACTGGTGGCGACCACGACCACGCTCTTGGCCAGGCCCTCTGGCCCCAGATCGCGTTCCAGAAATTCGTTCACTTCGCGGCCGCGCTCGCCAATCAAGGCAATCACGTTCACATCGGCCGCGGTGTAACGGGCCATCATGCCGAGCGTAACGCTCTTGCCCACGCCCGCCGCGGCAAACACGCCCATCCGCTGCCCTTTGCCGCAAGTCAGCAAGCCGTCAATAGCCCGCACGCCCGTCGTCAAGGGCTGGTCGATGGGGGGGCGGTCCAACGCATGGGGAGGTCTGCGGTCGAAGGCTGCCCGATGTGGCAGCGCTGGTTGCGGCCGGCCGTCGATGGCCTTGCCGTGCGCGTCGATGACGCGTCCCAGTAGTTCCAGACCTACCGGCAACATGCGGCTGGTCCGTGCCAGGCGAACGCGGTTGCCGTGCCGTACGCCGCTCATGCCGCGCAGCGGGTAGAGCAGCGTTAACTCGTCGCGGAAGCCAATGACTTCGGCTTCCAACGGTTCGCCCGGCTGCCGTTCAATCTCGACGACGGCCCCGACTGGCGCGGGAAAGTCCGCTACGGCGGCGGTGAGGCCCACCGTGCGCACCACGCTTCCTTCCAGCATGGTCGGGACGGCCTCGCGAATTCGTGACAGCATTTCGAGCATGACGATGCCAGCAGGCTCCATTGTTTTGTGTAGAATGGCAACCGAGCCATCCTTTATATCGGCCGCGCCGCGCGCCCAGCGCAGCTAGCTTTCCGCGATTCCGGAATTCATCTCAAGTTTTTCCGCGACGCGGCGCACGCGCTGCGCGCAGCGATACGCTGGCGAGCAATGCTGCCAGCGTCGTGTTACGCCGTGCCGTGTTCTCCGTCTAACGAAGTTCCTCCTCGATTCGCGCTAATTGTGCTTCAATCTGTTGATCGATCACGCCGAATCTTGTCTCCACGCGGCAGCCGCCCGAACTGATGGCCGGATCGGCCACGACTTCGGCTGTTCCCAGTCGCGACAGTTCGCCAATAAGTTGTTGCACCTGGCCGGCCAGGGCAACGTGGTCGGCGGGGTTTAGCCGCAACCGGATCTGCGCGCTGCCGGTCGCCAGCTCCAACGCTTCGCGAATCAGGACCAACGATATCGTGGGGTCGTGGCTCAGTTCTCGGCGGATCACCCGCGCGGCGATGGCCGCCGCCACGTGCACGGCTTGCGTTTGCCAATGGTTGACGCAGGCCTGCCTGGATTGCTCGATCTGGCTGACCGCTTCTCGCAGCGCCGGCAAGACGGGCTGCAACTGATTGCCAATTTTTTGGTCGATCTGCTGATGGGCCGCGTCGTGCGCTGCTTGCCGCCCTTGCTCCTCGGCCGCTCGCAAGATGCCGGCAGCCTGTTGCCGGGCATCAGCCAAGATTTGGGCGCCTTGGGCTTGGATCTTATCCAGGTACTGCCGCCCTTGTTGGGCAACGTCATCCAGGTTGTACGCCAACACGCCGGCACCGGCGGGGCGCTGGCCTGCTTTGATGACCGTGGACATGATGGTTGCTGGGGTGAAGGGCAAGAAAGGCTTAAGCGGCGCGAACCAACTCGCGGCCTGTGGTTAATTTCCGGTTGGCGGCCCAACGATTGGCCGCGGACAATAGGGCCTGCTGTGCTTCGTCGATGTCGCTGAGCCGGGTCGGCCCCAGCTTGTCCAGGGCACGGCGGAAACGTTTGGCTTCGCGGGTGGGCAAACGCCGCGTGACTCGATCGAGCAGGGCGGCACTGCCGCCAGCCAGCGCCAGCGTGGCCATGTCTGCGCCGACCGCTTCCAACGCGGCGGATAGTGCAACATCATCCAATTCGTCTAAACCGGCGTAGCGAGAAGGGGGCACTTCAAGGTTCGCGGCTGATGCTTGCGCGGATCGTTCCTCCTGCAAGGCAACTTCCAGCAGATCACCGGCCCGTTGCGCGGCGGCCAGTTGTTCGGCTAGTTCGGGTTCAGCCTGCCGCAGCGACTCCAGCATCGCCTGCCGTTCGAGCGGGGCGGAATGCCGCAGGATGTCGGCCAAGGCGGCCACCCGTGCCACGCGGCGCTGGTCGACATGGGCGAGTTGAGACATCCGCGCTGCCAGTCCCCGTTCGACCTCGCGGACGATTTCGGGATGGGCCTCATCCAGATCGGCCATGCGCCGCATGACATCGGCGTGCAAGTCGGCCGGCAATCCGGTCAGAACGGAGGCGGCTTGCGCCGGCGGCAAATGCGTGGCCACCAGGGCAATGGTCTGCGGATTCTCGGTGGCTAGCAACAAGCTCAGCCGATCAGCGGCCGTTTCGCGCAGCAGGCGAAACGGCGGTTGGACGTCCGCATCGGCGGCCGGCGGCTCGCCCGCCTCTAAGGATGGCGTTGGCCCGCCCAGGCCAAAGTCGCGGGCCAGCTTGGCGCTCAGTTCCACACCCTCGGCGTCGTCGTCCGCCGGTGGGCTAGCCGTACCGCGGACAAATTCTCCCAGCACGGCATCTTGCTCGGCCTGGCTGATGTCGTCCAATGAGGCCGCGGCGCGGCGGACCCGATCGGCCATTTCGACCGGCATTTGGTCGAGCAATTGATCCGCGGTATCGGCGTCGAGGCTGTAGACCAACACGGCGGCCTTGCGAATCATGTCCGATGTCGGCTTCATGGCTGTCAGTTGCTAGTGGGTAGCGTGATTCTTGGTTTAACATCATTGGCCGCGGCCCTCACCCCGGCCCTCTCCCAGAGATAGAGGGGGCAAGACTTGCGTGTCAGTTCGGGCTGCCGATCCAGCCTTTGAGAATATTGGCGGCGGCGTCGGGATCGTCGCGAACCAGTTCGACCAGTTCGTCCTTGAGCGATGGGCCTTTGCCGAATGACCGCTTTGGTTTCTTGGTAGCTGCGCCCCCCTCGCCGGCTTCATTGGCCTCGCCCGTCGGGCTGTCTGACGTCACCGTGGCCGAGAGAATGTTGTTCTGGTTGGCCGCGGCGCTGGCCGGTTCAATCGGCGCGGCACGCAGCATCGAGCGCAACATGAACAGGCTGACCACCGCCAGCAGGCCCATGCCAAGGGTGGACCAATTCTCGCCCAGCCAGGCCATGGCCAGCTCCGACGTTTGCGCCTCTGGCAGCAGGCCCGCGTCGGACAGTGTGTCGTGGAAGGATGTCACGGTGACCAAGGGGACCGGATCGACAATGCCGATCGGCTTGGGCAGCAAGTGCCCTACGTGGGCCTTGATGTTGGCCACCTGCTCCGTCTCGATCTGCTTGAGTTCGTCGGGGTTGGGCGTCTTCTTGGGCTCGTCGCCCTTTGTGGGATGTTGCTCATGCCAGATCTTGGTGTAGTAACCAATCGGCACGCCCACGGCGACGGTAATCCGTTTCGGTGTCAGGCCAATCTCTTCCATTTGCGTTTCGCCATGCGAAACCAGATTCTGTCCTCGTCGCGAGGTGAACTCCGATTCCGTCTTGTTGCCGCTGCTGGCCGTGGCCAATGACAACGCCTGGTTGGCACCCGGCTGTTGGGCCGCGGTACCGGGGCGTCCGCCCAGCGGCGCCGACGAAGTGTTCTCGATGCGGTTCTCCTCGGTGGCGGAAACCTCCACGGTCTTCGGATCGACCTGCACCTTGCGTTCCGTAAAGTGCAGTTTGGGGTCGATCTCGACATTGACGTGGACCGTCGCGCCGGGGACGTAGGCCAAGGCGTCGAGCAATTCGTGCTTGTATCGCTCTTGATACTGTTCCATCGTCGCCAAGGCCTTGTGCTCGCCGCTGCCCCCCACCGGGTCATCGGGCGAACCGGCCGGGTAGGTGCGGCCGTTCATGTCGATCACGGTCACGCTGTCTGGCGACAGGCCGGCGTAGGCGGCCCCCACCAGATGGCGAATCATCTGCACGCGGTTGCGGTCCAGCGGCAAAGTGCCGCTGGGCTTGACGGTCACGCTGGCTGTTTGCGTCTCACTGGCGTGCAAGCCCGACTTCTTCTTGCTGTCATAGTGCACGGCGGCGTTTTCAATGCCGGCCATCGACTTAATGACCAAGGCCAATTCTTGCTGCTTGGCAAACTTGATCTTTTCCTCGCGTTGCGACTTGCTGGCCCAAGGGGTTTCGGGCGAAATGGCCTTATCGAGATACGAATGAAAGTCGGCGGGCAGCGCCCCGCTTTCGGCCAGCGCACCCATGAAGGCGGCCTGTTTGCCATACGGTACGCGGATTTGATTGCCATCAATGGTGTAAGCGGATAGCCCGGCCTTGTCGAAGGCGGCTTCCATGGCCGGCAGCTCGTTGGCCGAGAAATTGCGGCCCCCCATAAGGTACAGGTCGCCGCCGCTCGATACCTGTTGGTTAAACAGGTAGCCCAGGCTGACCACGATCACCGCCAGCAGCAACCCAGCCAAAATCCGCGCGCCGGGTGTCATCGACTTGAATAAGTCGGTCAATTGGGCGAACAGTTTATTGAGCACATCCATCCTGGATACTCCGGGTGTCCATCCGTGGACGACTGCCTTGTTGAATCAGACCGTGCCGGCCGCCCAGGCCGCCCACACGCCGCTCGGCCGCTAGACCCTGATGTTCTTGATCTCGTCGTAAGACTGCACCAGTTTGTTGCGAATCTGCAGCATGGTACGGAATGCCAGGTCGGCCTTCTGCACCGCCGTCAGTACTTCAGCCGGATTGATCTCGCCCCCCGTGGCCAATGTTTCCACCGCCCGGTTGGCCTGTGTTTGCATGCCGTTGACTTCCTTGATCGAATCGAGCAGGAAGTCCTTGAACGCCGGGGCCGAGGCATCAGGCCCCTTGACGCTGTTGAGCGCCGACGGCTGCAACGGCGCTTGAACGCCCGACAGCGGCGAGATAGGTGTCATAAATCAATCCTGGGTCTGGGTTGATCTGGCTGTAGCAGGCGATCAGGCAATTAACCGCAGCGTCTGCTGGCTTAAATCTTTGCTGATCTCCATCACGCCGACGTTGGCCTCGTAGGCCCGCGCGGCCTCCAGAGCGTCGACAAACTCGGTCGTCATGTCCACATCGGGATAGGCCACGTAGCCCTTTCGCGGACCTTCTTGAATCGACAGCGGGTTGTTGGGTTCGTACTTCCAACGCGGTTCGGTATTGGCCGTTTCCACCGAGGCCACCTTGACACCCGCCGCTCCCAAGCCGGGCGCGTATTGGTTGTCGGTCTGAAACACGGCGAACTTGGGATGGTACGGGTCGGGCTGGCCCGCCTCGTTGTGGGTGGTGGACATGTTGGCAATGTTATTGGAGATGGCCGCCAGCCGGATACGCTGCGCCACCATGCCACTCGTGCTAATGTCCATTGCGGAAAACATGCCGATTTCTCCCTTACCAATCCGTGGTTTAGTCTAACGCGGCCTTATGCCCGTTCGCTGATAGCCGCCTGCAATAGCTTGAACTGGCTAGACATGATGGCCATCGCCAGATTGTGCTGCATCTGGTTCTTGGCCATTTCCGTGACTTGCCGTTCCATTCCCACATTGCCTTCGTCGTGCCGCACAATGCCGTGCAAGTTGCTGGTTGTCGCCTGGAAGGGGTCTCCGTGGCTGCTCCCCTCGCCAGCCGTCCCAACGCTGTCTCTTTCGATAATCGCCTCACGCAACCGGGCCTGAAAGCTCTCGGGCGACAGGTCGCGCGTCTTGTAACCCGGCGTGTCCAAATTGGCAATGTTGCCCGCCAGCACGGTGTGACGCGCCTGCGAGAAATTGACGACTTGTTCCAATACCGGAATTGTTGTCTGGCTGAATAGACCAAAACCGCTCATACCGGGTGCTCCTGGCCGCTTTCGCTAGCGATGCTCACACAATGCAAGGGTTGTGCCGAACGGTTGGGAAATTCCTCGACGGTCGGCGATGGGATGTAACTTCAAGCGGCGCAAGCAATCCGAAGGTTCGCCCGTACTTTGGCGCGAAACCGCCGGCATTGCAGGCAGCCAATTCAGCCGCTGGCAACCGGCAGATTCTGCGCATCAACCGGCCCTCGAAAACTTCTTGGCCCGTGGGGCGTAGCCATACTGTTTCAGTTTGCCGGACAACGTGCGGAGGCCAATCCCCAACGCATCGGCGGTTTTGGCCCGATGTCCGCTGTAATGGTCGAGTGTCGATTCGATCAGTTTGCGCTCCATGTCGGCCAGGCTGGTGCCGATCGCCAACGAGGGCTGCTCGTCGCCCAAGGCCTGCTGCCCCTCTGCGTCGATCAGCCACGGACGCAATTCGTCGGCGCGAATAGCCGAACCCTGGTTGAGGACGCTAGCCCGCGTGATGATGTTGCCGAGCTCTCGAACATTGCCCGGCCAGTGGTATTCGCACAGCAGTTGGCTGGCGGTCGAATCGAGCTGGCACGGCTCGCGGTTCAAGCGGCTGGCCGAGATCTTTAGAAAGTGATCGACCAACGCTGGCACGTCTTCGTGCCGTTCGCGCAGCGGGGGGACCGTCAACGGCACGACCGCCAGCCGGTAGTACAAGTCTTGGCGAAACCGCCCGGCGGCAATTTCCTCCAGCAGCTCTAGGTTAGTTGTGGCCAACACGCGGACATCGACATGCCGCGTCTGATTGGAGCCAACCCGCTCGAACGACCGCTCTTGCAGCACGCGCAGCAGTTTGGCTTGCAGCGTCAAGTCGATCTCAGTGATTTCGTCGAAGAGGATCGTGCCGCCGTCGGCCAGTTCAAACCGGCCGGTGCGCTGTGAATCGGCACCGGTGAACGCGCCCCGTTCGTGGCCAAATAGCTCGCTCTCCATCAAATGGGCCGACAAGCCCGGCGAGTTGACGCCTACCAAAGGCGAACCGCGGCGCGGACTGGCCGCGTGGACCGAGCGGGCGACAAGTTCCTTGCCGGTGCCGCTTTCACCGGTTATCAACACGGTTTCGCCCGTTGGGCCAATCTGGGCAATCTTGGCCCGCAGTTCTTGCATCGCCCGGCTGTGGCCAATCATGGCAATCGGGGCTTGCGGATCGCCCGGAGAAAGATGGACCTGGTCTAGCATCTTTCCGTGCGCCAAGGCCCGCGCCACGAGCTGTTCCAACTGGTCGGCTTCAAACGGCTTTTCGATGTAGTCGAACGCACCGTGGCGGATGGCATTGACGGCCGACGAGATCGTGGCGTGTGCCGTGACCATCACAATCTGCGCGCCGTCGCGGCGGCGCTGCAGGCGTTCAATCAGTTCCAGCCCCGTCATACCGGGCATTTGCAGATCGGTCACGACGACATCCACGCTTTCGCTTTCCAGGCGGGTCAACGCCTCGATGGCGCTGGTCACGCAATCGACACGATAGCCGGCCTGCCCCAGCACATAGGCCATCGACTCGCGCGCGTGGGGGTGATCGTCCACGATCAACACGCGGCCGAGTTCCTCGCCGCGGGTGGATGTGGCAACAGGTTGCAGTGTGGTGGCGGTCATGCGGAGAGTGCCTCTGACGGGTGATAAGGCAAATGGATGGTGAAGACAGCGCCGCCGTGCGGGCCGTTTTCGGCCTGGACCCAACCGCCGTGGACTTGGGCGATGTGGTACACAATGGCCAGTCCCAGCCCGGTGCCGTGGCTCTTGGTGGTAAAGAACGGTTCAAACACGCGTTGGCAAACGTCGAGAGAAAGCCCAGGGCCTGTGTCGTGAATTCGTAACGCCAGGCCGTCGTCCTCGCGGCTGACGGCAATGCCCATTTGCCCGCCCCGCGGCATGACATCCAAGCCGTTGAGGACAATGTTCAAGATGGCGCGGCGCAACATGTTGCCATCGACCCACAGTGTGGCGTCGGCTGGTACGTCGATCGAGATCTCCACGCCCTGCGCAGCTAGTTGCGGGGCCAGCGAACCACGAACCTCTTCGATCAGCGGACGCAGCGGCAAGACCTCGCCGTGGGGGTCTCGGTCGGCGGCAAAATGCAGCAGGTCTTCCACGGTGGCATCGAGCGCTGTAACGCCGGTCATCACCCGGTCGAGTACCGACAACCCCTCGCCATCGCCCGCCAACCGCCGCCGCAGCAGGCTGAGGTACAGTTTGACCGGGACCAGGTTGTTGCGAACCTCGTGGGCAATGTGGGACGACATCTGTCCCAAGTCGGCCAGGCGGTTCTTGCGGGCTAGTTCGCGGTTCTTAATCTCTAACTCATCGGAGAGCCGGGCAACCTCGGAACGGAGCGATTCGTGCGTTTGCTGCAATCGCAGGGTTGCGCTATTCCAGGCCTGTAAGATGGTCCCCAGGTCGGCATTGCGGTCCAAGACCGGCGGTTGTTCGGTTGTCTCGAAGTCCATCTTAGCCCTCCGTGGACAGATCGAGCTCTTGGCCCGCCACCGAACAATCGGCGGAGTAAGCCTGATGCGCCTGGTGGCCGGCATAGGCCGACTGCACCCGGATAGCGGTCTCTTCACGCCGGGCAATCAACTCGGTTTCGCCCCGGCGCTCGTGTTCCAGAATTCCGCCCAGCAGCGTTTCGCATTCCGCTAGCAGTCGGCCACACTCCGCACGGGCCGCGGGCGAGCGCCAATGGCGATCCTCGGGCCGTTGCCCGCCAAAAGGAGCCAATTGCCGGTCGAGGGCTTGTAGCACGCCGATCAGCCGTTGTTTGTGCGCCAGCAAATTCAGCAGGTCGATCATTTGCTCGCCATCGATCAGCGACAACTGCCGTCGGGCCAGGTCGTGCAACTGGCTCAGGCAGTCGTGCTTGCGGCCGATCAGATCGGCCATGCTATCGGTATCGAGGTCGTGCATGCTAGTCGATGGCCTAACAGCTAGAGCGAGCTCAGCCAGTCCAGCAGTTCGCCCCATTGCTGCTGGCTGTAATTGGTGACGGAGTTGTATGCCGCGTCGTTGGGCAGACGGCGCAGAATGATCTTGGCCCTCTCCAGCGTGCCGCGAAATTCATCGGGACGGTTCATGCGGCGGTAGCAGGCGGCAATCCGCAAGTACGCCTCCAGCGACGCCGGGGACACGTTGTAGCGATTTGCGACCGTGGAGTAGACCCCAATCGCTTCGTCAAACCGGCCCAAGTCCGACAAAACCGCCCCCTTGCCAAAGTAGGCGTTCCGCAACAGCCGTTGGTCCAAAGCCGACAATTCCCGCGATTCCTGCCGCTTCAGCAGCCGCTGCAAGGCCGATTCGTAGCGATCGAAGGCCAGGCGTTGCAAGCGTTGCATCTCTTGGCCGTGCGCCAGCCGGTCGCCGTCCGCGGCGGCATCGTCGTATTTCTTTCGCGAAACTTGCGCGTTCTGCTCGTAGGAGTGGGCGATTAGATAGCGGGCTTCCACGGCGGCTGCCGAGTCGGGGTAGCGTTCGACCGCTTCCTCCAGCTTCTCGATGGCGTCGGCCCAGCGCCCCTGAAAGTGCAACAGCCAGCCCAATTGAAATAGCGAGTCGCGCCATTCGCGGCTGGTGGGGGCGAGGTCTTCCCCTTCCAGATTCGCGCGCAGCAAGGCCTCGGCTGCTGGCACGTCTCCTTGTTCAAACCGAGCGTGGCTGGCCAACAGACGCGCGCGGAAACTGGCCGCATCGTGAGGATAGCGGTCCATGCATTCTTGCAGCATGGCCTGCGATTCGTGCAATTCGCCCACTTGCAGCAAGGCCTCGCCCAGGCCCACCAGCGCGGCGGGCCTGCGGCGACGGACCTCGTGATACAGGTATTCGCGAAACATCGACACGGCCGAGGTATGGTCGTTTGCTTGTGAAAACGCCTGGGCACTGTTCCACACCTGGTCAGGATAGTCGCGATGCGAGTAGCGCAGTTCCGCCAATCGGGCGAATGCCTGCCCCGTCAATTGCAACTGCTCCGCCGCTTCGGTACGCAACACCGCCGCTTCGCTTTCGCTGGCCCGTTCGGCTTCGGCCAGCAGTTTGTTGGACCACGATCGATGGGTTTCGGCTTGAAGCTGTGCCGCCTGGTCGGGCGCAAACAGCGGTTCCAGGTGGTCGGTCAGTTCAACCGCCAGATTGAAGTCGTTGCGGTCCAACAGCCGTTGGTAAAGGGCTAGGGCTTCCTCGCGAAAGACCGATAGCGGCAGCCACGGATTGCGATACGTGGCTTCAGGACTGGCTTCGTCCAAGGCAGCCATCATGGCCCGCGCGGCGGGCTCCACGCGTTGGCTGGCCAACAGCAAACTGGCGGCTTCCCGATGGCCGGCAATACCCTCGGCCGTGTCGGCATGCAGTCGGCCAACCTTTTGAAATTGCGCCAGGGCCGCGGCATCATCGCCTAGCGCCCGCAGGCAAACGCCCGCCAGATAGATGGCTTCGCGCGCAGTAGCACTCAAGGGCGATCGCCCTTCGGCCTGCCGCAGTTTCTCCAGCGTATCGCGATATCCCGCCGCGATTTCGTCGGGCAAGGGCCCTTCGGGCGGCATGGCCTGCCGCAACTCGTTCAAGGAGATGCGGGCTTGCAGCAGCGCCGCGGCCGGTCCCGATTGCGACTCGCCGGGGACCATTTCCAATGTCTGCTGGCAGGCTGCCAGGTCGTTGAGCTGAAACAGCACATCGGCCTTTTCCAGCAACGCCTGATTGCGTTCTCCAGCGTCGAGCGTATCGACGGCCAACAATTCATCCAGATAGGGAAGCGCGGCCTGCTGGTCGTCGCTGTCGGGTGAGGCCAGCCCGCGGGCCAGCAGCCGCAAGACTTCTGCTTTGTGCGAAGGGTTGAGTGGCAAGGCCGCTTGTAAGACAGGGATTGAGCCGGCCGCCTGGCCGGAGAGCGCCATGCTTCGGCCCAAGAGATACAAGCCTTCGGCCTTGCGTCCGGGAGGCCACCCCAACTTGCGGGCCTGAGACAGATGGCTGGCCGCCAGCGTGTAGTAGAATGTCTGCCGATCGCCCAGCAACTCGTCCCCGCGCGCATTGGCCACGGCCCCCATGACAAACACGGGACCGCCCGCTTCGTCCGGTTTCGGGGACCAATTGGCCAGGATCTCGGCCAGGGTCTGGGCTTCGTTGAGGTTTCCGACGTCGATGGCCTGGAGAGCCATTTCGAGCGTAACGGCCGGTTCTTCCTCGACTTCGGGCGGTGGATTGACATACACCAGAAACGCCCCAATCACGACCGGCACCAACATGATGGCGACGACCGCCGCGAGCAGAATCGCATGCTCGTTCGACCAACCAATCGCTTGCCGAAGCCGGGCGGGCCAAGGGCCTAATCGGCCTGGCTTGGCAACCACGACTTGGTCGAGATCGGGCTGGGGCATAGCGCGGCAGGGATCTGAAAGCGTTCCTAAACCGGGAAAAGGCGAGTGTATGTACTGCAAGACACGCGTAAGTGTCAATGCATCCCGGCTGCTAGCAGCTCGTCCAGTAACCGCCGCGAGCGGTCTACCGACTTTGCCAGCACTGTCGCCAACAGGCGATCGAGCAGGCCGCACTGGCGGGCGGTGAAAGGAACCGCCGCGCCCGCTGGTGGAACGCGCGGCACTAGCCTGCCCGATATCGCCGCCAGCAATGGCGGCAGGCCGGCCCCGGTCTGGGCACTGACCAACTGCCATGCTGGGTCAGGCAGTTGCAGTGTTGGTAGCAGGTCCGACTTGTTGACCACAGCCAGCCGGGCGACCTGATCCGTCAGCCCCGCGTCGTCGATCAAGGATTGCTCCAGCGATTGCCAGGCCTGACCGTGGCCGTTGCCAGCGGTGGTGCCGTCGATGACCAGTAACACCAGGTCGGCCGCGGCGATTTGTTGCCGGGCACGCTCGACACCCGCCGCTTCTAACGAGTCGCGGGCTATGCGCAATCCCGCCAGGTCGCTGAGTTGCACCGGCCAGCCGTCGATGGCGGTATCGCCCGTCACCCGATCGCGGGTCGTTCCCGGCAGATCGTGAACAATCGCCCGCTGATAGCCCAAGATGGCGTTCACCAGGCTGCTCTTGCCGGCATTGGGCCGCCCGCACATGACCACATCAAAGGGCGTCGCTAAATGTAAGCCAAGCCCGGCAAGTTGCCTTCGCTCTTCCACGCCCTGTTGCAGCTCCTGCCATTGGCCCAGTGCCAGCATCCGTTGCCATTCGTCTGCCTGGCGTTGCCAGGCTCCTTGATATTGGTCCAGCACAATCGCGGCGGTGCGCAAGGTTGTCGCTGCCGCAAAGGCCGTGGCGGCTTCGCGCTGCATCAGCGAGCCATCGGCCGGGAACTGCCCCTCCCATGCAACGATTTTACAACCGGCTTGGGCCAGTCCCTCTAAGATGGCCTCCGCGGCCAGGCGTCCGCCGTGACAGTGGATTTCCATTTCATCGTTCCCGTTCTGGCAGACGACAAGTTCCTCGCCCGACGCCCGCCACCGCCCAAACGCGATACAGCCCGAGGACAAAGGCCATGCTCTTTGGCTGGCTGGCTGAAACTGCCCGATCACGCAAGATTCCGCGGCCGGCCCGACCACCGTCACGGTCGCCACCGCGCCGCGCTGTGGCGAGGTAAGCAACATGGCAACCGTGGCATCGTCGGGATGGGCCATCACGGCTGCGTTGCCGTGGCGGGTTCGGCCTCTTGGCCTGGCTTCCAGCGGCGTCCGGCCAGTTCAGGCACGTAGTCGGGCCGGCCCCCCAGGCGGGCAATTTCTTGCAGAAAACGCCGCGTCAGTTCCTCGTAGACCTCTTTTTCATCCTCGCGCTCGTAGTAGGGCGACAGGTCAATCGGCCGGCCGATAAAGACTTTGGCTTTGGCGGTCATCAGCACCGAACCATAAACGGTGCCATCGTAGGGAGTCCCTTCCACATAACACGGCACAACCGGCACCTTGGCCTTCAAGGCCACCATCGCCGCGCCCGGTCGGCCGGGCAGCAAGAACTGGTCGGTCTCGTTGATCCGTCCCTCGGGAAACATCCCCACCAGTTCGCCCGCCTGGGCCAGCCGTATGACCGAGCGGGTGGAGGCTGTGTCGATCCCTCCCCGGTTGACCGGAATGCAGCCCAAATTGCGAAAAAACCAGCCCAGCGACCAGCTTGTGCAATACTCGCGGGCAACCATCCAGCGGACAGGCCGGCGGCAACAGAGGGCAATGCAAGCCGGATCGATACCGCTGCGGTGGTTGCAAACGAGTATCGCCCCCTGGCCCGAGGGAATAGGCAACGGGGAACTCACTTCGGTGCGCCAGACCACCCGAGCCATGATCTGGCAGTACAGATACAACGGCAGTTGGCCGAGGTGGTATTCGGTGCTGCGCCAAGCCAACCAAGCCCATAGCAACAAGCCCAGCCCCATTGCGGCCAGTAGACAAGCCGCTAAGACGGTCGTACCGGCTGGGGAAAGCATATCAAACTTCGCCGCGCCATCCGTTTGCCGCGGCAACCAGAAACCAAATGAGCGAGAATTCCCCTTAGGGGACGGATTCCCAATATAGCCTGTTGTCGGAGGCGTTTCCAACGCCGATGAATCTGTGGGAGGCGTTTCCAACGCCGCCGTATTTGTCGGAGGCGTTTCTAACGCCGATGGGACGGCCTAGTACCCGACAGGATCGGTGTCCTTCTCCGTCACGCTTTCCACGTCGTCCTTCATCTTTTCGGGGTCAACGGTCAGATTCACGTCGACCTTTTGTGTCCCTGCCTCCGGCCCATGACTGGAGACCGCAAACCACCCCCGATAAAAGCCGATCGCGATAAAGGCCACAAACAGGACCAGAATGATGCCGAAGAAAGAACGTCGCATGGCTAAGCTCCTATCAAATACCAAGTGTGAGTGGTGGATAACATTGAAGAGCAAAGGCCGTGCCGATGGATCATTCGCCCCCAAAACCCTCGCGATTTGGGGCGACAGGCGTAGAATGGCCGCTGGCAAGCCTGCATCCGTTGGATGAGCACCGCTCAAAGTGTCCTGCCAGCGGCCACTTTCTAACACTCGGCCCCCTTTTGATTTTCTCGCCTGCGATACCATTCTTATGCCAAGTTTCACGCCACCTTCCTCGCAAATTCTTCTCTCTCAAATCGCCATCGCGCGTAGCGGCGACAAGGGCAACCATGCCAACATTGGCGTGGTGGCCCACGGACCCAGGGCCTACGGCTTCTTGCAAGCCGAGCTAACCGCCGATCGCGTCGGCCAGTTCTTTGCCAGGTTGCAGCCGTCGCGTGTGGAGCGATTTGAACTCCCCAACGTCTGGGCGCTTAACTTCATGCTCTACGATTGCCTGGCCGGAGGCGCTAGCCAGTCACTACGGATCGACACACAAGGCAAACTACTGGGGACCGCCATGCTCGACCTTCCACTGCCCGCCCCGCAAAACCTGGCCGAACTGGAACAAACCCCCGTGAGTGAAACCGCATGACGCCCGCGACCGATCGTTCTTCACTGGCCGGCCAGTCGGCCTTGGTGACGGGTGCCAGCCGCGGTATTGGCGCGGCCATCGCCCGCGGCCTGGGCAAAGCCGGCGCTAAGGTCGTACTCAGCAGCCGCAAGCAGGAGTCGGTCGAGCAACTGGCGGCGGAACTGCGTGCCGCCGGCTGCGAAGCCGCCGCCGTGGCGGCCCACATGGGGCAGACTCACTCCATCCGCGAACTGGTCGAGAAATGCCACGCCCTGCACGGCGGCCTCGACATCGTGGTCAACAACGCAGCGACCAATCCTGTCTTTGGGCCAGCCGTCTCCGCCGACGAAGGGGCTTTCGACAAGATCATGGCCGTCAACCTGCGCGGGCCATTCACTTTGGCGCGGCTCGTTTTTCCCTCCATGCAACAGCGTGGCGGCGGAGTCATCCTCAACATCGGCAGCGTCGGCGGCCTACGTCCGGAGCCTATGCTGGGGCTTTACAGCGTCAGCAAGGCGGCACTCATCAGTCTGACGCAGGTTCTGGCCCAAGAAGGGGGCGACAGCAACATTCGCGTCAACGCCATTTGCCCAGGGCTGGTGAGGACCAAATTCAGCGCGGCCCTCTGGCAAAACGAGGCCATCTTGTCGCAGTTCCTGTCGCGCGTCCCCTTGGGGCGGATGGCCGAGCCCGAAGAGATCGCCGCATTGGCCCTGTTTCTTTGTTCGCCAGCCGCCAGCTATTGCACGGGCGGCGTCTACGCGGCTGACGGCGGGCACATGCTGGGCTAGTAGAACGAATCACATCCGCCAACGGCCCAGGCGCAAAAAAAGAAACCGGCGGGAATGCGTTGAATCCCGCCGGCTCTTCGTTGACACGAATTAAATCGGCTGCCTGACTACACCCAGCCAGCGGAGCCCTTGCAGGCGTTCCGTGGGGGGCAGCAGCCCGTCGGCTGCTCGTCAGACGAGCCACCTCTGGTTACCACTACACATTTGGAACACCTCCTTTCACGTTGGGACGTGCCTTTCGGCCGGGCCAGTCCAGCCTGGCAGCTTACTCGGCATGCAGTCCGGCTAGGCCACGTTAGCCCGGCACACGCGAACACTCATCAGCATCCTATGCACGTTACCCCGGTTCGGCAAGAAAATTGTGCCCGAAAAAACGGGGTTCTTCCCTAAGTGCCGTGATAGAAGGCGATTACATGGCCGCTTCCATGATCTTTTGCTCCGTCGCCTCGGCTCGGGTGAACTCCGCCGTCAGCCGGCCCGACGCCAACACCAGAATGCGATCGCTGACGGTCAGCAACTCTGGCAGTTCGCTGCTGGTGACCAGTATCGCCAGGCCGCGGCGGCAGAGCCGGTCCATCAGGCGGTACAGTTCGGCCTTTGCCCCCACATCGACCCCCCGCGTGGGATCGTCCAATAGAAGTACTTGCGGTTGCGTCAACAGCCACCGGCCAATGATGGCCTTTTGCTGGTTTCCGCCCGACAGGCTGGTGATGGCGGCGGATTGGCCGGCGGTTTTGATGGCCAATTGTTCGATCTGCGATGTTGCCAACTGCTGCTCGGTTGGGCGGTTTAGCAGCCCGCCCTGGCCGGCCCGGTCGAGCGTACACAGCGTGATATTGCGGCCCACATCCATCTGGGCGAACAACCCCAAGCGCTTGCGGTCTTCCGTCACCAGGGCCACGCCGGCCCGCTTGGCGTCGGCAGGGTGACGGAAACAAACCGGCTGGCCATTCATCCGGATGCAGCCGCCCGGCGGTTCCGGACTGGCGCCAAACAGGCACTCCAGCAGTTCGGTGCGGCCCGCGCCCAACAGGCCCGCCACCCCCACGATTTCTCCTCTCCGAAGTGAGAACGATACATTGTGCAGCCGCCATTGCCGGGCGTGTCCTGGCCACGGCAACGACAAGTTTTCGACTTCCAACACCGTTTCGCCGGCCGTTCGCCCGCCCGATGTATCGAGCGCGGCGTCTATTTCCGCCAATTCGCGGCCCACCATGAGATGCGTCACCTCTCGGGCGTTCGTCTCCGGCCGCGCCAGCGTTTGCACGAGTTGGCCGTCGCGCAGCACGGTAATGCGGTCCGCCAGCCGAAAGACCTCGTCCATCTTGTGCGAGATATACAAGATCGTCACGCCGCGGGCACGCAGGCGGGCGATGACGCGGTCGAGCCGGGCGACTTCCGTTTCGGTCAGGGCGCTGGTCGGTTCATCCATGATCAATATGTCGGCCTCAAACGACAGCGCCTTGGCGATCTCCACCAGTTGCTGGTCCCCCACGCGCAGCGAGCGCACCGGGGCATGGGGGACAGTGCGGCATTCCAACTCGGCCAGAAGTCGGGCCGCCGCCTGTTGCATGGCGCGGTCGTCGAGCAGGCCCAGTCCCCCGCGAAGCTCGCGGCCCAGAAAGATATTGGCGGCAGCCGACAGGTCTTCCACCAGGTTCAATTCCTGGTGAATGATGGCCACGCCAGCAGCCTCGGCATCGCGCGTGCCGCTAAACCGCACGGCCTTGCCGCGCAGTTCGATGTCGCCTTCGTAGTCGCCGATCACACCCGACAGAATCTTCATCAAGGTGCTTTTGCCCGCCCCGTTTTCTCCCACGATGGCGTGCAGCTCACCCGCCGCGATCTCCAAAGAGACATCCTCCAGCGCCGTCACGCCTGGATAGCGCTTGGTGACCCGGCGAATGGCGATTAAGGGAGCGGACATGGAGGGTGAATTATCGTCGTCGGGAAAATACCGGGCGTTCCGGTTCAACCATAAGCCAAAACGCCTTGCCTGAAAACCATTGAGCGGGCCGCTCGCGGCTAATGAGTTTTGACCGACAGCACCGGCAACAACCGCGCTGGCGGTGATAATATCCGCGGCTGGCTGGCGTGAAGGGTGGCTGGGCGGCAGGGTGGCTGGCGTCTGACCAACGGGAAGGCCCAGCGGAGTTGCATTCCAAACAGAACAGCCGATTGGACGCCGCCGTAAGGCCACCCGCGAAGGATAGGATGAAGGCGGAAGAATAAAGGCGGAAACGAGCGGTTGGACGGTCCTGGCTTTCGGGGCCATCATGCTGGGTGGCTCTTGTTCCACGCTACCTGCACCATTTCACGGTGCGGTGCAGGTAACGAAGCGGGTTCTATTCCGCGAAATCGCGGAGTTTTTTGGTTCGCGCGGCCGCGTTACCTGTTCCACTACAGGGTGTGGTGCAGGTACACGTAGCCGCAAAGCTCCTGCTTTGTTGGCTTGATGCGCGGGTGGATACTGCGTTCTTGCGCGGGGTTGATGGGCATGGGTCGTCGATGGCGGCGGTAGGTTTGAACGCTTTCTGCTCCAAAATTGCCGTGTTTTGGGGGGTTGTGGTGCGGGTAAGCGTAGCCGCAAAGCTCCTATCTTGCCGGCTCGATGCGCGGGACCGCGGGCCATCTCCGCGACGGTCGCCGGGCATGGGAACTGAAAACTGACGACTGAAGACTGACGACTGAAAACTTCCTCACTTCCACGGCGGACCATCTCCGTGACTGTCGCCGGGCATGGGGCGTCCCAATTCACCGCCAGCGGCAAGGTGGGAGCCATGCCGCTACGGGGGCCAATCGGTCTTACCTGTTCCATTATTGCCGTGTTTTGGGGGGTTGTGGTGCGGGTAAGCTTAGCCGCAAAGCTCCTATCTTGCCGGCTCGATGCGCGGGACCGCGGGCCATCTCCGCGACGGTCGCCGGGCATGGGAACTGAAAACTAACGACTGAAAACTTCCTCACTTCCACGGCGGGCCATCTCCGCGACGGTCGCGGGGCATGGGGCGTCCCAATTCACCGCCAGCGGCAAGGCGGGAGCCATGCCGCTACGGGGGCCAATCGGCGTTACCTGTTCCAAAATTGCCGTGTTTCGGGGGGTTGTGGTACAGGTTAGCCTGCAAAAAGCGTGAATTTTGGCGAGTACGCACCGATAGCGCCCCGCGTGACGACCGCGTTTTAAAAATATGAACAGGCCCCGTGGCACGTACCGGTCGGCGGAGGGAGCGGCGAGGAACGTCGTCGCTCTCAAGTTGGCCGAGCAGCCGGCAACGGTAGCCGTAATAAGTGACTCGCCCGATCAACCGTCCGCCACGGCCATGCTGTTCGAGCACGCGGCGGACGACGATGCTTGGGCGGTTTGGGGGCTTCGCGCGCGTTGGACGTGCAAAAGCCACGTCCGCGCGCAAAGCCGGACGCCTGTAATTGTACAAGAAACAAATATTTTTGTAACGTATTAAAATAGTTATTTAGAAGTGTATTGTATACGCCTGCCCAAGGGCCGGATGGCCTGCGAAGGCGGGCTTGCCCGTCGCCTACGGCCCCTTGAGAACCCCTGGAGCATCCATCAAGGTGCGCTTATGCAGCCAGCCGGGCGAGCATCACCGGCTCCACGGCGGCCTAGGTCTCCGCAGTGGTGGAGTCCACGCGGCCAATTTCGTAACATACATTTCAGCAATAGGTTAGGTCATCCATTGAGCCGCGATCGCCCCACGCTCAAACTGTGGGTGTCCCCTGGCTGCCTGCCGGCGTACGGTTCGAGGCCGAAGTGACTGGCAAGGTCTTCCTCGTAGGACTCTTTCATTCCCAACTCCAAACCGGTTTATCCCGGCGCTTTCGGTGTCCCCCTGGCCGGACGCCTGGCCGGCCTGGACTTCGAACTATAATCGCGGTAGGGATGGCCCTTTCGGGCTGAACATTACCCACAGTTTCCAGCTAGCAGGTGGCCACAGGCGGCGACGTTGACCTGGGATGATAGCAGAGTTGAAGCGTGATCGGGCAACCACTTGAGTCGAGGAGCAATCCGCGGGGGAGTTTGTTTCGTATCAAGAGAATCGAGGCGACCAAGGTTTTTGCCGGTTGCCGGTGCTGGCGGCCATGATGGCGAAGACCGGCCCTGCGTGACGGAGCCGCCTCATGATTCAAGTGGAATTGGATACGGTGAAATGGGCCGAGCGACAATTCGGAACGTGCGACCTGGGCGACCGGCGGCGTACGCGGCGGTTGATGAAGTTCGCGGCGCAGGTCGCGGGAAATCCGGACGGCAGCACGCCTGAACAGACAGAGAAATGGGCGGATCTGAAGGCGGCATATCGCTTGATCGATCAAGACGAGGTGACGTTCGCAGCGGTGGCCAGTCCGCACTGGGAGATGACGAAAGCCAGCAGTGCCGAGCGCTGGTTGATCTTGTGCGACACGACGGAGGTCGACTTCGGCGCCGGCAACGAGGCCCAAGGCTTGGGGCCGTTGGGAACGGGATTCGGCCGCGGGTTCTTGCTGCATTCCGGCCTGATGGTCCGGCCGGGAACGAACGAAGTCCGCGGCCTGGCGGGACAAGTGATTCGCTATCGCCGGCCGGCCCCCAAGAACGAAAGCAACCTCGAGCGATTGTCGCGAGACCGTGAATCGCAGGTGTGGGGGCAACTGTTCGAGCAGATCGGCCCGCCGCCGGAGGGCGCGCAGTTCGTGCAAGTCTGCGATCGCGGCGCGGACGATTTCGAGGTCTACTGCCGGCTGCTGCTATCGCGGCACGATTGGGTCATTCGCGCGTCAAAGATGGGTCGCCTTGTTCAGCACGAAGACGGGGAACTGCCGTTGAAGAACCGGCTGACGCAATTGCCGGTGGCGGGGACGTACGAGTTGACCTACCGCTCGCATCAACACGGTCAACGCACGGCACGTGTGGAAGTAAGCTTCGGCCAGGTCGCCATGCCCGCTCCCAAGCAACGCAGCCCGTGGCTCAAGGAACTGGGGATCCGGTTGATCGCGATGAATGTGGTCCAGGTTCGGGAGGTGTGTCCGCCGCGGGGCGTGAAACCGCTGCATTGGGCACTATTCACGTCGCTACCGGTGAGCACGTTTGAAGAAGCTTGGACCGTGATTGGATACTATGAACAACGGTCGATGATCGAAGACTTTCATAAAGCTCTCAAGACCGGCTGCCGTGTCGAGGAGCGGCAATACGAAACCAGCGGCCGTTTGGAAGCCATCACAGCAGTGCTGGGCGTGGCGGCAGTGCGCCTGTTGCAACTGCGTTCGGTGGCGCGCTCTGCGCCGGAGACGCCCGCGGCAGATCTCGTCCCCGGCCATTGGATCACAGTTCTCGCCAGTCTCCGCAAGCGCGAAATCCTTACCGCCCGTGACTTCTACCGGCAACTCGCCGGCTTGGGCGGCCACATGCTCCGCAAAGGCGACGGCGAACCCGGGTGGATTACTCTCTGGCGCGGCTTCGAGAAACTCCACACCGCAGTCCGTGCCATCCATGATTATCGAAAAAGATGTGGGTAATGCTCAGCCCGAAAGGGCCATCCATACCGCGATCATCCTTTGACCTCGTAACAATTCTCGGCGGATCGCAGACGCAACTTATGACGGATAAGCCTGTTACGCTCGCTGCAGGCCGAGCGGGCGATTCAAATTGCCCAGGCTGCCGCCTCCCGATGGTCAGCCGCCAGCCACCCTTCACCGTAGCCAGCCTGCACCATAGCCAGCCGCGGACACTAGCGCTGCCAGCATGGCGGTAACCGATCTCGTCTGTCAAAACTCATCGGGCTGCTAGGGGTCTGGCCAGCGCCAATCGTCCAGGACCGCCGGATCGGCGAAGATGCGCCACATGTCGTTGGGCAGTTCGGCGAAAGCCGCCGTATAGCGAGGGTGGGTCGATGGCTCGCCCGTCACGTCGCGGATGAAAATGGCCATGACTTGTTGGGGATGCGCGCGGGCGATGTGGCCGTAAATCTCCGGATCGCGTTCGCCGGAATCGCCCACCAGAATAAATCGCCGCCGCGGAAACCTGGCCAGCAGCGGTTCAATCGCCTGCCGTTTGAGCGTGTCGGCGTCGGCCCACAAGTTCCTGATCGTGGAATCTTTCAGCCGAAAATCCTTCATATCGAATGTGCCGCGCGGGAATTCTTGCTGCGTCAGAAACTCGCTTAGCGGCTCGTACAATTGCCAGGGGGCGGCCGTCACGTAATGAAACGACGCGCCGCGCGCCTGCCACGATTGATACAGGCGGGCCATGCCGGGCGCGGCTTCAAACTCTTGCAAGAATGTCCGCCGCATCAGCACCTGACGATTGCGGACTTCGGAGATTTTTACCGTGTCGTCAATGTCGGATACGACCGACACCCCCTCGTCGTCCAATAGTAACGCTTCTCCGCGGAATTGCCGTCCATCCAAGGGCCGCATCACGGCCATGTGCGGCAGCCAAGTGGCGGCCGCGGGGCTGCCTGGCCCGTCGGCCGGCAATCGCAACTCCGAGCGAAAATGCCCATTCGGTTGCGATGGCGGCAGTTGTTCTATGTGGCCTGCTATTTGAACCGCGATCCGCTGGCCACGTTCGTTATCAACCAAGAATGCCCATGCCCGGCGGCGAAAGACTTCCGTTTCGGCCGAGTCGCGGTCCAGACCCCAGGCAACCCGCAGCGTCCCCAGCAGGGCGGCCCGCTTGCGGGAAGTGGGCCGCGGTTCAAATACCCAACCGTGGATTGGCACGATCCATTCCGTGCCATCGGCCGAACGATGGGCCGCGGTGGGAAAGAAGACCACACGCTCGTCATCATCGATGGGCGATTGGGGGTCGGTCACTTTCATGGCCCAAGCCAGATTCGCCAGGAACAACATCGACGCGGCCAGCGCGATCCATGAATGCCGCGGGGAGTGCATGAAAATCTCTCACTGGTACCAGTTCTCCCTCTCCCGAAGTACCGGGCGAGGGCGCATCGGCGTTAGAAACGCCTCCTACACGGATCGGCGTTGGAAACGCCTCCTACAAATTATCGACGTTGGGCAGGGTTCCTTCAGCCTCTCGCCGTTTTCGGCTGGCAGACACGCCACGGCCACGGTAGCCTATCTTGATCCAGGCGGCAATTGCCGCCACCGCTTTCGTGCCGCCAGAACCCTACCTACCGGGATATTCGAGCATGCCACATCGATGCTCTTCGCCACGCCTTTTAGCCGCCGCTGTCTTGCTGCTGGCCGCGGCCAGCCTGTTATTGGCCGGACCCTCCCTCGCCCGCGGACAGGACCTGGCGATTAGCAGCGCCGATATCGACCTGGCCGCCTGCCAGGCGTTGGTCGATGGAACACCCCAGCCAGTTGCCATCGACGACCTGCTCGATGTCTTGGGCCTGTCGAACAAGCCGGAACAAGCCAAGAGTTGGTCGGCCGGTTCTGTGCCCTACGAACATGAGCCCGCTGTCTTTGAGTATCTCATCGTCTTCAAACGTCCTTTGGCGGTCGGTTCTATTCTGTTGCGGGCCGATAGCAGGCAATTGTTCGTGGCGGCGCCCGGCGTCAAGCCGCCGTTCGACATGGCAAACGCGCAGGCATGGACGGCCCTCGATGTGCCCGCCCGGCAGTCTGGCGGAGTGCTGTTTACATTACCGGTTGGTTTCAAGACACAGGCGGTCAAGCTGGTCGATCGGCGCAGCGGCCGGTCGGGGCTGGAATGCCTGTGGCTGTTCAAGGCCCGCTACCAAAATGTGGCCCCTATTGGCTTGGCCTATGCCCGCCACGAATACACGCCGCCCAATTCCACCAACACGCAGGCTGCCTCCCTGCTGACGGCCGGCACGGGAGCGTGGGCCAGTTCCGGCAAGGACAACAATGGCCAGGTGAGCACGCCCCCGATTACCGATATCAATCCGGAATGGTTCATGCTGGCCTGGGATGAGCCGCAGCCAATCAGCGGCTTGTGGCTGGCCAGCAACATCGTAACCTGGTCGCTCGATACATTTGTGGGGCCAGACGATGTCAACCCGCGGGCCGGGACCGACGACGAGTGGAAGCGCGTCCGTAAATTCGAGGAACGGACCGAAGCTGGCGGACGCCGCTGGATTAAGTTTGATGCTCCTTTGGCCACGCGCGGCTTACGGCTGAACATTCTCAAGACAGACCCAAAGTCGTCGCAGGTGGCAACCATCGACGGGTTGCACGCTCTGGTCGATCTAAAAACCCAGCCCCCCGCCGACCTATTGGCGCACGGGGCCAGTGGCGAGCCGCCGTTTCAATTTAGTTACGAACTAAAGAACGAAGGCAAGTTGACCCTGGTGGTCAACGATGAAGAAGGCGTCCGCGCACGCAATCTGGTGGCGCGGGCCGCAACGGCCGCCGGGGAGCGCACCATCGGCTGGAATCTCAAGGACGAACGGGGCGAATTCGTCGCGCCGGGCCGATATCGTTGGTCGGCCATCGTGGTTCCAGAACTTCAGACCAGGTATGAGTTCACGGTTTATCCCAATATCCAGCAGCACGCGCCGGAGAATGCACCCTGGCTGACCGGTACCAATGGCTCGGGCGGATGGCTGGCCGACCACTCTCCGCCCAATTCCGTGTGCGCGGCGGGTGACCGGGTCTACCTGGGGGCACAGGTCGCCGAGAGCGGGGTGTCTTTCATCGAGTGCGATCTGGAAGGCCGCAAGACTTGGGGCCATCACTCTTTTGCCGCCTGGACGGGGCCCAAGTTGTTGGCGTCGGACGGCAAAACGGTTTTTGTCGGTGCCCAGGTTCTCAATGAATCGGGCGACCACGTCTGGGGAGTCGATATTAAGTCGCGCGAAGTCCGCCAAGTCATCGAAGCCAAGCCCTCCGCCACGCGCACGCGCGGGCTGACGGGCCTGGCCCACCGCGATGGTCGGCTGTACATGGCCGTCCGCGGGCAAGAAGACTGGCTGGTCAATGCCGCGGCAGCCGAGGATGTAGACCTGGCCAACTGCGTTCCCGTCTATCGGGAAGCTCGCAAGGCCCGCGTGGCCTACGAGCAAGTGGCCAACCCGCGAAATGATTTCTTGCGGCTGTTTCGTTTGGCTCCCTATCCGCCCGGCCAAGGACTGCAAGGCGGCTTGACCTATCTGCAATCGCTGAAGGGGAGCGGCCAACGGCAGCATATCGTGCTGGCATTTCAGCGGCCGGTGCCATTGGGCAGCGTAGCCTTTCCGCGTTCGACGGAAGCTGGCGTGCGGGTTGTGCTGAGTGTTCTTAAACCGAATGCCAAGTACCCGCCCGATGCCGACGACGAAAAGCAGTGGATTCCCTTCGCCGATGAGATTAACGCCGCTTGGGACGTGCTGGCCGCGCCCGAGAATACGCAAACGCGGGCCTTGCGGGTGACGTTCATCAAGGGAGAAGAGACTGACGAGGACGATCTGCTGGCCAATCTTGGCAAAGACGATGCACCCGCCGAGGACGACGAGTTCGTGCTCGATAAGAAAGGTTCCCAGAACGACGCCTTGGATGGCTTTGGCCCCACGCAAGGCCGTTGGATGGGCCAGCTGGAAGGCATGAAGCTGTTGCGGCGGCGCTTTGCCAGCGCAGCCGAAGGCGCCAAAGTCCGCGTCAATAGCGGCACGGTCAACGACGACGGCACCTGGGACGCCCAGCGCACGCGGCCGATCACCCCGTCCGATCCGGGAATTTACGCGCTGCAATGGAACCAGCCGCGCCAGCTTCGCGGGCTGGCCATCAAGGAAATCGACGGCCGGTTGACCAAGGTTGATGTCTACACCGGACCCGATCGCGGCGACGAGATTGACATTGCCGGCCAGGACGGCTGGCAAGAAGTGGCCGTCTACGAACAAGGCCGCCGCGATGTGGCCAATGGCTACGGCGGACTGGCGGGTGTTATCAATCCCCAGGCCCGCTACGTCGATGGGTATGTTGATTTTGGCCGCGAGGTAGAGACCGCAGCCGTCCGTTTGCGGATCGTCGAGCAATGGGCCGACCAGGGACCAGGTAATTGCCTGGGTATCCGCGTCGATCTGGGCGGGGGCGAGCTCGATCCCACGCGTTGCCGCGTCTGGGGCGTGGCACCGTTGGCCTATGTTGGCGGCGAGCCGGTGGTTGATACGCGTGGTCACGAACGGATTGAAGTCTACGACGCCGCCAGTGGCAAGTTAATCCATGAGATTGCTCTCGCCCGCCCGGGGCAGATTGCCTTTTCACCCCAGGGCGACTTGTTCGCTATTTCCGAGCAACAGATTGTCAAGGTACCCCACCACGATTCAGCCGTGCCGTCTGAATCGTCCACCGATGCGCGGCCAGCCAAACCTTTCATTACCGACTTGGAAGCGCCGGCCGATCTGGCCTTCGACGCCGATGGCAACCTGTATATCTTCGATGGCGGACCGAAGCGGCAAAACATTCGCGTCTACAGTCCAACCGGTAAGTACGTCCGCTCCATCGGTCAACCGGGCGGCTTTAAGGCGGGTGCCTGGGTGCCAGAACGGATGGGGACGGTCTGCGATATCGACATCGACAAACGCGGGCAACTGTGGGTTGTCGAAAGCCAGTATTGGCCCAAGCGAATTACGCTGTGGACCACGGAGGGTGAGTTCCGCAAGGAGTTCCTGGGCAACACATCCTACGGCGGCGGCGGAGTCCTCGACCCGTGGGACAAAACGAGGTTGTTCTATGGTCCGCTCGAATTCGCCCTCGATTGGAAAACGGGCAGTTCGCGCTTGAAGAATCTCACCTGGCTGCCCGGTTGGAATGCCGGCGAAATGCCGATCCGCATTCAGGATCGCACGTATCTGGTCACGCGGCCGCAGTTTTCCGAAATGCAATGCGGCATCGTCTATCGCTACGAGACCGACCACATTGTACTGGCCGCCGCGATGGGCCCGGCCATGTACTTCGACCCCCTAAAGAACGAGGCCTTCACGAAAAAACTGGCGGGTAGGCCCCTCTCGGAAGTGAAATTCCTCTGGTCCGACCTGAACGCCAATGGCCAGGTCGATGTGGACGAAGTGCAATTCTCGCCCAAGCCCCAAGGCATGTATGGGCTGACTCGCTTCAATGACGACCTTAGCGTGCAATCTGGCGCATACCGCTGGGAAGTCAAAAAGTACCTCGACAGCGGCGTGCCGATCTACGAGGAGAAACATCTGACAGGACTTAAGGATCGCGTGCTGTACCGGTTGCACGACGGAAACTTTCACCGCTTGGGCGACGTCGGCCTGACCGAGGCCAAGCTCTCGCCCGAGGGCCGCGAATTGTGGACCTATGTCGGCGAAGGCACTGGCGTGCAGGCCCTGCAAAACGCCGGATCGTACCGGCCCGAACAAGTAATTTCGCAGTTTGGCATCGTCGGCCATGCCACCGCGCCGCAAGGCGACTTGGGCGAGTTTGTCGTCATCCACGGAAATACGGGCGGCTGGAACATCTGGACGGCTGACGGCCTGCTGGTGGGGCCGCTGTTCCGCGACCTGCGAGATCCCTTGGCCAAACCGTGGAGCATGTCCATGCACCAACGCGGCATGCTGTTGACCAATTTGAATGTGGGGCAAGAGCACTTCGCTGGCTGGGTTAGCCGCAGCTTGCAAGACGACAAGTTCTATGCCGTGGCCGGACACAATCATGCCAGCGTGGTGGAAATACTCGGCCTGGACCAGGTCCGGCGCTACAGCGGCCAGATCGAGGTAACCGCCGAGGACATCGCGCGAGCCAGGGCTTTTGATGAACGGCAGCAGCAGCGTAGCGTTTACGCCCGCTCGCCCGTGTTGGACTGTTACCGCGTGCGGCAACCGCCCGAGATTGACGGCAAACTCAATGATTGGCCAGCGCCAAACGCCGAATTAGCCAATTCCGCCGAATTCCGCATGGCCTATGACGACGAATTCTTGTTCCTGGCCTGGAGCACCCGTGGGTTGGGGCCGCTTAAGAACACCGGCCAGCAGTGGGATCGATTGTTCAAGAGCGGAGCGGCGGTCGATCTGCAACTGGGGCTGGATCCCGAAGCGGCCAGCGACCGGCAAGCACCGGCCGAGGGCGATCTGCGGCTGTTGATGACGTATATGGGAGACGCGCCGGCGGCTGTTCTCTATCGGCCGATCGTCGCGGGCGCACCAGCCGAGAAAGCGTGGCGGGTGGTTTCGCCCGTGGGCGAGGTTGCCTTCGATGAGGTCCGGCGGTTGGAGCGTGTCTACATCGCCGCCACGCGCGAGGAAAATAGCTACACGTTGGAAGCCGCCGTACCGCTGGATGCCCTGGGCCTGCATCCGGCCGATACGCGGCTCAAGCTCGACTGGGGAATGCTGACCACTGGTCCCGACGGCAACGAAGTCCTCCGCCGTGTCTACTGGGCCAACCAGGCCACTGGCACCGTGGCCGACGCGCCAAGCGAGGCCCGCTTGCATCCTAACCTGTGGGGCCATGTGCGGCTGCATGCGGGCGTGCGCCCCAGCGCGGAAGACGCGCTGGATGAAATCGCCATCGGCGGCGAGCGTAAGAAGGCGGTCAAGAAAGATGTCAAGGATATTCTCGACGAGCTGAATGACGAACAGAAGTAGCCGGTCATGGCCTTGCCGTTGACGTCACGACGGGTGCTCCGCGATAACGGCCATCCGCGAGAATGCACGGCAAGGCGGCCAGCCTTTCTCTTTATTACGACAGGCGTTCATTCTCGAAGGATTGTGCAACATGGGCTGGCAAGCCTGGTTTACTCTCGCCGTGCTGGCACTGGTGTTTGGGTTGCTGGTGCGCGGCCGTGTCTCGGCCGATCTGATTTTGATCGGCGGCGTGGTGCTATTGTTGCTGGCCGGCATTTTGACACCGGCGGAAGCGCTGGCTGGCATGGCCAACGAAGGGATGATTACCGTCGCCGTGCTGTTCATCGTCAGTGCCGGGGTAGTCGAGACAGGAGGCATTACTTGGGTTGCCGAGCGCCTGTTCGGCCGCCCCAAGTCGGCGCAAGTGGCCGTGTTTCGCCTGATGGCCCCGACGGCCCTGCTGAGCGGTTTTATGAACAACACGCCGTTGGTGGCCATGCTCATTCCGGCCGTCAACGATTGGGCCAAGAAACTGCGGATTGCCCCCTCGAAGGTGATGATGCCGCTGTCGATCGCCGCCATTCTGGGCGGCACATGCTCGCTGATTGGCACCAGCACTAATCTTGTTGTCAACGGGCTGGTCATCAAAGCCGCCGCCGAGGAACAACAGAAATTGGCCAAAGCCGCTCAGCCAGGCGGCGATGCAGCCGACAACCAGCCACAATTTACCGGCTTGGAGAATGGCCTGGAAATGTTCTCCATCGCCTGGGTCGGCATCCCCTCGGCTATTTTGGGTATCTGCTTCGTGGTGGGCCTGAGCAAGTGGCTACTGCCCGACCGCCGCCCTCCTTTGAGCGATCTGTCCGATCCCCGCCAATACACCATCGAAATGATGGTTGAGGCGGGCAGCCCGCTGGTTGGCAAAACCATCGAAGGGGCCGGTCTGCGGCATTTGCAGGGGGTGTTTCTGGCGGAGATCGACCGCGAGGAGTTAATTCTGCCGGCTGTCTCGCCCCAAGAACGCTTGCGGGCGGGGGACCGTCTGCTGTTTGTGGGTATCGTGGAATCGGTCGTGGAACTGCAAAAAATTCGCGGTCTGGCACCCGCCACCGACCAGGTCTTCAAGCTCGGCTCGCCTCGTTCGTCGCGCTGCCTGATCGAGGCGGTCGTCTCCAACACTTGCCCTATCGTAGGCAAGACCATCCGCGATGGCCGCTTCCGCAGCACCTACAACGCCGCCGTGATTGCCGTGGCCCGCAACGGCCAGCGGATCAACAAGAAGATTGGCGATATCGTATTGACGGCGGGCGACACGCTGTTGTTGGAAGCCAGCACGACGTTCGCCGACGACCACCGCAACTCGCGAGACTTCTTTCTGGTGAGCGCCCTGGAAGGCTCGAGCCCCCCCAGCCACGAACGGGCCGTTATCGCCTTGACCATTTTGCTGGGCATGGTGCTGGCCATGACGCTGGGCGACTCCCTGGGCGAATTGCCGGTGGTTGGCCGGGTGACACCGCTGAAAGCCGCCATGCTGGCGGCCGGCATGATGCTGTTCACGCGCTGCGTCTCACCCGATCTGGCCCGCAAGAATGTTGACTGGCCGGTGCTGCTGGCGATCGCCGCCTCGTTTGCCTTGGGGACCGCCTTGGAAAAGACCGGTTCCGCCAAGGCCATCGCCGCTACGTTCATCGGCATGGCGGGCGGGCATCCCTGGCTGAGCCTGGCCGTGATCTACCTGATAACGGTGATCGTTACGGAGCTCATCACCAACAACGCCGCCGCCGCGCTGATGTTTCCGATGGCGGTGGCCACGGCCAGCCGGCTGAATGTCAGCGTCATGCCGTTCATCATCGTCATCATGATGGCCGCCTCCGCCGGCTTCGCTACTCCGATTGGCTATCAAACCAGCCTCATGGTCTACGGTCCCGGCGGCTACAAGTTCAGCGACTACGTCAAGATCGGCGTACCACTCGATCTGCTCGTCGGCACCGTCACGGTTCTAGTCGCCCCCTTTGTCTGGAAGTTTTGACAATCCATCGATTCCGCGTCCAATGGCGGAACCTCGCAGTCGATTGCCGAGCTTGGGCCGCAAGTACTTTGTCAAAGCTCCGTTGTAGGGTGGCACCCGATCGGCTGGACCCTGATCCTCCGCTTTGACAAAGCATGCAGACATTTGAAGATAGCGCATTGCCAGCGAGAGTTGAGTGCGCACCGGCAATTAGACGGGTCTTGGTGAGAACCACGAATCAAACGAATCGAATCTAACGAATGAATCTCCTGAGTGGAAACTAGCTTGAGGAAAAGGGGGCGGGCAGCGACTAAAAGAACTCGTACCGTAGGATCTTTATTCGTTAGATTCGTTCAATTCGTGGTCCTTCTCTTAGCGAAGCGGCACCATCCCGCCGTTCTCGGCCGCGATGAGCAATCCGGCCTGAAAGTACGGCGTTTTTGGCGGTCTCGGCCCTCGAGGATGGAACGCCGATTATCGCCGTCGGAGACGGCTCCTACAGCCAGGCAACACCCCCGACAACGCGGTGGCCCGCTATCGTTGCATTATCTTCAAATGCCTGCAAAGCATGAACCGATGGGCGCGGCCAGCGTCTTTCCTTGCTAAGATTATGATTCGATCATCGCTGGCGATCCGGAACTCCAAGCCCCGCCGCCAGACTGCGCGTGCATGCCAGGAATTGCCGTAAATCACTCCACCCATGACCGAACCGTCCCAACAATCACCGCCACTGGTTTCTCCGCTGCAGGCCGAGGTCGGAGACCGCTTTGGCGTGCTGCCCAATTTCTTTCGTCTGGCGGGGGACGCCCCGGAGATCACGGCTAATTTGTGGGGTTTCGCCAAATTCGGCTATCTGGACAATCCACTTCCGTCCTTGTTCAAAGAGCGGCTGTTCGTTTACCTTTCGCGCTTTTGCGAGGTCCGGTACTGTATTTCGCGCCATGTTGGTTTCTTGGTCGGTTTGGGAAGGCCAGCGGGAGACAGCCAATGTCCACCGGTAACTCTCGATGCCGTGGTGCGGCTCTTGCGCCGGCCACTTCCCAGGGGCGAGAATCTGGACCCGCACCTGGCCTTGGTAGAGGCACTTGCATCGCCGCTGCCTCGCCTGCCCGAGGCGAATGATCCGTTGGAGGAGGCCCTGTTTGCCTGCGCGGCGCATGTATTTCTGCAAACTCCCCGCGCGGACCGCTGCCTGGCGGCATTGCGCGGGGCTTTAGACGGGGCCATGATTCAGCATTTGCTGGTCTTTCTGACGTTCGTCCGCACGGCGCACTTTTGGACCAAGGTCCACCCGGAACTGAAACTGGAGGAAGACATCACGAAACTGCTGGCGGTCCACGAAGCGCTGGCCGAGTGCGTACACAACGATCCCGAGGCGCAATCGTGCGAGACCTCGCAAGTGCTGATCAACGAGCTGGCCGACCTGAGAACGGAACGGGAACGGGCCGAGTCGCTGCGCGGGGCCTTGGCCAAGGTGGAGGAACAGGAGCTGCAGTTTCGCAACCTCGCCAACTCCATTCCCCAACTGGCTTGGATGGCCCACCCCGACGGACATATCTTCTGGTACAACCAGCGCTGGTTCGATTACACCGGAACCACCCAAGAACAAATGGAAGGCTGGGGCTGGCAATCGGTTCACGACCCGCAGGTGCTGCCGAGGGTCTTGGAGAAGTGGAAGGACTCGATTGCGCGGGCCGAGTCGTTTGAGATGGTCTTTCCGTTACGCGGCCAGGATGGAGCCTTTCATCCATTTTTGACGCGAATCCATCCCGTCAAGGATTCGCAAGGACAGGTCGTCCGCTGGTTTGGCACCAACACCGACATCAGCGAGGTCCAGCGCCGCGAGGAGGAACTCCAGAAGATTCGCTCGCGCTTGGAATCGACATTGGCGGCCGCCGAGATTGGAACCTGGGAATACGATCCCATCAACAATGTCGTCCAGGGCGACCGAAACCTGGCAGCCATGTTTGGCTTCAGCCCGCGAGTAGCAGTGGCCGGTTCGCTGGAGGATTATTTGGAGGCGATTCAGCCCGAGGACCGGCAGCGCGTCGCGGAAGTGATCGCGCAAGCGCTGCGGGTCGGGAACACGTTCGAGACCAATTACAGGCTGCGGGGGAAGAACGGCGAAACCAGGTCGGTGATTGCCCGCGGGCGAGTCGAACGCGACGCGGGCGGCCGCGCGATCCGCATGCCCGGCGTGGCGATGGACGTAACAGGTCAAAGACGAGCCGAAGCCGAACTTCGCGAGAGCGAGGCCCGCTGGCGATTGGCGCTCGAATCGGCGGAACTCGGTTCGTGGCACATCGACCCCGCGACGAACGAGCTATCGACCGACGAGCGGTTCCGGTTGATCGTTCACGGTTCGACTTCGCCGATCGACTACGAACAGGCGTTCGCAGCGCTGCACGACGACGACCGGCAGCGCATCCGAGAGAGCATTGCCGCCGCCATCGATCCCGACAGGCTAGCGCCATACGCGGAGGAGTACCGCGTGGTCCATCCCGATGGCTCGGTGCGATGGATTTTGGCCAAGGGCCGGGCCAACTTCGAGCAGACGGAAGAAAACCCCCGAGTGGCCAGTTTCGATGGCACGGTGATGGATATTACCGCGCGAAAGCTGGCCGACGAGGCCTTGCGGGCGCTCGCCGCGCGGCTTTCCGAGGCCGACCGCCGCAAAGACGTTTTTTTGGCCACCTTGGCGCACGAATTGCGCAATCCGCTGGCCCCCATTCGCACCGGCCTGGAAGTCATGAAACTGGCCAAGGACGATCCGGTAATGATGGAGGAAGTTCGCGGCACGATGGAGCGGCAGGCCCAACAAATGGTGCGGCTGATCGACGATCTGCTCGAGGTCTCTCGAATCACCCAAGGCAAGTTGGAGTTGCGGAAATGCCAGGTCTCCCTGGCGGAAGTCGTCCGCAATGCCGTTGAGGCATCGCAGCCATTTGTTCAGGAATCCAACCACCAGCTCAGGGTTACGCTTCCGCCCGCCCCCATCTTGCTGGACGCCGATCCCCACCGGCTGGCCCAGGTTCTGGCGAATTTGCTCAACAACGCGGCCAAGTACACACCGGCCGGGGGCCACATCGAGTTGATTGCCCAACCGCAAGGCAACGAGGTAATGGTCACGGTCAAGGACAACGGCATTGGAATTCCGCCGGAACTGCAAGGCGGCATCTTTGAAATGTTCTCGCAGATCGACCGCTCGCTGGAGACGGGTTACAAAGGCCTGGGAATTGGCCTGACGCTGGTGAAGCGGCTCGTGGAAATGCACGGCGGAAAGGTTGAGGTGCATAGCGGCGGCAAGAACCAAGGAAGCGAATTCGCCGTCAGCCTGCCGGTCCTTCCGCCGTCAGTCGCCGAACCAGAGAGGCCGCCCGTCGCCGAGAATGCCAAGCCAGCCAAGCTAAGAGTCTTAGTGGTGGATGACAACGCGGATGCCGCCACCACCTTGGGCATGGTCGTCAAGATGTTGGGGAACGAGGTGCGAACGGCGGGCGACGGCCTGCAAGGCGTGGAATTGGCCCAACAGTTTCAACCCCATGTCGTTCTGATGGATATCGGCATGCCGCGGATGAATGGCTATGAAGCCTCCAAGGCCATTCGCCAGCAGCCCTGGGGGCAGGCGATGATGCTAGTGGCCTTAACCGGGTGGGGCCAGGACGATGACCGGCAAAAAGCACTCGATGCGGGTTTCAACCATCACCTGGTAAAACCGGCTGAGCCTTCCGAATTGCAGCGAATCTTTGCCCAGCTACGGTGAACCGGAAGATTGCAAAGGGGGGGCAGGACTGCATACAGAAGCCTTCTCGTCGCGATTCGTTCACATCTTGCGTTTGCCGGGCGTGGGGGCACCTGGCAAGAAGTGCGGACGGGGGATTTGCTCGCTGTGGTGGGCCAGCGTGGTTAATAGGTAGTCGGCCGCCTTGCGCGATGCGCCGCCGTGACATAGCCGGGCTTTGAGCTCAGCCAACTCCGCCACGCGATCACTGTGGCTGTTTTCGTCCGTCAGCCATCGGACGATGTGCGCGGCTAGTTGGGGCGAGCAATCCTGACAGGTGGGGTACTCCGGAAACAAGACATGGTCTTCGTTGGCGGACGCGAGCTGGCCAGCGGCACGGGCCGGCCGCTCCAACCGGCCCGTCGAGATCAAGTTGACCAGCGTGATATACGGAACTTTAAGCATGGCGTTGTACAGCCAGAAACCGCTGCGCGAGAGCTGGTACAGAATGGCGGTCGGCCGCGTGTGGTACAGCAGTTCTAGCGACACCGAACCCGAAACCGCCAGGCAGCAAGTCGCCAGGTGCATCAGTTCTTGCGTACGGCCCACATGAATGTCGATCGGCAGGCCGGTGACTTGGGCCATCCGGCCCGCCAGCTCGGCATGGGCCGGCTTGAAGGCCGCGATGCAAAAGCGTACCTGAGGGACTTCGGCCCGCACGCGGGCGGCCGCCTTCAACAGCGACGGCAAGTTGTGTTTGATCTCTTGCGTGCGAGAGCCAGGCAGAATGGTCACCATCGGCCCAGCAAGACGGCGCTGGGCAGCTACGAATTCGCGGTCCAGTTGCTTGAGGCGCACGTCGTCAAAGTACGGGTGGCCGACATAGGTGGCGTGGCAGCCGCGCTCATTGAGCCAGGCGGCCTCGAACGGCAGCGTACACAAAATATGGTCGGCCAGCCGCCGCAACTTGCTGACACGCCAGCGGGCCCAGGCCCAAACTTGCGGAGGGCAATAGTAGTAGACCGGTATGCCGTGCCGTTTGGCGCAACGGGCGATCCACCAGTTGAAGCCGGGGAAATCAACCAAGACCACGGCGTCGGGCCGTTGCTGTGCAAAATAGCGATTGGCCTGCGCCAGCAACCTGGCAAATTGCGGCAGTTTGGCTAAGGCTGGCCCCAGCCCCATGACCGCCAGCGACGACATATCGTGCAGCAGTTTGCATCCGGCCTCGGCCATCCGCGGGCCGCCAAAGCCAGTCAGGCTCAAATCTTGCTGCTTCAAGCGCAGCGCCTGCGCCAAGTTGGCGGCATGCTGATCGCCGCTGGGTTCGCCAACCGAGAAAAAGATCTTCATCCGTTTCGCCTACCGTGGCCAGAGAATGCACTTTCCGGCAAGAAATCATCCGTGGGGGCCAGAGTATCGCAAATCAGCGAAGGGCGAGGAAGGGCAGGAAATAAAGGCAGAAGGATGAAGGCAGAAGGATGAAGAGGAGGTGTTTGGTGTTCAGTGCAAGCGTTGAGGGAGCCATCAGCAGTGTGCCAATGACCGACAACTGAAAACTGACAACTAATAGCTGATAGCTGATAGCTTCTCCGCTATTCGCTCTTACCCAACTCACTGAGAACTTCCTTCAGCACCAGCCCGTTGGTGGCTACGCCTTCGCCCGAGTGAATGGTTGGCTGGCCTTGCCAGTCGGTGAAGGTGCCGCCAGCCTCTTCCAAAATGGGCTGAATGGCGGCGGCGTCCCACACGTTCATGATCGGGTCGATCATGGCTTCGGCCCGGCCGACCGCGACCAGCATGTAGCCGTAGCAGTCGCCCCAGGTACGGCCGCGGCGGGCCAGTCGGCCCATGCGGGACAGGGCAGCCTGGCGGTTTGTCTTGGTCCACCCGGCGAAATCGCTGGTTACGAACAGGCCATCCCCCATTTGCCCGCACGAGGAGACTTTCGCCGGCCGGGGATCTTGGCCGCGCTGCGAATACCAGGCTCCACCGCCAACCCCTGCCCAGGCCATCTCCCCCAGCGCGGGGACCGAGATCACGCCGACCTGGCTGCGTCCTTCGCGTTCGACGCCGATCAGGGTGCCATATAGCGGCACGCCGTGGATAAAAGACTGCGTGCCATCGATGGGGTCGAGAATCCAGCGATACCCGCTGGTGCCGGGCTGTTCGCCGAACTCCTCCCCCAAGATACCGTCCGCCGGAAAGGCCGCCGCGATTCGTGCCCGCAAGTGCTGTTCCGCCTCGCGGTCGGCAACCGTGACGGGGGATGCGTCACGCTTCCATTCCACGTCAAAGTTGCCTTGGCCAAAGTAGCGCAGCGTGACCTGGCCCGCTTCCAGGGCAATGGCGCGGGCCAGTTCCAATCGCGACGAGATTTCAGGGTTCATCATGCCGACAGCCTACTACGGATGGCGGCAAAAATAAACTCGTCGCGGTGAAACCACGGTGCATGGCCCCTGAACGCAACACGGCCGCCGCAACTCTGTCAGGCCGCGGCGGCCGTGGAATCCCTTAGGCATTGAGGCGGACCGTGCCGCTAGCGCCGCGGCGGTGTCTCGGCCTGTTGTTTGAGCGCCTCGCGGACGCGGTACAACTCGTCGCGAAGCTGTTCCAATTCCCGTCCTAGGTCGCGCTCGGCCCCCACGGGTGCCTCGCGGGTTTGCGGATAAAGCCGCTTCAGCGACCAGCCTCCCATGGCGCTGCGGGCCTCTTGCCGCAACTGGGCGGCAAATTCCCGCAACTGGTCGGCCCGGTAGTACAATTGTTGTTCCTCCAGCCGTTGGGCTGCTACTTCCAGGTCAAAGCTGGTTTCGCGCATCGTGCGGATGGAGTCCGCTACGTGCTGCTCGGCCTTGGTCGCTTCCAGCGTGCGCGGTTCCGTCCACTCGGCGGAAATATCGGGCGTGCGCTCGGATTCAATTCGCCGCAGATGCCGCAAGGCAGCCTGACGACGGTCGATTTGTGGCTGGCATTCGCCGTGGCCGGGGCAATCGTCGGTTTCCTCTGCAAACAGGCTGCCGTCTGTGACGCCTGGATTTTGCGCCATTAGGTCCGCAATCTCCTCCAGGTTGCCGCAGGGGGGCTGCTCGGTCGGAAATCCAAGTTCCTCCAGATCCTCGGCCACGGCTTGAGGCGTGGGCCGTGGGACTGGCGAGCCTTTTTCGAGCAGACTGAAATCGTCGGCCGCGGGGGGCAGGTCATCGTGAAACACCGCCTCGGTCGGGCCAATCTCGCGCGGCGCGTCAACGACATCGGGCGAAAAGAAGCCATTGCCGCGGAACTCGCTCGGCTCTGGCAGCCAGATCCAGCGGCCGCGTGCCGTTGGTTGCAGCGGCGGTGGAGATGGTGCCCAAGGAGAAAATAACTCCTCGTGATCCACGGGTTCCACCCGTTGACGGATTGTGAAACCGGCAATCTTCGAACCGCGCTCACGGTGGGCTTGCTCGGCTTCGCGGTCGGGGTCGAAAAAACCTCCGGCGCGAATCTCGCTAGGATCAGGCAGCCACATCCAGCGGCCAAGCGCGGCAGGCCGTTGCGGCTTGATGGTTGGCCGGGGAGGCGTCAGAAATTCCTCGCGGTCTTCCAGGTCGTGGATATCATCCGCGACCTTGGCACTGGGCAACTGATAGGGAGAGACAATGCTGCTGGGCGTGCGGCGGGCTTGCCGTACGCCGCGGCGATCACTCCAGCCACGAGCGCGAATCGCGG
>JBFWUW010000006.1:0-136803 GCA_050247075.1 Pirellulales bacterium | reverse complement strand
GTACGACCCCATCACACAACGCGAGTATTACCAACTCTACGCCTTCCTTAACAACGCCGACGAGCCAACGATTGTCGCCCCCAGCATGGAACAGGCCGAGCAATTGAGTTCGCTACGGCTAGAGATTGCCGCCACGGAGCAGGCGCTGCGAGATCACGATGCAACACTGGCCGGCCAGCAAGCCGAATGGGAAAAGACCTACGCCGCCCGGCAAGACACCGCTTGGACACCGCTCGACCCGCTAGAATACAAGAGCGCCGGCGGCGCGTTGATGACCAAGTTAGACGACCGCTCCATCTTGGTTGGCGGGCAGATCCCCGCCAACGACACTTACACTGTCACGGCCGACACCGTACTAACAGGCATTACGGCGGTACGCATCGAGGCCTTGCGGCATACCACGCTTTCCAACGGCGGGCCGGGCCTGTCCGAGACCGGCGGCTACGTGCTGACCGATTTCAAGCTCACCGCCACGCCGTTGGTCAACGGCCAGCCACAAGGAGATGCCCAGCCGGCCCCGTTCAGCCGCGGCATTGCCGATGATGCCGCGCCCGAGTGGCCGATCGAGCATGTTTTGGACGACGGGCCAATGACCGGCTGGTCGTTCAATTTCGTCAAGGGCCAGCCCAACACCGACCATCGGGCGATCTTTCTTACGCAGGCCGACGTGGGGGGGGCCGACGGCAGTCGGCTGACGTTTACGCTCGATCATCAGTTCATCACCGTCGTTCGCAACGCCTTTGGGCGGTTTCAACTGCTGGCCAGCAACGCCCCCCGCGAGTCGCTCGCTTTGGACGAAGCCATCAAGGCCATTATCAAGATTCCCGCCGACCAGCGGACGCCGCAACAGCGCGAGCAGTTGGCGGCCGAATTCCACCGGGCCGATGCCAGCCGCACTCCGCTGGCCGCCAAGATCGCCGAACTCAAGCTGCGGGAGCGCGACATCGTCGGCTCGATCACGACCACGATGGTCATGCAAGAGCGCCCCCAACCGCGGCAAACGCATATTCAGATTCGCGGCGATTTCCTGCGCCCTGGTGCCCAGGTCAAGCCGGCTGTCTTGGCCGTGCTGCCGCCGCTGCCGGCCGATGTTGCCAATCCCACGCGGTTGGATCTGGCCCGTTGGATCGTCAGCCCAGCCAACCCCCTTACGCCGCGGGTGACGGTCAATCGGGTTTGGCAGCGTTACTTTGGCGCGGGGCTGGTCGAGACCGAGAACGACTTTGGCACGCAAGGGTCGCCACCTACGCACCCCGCCTTGCTCGACTGGCTTTCTGGTGAGTTCATCCGCCAAGGCTGGAGCATGAAGGCCTTCCATAACCTGATTGTCACCAGCGGCACGTATCGGCAGTCGTCGAACATCCGCAGCGACTTGGAATCGGTCGATGCCCGCAACAAACTGTTGGCCCGGCAGTCGCGGCTGCGGCTAGAGGCCGAAGTCATCCGCGACACGGCCCTGGCCTCCAGCGGGCTGCTTTCCACGGCTATCGGCGGGCCGGGCGTTTACCCGCCCCAGCCCGAGGGAATCTACCGCTTCACCCAGCAAGACAAGCAATGGAAAGCCAGCACGGGGGCCGACCGCTATCGCCGTGGCATGTACACGTATTTTTGGCGGAGCAGCCCCTACCCGTTCTTGGTGACGTTCGACGCGCCGCCGGGCAACACCACCTGCACGCGGCGGGTTCGCTCGAACACGCCGCTGCAAGCACTTACGCTGGCCAACGACGCCGCCTTTGTGGAGCTTGCCCAAGGGCTAGCTGGCCGGGTGTTGAAAGAATCGCCGCCATCGACCAGCGAACGGCTGCGGCACGCCTTCCGCCTCTGCATGGCCCGCGAGCCGGGCGAGCGCGAGCTTTCGCGCCTGACTCAATTCTTTGACGCGCAATCCGCCCAGTTTCAAGCCGCCGGCGATGCGGTCAAGCCGCTGGCCCCCAAGGACTGCCCCGCCGAAGTACCGCTGTACGAGGGAGCAGCCCACACGGCGGTAGCGCGAGTATTGCTGAATCTGGACGAATTTGTGACAAGGGAATGAAGAGAAGGATGAAGGCGGAAGGATGACGCGATTCTTGCTGGAAAAGCATCTAATCGAGCAATTTGAGTAGCCCAGCCCATAGACGATAGTGAGCCATGAACGATACTCAGCAAAATCGAACTCGCCTTCTCACCCGCCGCCATTTCTTTCGCGATTGCCAGGTTGGCCTGGGGTCCGTGGCGCTGGCGGCCATGCTGACCGATGGCTCGCTGGGGGCGGAAAATAACACACCCGCCGGCGCCATTGCGCCCCCCGCCTTCAACCCCAATCCGCTTGCTCCGCGGCCGGCCCATTTTGCCGCCAAGGCCAAGAGCGTGATCTTTTTGTTCCAGGCCGGCGGGCCCAGCCAGTTGGAACTGTTCGACTACAAGCCCAAGCTGCAAGAACTGGATGGCCAGGTCGTGCCGCCATCGGTGGTGGCCAACAAGCGGTTCGCTTTCCTCAAGCCCGACGCCAAGCTGCTGGGGACTCGGCGGAAATTCGCCAAACACGGCCAATGCGGTGCTGAACTGAGTGAATTGCTGCCACACCTGGCCGGCGTCGTAGACGACATCAGCATCGTCCGCTCGATGAAGACCGATGTCTTTAACCACGGGCCGGCCAAGCTCTTCGTCAACACCGGCAGCCCGCAGTTCCAGGGGCGGCCCAGCATGGGGTCGTGGGTTACCTACGGCATCGGCAGCGAGTCGCAAAATCTGCCCGGCTTCGTGGTGTTGCAGTCGGGTCCGCGCGGGCCGCGGGGCGGGTCGGCCCTGTGGGGCAGCGGCTTCTTGCCCACCAGCTACCAAGGGGTGCCGTTTCTTTCCGGGCCAGAGCCAATCCTTAACCTGGCCACGCCGCCCGGTTTTGTCGGAAGTGCCCAGGGGGAGTTTTTCTCGGCGGTCAAGGACTTGAACTCGGCCCGGCTGGATGCGACCGGCGATCCAGAAATCGCCACCCGCATCTCGCAGTACGAAATGGCCTACCGCATGCAATCGAGCGCGCCGGAGCTGATGGACCTGTCGGGCGAAACAGCCGACACCATCGGCCTGTACGGCGCGGAGCCGGGCAAGGTGACCTTTGCCAACAACTGCCTGCTGGCCCGGCGGTTGGTAGAGCGGGGCTGCCGCTTCGTGCAGCTTTACCACACCGACTGGGACCACCACGGCGGCGCGAACGCCGACCTGGAGGGGACGCTCGACAAGACTTGTAAGGAGACCGACCAGGGAGCCGCGGCCTTGATTCAAGATTTGAAGAACCGCGGGCTGCTGGACGAAACGCTGGTCATCTGGGGTGGCGAGTTCGGCCGCACGCCGATGGGCGAGCCGCGCGACTCGCTCGGCCGCGACCACCATATCGAAAGCTACACCATGTGGCTGGCCGGCGGGGGCATCAAGCATGGCCAGGTCATCGGCCAGTCCGACGAACTTGGCTATTACAACGCCGAGGAGCAAGTTCACGTCCACGATCTGCAAGCCACGGTGC
Organism: Pirellulales bacterium; assembly: GCA_050247075.1. Classification (GTDB taxonomy): domain Bacteria; phylum Planctomycetota; class Planctomycetia; order Pirellulales; family JBFWUW01; genus JBFWUW01. The sequence continues at coordinate 133,307 of JBFWUW010000006.1, read as the reverse complement.
TGCACTTGCTGGGGCTGGACCACAAGAAACTGACCTACCGCTTCCAAGGCCGCGACTTCCGCCTGACCGACGTCCACGGCAATGTGGTGGAAAAGTTGCTGGCGTAGGGATCAGCATCGGCGATAGAATCGCCTCCTACAAGGATTGACCACCCCCCCAACAAAGCTTGACACTCTCCGGCACAATCCCTAGATTGCCAGACCGGTACATTAGCTTTCTCACCTATTGTTTACGCCGCTGGGCTAGCGGCTGGCGCGGTTCTTCTCCGCATGGCTGTCACGACGCAAATTGATTTGGGGCCGATCGCCCGCGAACTCAACCTTCGTCCGGCGCAAGTCGAGACGGTGGTTGGCTTGCTCGATGCCGGCAACACCATCCCCTTCATCACCCGCTACCGTAAGGATCAGACGGGCGGGCTGGATGAGGAAGACATCGGCCGTATTCTCGACCGCGTGACCAAGGCCAGGCTGTTGCACGACCGCAAGCAGACGATCTTGCGTTCGATCGAATCGCAGGGAAAGCTGACGCCGGAATTGGCCGCGGCCATTGCCGCCGCCGAGACATCGGCCCGGCTGGAAGACCTGTATCTGCCGTTCAAGCCCAAGAAGCAAACGCTGGCCACCGCCGCGCGGGAACGAGGCTTGCAATTGCTGGCGGATGAGATCTTGTCCGCCGCGCCTAGCTGCGCCGACCTCGACGCGCGGGCCGCCGACTTCGTCAACCCAGACCGCCAGGTGGCCAACGCCGCCGATGCGCTGCTGGGTGCGGGGCATATCCTGGCCGAGTTGTTCAGCGAGCGGGCCGACCTGCGGCAAGCGCTGCGCGGCATTGTCACCCGGTCGGGAAAACTGGCCACCGCGGCAATCGACCCGGCAGCCGAGGCGGCCAAACCGTTCCGCGATTACTTTGATTACCGCGAGCAGATCGGCAAGGTTCCGCCGCATCGGGTGCTGGCCATCAACAGGGGAGAAAAACACAAGGCGCTCCGCGTTAAGTTGGAAGTCGACGAACCAGCCATGCATCAGGCCGTCGACCAGGGCGTATCGGCGGACGATCATCCGCATGCCGCCTTTTTGCGCGGGTGCGGCCGCGACGCGCTGGAGCGGCTGATCTTTCCCAGCTTGGAGCGCGAGGTCCGCCGCGACCTGACCGACAAGGCCGAAGCGCACGCCGTGAAGGTCTTTGCCCGCAACGTGCGCAATTTGTTCTTGCAGCCGCCGGTTCGTGACCGCCGCGTGCTGGCGGTCGATCCCGGTTTTAAGAGCGGCTGCAAACTGGCGGCCTTGGACGAGTTCGGCCAGTTACTGGAACATGGCGTGATTCATCTGGTGGGCAAGGAAGAACGCCGCGAGCAAGCCAAGACGACCGTGGCCGACTTTATCGAACGGCACCGTTTGAACGTGGTGGCCATTGGCAACGGCACCGCCTGCCGCGAGACCGAAGTGCTGGTGGCCGAACTGATAGCCGGCCCGTTGGAAGGCAAGGGGGTGGTCTACACCATCGTTAACGAGGCGGGTGCCAGCGTCTATTCCACCAGCGCGGTGGGTCGCGAGGAACTCCCCACCATCGACGCCACGATCCGCGGCGCGGTCTCCATCGGCCGCCGCCTGCTGGATCCCTTGAGCGAACTGGTCAAGATCGAGCCGGCCAGCATCGGCGTGGGTCTGTACCAGCACGATGTGAAGGCCCGGCACCTGGAGTCCTCGCTGGACGAAGTCGTGCAATCGTGCGTCAACTTCGTGGGGGTCGATGTCAACTCGGCCAGCCCGGCGCTGTTGCGGTATGTCTCCGGCCTGAACCAGTTGAAGGCCCGGCAAATTTTTGAGTACCGCGTGGCCAACGGACCGTTCGCCTCGCGCGATGCCTTGAAGAACGTTCCCGGCATGGGAGAGGCCACCTTTGTCCAGGCCGCCGGCTTTCTGAAGATTGCTGGCGGTGCCAACCCGCTCGACGCTACCTGGATCCACCCGGAAAGCTATCCGGTCGCCGAGAAACTGCTGGAGCGCATGGGCCGCACGCCAGCCGCCCTGGCGGAGCAGCCAGAAGGCGCCGCGCCGCTCTCCGAGCAGACGGCCGGGCTGGATGTGGCTTCCACGGCCGCCGAGTTGCAAGCTGGCACGCTGCTGCTGTCCGACATGTTGACGCAGTTGGCCCGCCCCGGCCGCGACCCGCGCGAGGACCTGCCGCTGCCGCTGTTCAAGCGTGAGATTCTCAAGCTGGAACATCTGGAAGCGGGCATGGAACTGGCCGGCACCGTGCTCAACGTGGTCGACTTCGGCGCGTTTGTCGATATCGGGCTGAAAGACACCGGCTTGGTCCATATCAGCCAGGTTGCCAACCGCTACGTTCCCGACCCGCATGAGGTGGTGGCGGTGGGGGATATCGTCAAGGTGTGGGTGATGGCGGTGGACAAAGACCGCCGCCGCGTCTCGTTGACGATGATAGCGCCTGGCTCGCCGCCGCGTCCTACCGGTCGTCCTAGCCGCAAACCGGCGGCCCAGCCGACCGATGGCCAACCAGCGCGGCCCCCACGCGAACGTGGCCGCCGTCCGCCTCGCAAGGGCCAAAAACCAGCCCCCGCCACAACCGGCGGTGCAGGGTCGGAGATCCCCGCCGCGCAGCCTCCCCAACAAGGCCATCGTCGTCCGCCGGCTTCCAAGGGACCGCCTCGGCCAGCCCCCAAGCCCAAGGCCCCTCCCAAACCGCTTACCAAGGCCATGAAAGAGGGGAAGGAACCGTTGCGGACCTTTGGCGATCTGTTCCAATTCGCCAAGCTCAAGGCCGATCCGCCGCCCGAGCCGCCAGGTAAGTAGTGAGCGTCGCGAACGCGTCAGACCAACTCGCGCAGCGGCGTGCCGCTCTCGATGATATATCTTGGCCGGCCGCGATGGTCCAAGTAGGTCGTATCCAGCGGCACGCCAAAATGTTGATAGATGGTGGCCGCCAGGTCGCCAGGGGTGACGGGCCGCTCGCGGATTGATCCACCGTCCGACTCGCTGGCTCCAATCACCTGTCCATGCCGCATGCCGCCGCCAGCCAGCGACATCGACATGATGTTTGGCCAATGGTTGCGGCCGTCACTGCTGTCTTGCGTTCCCATATTGGGCGTGCGGCCAAACTCGCCCATGGCGATCACCAGGCATTGGTCCAGCAGACCTTGTTCGTCAAGGTCGCTTACCAGCGTGGTCAGCAAATGGTCGAACAAGGGCAGCAGCGGACCCAGTCCCCGCAGTATGCCGCCATACGGCGGAATGTTGTCGCCGTGGGTATCCCAGGTGCCCGACGAAGGATGATAACTTAGATCGAGGGTGACAAAGTTCACGCCCGCCTGCACTAGCCGACGTGCCAAAAGCGCCTGCTGGCACCATAAGTGCTTGCCATACCGCTCGCGCGTTGCGGCTGGTTCTTGCTCCAGGTCGAAGGCGTCCCGTGCGCGGCGGCCGACCAGCATCTCCGCCGCCTGTCGCTGGTAAGCGTCCATGGCGGACATGCTGCCGTCCTGGTCCAAATGCCGCTGGAAGTTGTCGAAATCGACCAGCAGTTCCCGGCGATTTCGGATGCGGTCAAAGTCCAATCCGCCTGGCACTTGAAAGACATCGGCTCCCGATACCTGCCCCACGTCGCCGCCAACATAGTCGTACACCGGCAACCGCGCCGCCTGGTTTCCTTGAAAAGGATCGTATTGCTTGCCCAAATAGCCGGCGAACGCCAGGTGCGATCGCGAACGGTAAAATGCCACATAAGGGGGCATGGCCGGGTGGTTGGGCCCGCGTTCCTTGGCGACCACCGAGGCGATGGCCGGAAAGTGCTCGGCCTCGCGATTAATGCGCGGCGCCGCCGCCAGGTTGCCTGTCTGAAAAACCATGTTCGGTTCGTGGTTGCTATGCGAGGCATCGACCGAGCGAATCAGCGTGAACTTGTCCAGCATCGCCGCTTGCTTGGGCAGGTGCTCGCAAATCGACACGCCCGGTAACGCCGTCTGGATCGGGCTGAACGGCCCGCGATTCATCACCGGCCGGCCAGGTTTGGGATCCCACGTATCGATATGGCTTGGCCCGCCCGCCATCCACAGCAGAATAACGCTCTTGGGCTGGGGGCTGGGCACACCGGCCGCGCCGCAAGCCTGGCGATGCCGCAACAAGCCCGGTACGGACAGCCCCGCCATTCCCGCCACGCTGGCTTTGAGCAGATTGCGGCGGCTGCGCAGCACCAGGCCTTCGTCCGATTGCGCATTGCACCAGTCAAAAGCATGACGGTGGACATGTGGCTGGGGCATCGTTCGATCTCGGCTAAGTGGCTTTTCTACAAGTTGCTTCAGACGAACAACATACATCCATCCAACAGAAATGACCGACAGGCGGAATCATCATGGCACGAAACGCCCGCTGGGCATTCGACCCATAACGATTGTCCGATGAATGGATGGGCCGTGTCAACCCAGGCCGTGCCATTGGCGGTTCCGAATAGCGAACGATTGGGTCGCTTACTAGACAACCTAAAAATCAACGTAAGAAATCCTTGCGTACCTATGTAGGGGGGTATAGAATTTGCGTGAGCCAGGAGCATCTCACGCGCTTGGAGTGGCGCACAAACATTCACAAGGGGGGACATGTCATGCAGAATGTTACCCACGAACAAGGCGTGGCGGTCGTTACTTTGCCGGAGAACGGCAATTGGTTTGACGAGGGAGTGGTTTTGCGGCTTGAAGAAGTCTTGCGCGAGCAAGCCCTGTCGATCGATCGCCCATTCATCGTGATCGACATGAGGTGGGTCGACAACTTCGGCTCCAAGTTCTTGGGGGCCTTGTATGCCACCCACAAGCAATTGCGCGGCCGCGGCGGACGTCTGGCGGTGTGCGATGTGGCTTCGCCATTTTGCGATGAAATCCTGACGATTGTCAGGGCCGACCAGGTCTTCGATATCTGCGAATCGCGGCAAGCAGCGATAGACGGACTCTTGCGGGGCATTCCAGCGGCATCCGCGTGCAGTTCAAAGCGGCACGCCGCCTTGTGACAACAGATCGAAGATCGCGATTTGGAGGATGACTCGGGGCCGTTCCCATGCTTGGTCACGAAAATTGTTGAGGTAAGAAGCCGATTCGGGCAATCGGCTCGCGACGTGCGGATTCAGCAGGCGGCCGCCCAAGTCCCATCAGGCGCGTGTGACCAAAATGAAGATGCTGATAGCGGATGACGATCCGATTCACCTGCGGATCTTGCAAGGAATGCTGGAGCGGGCCGACTACGAAGTCGTCACGGCCGCCGATGGCCTGGAGGCCTGGCAAATTCTTGAAGCCAACGACAGCCCCATGTTGGCGATTCTGGATTGGATGATGCCTGGTCTGGATGGTCCGGCGATTTGCCAACGGCTGAGACAACGGCAGACCCACACGCCGACCTATGTCATCCTGCTAACCGCTAATGCCGACAAAGACTCCGTCGTGGCGGGACTGGCCGCCGGTGCCAACGATTATATCTGCAAGCCGTACTCCGCCGAGGAATTGCGGGCTAGGGTACAGGTCGGTCGAACCTTGATCGAGTTGCAGGCGACGGTCGCGCGGCGGATGCGGGAGTTTGAGGACTACGTGGACGATGCGCCGCTGGGCATTTTGGTGGTCGAGCGCAACGGCGAAATCCGTTTCGGCAATAATGCCGCGCATGACATTTTTGGCTACCCCCGCGGCGAGCTGGAACGCCAAAGCGTGGAGATGCTCGTTCCAGACTCGTTACGGCAGCGCCATGTTCAATTGCGAAACGAATTCATGCGGCAGCCGCAGGGCCGCTCGACGCTGAATCGCACGATCATGGGGCAGCGGCACGACAGCAGCCAGGTGCCGCTGGCCATTGGCCTGAGCCCCATTCCCCGCGAGTCGCCCGACCGGATTGTCTGCTCTATCATGGACCTTAGCGCGTTGCGAAGCGCGGAACAGCAACTTCAGCAATTTTTCGACCTCTCCCCCGATTTGTTCGCTATTGCCCACACAAATGGCTTTCTGTTGCGTGTCAACCCGCTGCTCAAGAACTTGTTGGGTTATTCGGAAGCAGAGCTTCTTTCCCGGCCATTCTATGAGTTCATTCATCCGGAGGACGTCCCCTTGGCCGGGAACCGGGTTGAACAACTGGCCAGCGGGCAAGCCGTGGCGGATTTCCGCTGCAGGATGCTGGACCGCGCGGGCAACGAACATTGGGTCGAATGGTCGTCCGGCCCTGCCAGCCCGGACGGGACATTTCATACAGTTGGGCGGAATATTACCGAACGCCTGAAGATGGAGGGTGAGATTAAGTATCGGATCGCCAGAGAAGAAGCCATCCTGGACAAAACACCGGCGGTAGTCTGCATTAAAGACTTGCATGGCCGGTATGAATATGTCAACCCGCGTCACGTCGAACTCTTTTCCAAGGATCCGGTGACCGCGCTGGGAAAAACCGCGCGCGATTTCTTCACTGAAGCGGAGGCCATTCGGATTGAGCGGGACGAACGGCAAGTTGTGGAAACCGGCCAAACGGTTGCAGCGCAACAAGTCATAGCACGGGATGACGGAGAGCACACTTTTTTGGCCGTGACCTTCCCCCTGTTGGACGCGCATGGCAAGGTGTCGGCCACGGCCAGTATCAGGACGGAAATCACGGAACAAATACGAACGCAAGAGCGTAAGCGCGAGTTGCAACTGGCGCAGGCCTTTCAGCACTATTTATACCCGAAAAACGCGCAGTCGATTGCTGGTGTGGACATTGCCGCCGCCACGCAACCGGCGACAGCCTTGTGCGGCGACTACTTCGACTATTTCCAGCTAGGCCCATTGCGATTGATGGTAGGAATTGGGGATGTCAGCGGACATGGGGTCGGTCCCGCCTTGCAGATGACTCGGGTGAGTTGCATGACCCGGATTCTGGGCCAGTCGATGCGCAGCTTGCCGGCCATCATGCGCCATCTGAATCACGACCTTTGCGAGAGCTTGCCAGACAACACTTTCGTTAGCATGTTTCTGGCGGAGATTGATCTGGCGCATCGTCACTTTTCCTACGTCGGGGCTGGCCACGAGTCGATCCTCGTTTCCGCCGACGGCACGGTGCGCACGCTGGAGTCGACGCATGTGTCACTGGGAGTCGTTCCTGACGTGACGTTCTCGGAGCCGGTTTCGTGCGACTTGCAACCGGGCGACGTGCTGCTGTTCTTCACCGACGGCCTGAGCGAGGCCATCAGCACGGAACGCGTATTCTTTGGAAAGCAGCGCGTGGCCGACATTGTGCGCGGCCATCGTGGAGAGTCGTCGCAGCAGATTATTGAGGCCCTGTTGCGGGAAGTGCGTGCGTTTGCCGGCAACCACCTTCTCAAAGATGACATTACGTTGGTAGCCGTAAAGATTCCGCGCTAATGGGCCGCCGGTGTAGGTGGCCGCGAGAAACGATTCAAAGCAGTCCGCACAAGCTACCTACCGCTTTTCCGTTTGCAAGGCACTTCGAACATGGCAAATGCTCCACTTCCCCACGACATCGACGGCTATATTTCGAAATTCCCAGCCGACGTGCGGACGGTCCTGGCCAAGGTGCGGACAACGATCCGCCGTGCCGCGCCCGAAGCCCAGGAGACCATCAGCTACCAGATGCCCGCCTTCAAGCAGCACGGCATTCTGGTCTACTTTGCCGCATGGAAAAGTCACTTGGGGTTCTACCCGCCGATTTCGGGCAACAAGGCCCTGGAGAAAGCCGCCGCGCCTTACGCCGGACCCAAGGGAAATCTTCAATTCCCACTGGATGAACCGATCCCCTACGGCTTGATCGAGAGAATCGTAGAATGGCGGGTGAAGCAAGATTCGCGGAAAGCGGCCGCCAAGAAAAAAGGACGAAAGTAGCACCCGTCGGGCAGCAGCATGCCGTTCAGGGGAACAAGCCGCGGGCCAGCTTGGCCTGGGCGACACGTTCGATCCCTTCCATTAGAGCGGCGGTACGCATATCGACCGACTCGCGCTCGGCGCGGGTGCGCGTGCGGTGAAAGGCATCGACGATGATCTTTCGCAGCCGGGCGTTGACTTCCTCCAGCGTCCACATGTAGTTCTGCGTATCCTGGACCCATTCAAAGTACGATACCGTGACGCCGCCAGCATTGGCCAGAATGTCCGGCAGAACGTAGATGCCTTTGCCGCGCAAGATTTCATCCGCCTCCAACGTGGTGGGGCCGTTTGCTCCCTCGGCAAGCAGCTTGCAGTTGATCCGCTCGGCATTGTCGGCGGTGATCTGGTTTTGCAGCGCGGCGGGCACCAAAATGTCGCAGGGAATCTCCAGCAACTGCTGGTTGCTCACGGCTTCTCCGCCCGGGTAACCCGCCAGCGAGCGGTGTTGCGCCACGTACTCCGTCAAGGAGCGGTGGGACAGGCCCGCCGGATTAATGATGCCAGTGGCCACATCGCTGACGCCGATGATCTTGACGCCGGCCTGTTCCAAGAACTGAACCGCGTGGCCTCCCACATTACCAAAGCCCTGCACGACCGCCGTGCAATCTTTCAGCTTGAGCTTGAGCTGCCCAGCCGCTTCTTCAATCAAGAAAGCCAATCCCCGGCTGGTGGCTTCACTGCGGCCTCGCGCGCCCCCCAGGGCCACCGGTTTGCCGGTCACAACCGCCGGCACCGTGTAACCGACTTGCTGGCTGTAAGTATCCATGATCCAGGCCATGACGCGGTCGTCGGTTCCCATGTCGGGCGCGGGTATGTCCTTGTCGGGCCCGATCATGCTGATGATTTCCGACGCATAACGCCGCGTCAGCCGTTGCAGTTCGTGGCTGGTCAATCCGGTCGGATCGATCCGCACGCCTCCCTTGGCACCGCCGAAAGGAAGCTGCATCAAGGCGCACTTCCAGGTCATCCACATGGCCAGGGCCGAGGTTTCACCCAGGCTGACATCTTGGTGGTAGCGAATGCCCCCTTTGGTCGGCCCCATCGTCAGCACATGCTGCACCCGATAGCCAAAGACATTTTCCACCTCGGAGTATTGGTCGCGTCGAAAGGGAAACGACACCACCAGCGAGCGTTGAGGAAACAGCAGCCGCTGGCGGATATTGTCATCCAGGCTAAGCAACTGGGCCGCTTTGAGAAACTGCCGCTGCGCCAGACGGAACATCCGCGAATCCCACTCGGCATCGCGGACGCGCGTTCTTTCCAGCGCATACCGCAACGAGCGGATCAACGAGGCCCGTTGGACCTGCGTCTTGATCAGATAATCCTGCGCGCCTTGTTCCACCGCTTTGGCCGCCAGCGTGATATCGTCCAGCCCGGTGGTGATCACGATGGGAATGGACTGGGCTTCCGCGCGCACGCGAAAGAACGTTTCTAGCTCCTGGCTGTCGGGCAGGACCAGGTCCAACAGAATCAGGTCGATACCCCCTTGCCGCAGACGGGCCAGCCCGTCGCTCAGCAGGCCCGCCACGAAGATCTGGAACCGCGGACTGCGCGAATCCGCCAGCAGTTCCTCGATGCGGCGAGCATGGATTGGATTGTCCTCGATCAACAAGACTCGAATCTGGTTACCTGCTGAAGCACTCACGGTTGTTTGCCCTCCGAATTAAGATGATGTGCAGACTCGGCAGCTATAACTTCTTAGCGTGCGGCGCTAAAGCGTCAGAGAAACGCTTGGCCAGGGCATTCAACCCTTGACTGGCCTGGCTGGCCGCCGCCAGATCGCCAGCTTTGGCGCATTGCTCAATCCGGTGCAAGGCGGCGGCCAGGTAGTCGGCATGGAACATGGCGGCGGAACCCTTCAAGGTATGTGCTGCCAGGCGGAGTTGCCGGAAATCACCACTGGCTAAGGCCGCGTCGATCTGTCCCAATAGCCTGACCGATTCGTCTAAGAATAACGCAGCCAAGTCGCTCCACGTCCTCTCATTCAATTCAGACTCGTGCAGCAAGGCATCCCAGTCCAGCCGGTCGTACTCGACATCCTCGGTCGAAACATCGGCCATTTGCGGCTGGACGGCATCTTTCGGGTTGGCCAGCGCATCTGTTTGGATATTCGCCGCTGCAATAGCGGGCGCAATTTCCGGCGAGGTAAGCGACGAAGAAGCCCCCTCAGCCATTCGTTCGATCGTGTCGAACAGTTCGCCAGGTTGGACGGGCTTCGAGATGTAATCGTCCATGCCCGCTTGCAGGCACAATTCGCGGTCTCCCTTAATGGCCTCGGCGGTCATGGCCACGATGGGGATGTGCCGGCCGGTTCCATCTTCCAGCAGGCGAATGGCCTTTGTGGCTTCGTGGCCATTGAGCTTGGGCATTTGCACATCCATCAGCACCAGATCGAACGGTTCGCGTTGCACGGCCTCCACGGCTTCCTGGCCGTTGTTGGCGATCACCACGGTATGGCCCCATTGTCCCAAGAAGCCCAATGCCACCCGCTGGTTGATGATGCTGTCTTCCGCCAGCAGAATCTTACGGGGAATCGATGGCGACCGCAGCAAATCGGTCTGCTCCGCGGGTGACGGCTCGCCCGTGAAACCCAGTTCTTCCAGAATGGCCTCTTGGAGTTCCGAGGCCAGCACCGGCTTGTGCAGGAAACGCGACACGCCCGCGTTTTTCAGCCGCTGCGGGTCAAATTTGTTGGTAGATGAGGACAGAATCAAGATCGGGCAAGGCTTATGGTTTGGGATTGCCTTGAGGCGTTCAGCAAGCTGCATCCCATCGCAGTCAGGCATGTGAAAGTCGGAGATCATCAGTTGGAACGGCTCCTTCCGCTGCCGAGCTTCCTCAACCGACCGCATCGCGGCCGCGGCGTCTTGCGCGATCGTCGGGCGCATGTGCCAGTTCTTCAACAATTCCTCGAGAATGCGGCGGTTGGTGGCATTGTCATCCACAATCAAGACTGACATATTTTCCAGCTCGTGCAGATGCGCCCTGGGCTTGACATGCTGCTCGGCGGCAATGCCGAATTCGCACAAGAAGTGAAAGGTTGTCCCCCGGCCGACATCGCTCTCCAGCCAGATCTTGCCATTCATCATCTGGATTAGTCGGGCGGAAATGGTCAGCCCCAGCCCGGTGCCGCCGAAACGGCGCGTGGTGGAACTGTCGGCCTGGGCGAAGGCCTCAAAGACCGTCTGTTGCCTGTCTGGAGGTATTCCAATTCCGGTGTCCTGGACAGTCACATGCAAGCGAACCTTGTCGTCCGTAATTTCCTCGGGGGCGACGTTCACAACCACTTCGCCTCGTTCCGTGAACTTCAAGGAATTGCCGACCAGGTTGACGATAACTTGCCGCAGCCGGCCCGCATCGCCGACGAGCCTGTCGGGAATTTGCGGCGCGATGCGGCAAGCCAACTCCAGGCCCTTTTCCTCCGCACGGAGGCTCAACACACGGATCGCCTTGCCAATGCAATCCTGCAGGCCAAAATCGGCCTGTTCCAGTTCCATCTTGCCGGCTTCGATCTTCGAGAAGTCCAGAATATCGTTGAGCAACCGCAGCAACGCCTGGGCAGACTGCTGCGCCATGCCGAGATACTCGCGCTGTTGCGGCGTGACTGTCGTGGCCAACAGCAGTTCCGTCATGCCCATAATGCCATTCATGGGCGTGCGAATTTCGTGGCTCATATTGGCTAGAAAGTCGCTTTTGGCGCGATTGGCCGCTTCGGCCGCCTCTTTGGCAAGTTGCAGTTCCCGTTGCGATTGCTGCAGCGCGTCGGCCAGAGCGGCGCGGGCCTCGGCGGCGCTGGCCCGCTCCTCCGCCTGCTCTTGGTTCCATTTGGCCTCGCGCAAGGCCATGTCTTGCAAATGCGATTTTTGGTTGATGGCCGCGATATGCCGCATCATGCGGACTCGCCGCACCAGCGAATTGATATGCGCCAGTATGACGTCCATGTCTTGCTGTTTGCTAACAAAATCATCCGCGCCCGACTCAAGCGATTGCAGCAGCACTTCGCGGTTTTCCTGGCCAGAAAGGATCAGCAGTCCCAATTGCTGCTGATGTTCGTCGGCCCATTGGTGGGCGCGTTGGCAGACCTCGAAGCCGTTCATCTCCGGCATCACCACATCGATCACCACGATATGAAACGACTCTTGGTCCAGCAGCGCCAATCCTTCTGGCCCTGACAGCGCGGTCGTCACCTGAAAGCCGTTCGTGGCCAGCTTGCGGGAGAGTTCGTGCAGATAGGTGCGGCTGTCATCAATGGCCAGAATTCGCGCGCCCCGCAGGAAGGCATCGCGCGATTCCGATCCGCGGTCTTGCGTGTCTGCCGGAACGGATTTCTTTAACAGTCCCCCCACAACCGCCAGTAGTTCCTCATCGGGACCATCCTTGGAGAGGAAGCGGTCGGCGCCAGAGTCGAGCGCCGCGATATGGTCCCGCTCTTTCTGGCTGGCCGTCAGCACCAGGATGGGAATAACCTGCAGGGCGACATCCTCCTTCAGCCGGCGGCAGACCTCCAAGCCCGATTTGTCGCCCAAGTACTGGTCGAGCAGCACCAGGTCGGGCGTCGACTCCAGACAGATTTCAAAGGCTTCGTCGGCGGTCAGCGCATGCCGCACCGTATAGCCAGCCCCTTCCAGAAGCCGGCGAAACGTGTGCGCCTGTGTGCGGCTGTCCTCGACCAGCAGGATATTGTTCATGGTGTTTTCGTCCGGCGCGCCAGCATGTGAGTTAAGGCCGAAGCGATACCAGAGGGATTCATTTCGTGCATGGCAGCATCTAACTGTTTGCCCGACTTCGGCATGCCCCAGATCATGCAAGAGGCTTCATCTTGGATGATGGTCGTTCCGCCCGCCTGCCTGAGGGCCAACAGGCCGCGGGCACCATCATCTCCCATTCCGGTCAACAGTACGCCTAGCGCCCTGGCTTGGAACGTCTTGGCGAGCGATTCGAACAGTGGATTTCCCGAGGGTGCATGGATATCCTTGGCTTCTTTGGGGACCAAGGCCAGCCGTGCGGTGCTGGCCACCGTGAGATGCGTGCCATTGGGGGCCATCCAAACGCCAGGTTCCAGCTTTTGCCCCGCCGCCGCCAGGCGCACGGATTGCCCCGTCACGTCCGACAGCCAGCGGGCAAAGCCTTCCTCAAAGCCTTGGGAAATATGCTGCACTAGCAACACGGGCAGCGGAACCGGTTTGGGTAAGGCGGAAAAGATCTGCGCCAAGACCGGCGGGCCGCCGGTGGAGGCACAGACACCGATAATGTCCGCCAAATGAATGCTCGCGGTCGGTGCCGGCTTTTTCATGGCGGCCGAGCGCGCGGCCCTGCCGGCCACCTTGGGAAGTTTGGCCCGCGACGCGGCCAACAACTCGTCGCGCAGGCCGGGCGCGATCGACTCCAGGTGCAACAAAAGCGCACCCTCCGGCTTGGAGATCACCGAGACGGCACCAGCTTCCAGTGCTTGCAGGGCTAGATTGACATCTTGCTTTTTGAGCGTGGCGCTGGCAATGACAATTGGTACCGGGCAGAGCCGCATGATCTCCCGGGTCGCTTCGATGCCATCCATGTCCGGCATGTGGATATCCATCAGTATCACGTCGGGCGGATGCTCTAGCACCTTGGCGACAGCCTCGCGCCCGTTGCGGGCTTCGGCCATGACCGTGAAGGCGGGATCCGCGTTCAGCAGCCGCTTGAAAATCTCGCGCTGTGTCACGGAATCCTCGACAATCAAGACGCGAATCATGCTGGTGCTCGGCAACGGTTCGTAGAGTGAATGAACCATGTAGGCGCTTTTCAAACAAATTGCTTCACGACTTCCAGCAGGCCGTCCCCTTCAAACGAGGACTTGACCACGTAGGCATCGGCCCCGGCCTCCAGCCCTTCGCGGCGATGCTCTTCTTTCTCCTTACCCGTCACCAGAATGACCGGCAGCGACAGTCTGGCCTTGATCTGCCGGGTCAGGTCGAGGCCGTTCATGCGGGGCATCTCCACATCGCTGATCACAAGGTCCACGAGCTGGCTCTTCAAGCGTTCTAGCGCATCGACGCCGTCGCAGGCGGTTCGCACCATGTAGCCCGCCGCCGTGAAGAAATTGCGGAGCATGGTCCGCGTCGTGGGAGAATCATCCACGATCATGATCCGTCCGCTGGCCCGCGGTTGCCGCGTGGGGCGCTGCGTGCGTAGTTGTTGGCCAAAAGCGAGGTGTGCGATATCCAGCACCACTTGCACGGCCCCGTCGGGACGAATGGCACCCCCGACAACGCCCGGCAAGCCGTTCAAGGGAAACCCCAGAGGCTTCAGCAGCACCTCGGACTCGTCTTCCAGGTCGTCCACGACCACGGCGGCTTGTCGGCCAGCGTGGCCCACCAGCAAGTAGGGCCGCGCCGCGCCGTCTCCGATACCGGTTCCCGTGGTACCTAAGATGTCGCACAGGGGAACCCAGCGCACTGGCCGCCCCTCGACCGAAAGAACCAGGCTGCCTTCCAACTCGTGCAAGGAATGTACCGCCGCGCTACCCGTGCGGATGATGGACGAGGTCGGAATTCCGTAGTACTGGCCGCCGGCCAAGACCGTCAGGATGCGCACAGTCGAAATAGTCACGGGCACCGTGATCACGAAGGTGGTCCCCGAACTCTTCGCCGCCAGATCGTCAGGCGTCGCCGCTAGTGGGCCACGCCTGGAGGCGGCCGCGCCATCGGCCAGTTCCAGGGTGCCATGCAGCCGCTGAACCTCGGTTTGCACGACGTCTAACCCCACGCCGCGGCCCGAGACTTCGCCAGCTTCGGCGGTACTAAAGCCGGGCTGAAACAGGTACTGAGCGAGCTCGCGAGGGGTAAGCTGCAGCAGAGCGGCCACTTCGATTTCACCGCGTTGGCGGAGGCGTTCACGGATTTTGTCGTAGTCGATTCCTCGTCCGTCGTCGGAAATTTCGATGGCCACCAACTCCCCGCGGCGCGAGGCCTCCAGGCGAATGCGGCCTTCTGGCGGCTTGCCGGCGGCCGTACGCGCATCGGGCGTTTCCAACCCGTGATCGGCCGCGTTACGGATCAAATGCAGCAACGGGTCTCGCAAGGCCTCGATAACCGCCTTGTCGAGCATGATCTTGCCAACGTCGACTTCGTAGCGGATCGACTTGCCGAGCGATTGCGCCAGATCGCGGATCGACCGCCGCAGTGAATCGGCCAGCATGACCAGCGGCAACAGGCGGGCCTGCCGGATGTCGGCCTCCAGCGATTCCACTAGCAACTCCTCCCGCCCCGACTTTTTGCGCAGTTCGCTTTCGACGTGTCGCAACTGGTCGGTCATTTGCGTCTTCCAACTGGCTAGCTCCCCCCGCAATTGCTGCAACTCGCGATCGGATGCCGCCTCTTTACGCCTGCTTCCCAGGGGAAGTTGATCCAAAGACTCAAACAAAGAAGCCAGCCGGTCTTGAATGCCGGCCGCATTGCGATGTGAGACGCGAACCTCGCCCGCCAGGTTGAGCATCCGATCGAGTCGCTCCGAAGGGACGCGAACCGTGAAGTTTTCGTCGCGCTGCCCGGAAGCCGTTGAGGCGTTCTCGCTGGCCGCCGGCGGAGGCTTGAAATTGGGTGGAGATATGACAACAGAGGGCGGCGACCTGGAAGGGGCTGCCGGGGCAGCGATTGGCGCCGTGGCCACCACGGCTGCCGTGGGCGTTTCTACTGGCGATGTATCGGGCGGAGCGGCGGCGGCCAAATCGGCGACTGGTTCGTCGCCCATTTCTGACTCTTGTTGCCAAGTCTCGAAGGCCTGACGAACGAGGTCGAGTTGTGAAAGGCCCTGGTCGATGCGTTCCCGATTGATCTCTTCCGGCGCGGCGCGCAGGCCCTCCAGCACGTCTTCCAAAACCTGCGACGTTTGCTGAAGTGCCGGCAGGCCCACCGCCTTGGCGTCCCCTTTCAGGCTGTGGGCGTGCCGAAACAGGTTATCGACCAGTTTGCGGCGCGTGTCGGCCTCGGCGACTTCGAGATCGAGAAATCCCCGTTCCAAAGCCCCCAAATGCTCGCGGGCCTCTTCGCGGAAAATATCGAATAGCGGGTCGGACGTGGACATGGGTCGCGATTTGTTTGTCTATTGAGATCTCTTAGTTTCGGCCGCATGATGCGCGAAAAATAAACCACTGGCTTCGTTCGATCAAAACGCTGCCATGGTGTCGTTGAGGCGTTTGATCTGGTTGTCGATGGAGACGATGGCGCGCAAAGTTTGCTCGGATGCGGCCAACGACTCTTTCGAGGCGCTGTCAATCTCGGTAATACTGCTGACAAGTTCGGCTATGCCTGCCTCTTGCTGCCTGGCACCGGTGGTGATCTGGGACATGGCATCGGTGGTCTGAGTGATGGCACCGGCGATTTTCTCGAAGGAGTCGGTCATGTTGCGGACGATCTCGGTCGATTGGTCGGCCAACCGGCCGCCTTCTTCTATTTTGACCACTACGTCCTGCATTGACTTTTGCGTGCTGCCGATGAGCGACTCGATCCGGCCGGCGGCATCCTTCGATTGGTTGGCGAGCTCGCGGACCTGGGTCGCCACGACCGCGAAACCACGCCCTTCCTCGCCGGCCCGGGCTGCTTCAATCGACGCGTTCAGCGCCAACAGTTTGGTCTGTTCGGCAATCTCGTTGACGGTCGCCGTGATCTCGCCAATTCGCTGCATCTGTTCGGCCAAGTTCAGCACGCTATCCCCCGCCGCTTGCGAATTCATACGCACCTGTTCGATGCGGGCGGCCGACTGTTGCGCCAGCGACCGCCCCTCGGTGGACCGTTGCGCGGTCTCCACGGCGGCCTCTTGCACGGCCCGGGCGCGGTCGGCGAATTCTTGCATGGTGGCTTTGAACTCCTCGGCGGTGGCGGTAATCTCGTTGAGCGATGCGGCCGTCTGGTTCAGGCTGGCGACCTGCTGCTGCGAACCGGACGATATCTCCGCGGACGACGTGCCAACTTCCTGCACCGAGCCCAAGACCGACGTAATCGAGTTGTTCACGTTCCGGATAATAATTGTGGCCAGCCCCGCGCTGAAAATGACTCCGATGATCAACAAGCTCCACTCCAACGATGTGAGAAAAGCCGTCATGCTGACCAAACCGGCTCGACTGGCGTCGTTCTTGGGTTGAAGGTCAGTGATCAATTTCTCGAGCGTGTCGCGAATCTGAGAGGTCCGTGGCGAGGCATTGTCCCGCAAAATGGCCAAGGCTACGTTCCATTTATCGGACTGCCGCAATTCGATCACCTTGCTGGCCGACAGTTCGAAGTCCGCACGGCGGCTCTTGAGTTTGTCCCACTGCTTCGACTGGCCCCCCAGGAACAGGTCGGCCGAAGCCTCAATCTGATCGAAGGCTTGTACCATAGCCTGCAAATGCCGCTGGTGCTGCTGGCGGTCTGGTTCGCTGCCGGAATGGACATACTCGCCCAGCGAAGTCGCGGACTTCGAGAACCCACCCCGAAAAACAGCCAAATCATATAGCAGCTTCTTTCGGGGCGCGTCGGCCTCTAGCTTGCTCTCTTCGTCCAGCATGGCATCCAAAGCTGCCAGAATATCATCGGCACAGGGCGATGTTTGCGTCTTGAGGAGTTCGTACGAAGGAAGATTCTTGTCGGTGTTGGAGATATCTTCAATTTGCTGTTGGAGTTTCTTGATCTCCGACAACCCGGCCGTGACGGACTTCAACTGCTCCCGTTGCATTGTATCGTTGGACTTTTCCACTAGGCTCGTCAAGACAGACAGGGATGGTTCGATCCAAACCGACCAGGCCTCCGCGCGTGCGGTCTTGAACTGCTCGTCCTTCAGCAACACCCAACCGCGGGATTGCGAGACAGAATAGTTAACGCCGTTAATGATCCTGAGGCTGGCCTCGGCCATGGGGGCGGACTGATTCACAAGTTGATCCGTGGCCGTTTGCATCCGGGCGACTTGCCACAGTGTCAGCAGGACCGCCGTGGCGAGGAGAAGCGTTAAGAGGGCAAAGCCCAATCCGACCTTTTTCACCGTGGAGAGTCTGGTGGCCATCGCTTGTCTTCCTCGGAATGTTGTGGTCTTTTCGCTCTAGGTACAAAGGGTTCAGGCTTTCCAATCCTCCAGCCGTGGATCTCGCAGAATCGAATTCAATCTCAGAATCATCCGGTTCTCGTCATGCACCCCCAAGACCCACTCCGGCGGCAGTCCGCCAAGCAAGGCAGGAGGGGGATGCACCTCATCTCGCGGGACGCTGAGAATCTCGTCAACCTCGCCGGTGATCAGCGCAATCCGCCGCTGGCCGGCTTCTACAATGATGAAGGCATGGGTGTCGGCGATACCGGTCTCGCCGATGCCGAAGAGTTTACCCAGGTCCAGCAGTGCCAGAATCGCTCCGCGCCAATGGACAACCCCTGGGATAAACGGCGGCGTGCCAGGTATCGGCGTGAACTGTTCGAGAATTTGCACCTCTAGAACGTCATCGATGGGAATACCGTATCGCTCGCCCCCTTTATGGAACGCCAGGAAGATCAACGGCATTCCGCCGCGCGCCGCCGATCCCACGCGGCCGCGCAAGACTTGTGCCCGGGCTTTCAGCCTTTCAGCTAATACCGTGGGGTCGTGCTGGCGCGTCTGGGGAACGGACAGCTCGTTCAGGCGGGCGCGTAGCCGCTCCCAAACCGGCCCTTCGTGGCTGCTGGCCATCGGAAAATCCGCATTATCAAGTCTGGCTCGTTGCGCATGGGCACATCATGCGTGCCGAATGTGGAAAGCGCCGCGAGGTGTTAAGAATCAACCATGAGAAGTGAAATCATTTCGCGCAACCTACCATAACAGACCCCTTCACCGAATGCGACCGGTTCGTGCGGGTTCTTGCCTTGCACCAGAGCCAAAGCCGTCCGCAGGCTGCGTGCCGCTCCTGCGCTGTCTCCTGTTTGCTGTTGGACCAAGGCCAAATGAAAGTGCGCCAGCAGGCAGTGACGGTCGATATACAAGGCTCGCCGGCAGGCCTGTTCCGCCACGCTAAGTTCCCCTGCTTCTTCCGACAGACTGGCCTTCAAAAGCTGAGCTTCGATCGACAACGGCTCCTCCGCAAGGCAGGTTTCCAGTGCCCGCCGGGCGTGGATGATGTCCGCCGTGGACATCAGCGCCCGCACATATCTTAGGCGCAGGCTGGCGCGATCGGGCTTGTTCGGCAACCGGTCGATAGACCTCTCTGCATTGGCGAAATCGCGTTGGGCCAGACAGCGTTCAATCTGCTGCCAGACTGATGTCTGGCCGATCGCCGCCCCGCCGGCGGCAGGTGGCCACCGGCCGGATGGCGGACTGACGGTCAACGGATTGGCCCGTCGCGCTGGCAAGGGAACCCAATCGGGCAAGGTGGGTACGCCTGGCACCGAAACGGCTGGCGTGGCCTCAACCGTCGCCAAGACTGGCAACGCGGAGAGCAAGGGAGCTTGCGAAAAGGCTCGGCTGTCTGCCAGCTTTTGATGCAAGGTCGCCTGGCCGAATCGCCGTGTGGCAAATCCTTCGGTGGGAATCTGGCCAACCTCGGCCTCGCCCAGCAACAGCCAACCTCCCGGCCGCAAAGCCTGGCAAAACCGCTGGATGATCGCCCGCGTGACTTCTGGCTTGAGATAGATCGCCACATTGCGAAACAGGATCAAATCCAACCCCATCGTACCGGTCAGCGGCGATGGGTAGACATCCTTGACGAGATTCAAATACGCGAACCGCACCCAATCCTTGACGCGCGGCACCAGGTGATAGGCATCTCCCTGGCGGGTGAAGTAGTTGGCGTTGTGGTGAATATCGGTCTGCCGAAACGACCAGGGACGGAATACGCCGCCGCGGGCCCGTTCGAGGAATTCCGGGTTCAGGTCGGTGGCGAGTATGGAAATCCGCCAATCTTGCTGCTTGCCAAGGATCATGTCGAGCAAGATGGCCAGCGAGTAAGGTTCCTCCCCACCCGCGCAACCCGCCGCCCACATGCGGATCTGCCGCTGCTGGGCATTGTCGCGCAGAATCTCTGGAACAACCTGTTCGCGCAGTGCCGCGAAGTGGTGGTCATTGCGGAAAAAGAACGATTCGCCAATGGTCAACTGGCCCGTCAGCCGTTCCAGCAGCCGGGCGCGGGCGTCGGTCCGGGCCAGCGACTGCCGCAAATCGGTCCTATTCGTTGTTGCTGGCACGATCTTTTTCAAGGCCTCTCGCAGCCGCGTCATGCGCGAGCCGGACAAATCCATCCCGGTCTCGGCCTCGGCCAGTTGCCGCAATTGGTCCCAGGTGTCTGCGTCCAACGGAAGCGTGTTCGTGGCACAAGTTTCCATAAGAGCATCACCGCACGGCGGTCGAGACCAGGCTTACCCAAGGGGAGAGGAATCTAAGGCTCCTTGGCGACATGCGGCTCGGCCATTTCCTCGCGAGCACGGGTTGTCGGCAATTGCCGTAATGACACTGCCTCGTCGTTGGCGATCAAAGCTTCGGGATCGAGCAAACGGACGACCAACCCGTCGTGTTCAATCAATCCGCGCAAAAACCCCGCCGCCGCACCGAGTTGGTCGGCTGCCAGCAATTCGTCCGCGCCAATTTCCAGTAGATCCAAGGCTTCATCAAATTCAACGCCCACCAATCGGTCTTCATGTCGCAGGCAAACGATATGCGGATCGTCGGAACGCTGGTGCTCTACCAGTCCCAACCGCTCGGCCGCATCCAGAACGGGGATTAAATGGCCCCGCACAAACACGACCCCCCGGACAAAACGGGGGCATTGGGGAACCGCTTCAACCGGCAATGCCGGCAAGACTTCCTCGACCGCCGCGATGGGAATGGCAAACAGGCTTTGACCGAGCCGCACGGCCAACACCGTCAGCCGGCCAGTGGGACGCTTGGCGGCAAGTTGGGTCATGTTGGGCTCCTCGGATATCCGACCCCACATAGTACGGATGTCATCTTAGCCTAATTCTTGCCCACAAGTTGCCGAAATGATTATTCCCACTGCCGAGTTCGATCCGCTGTTCGCCCGCGACGGCGTTCCCTTCCGTACCAAAATGGTCGAGTACATCCAGCAAGAATTTGCCGACATTCTCGGCCCGCGGATGCATCAACTGGAGCGGGAAATCGAAGAGCATCCCATGGGCGCATGCTTACAGAGCAGCCGAGTTCTTCACCCTCGAAGGGTTGCGTAGGGACGCACACCGATGCCGCGCCTCTCCGATTTGACGGTCGGGGACGTCGCGGGAAATAATCCCGTGTCCCTGGCACATGGCAAAGCTGACCGTCCGCGCAGCCAGGCCCGCTACGAGAATACACCCGTGATGGGATTGCCATCGGCCACTGGCAGTTCTCGCCCCAGGCGGTCGTGCATCAGCGTTCGCGGGTTGAGGCCCATGGCCCAAAAGATGGTAGCCGCCAAGTCGCCGGGGGAATGCGGCGAGCCTTTGGGATACTCGCCAATGTTGTCGCTTTGACTATACACGTAACCCTGCCGTACGCCGCCACCCGCCAATACCAGGCTGTAGCAGGCGGGCCAGTGGTCGCGTCCGCCCGGGCCGATGTTGTTCACGGCGGGATTGGGACGCCCGATATGCGGCTTGCGGCCAAACTCACCGGACCAGACGACCAAAGTTTCATCCAGCATGCCGCGCGCATCGAGATCTTCAATCAAGGCGGAGAAAGCTTGATCCTCGGTCGGCATCAGGTTTTTCTTCAAGCGGTTGAAGTTATCGACGTGAGTGTCCCAGCCGTCGCCGGGGTTCGATCCGCTAAAAACCGTGACGAACCGCACGCCGGCCTCGACCAATCGCCGAGCCAGTAACAAGGACTGACCCGACTTCGTCCTGCCGTAACGGTCCCGCAGTACTTCGGGCTCGCGCGCTAAGTCAAATGCTTGTTGTGCCCGAGGCGATGTGAGGAGCGTGTAGCTGCGCTCCCGCAGGTCATCCCACGCGCTATTCGCCATTGGCTGATCAAAGGCCGTCCTCCGCCGGTCGAAGTCGGCCAGAAGCAACTTGCGGTTTGCCAGTTGATCCGCCGAGATACGCAAGTCCAATTCATCGACGTGAAAGTCAGCCTGATTGGGGTCGCGGGCGACGATCAGCGGGTCGTGGGCGCTCCCCAACAACCCGGCCGTCTGGCCGGGACAACGATACACCTGATCAAAAGCGTAATGTGGCAATTGCACGGCCGTGGGCATAACTCCCTGACCCGGCGAAAAACGGTCGATCACAGCTCCGTAGTTCGGCCAGTCATCACTGGCAGCGCCGACCTGCACCTGATCCAGGGCTCCGGGTCGGCCGGTTATGGCCAGGTAGACACCAGGATTGTGGTTCGCTGTCCGGTGGCTCATGGTGCGAACGACCGCTAGTCGATGGCAGATTTTGGCAATCCGAGGCATGATCTCCGTGACGTGAAAGCCTGGAGCGGACGACTCGATGGCGGCGAATTCGCCGCGGACTTCGGCGGGTGCCTTAGGCTTGGGGTCGAACGTGTCGATATGGCTCGGCGCTCCATAGTGGTGATAAAAAATCACCGATTTAGCGAGCGGTTGCATCGTAGACTCTGCATCTTGGGCCAGTAACTTCCTCAGAGGCAACCCTAGCACGCCCAGCCCGGAGGCGAGCAAGATTTCTCGTCGGCGCAAGTTGAAGGGCATGTTCACCAGTTTGACCTCACATGGGATCGCCAAGAAACAATTGGATTCGCGGTTGGCCCGATCAATGAGGCACTGCCAAACTTCCGAGGACCGAACGCGATGCTGCTGCCGCACATGAACCAACGATCATTTAGTCTAACCCATCTTCGACTTCCGATGTTAATAACGGTTCAATCATCCGCCAAAAAGCGGCCGACAAAAAGCATTTTACCTACGCGGTCTTACGCATTTCAGACTCTTCCTTGTTTTCTTGGTGCCAGGTTCGCGTCAGTGCGCCGCCTCAAGTAAAATCTCACCAGTCGGTGAAAGAATCCAGCCTGATTACCAGCATCTTCCCGAGGGATCCTCATGCCAGTTGCGTTAAAATGCGCATTCCTGTTGGCCCTACTGCTGACGCTCTCAATTTCGTCGGCAGGCCAGACGCAAACCGTCATCAACTCGGATTTTTCCAAAGGGGATTTCGCCGCCTTGGGATGGAAGGCCCAAGGCGACTGGGACGTGTTTGAATATCCGAAAGACGCCGCGAAAAACCCTGGCTTGCTGGCCCGCTTCGCGGCGAACAAGCCCGCGGGGATGCTGCGACATTCGTTCGATGAAATCAGCGATCCCCATTCGTTGAGACTGTCGCTGGATTACGGCTGGGGCTGGGGAGATGCGGCTCAAGGATCGGATTCCATCTCTTGCATGCTGTTGAACGACAAAGACGATGGATATGTCTTTCTGGTCCATCGGGTGAAAGCGAACTGGGCGGTGCAGTGGGCCAAAGTCGCCGGCGGCACGCCGCCAGACCAGAAGAACTGGGCGTCCGAGGAGATCGACGCAACGCAAGCAGCCATTCGCGACGGCGGCGGGCTGAACCGGTTGAACGTTACCCGCGACGCCAGTGGCAATTGGATGCTCAGCAGCCCAGGTTGGAATCACGGGACTGGCGGAGCCGTTTTCTTTCACGATGCCGCGACGTCTTCCTTTAGCCAACTGGTGCTGTTGGGAACCAAGAACTTTGACGAGCAGGCCTTCAACAAGATCACGCTGGACTTTCCTCCGGCCGCGACGACGAAGGCCATCCCCGCCGCGGAGTTTCTCGGCAGCCTGGGCATCGTAACGACCTTCCCCGACCGCGGCCAGCCGCTGCCCAAGACGGTTGAGATGGTCAATTACTGCGGATTTCAATGGATTCGCGGCGGAATCGAAGGGCTAACCGAGCAGGGACCGACCACCCTGGAGACCTATTTGGAATTGCACCGGCGAACCGGGGCCAAATTCAGTTGGGGATTGGTCAGCGGCGGCAGCGACCTGGAAAAACTCATTTCCACGTCGCAAGAACTTGCCAGACACGACGCCCTGCTGGCGTTTGAAGGCAATAACGAGCCCAACAACTGGGGCGTGACCTACCAAGGCGAGGCAGGGGGCGGCAAAGCTCCCTCGTGGTCGGCCGTCGCCAAGCTCCAACGAGACTTGTACCAGGCCGTCAAGAGCGACCCCGTTTTGAGGAAATATCCCGTCTGGTCGCTCAGCGAAGGGGGCGCCCAGTCCGACAATATGGGGCTGCAGTTCTTGAAGATTCCCGGCGACGCCGGCACAAAAATGCCCGCGGGCACGGCCTATGCCGACTATGCCAACGTCCACAACTACGTCTACCATCCCAATTCGGCCGGCCTGGAAGACAACAAGACCTGGAACGCGGCCGATCCGACATCGGCCTGCAAGATCGACGGGCTGTACGGCAACTATGGCCTTACCTGGGCCAAGAAGTTTCGAGGAAACTCAGCCCTTGAACTGTTAAGCCTGCCGCGGGTGACGACGGAAACCGGCTGCACGATTGGCGGAGAAATCACGGAGGGGATTCAGGCCTTGAACATTCTCAGCCTGTATCTCGACCAGTTCAAAAGGGGCTGGAAGCATACGTCGGTCTACCTGCTGCGCGACCGCACGGACGAGGGAGGCAATCAGACGTTTGGACTTTTCAAGGCCGACTACAAACCTCGCCTGGCGGCCGTGTATCTGCATAACCTCACTACGATTCTGGCGGACGAAGGAACATTCGCGGAGCCGGGCAGGCTGAAATATACGATCGCCAAGCCGCCCGTCACGATGCACGAAATGCTGCTTCAGAAAAGCGACGGCACCTTCTGGCTCATCGTGTGGAATGAACGCCTGTCGGGAACGGACCAGGCCGATATCCAATTCGACCATCCGCTCAAGTCGGCGATTGTTTACGATCCCACCGCAGGCACAACACCGGTTGAAACACTCAAGGGAATTGACAAGCTATCGCTGACCTTGAGCAATCATCCGCTGATCGTGGAGATTGGCTTGAAGTAGCAGGCATTGGCGTGCACTTGCTCGGCGAAGTTTAGCCGCAACACACTAGCGGAGCGCTGGCACCACGATACTGTCTTCCCTTTGTAAGCGGTCGACCGCATGAAAGCCAATGGCGCTCCGCTGCCGCGTCGCGGCTAACCGGCCTGGCCTGCGAGGTCTGCTGTAAGCAAGGTCGGCAAATCGAGTGCGGGTCAAGCCGGCGCGGCAGAAGCTGGCGGCTATGTTGGGGCATGGCTCCCTTCCCTACCGCTGCATCACCCCCACGCCGCGGCCCTCCTCGACTTCTTTCCAGAAGCGGACGAACTCGCCGCGCCGGGTGGGGACCGCCGGATCAAAGACGGCGGAGCGGAGTTCCTCGCGCTGGCGGGCGTAGGCGGCGGCTTCTTGCTCGGAGCAGCGGTTGAAGACCGGCGAGACGGCGTCGTAGACGACCGTGGCACCGGGCGAGGCGGGCAGCCCTTCCCCTTGCCAGTCCCAGTATTGCGACAGGCCAATCACTCGGTCGGCCACGTAGATCGCCTCGTTCAATTCGTGTGTCACGATCAAAATGGTGTACGGTGCAGGCAGGCCTGCTTGCCGGGCTTTCAGGTTTTCTTGGTACAGGTCCAGCAGGGTCTGCTGCATTTCCTCGCGGGTGGCTTCGTCGAGCGCGCCAAACGGTTCGTCCAGCAGCAGCACGTCGGGCTTCATCACCAGGGCCTGGGCAATCGCCACGCGCTGGCACATTCCACCCGACATCTCGGTGGGGTACTGATGCACGGCCGGTCCCAGTTTCAGCCGGTCGAGCAGCGCGGTCGATTCCTCCAGGTGCCGCTGCCGCAGTTTGAGCCACTTCCAAAATGTGAAACAGCGCTGCCACAAATTGGTCTGGTCCAACATCAGCCCGAAGGCCACGTTTTTTTGGGCCGTGAGAAACGGAAACAGCGAGTACCGCTGGTAGACAATCCCCCGCTTGCGGCCGGGCCCCACCACGCGCTCGCCATTCATCGTGATCTCCCCCGCTTGAGGCGGATGCGTCCCCAGAATGGCCCGCAACAAGGTCGATTTGCCGCAGCCGCTGGGCCCTACCAGGGCCACGATCTGCCCGCGGGCGATCTTCAGGTTCACATCGCATAGCACCCGCTTCGATCCGAAGGCCTGTTCCACGCCTTGGCATTCCAAGACCAGATCATGTTGGGCGGGGCTGGCGGCGGTGGCGGGCATGGCGGTACATCTCCTAAGGCAACTGGCAATGCTTCTTGAAGATAACAAGAAACGGGCCGCGGCAGAACGGCGCAAGCGCCTGGCAACTGGGGCAATGATTGCGAGGTGATTTCCGGCGGACTACGATTATCGCTTACAAGCGGTAGCCGCATGGGTCCTCGGACCGACATAAAATGGCAATCAACATCAAGGTGCAAACATGCGATTAGCAATGGGCGTTTTGAGTCTTTTGCTGTGTGGGCAGTTGGCATGGGCGGAAGATGCTGAGAAACTGCAACTGGACGATTTGCAAGGCCGTTGGCTGATGGTCTCGCTGCGCCGGGGAGGAAAAGATGCGCCGGCCGAGGTTATCAAGAAGGCTCAAATTTTGTTGGAGGTGAAGGGCGGCACGTTCGTTACATACATTGGCGGCCAAGAAGTTGAACGCGGCAAAGTTAAACTGAATGCCGCCAGTTCGCCGGCCACCCTGGACCAACGGATCAAAT
This sequence comes from Pirellulales bacterium, assembly GCA_050247075.1. Taxonomy (GTDB): domain Bacteria; phylum Planctomycetota; class Planctomycetia; order Pirellulales; family JBFWUW01; genus JBFWUW01. Next base: position 106,795 of record JBFWUW010000006.1, on the reverse strand, counting down.
CGGGCAAGGACAAGGGCAAAGTCCAGCAGAGCATCGTGCGGATTGCCGGCGACGGGTTGCAAATGTGCCAGGCGGAGGTCGGTGACGAACGCCCGACGGAATTTGACTCGTCCGAGGGAAGCAGCCATAGCCTGGCACATTTCGAACGGGCCGACGATGACGAACCTGGGCTAGATATTGGCGGCACCATCGATGTCGAACAAGACAACGCCAAGATGAACGAGGCCATTGCCCAAGCGCGCAAGACAGTGGGTGACTTCATCAAAGCCCTCAGGAAGCCGGGCCAAGACCAAGAAAGCTTTTCGGTCAAAATGCCCATTCAAGGCAAAGAGAAGGTGGAGCACTTCTGGTTGTCGGAAGTGCGATTCGATGGCAAGAAGTTCCACGGCAATATCGCCAACGATCCGGAGTTTGTCGAAGATGTCGCTCTGGGCGATCCAGTCAGTGTGGCCCGCGATGAAATCTCGGACTGGATGTATGTCGAGGGAAACGTGCTGGTGGGCGGGTACACCATTCGCGTGTTGCGCGACGGCATGTCCGAGAAAGACCGCCAGGACTTGGACGATAGCCTGCCTTTTACCATCGAATGAAGCGAGACTCTTTTCCTCATCGAGCAACCCATGCTGTCGATTCTTGTGTTCTCTTGCCGTCGGCTAACGTGGAGCCTGGCTGTGTTGGCGCTGTGTGGCGGCTGGCTGCCAGGCCTTGAAACCTCGCTCTTTGCCGCCGATCCAGCGCCGGCCAAGAGAGAACCAATTCCCCACGCGCAAGATAAGCCGCCGGGACCGCCACTTTCACCCCAAGAAGCCGTGGCCAAGATGGCCGTGCCAGAGGGATTCGCCGTGGAACTGGTGGCCAGCGAGCCTGATCTGGTCAACCCGGTAGCCATGACGTTTGACGAACGCGGCCGGGTGTGGGTGACGGAAAGCTTAGAGTACCCCCGACATTCGGCGGGACCAGGGCGGGACCGCATCAAGATCATGGAAGATACCGATGGCGACGGCGCGGCCGACAAGTTCACGATTTTCGCCGAGGGGCTGAATATTCCGTCGGGCATTGCCGTGGGGCATGGCGGGGTTTGGGTGGCCAACTCGCCCGATCTGCTGTTCTTGCAAGACACCGACGGCGACGGCCGGGCCGACAAGCAGGAGGTAGTGGTCACCGGGTTTGGCCGGGCCGACACCCACGAACTACCCAATTCTCTTACCTGGGGACCAGACGGCTGGCTGTACGGCATCAACGGCGTTTTCAACCCTAGCAAGATCGAATACCGCGGCCAGACGCATGAGTTCACCTGTGCATTGTTTCGTATTCATCCGCGGACGCGGGATTTTGAAGTCTTCGCCGAGGGGACCAGCAACCCTTGGGGTGTAGCGTTCGACAACGAGGGGAGTGCGTTTTTCAGCGCCTGTGTGATCGATCATCTGTGGCACATCACCGAAAGCGGATACTACCACCGTCAAGGCGGCCCTTACCCGCCGCATACGTGGAAGATCGAGTCGATCGTCAAGCACAAGCACCAAAAGGCGGCCTACTGCGGCATCACTTTTTTCGATAGCAACGCCTACCCCGCCGAGTACCGCGAGCGGCTCTACATGGGCAACATCCACGGCGGCTGTATTAACGTGGACGTGCTGGAACGCGACGGATCGACCTATTTCGCCAAACCGGCGGATGATTTTTTAACCGCCAATGATGCCTGGTTCATGCCCGTGGTGCAAAAGACCGGCCCGGATGGCTGCCTGTACGTGCTGGATTGGTACGACCGCTACCACTGTTATCAAGACGCCGGCCGCGACCCAGAGGGGATCGACCGGCTTCGCGGGCGGCTCTATCGCGTATGCTACAAAGACGTGCCGCGGCGGACTGGCTTTGATCTGTCAAAATCGAGCGATGCCGAGTTGTTGAAGCTGCTGGGAAGTGCCAACGTCTACGACCGCGACATGGCGCAGCGCCTGCTGACGGAGCGCGTGGCCGCGGATTCAAGCGGTCCCGCGGCGGGAATGCTGAAGAAATTAATCGCCGACGGCAATGCGTTGCGGAAGGCGCGAATGCACGGGCTATGGGCGATGACCGGTGGCGGCACATTGGACGTGGCGATGTTGCTCAAGCTAATGTCGCATGACGATCCGGGCTTTCGCGCTTGGGGTGTGCGCGCGGCGGGCAACATGCGTAACGTGCCGGCGCCGGTCTGTCGGCGAGTTGAGGAACTGGCCGGCGATCCATCGGCCGATGTCCGCCTGCAAGTCGCCATCGCGGCACGCAAGATTGACGGGCTGGATGCGGTCGATCTACTGGCCGACGTATTGGAGACTTCCGGCGAAGACAAACTGATTCCCCATATAGTCTGGCAAAACGTCCATCCGCTGCTGGAGGAAGACAGCGACCGGTTCGTGGCCCTCCTTCGCGACATGGACCCGCCGAAAGTGCCAGGGGTGACGGCCATCATGCCCCGCTTGATCGAGCGCGTGATTGCCCGCAAGCAGTTCGACGCCGAGCAGGCGGAACGGCTGTACGACCTGGTGGCTGGCGGAACCGCGCCCGATACCAGCGCTGCGCGGCTATTTTTGGGGGCGCTGGCCCGCAAGACGCAAACGCGGGAAATCGCCGGTGAGCAACTCGCTGCGCTGCAACAGCGGATGAGCCCACGTCTGCTACAAGTGTTGTTGGCAGACCCCAGCCATCCCTTGCAGCTCGATGCCGCGTTGCTGCTGACCACTTGGAAAGACCCTGCGGGCCTGGCCGCCGTGCGGGCAACCTTTGCCAATCGCGAGCAACCCGAACCGCTGCGTTTGGCGGCGCTCGAGGCATTGGTCGCCGCGGCCGATATCAAACTGCTCGACTCGGTCGAACCGGCACTGACCGACCCGCAACCCCCTAGCGTGCAGTGGCCGGCATTGCTGTTGGCTGCGCTGGGGCGGTTGGAGGATCCCCGCGTGGCCGATATCGTGGCATCGGCCTATCCCAAATTGGCGGGCGACTTGCAGCCCAAGGCGATTGAACTGCTGACGCAGCGGGCTACCTGGTCCAAACGGCTATTAGCGGCGATTGGCGACAAGCAAATTCCCGCCGATGCCCTGAACGTCAACCAGGTCCGCAAGCTGTTGGCCGGCGGCGACGAGGAACTGGCCGCGGCGGTGCAAGCCGTGTGGGGCACGTTGCGCGAGGACCGCAACCCGCAACGCGAGGAGGTCATCGCCCGCATGAGAACTTTTCTGCGGGCTAATCCTGGCAACCCGCACGCCGGGCAGGCGGTGTTCAAAAAGGTCTGCGGCCAATGCCACAAGATGTACGGGGAAGGGCAAGAGGTAGGCCCAGACATCACACTTAACGGCCGCAGTTCTTACGCGCAACTGCTTTCCAACGTCTTCGACCCAAGCCTGGTGATTGGGGCCGCGTACCAGGCCCGCACGCTGGTCACCAACGACGGCCGCGTGCTGCTGGGGTTGTTGGTGGAAGAGAGCGACGAACGGGTGGTGCTGAAGCTGCAAGGGGGAAAGTTGGAGACCGTCCCTCGCGGCGACATCGACGAGTTCGAGATCAGCAAGTTGTCGATGATGCCCGAAGGGGTCGAAAAGCAGCTTAAGCCGGAGGAACTGGCCGACCTATTTGCTTACATCACGCTGGACAAACCACCAACCGACCCCGCCGCGCGGCAACTGCCGGGCCTGCGCGAACTGCTCCCCCGCGAGACGTTGGACTCCGCGGCGTTCAACGAGATTCTGGGTGAAGTCGCCCCGGGCTTTCGCATTGAAGCGTCGGGCGAGCGCGGCGTGGGACTGGTGGCCAAACATTTTGGCCGCGAGGGGGTCGTGCGCACGCACCCGGTTAATCAAAAAACGCCGGCTGTGCTGCATCGCCAGGTGGAGATACCGGCGGGCGGCCAGACCGAATTGGTGGTGCAGGCCTCGCACGATCACCGCGGCGACTGGCAGTTGGTGGTTCGCGCTAACGGCAAGACGCTACACGAGTCGATTATTGGGGCCAAGACCACCCGCGATGGCTGGGCCGAGATCCGCGTCGATCTGACACCGCTGGCCGGCCAGACCGTAAAGCTGGAAGTCGAGAACCGGGCCAACGACTGGGCCTGGGAATTTGGCTACTGGGCAAAAGTGGACGTCGTGACGGTGAATGGCGAAACGACGCCGTGACGATTTCTCACCCAGCCCCCTACTTGCCGCCGGAAACTTGCTCGCCGTTGCGGCCAAAGCCCCAGTACTCCAAAGCATGTAAGGCCAGAAAGGGGACAATGAACGACACCAGCAGCGGCCATAATTCTTGCGGTGCCAGGTAAGTCGCCGGATCGACATCGCGATGGGGCGGGTACGTGGCGTATTGTTCTTGCGTAAAGCCTACCGCCGCAAAGGAATTATGAAGCATCAGCGTCAGGTAGAAATTTCGCGACAGGCCAAAATAGGCCAGGTTCATCATCATCACGGGCATCAGCGGGAAATAGACGTACCCGTACCAACGGGGTTCGTGCGTGTAGTGGTACAGGCCAAACCCCACGCTGGCCACCACGGCCGCCACCAGCCAAGCAACAAAGGCCCCCATGCCGCGACTGCGGAGCCATCTTTCCAACAGGCAAAACATCAAACAACAAAAAACCAGCAACTCGGCCAGGCTGGCCGAAAGCAAATGGACGAACCAAAAGCAGTAGTCGCCCCAACTGGGCTTGGGGTGCGTGGCGGCGGCTAGCGGCTGGCTTGGACTTTGTGCATTTAGATCCGCGTCTGCCGCAGTGGCGGCACCGGGCTGCGCCGGCGGAGCGGGCAGGCTGAGGTATCCCCCCAGCCCCATCAACAGAATCATCCCCACGCCGGCCAACCGCCGTGGGGCCGACCAACCCGACAGGTCCAGCCCCACATTTTTGGAAGTGAGTACCCCGCGCCGCGCCGCCAGCCACAGCAGCACCAGGGCCACGCCGCTGCCGCCGATGAGATACGTCGGAATCGATGGGCGGACAACTTCCCACAGCTTAAGTTGAGGATGATTCCACAGCGCGTTGGCCACGCTAAACGAGACGGCGCTTAGCAACACCGGAAAGGCCACATCGCGCCAGCCACAAAGTTTCTTGTCCACCAGGGCACGCCGTTGTAGAGGTAAGTAAGAAACTCACGCGGAATAACTTCTGCATTTTCTTCTCCCTCAACCTGCCCTCTCCCAGCGGGAAAGGGGGGATTGAGGACGAAGTTATTCCGCGTGAGTTCCCAAGAAAATCCGCCGCGAGAATCCCCGCGGCATCGCTCGCCATTGTAAGAGGCAACACCGCGTGCGGAAACACGGAAAAGCCCCTATCCGTCGATGGCGGCCGCCTGACCCTACTGACGTCTGGAAACTCCGCGGTTATCATGGGGGCAAAATTAGCCAGCCCTAGACCAATTCAGTTCGCCAAATTGCAGGAATGCCGATGCCCAAGGAAACCGACCTGAAACGCGTCCTCGACTCAGGCATTGTCGCTGTCGTGCGGGCCAAGAGCGGCGAATTGCTGGCTGATGTGGCCGCCGCGCTGCTGGCCGGCGGCGTGGAGGTCATGGAGATTACCTTCACCGTCCCGCAAGCGCACAAGGTTCTGGAGAAGGTCGCCGACCGTCTGGGGGATAGAATCTTGTTGGGGGCGGGCACGGTTCTCGATACCGAAACCGCCCGCATGGCTTTCTTGTCGGGTGCCCAGTTCTTGGTTTCGCCCACGGTCAATGTGAACGTCATTGGCCTGGCCCAGCGATACGACAAGCTCATCATGCCCGGCGCGCTGACTCCCACCGAGGTGCTCACCGCGTGGGAAGCAGGGGCCGATATCGTCAAGATTTTTCCCTCGGAACTGACCGGGCCGAGCTACCTGAAAGCCTTGCACGGGCCGTTGCCGCAAATCAAGCTCATGCCCACCGGCGGCGTCAACTTGCAAACAGCCGGCGATTTTTTGCGGGCCGGTGCCTGCGCATTGGGCATTGGCGGATCGCTGGTAGAAGCCAAGACCGTGGAGCAGGGCGATTTTGAACGCATCGAGTCGCTGGCCCGGCAATACGTGGGGATCGTGAGAGAATTCCAGGCTCGCGACGTTGGCGGGTGATGTAGCTGTTCACGGACGGCATGGAAACTCTAACGCACTTTCACCACACGATTATCCTCATGCCGCCACACCGACTGCCGCGGGCCGTTGTCTTTGACATGGATGGCCTGATGTTCAATACCGAGGCGCTGCACACCGATGTGGGAAGCGAACTGCTCCAGCGCAGGGGATATATTTTTGACGCCGAACTCAAGAACGCCATGATGGGCCGGCCGGGTCGGGTGGCGCTAAAGGTCATGATCGACCGGCACGGGTTGCTAGAGACGGCCGAGGAATTGATGGCCGAGTCGGAGTTGATCTTTGAGGAGATTCTGGCCAGCCGGCTGGAAATGATGCCCGGATTGACGGAGTTGCTGGCCGCGCTGGAATCCGCCGGATTGCCCAAAGCCGTTGCCACCAGCAGTGGAATAGGGTTTGTCCGCAATGTTATGTCGCGGTTCCAATTGGAGCCACGGTTTCAGTTTATCCTGACCGCCGAGGATGTGGTCGAGGGCAAACCGCATCCCGAGATCTATTTGAAGGCGGCCGCGCGACTGGGGTTGGATCCGGCGGATGTGCTGGTGCTGGAGGACAGCCATAACGGCTGCACGGCCGCCGCTGCCGCCGGCATGTTTACCGTGGCCGTCCCCGGCGAGCCCAGCCGCCATCACGATTTTTCGCGGGCCTCGCTGGTCATCGACACGCTGCGCGACCCGCGGCTGTACCAGGCCCTGGGATTGTAGGAGGCGATTCCATCGCCATTTGCCACGGTGCCATACGCAACCATCGGCGTTAGAATCGCCTCCGACTAGCCGGGCTTTCGCGCCAGCACACCCACCCACCCCTTCGGAAATCGCCATGCTCCGTATTGTCGAACGGCGCGGGCTGTGAAGCCGGCGGCGCGCAATTGTTCCAACACGCGTCTGCGTGGCAGCAATCGCAAGCGGTGGATTTCTTCGTCGCGGCGGTAGTGATCGCCCAATCGGCGGAACGACGTAATTGTGCGGGTGAGCAGTTGTCCCTGGCGGTCCTCCTCGGCGGTAAACAGGCAGGCCCAATCGGGCCCTTCGCCGTATCCGCGCGAGATGCCGGACTTGCCCGCCCGCCCCGGCTCGGCAATATCGAACAGAAACAACCCGCCGGGCTGCAAGGCGGCGTATACCTGGCGAAACAGCCGCGGCAACGGCGACTTTTTGTTGCGTCGGTCGAACAAATAGTTCAGCACTTCGCCCTGGGCAATGACGGCCGCGCAGGGCGACAACTTCACATCGAGGAACGATCCGACATGAAAACAGGCTTGCGGCACGCGCGCCCGGGCCATGTCAATCATGGCGACCGACAAGTCATAGCCCGTTACGTTAAATCCGGCGGCGGCCAGTCCTTCAGCCAGCACGCCGCTGCCGCAACCCAACTCGATCACCCTGCCACTTTTCGAACCGCGTTGGCGCAATGTTTCAATGATCCACGGCGCGGCCAGCGTGGCAAAGCTGGTAAATCCGACATGGTGGATATAAGCCAGATCGTCGCGATACCCTGGATCGTGTTGCGTATTCATGCGGGCCTAGGCAGAGACCATCAAGAGGCCGCGCAATTTATGGAAAGGCTGGCACTTTAGCAAGCACTCTCCCGTGGCATCAAACAACAGGCCGCCGCAGTCTAATTCCCGCAACGCAAAGGCTTGTTTCTGGCGGTGACTATCAAAAGGATCCGCATTTGCCGTCGAGAGACTGTCGGTTAGCCATGTGCGGTAGCGAGGCGATTCAATGTTCCGCAGTGCTTAGCGACGGTAGCGCCAATGGCTCTGGTGTGGGCATGGGCGATGCGGTGCCCTGCTCGGCTTTAGCCGCGCGGGCCTTGATGGAGCGGATGGCTAGTTGCAACCAGACAAGGCTGGCGACGGTCAAGAATAGTAGTGCCAGAAAGGCGGCTTGGGGAAAGCCCGTCTCGCGCCCCAACCAGCCGAAAATCTTGGGCAGTAAAAAGCCGCCAAGGCCGCCCAACATTCCCACCAGGCCCCCCACCGCGCCGACATCGTGCGGGTAGTAGTTGGGGATGTACTTGTAAACGCTGGCTTTGCCAATGCCCATGCCAACGGCCAGGGCTACAACGAGTGCCGTGAAGCCGACAACATTCAATGGCAACACGCTGCGCGGCAGGCAGAGCGGCAAGGCCGCCAACGTCATTCCGACGAAGACGATCGTAGTTACGGCACGGGGCCCATACTTGTCGGAAAGCCAGCCCCCTAGCGGCCGCAACAGGCTGGCTGGAAATATGAACAGGGCTGTCAACAGCGATGCCGTGGAGAGGCTGACCTTGTAGGTGTTGACGTAGTAGTTGGGCAGCCAGGCCGACAGTGCCACATACGCGCCAAAGACCACAACGTAATACAGGCTGAACCGCCAGACTTGCACTTGCTTGAGTGCCGACAGCATATCCCGCAAGCGGCGTCCTTTGCCCGGCTTGGGATCCTTCTTGGGACAGATCAGCATGATGGCCGCCGCCATTACGACGAGCACGCCTGCGTAGATCAGCGGCACGATCCTCCAACCGCCGGGTATCCAACCTCCCAGGTAGCCTGTCAGCGGAACGAGAGTCAGAATGCCGGGGACCAACACTACCAACAACTTGGTGCCGGCAGCCCCTACATTGCCCGCTCCGAAGACTCCCAGGGCCGTCCCCTTTTTTTCCGGGGGAAACCAGGCCGAGTTCCAGGCGATGCCGACGGTGAAAGAATTGCCCGCCAGCCCAAACAACGCGGCACAAACCAGTAACTGCGGGAATGTCGTGGCGTAACTGAGCAATGCCGTGGGAATGGCGCAAAATAGTAGCAAGGCGACCATGACGTTACGACCGCCATAAGTATCGGCCCAGATGCCAAAATTGAGCCGTAGCAATGCGCCCGACAAGATCGAGATGGCCAGCAACCACTCGAAACGCGACTCCACCGCCGCCTTGATCTGGGCTTCACTCATCGAAGCTGCAGCCATGCCAAGCATCAATGAAGTATCGGCCTTGATCTTCAGTCCCAACACGCCCAGCATCAGCCAGACGGCAAACAGCACGGTGAAGGCGATGGTCGATAACCACATGACGCGGTTGCGAGCGCTGGTGGAAGTGGGCGAGGGGGAAGTGGTCATGGGAAGGTTGGAGGTAGGAGGAGATAGGAGGTAGGAGAGTTCCGTGCTAGGCACCGGCCGCGCCGGCCAGGGCCAGTTGGTTGGCCTTGCCGGATGCTGCCGGCGTTTGGCACGAAGTTATGCAATGCAGTTCCGTCGCCAACAGGGCATCGAGTTGATCGACCGGCGGCAACTGCACCAAGACCTGTTCGTCGATGACTTTGACCGGAAAGACCTTGACGGACAGTTCGTCGCCGGACAGGCACTCGCCGCTCTCCAGCGAGAATGTTTTTTTGTGCAACGGACAGGCGACCTTGGGCGTCTCCCCCTGGCTGCCGATGATGCCTCTCGACAGGACGAAGGCCCTCTTGTGCGGGCACATATTCTGGCTGGCGTACCATTCGCCCCGGCTGGTGAAATGGAACACGGCGATCTGCGTTTTTCCGTACTTGACCGCCGCGCCCCCTTCTTGCGGAAAGTCCTTGGCCTTGCCGACCGGCACCCACTGCGGTTTCGCGTCTTCACGCGGCTTGGGCTTGCCGCTCGGTCGCGGCTGTTCCGCCAACGGCGCAAGCTGCACCAACGCCTGTTCCGGCTGCAAGCCGGCGGGAGTGCCATCCTTGGGCCAGTCGGCGGGCCGGTTCTGGCCGCGCTCGGTAATGATTTCGATGCCGGCCTGGGTATCCTCGCTGTTGACGAACTGTTGAAACTGCTTCCTTCGCGCCGGATCGTTGATGACCTCCGTCCATTCGCATTTGTAGGTATCGACCAGGTGCTGCATGCGCCGTTCAAGTTCGTCCGCGATGCCCAATTTGTCGCGGATAATCACATCGCGCAAATGCTCGATTCCCCCTTCCATGTTTTCCAGCCAAACGCTGGTGCGGGTGAGGCGGTCGGCCGTTTGGATGTAGAAGATCAAAAAGCGGTCGAGATACTTGATGGCGGTCGCTTCGTCCAGGTCGGCCGCCAGCAGGTCGGCGTGCCGCGGCTTGGAGCCGCCATTGCCGCAGACGTACAGGTTGTAGCCTTTCTCCGTGGCAATCAGGCCAAAGTCCTTAGACTGAGCCTCGGCACACTCGCGAATGCAGCCGCTGACGCCTCCCTTAATCTTATGAGGCGCGCGAACGCCCCGGTAACGCCGCTCGACCTGAATAGCAAAACCCACCGAGTCTTGAACTCCGTAACGGCACCAGGTGGAGCCAACGCAGCTTTTGACCGTCCGCAGCGCCTTGCCATAGGCGTGGCCGCTCTCCATACCCGCGGCCACGACCTCTTCCCAAATATCGGGAAGCTGCTGCACCTGAGCACCGAACAGATCGACGCGCTGCCCACCGGTGATTTTGGTGTACAGTCCGTACTTGCTGGCGATCTGCCCCAGGGCGATGAGCTGATTGGGTGTGATCTCTCCGCCGGGTACGCGCGGCACGACCGAATAGAGGCCGCCGCGCTGCATGTTGGCCAAGAAGCGATCGTTGGTGTCTTGCAGCGATTGATGCGGACGGTCGAGGATGTTTTCATTCCACAAGCTGGCCAGAATAGAGGCGACGGCCGGCTTGCAGGTCTCGCAGCCTTGCCCCGTGCCGTGCGCGGCGATGAGTTCCTCAAACGTCTTGATCTCCTTGACCTGCACAATCTGAAACAGCTCTTGTCGCGAGTGGGCGAAGTGCTCGCACAGGTGGTTGTTGACCTGCTTGCCGGCCGCCGCCAACTGGGCGTTGAGAATACTGGTGACAAGCGGCAAACAGCCGCCGCAGCCGGTGCCGGCCCGCGTGCATTGCTTGACCTGGCCCAGCGTAGTCATCCCTTGTTCTTCGATGGCCTGGCAGATATCGCCGTGGCTGACGTTGTTGCAAGAGCAGACTTGCGTCTCTGCTGACAGCTTAGGAACGACCGCCGGGCCATCCTTCGACCCCACGATTAATTCGCCGGGCGGGCAGGGAAGGACATCTTCACTTTTCGAGAGCAAGAGAAGATTGGAGTATTCGGAGGCATCTCCCACCAACACACCCCCCAGCAACCGCTGGCCGTCGTGGCTGAAGAGCAGTTTTTTGTAGACGCCGCTAAACGGATCTTCAAAGCAGAGGGGGCGGGCTTTTTCCGGCTTGGCCTCGTAGTCGCCAAAGCTGGCCACGTCGATGCCCATCAACTTGAGCTTGGTGGACATATCGGCCCCTAGAAACGCGCAGTCTTGGCCCGCCAGATTGGCGGCCACTGTTTCGGCCATGGTGTAGCCCGGCGCGACCAGCCCGTAGATCATGCCGCTGTGCAGCGCGACCTCGCCAATGGCGAAAATATCGGGATCGGAGGTTTGTAGCCGATCATTGACCGCCACGCCGCCACGTTCGCCCAGGGTCAAACCGCACTGTTTGGCCAAATCATCACGGGGGCGAATGCCCGCCGAAACGATGACCATTTCCACGTCAAGCTGTTGATCATCATTGAACAACAATCCGGTTACTTCGCTATCGCCAAGAACTTGTTTGGTCCCCTTGTTGAGATGGACCTTGACCCCCAGGTTTTCGATCTTCTGCACCAGGATTCGCGAACCGGCGTCGTCGATCTGCCGCGGCATGAGCCGGGGCGCGAACTCCACGACATGGGTTTCCATCCCCAAGTCGTAGGCAGCCTTGGCCGCTTCCAGCCCCAGCAGTCCGCCGCCAATGACCGCGGCCCGTCTGGCGTTACGGGAATAGGCGATGATATGTTCCAAGTCCTCAATCGTGCGGTATACGAAGACGCCGCGATTTTTAATGCCCGGCACCGGCGGCACGAAGGGGAACGAACCGGTGGCCAACACCACATGGTCATAGGGGACCACCACGCCACGTTCGGAATGGACGATCTTTTTCTTGCGGTCGATGTTGGCGGCCCGGTCGCCGATATGCAGGTCAATTCCTTGTTCGCGGTACCAGTCGAGCCGGGCCAGCATCAGCTTTTCAGCATCGCGATGGGCAAAGAACGAAGTCAATCCAACCCGGTCGTAGGCCGCCCGCGGCTCCTCGCAGAACGTGACGATTTGGTATTCGCCCGCGGTATCGAATTCGACCAGCTTCTCGCAGAAGCGGTGCCCCACCATGCCGTTGCCGATGACGACGATGGTTTTCTTGTGGTGGTTGCTGGCGATCATGGTTCTGTCGTGTTCTCGAGTTAGGCCGGCGAACGTCGCGTGCTCCGCGCTGCGCGACTCGTCCGTCGCTTAAGGTTGGTCTTCTACCGCGGCCGCGCGTACGCGTACCGCGCAATTCTTGTACGAGGGCTGGCGCGAGTGAGGATCAAAATGGGCCAAGGTCAGGCGGTTGGTCGCTTCGTAATGCATTGGCAGAAAGACTTGGCCCGGCCGCACCGTATAGGTCACAAAGGCCTTAGCCACCAGGGAACCTCGTTGAGATTCCACCACCACCCGCTGGTCGGGCTTGATCCCCAAACGCCGCGCATCGTTGGGATTGATTTCCAGGTAGATTTCCGCCGGATAGAGCCGCCGTAGCACGGCCGACTTGGATGTGCGGGTTTGCGTATGCCACTGCGAGGCCGTTCCCCGGCCCGTAAGCAGCATGAAGGGAAAACTCTCATTGACCGGTTCTGGCAATGGTGCCGGCTGGTCGAAGATGAACCGGGCCTTGCCGTCCGCGTGGTAAAACTTGCCATCGGCGAACAGTCGCCTTTCGGACTGTGGGAGCGGGGCATTTTCGGGATGCGGCCACTGAATACCGCCGTGCTCATCGAGCATGGCGTAGTCAGCAATTCCGCTGATATCGCACGGTTGACCGCGAGAGAGTTCCTTGAGAATTTGAAACACGGCGGCCGGGTCGGTCCAACGCTGGAACATCTTTCCACAGCCCCAGGCATTGGCGATCAGCCGGAAGATGGAAAAATCGGCCAGCGCCTGGCCCGGCGCGCGGGCTACTTTTTTGATCGTGCCGATGCGGCGTTCCGAGTTGATCAGCGTGCCGTCCTTTTCACCCCATCCAGCGGCGGGCAATACCAGATGCGCCTGGCGGGACGTCTCGGTGGTGTGGTACATGTCTTGCACTACCAAGAAATCGAGCCGAGACAGCACATCGCGCAACATGTGCTGGTTGATCCACGAATGGGACGGGTTGGTGGCAATCACCCACAACCCCTTGATCTTCTCTTGAAGAATCCCTTCGATGATCTGGTCATAGGCCCAACTCGACCGATCGGGAATTGAGCGCGGGTCGAAGTTCAGAATGCCCGCCACATGCTGGCGATGCTCCGCGTTTTGGAAGTCGCGGCCCCCCAGCAAGCCGGTGGTATTGCTGAACAACCGCGAGCCCATCGCGTTGCATTGGCCGGTGATGGAATTAGCACCCGTTCCGGGCCGGCCAATGTTGCCGGTCATCAACGCCAGGTTGATCAGGCTTTGCGCGGTGCGGACTCCTTCGTAACTCTGATTCACGCCCATCGTCCACCAGAACGAAACTCGCTCACCCTGATGGATGGAGCGGGCCATGCGGAGCAGTTCGCTCTCGGCCAGACCCGTGGCCGTTGCTACTCGCTGCGGAGTGAACTCGGCGACATGTTGGCGGAATTCGTCAAAGCCGCTGGTGTGGGCCGCGATAAACTCTTCGTCGATCCAGCCTTCGCGAATCAGAATGTGCGCAAGTCCGTAGAATAGCGCCAGGTCGGACTTGGGAGCCAGCGACACATGCCGTGTGGCGGCCATTGCCGTCTCGGTCTTACGTGGATCGACGACAATAATCTCGGGCGAGTGCGGGTTGCGGCAGACCCGTTGCCACATGATGGGGTGGGCAATACACAAGTTCGAGCCAACCAACACGATGACGTCGCTCTGTTCGAAGTCGTCGTAGGTGTAGGGCGGGGCATCGAAACCGAAAGCCTGCTTGTAGGCCACCACGGCCGTTGCCATGCATTGCCGCGTGTTGCCATCGCCATGCACCATCCCCATGCCAAATTTGGCCAAGGCACCTAGGAAGGCCATTTCCTCGGTGGCGATCTGGCCCGTGCTGAGGAACGCGACGGAATCGTTGCCATGCCGCTCCTGAATCCCTTTCATCCGCTGGCAAAACGTGGCCAGCGCGGTTGGCCAATCAATCGGACGCTGGCGGCCGGCGTCGTCCCGCAACAGGGGCGTGACGGCCCGATCGGCGGATGAGAGGACACGGAGAGCCTCCCAGCCTTTGGGACAGGCCATGCCCAGGTTCACCGGATATTCGGTAGTGGGAGACAGGCCAATCGCCTCGCCTTGTTTCAGATGGACCGTGAGTGAGCAGCCGGTCGAGCAATACCCGCACGTCATGGCGGTGGTAGCGTCTGGCGTGTGCCGCACCGGAAGCTGCCCCAGGCCGAAGCCGCCGGGGTTGCGCAACAGGTCGGCCGTCAGCGGACCTTGGTGCTGGTGCAACAGGTTGTCCCAGCCAGGCCAGGCTTGCTTGATGGCGGTAGCGAGCTTGCTCATGCGGTGGGTGCTCCCGGCATTTTGGGAGCCACTACGGCGGCAAAGAACAAGTATCGTTCCAACAGTTCGCCCACAAAGTTCAGGGCCAACACCGACAAGGCCGCGGCCAGTACTAGCACGCTCTGCACCGCTTCAGGCTGTGCCATCCAAGCCAGCAGCACCGCTGGTACCAGCAGCCCGCCGACGGTACCCACGATAAACCGGGCCGATGTGGCGCCGCCTAAGGATCCACTCATTAAGATCGCGGTGCGCCGTAGCGGAGTGAAGGTACGCGCCCGCAGCCAGCTAAAGACAGCCCCTTCCAACATCAGCTTGGCGGCCACCGCGGCCAGCAGGCACTGCACGAGTTCGTTCGTATGCGCAGGCCATTGCCAATCGCCCGACGGTCGTGCCGACCAGACGGCGACTCCCAACCGCATCAATAGCGAAACCGGAATTCCCAGCACCAGGCAGGTCAGCAAGAATTTGATGCCGGTATACGCTGGGTTCCAAAAGGCGCGGCGCGTGCTGGCGTAGATCATGGTGGAACAGGCCACGCCCGCCAGCCCCGTCACCGCAACCGTAGCACCGGCGATGCGTTCCCAGGTGGCCGAAATGGGCAATCCGGCGGCCTCCAGCCAGGGCATCGCCGCGTAGGCCGTGGCTGCCGCGGCGAATGCGCCAAAGGCCAGCACTTCGCGGCTGAGCCAACTGGTTCGCCAGCCGATGATGGCCCGATATGCCAGCAGGGGCCGGCCCAAGTGCAGCGTTGCCGCGGCCAGCCCTAACATGCCTAATAGAAAGGCTGCCGCCAGTTGCACGCTGCGTTCAGCGGGGACCGCTTCCAGCCCCGCGGCTAAAGACACGCCACTTACGATCTGATCGACCAGAAACGCCCCCACCGACATCTGCGTCAGCACCAGCATTACCACCAGCGGCCAATGCGCGTGTTGCGGCGAGGCCGAGTAGTAATCAGCCGGCAACATGTTGCCGGGCAGCGGCCGGGCTGTCTTGTAAACGGTTGTCGGCAGGGTATAGCCGGGTTCCGGCGCGCCGGGCAAGAAGAGGTTTGCTTCGGCGTTTTCCGCAGCCGCATGCTTGCTGACGACCGTAATACGGATCGCCTGGTTAGGACAAGCTTGCACGCAGGCCGGGGCTTCGCCCACCGCCAGACGGTCGCTACACATGTCGCACTTTCGGACGATCCCCTTGGAAGCACTGTATTTGGGAACATCGTAGGGGCACTTCAGCACGCAATACTGGCAGCCGATACATTGGTCATCGAGATGCCGCACGATGCCCGTAACGCAATCTTTCTCATATGCATTGACCGGACAGCCATCCAGGCAGGCCGGCTCCAAGCAGTGGTGGCAGGCCGTGGTGACGTGCTGCAAGACTGGCAGTTCGCTGGAACCGCCATGCAGCAGCCCGACCGAGCGCCACATCTCGCTCTCTTCCAGTCCGTTGAGATTATGGCAGGCGACCACACAGGCCTTGCAGCCCGAACAACCATCCAGATCAACTTCAAATGCGAATTGCTCGCCTGCCTTAGGCAGCGAGAGTGGAATCAAGTCGCGGTAGTAGCGGGCCTGCAACGGCTCGGCGGGAGTTTCATGGGTACTGGCACCATGCCAACGGGAGAATTTTTCGACCGCGGTCGATTGCTGCGCGGCCAGCAGTTCGCCCAACAAATCGAGAGGCCGTGCTATTTCTGGCTGCTCTTGGGCGGCCGTCGGCTCAATCGCGGGGGCAATGGACATACGTAATAAGGGCTCGTGCGGCGATTCATCCGTGCTTTGCGTACCCCGTTCCTTGAGGCGGGCGACGCAAGTACTGCGCCGATACCGCTCACAGCCTCCAACTGACCGGCCCGAAACCTCTTTAATTCGCTATGTACAATAGACATGCGGCGGATGAATCTTGCCGCCCGCTCTCGCTGCTAGCGGGCCGAGGGCAGAGCCTTGCCTAAGAATTGGGCAGCGCGTGCCTATGCGGGCAGAGCCTACAAGGGTCCATTGATCACCGCTGCCGAGATAAAGTGGTCCAGTTGTCGGTAGATAGGAAGGCTGCCGAGCCGGTGAATAGGTTGGAACGGGTCCCGCATCGCCCCGAGGTAGCAGTTATTATGTCCCACAGAGAAAACCCTCGGGTGATCCATTCCTTTAGCTGATACTTCCATGAACCGATTCCTTATCTTGTGCGCAAAGCGGATTGCTGATGGCTTCTCCGCTGACGGCTATACCGCTTTGATGAAACTATTCCTCATCTTGTTCGCCTTCCTGCTGTCGGCGGCTCCCTGTCTGGCCGATCCGCCACAGGGGGTGACGTTTCGTGATGACCAGACCATTCTCGTGCGCGGCGAACCGTTTTTTCCCATCGGCTTGTACTACTGCCAGGAGGAATTGGACGATCCAACGGGCCAAGGCATGAAGGAGTTGCGCGAGGCCGGGTTCAATACGATGGGGTATTACCGCTGGAACTCCCCCGACTGGAAACAAGAATTGGACTTGGCCCACGACAACGGCTTAATGGTCTGGTATCGCGGCGTGGATGGTTTCGCCATTACCGACGATGCCGGTGAAGGCCGGGTTGTCGAGCAGTTGCGAACCTACCGCGACCATCCCAGCTTGCTGATGTGGGAGTTTCAGGACGAGCCAATCCTCAATCAGGTGCCAGTCGATCAGGCTCGCCGAGGCCAAGCCCTGGTCCGTCGCGAGGATCCCCATCACCCGATTCTGGTTTGCCATTGGCCGGGGGCCGCCGACCGGTTCGAGTCGTGGAAGGACTTAGGGGACATCGTGATGACCGATCTGTACCCAATTCCACGAGAAAAGGGCTACGGCCGGTTGCCCAACAAAGACATCACCCAGATGCGGGACTACCTGGAACGATTGAGGGAAGCCCACGGCGACAAGCCCCGCATGTTGGTTCTGCAAGCCTGGTCGTGGGATCCTTTGAAGTACGGCGAGCGGGGCTATCCCACGGTGGCCGAAAGCCGCTTCATGGCATATCAGGCGGTCCTGCACGGTGCCAAGGGCCTGCTGTATTACGGCCAATACCGCTGCACCAAGCCCAACAGCGCCGCGGCTCTGTGGTCGCAGGCCGAAGACCCCACGGTGCGTGAGCGAGAGTTTCAGCGGTGCCTGGAGCTGAACGGCAAGTTTTGGAAGGAACACAGGCCGTTCTTCAAGGAACTGGAACAGGCATCCAAGATATTCGTGCTCCGCGAAGCCGACCCGGCGACTGCGGTTTCCGTGGCCCCTGCCGATGGCTCCAATGCCATCACTGTCTCCACCAGACAATCGGGCGACCGCCTATATGCATTGGCCATCAACGCGTCACCCACCGCAGGGCAGTTCAAGCTAATTCTTCCGTCAGCCTGGAAAGATGCCAAACTCACCGTTCTGTTCGAGGATCGCACCGTACAGGTCAAAAATGGCAAGCTTATTGACCAGTTCAAGCCTTACGACGTGCATGTCTATTCTTCCGCGAAGTGACGGCTTGGCAAACAGGGCTCATTAATCAGACGCAACATGTTTTCTGGTAAAGAGATATTGACTGTCGTCTACATGAGATTGCGCGCTGCGTTAGCCATGCAGTCGATCAATTCCACTTATATATCCCAGATTACCGTTTTGTTCTTGTCATTTCATTTACCCTCTCTTATCATGTCCCTTTTGCGTCCCCGTTTGGGGGTGGGCGTTAAACGCCCTATCGGCATGGATATTGGGAGAGAAGCCGCGTGGATTCGTACATTCTATTGACCGGGGCTACGGGGCTGGTTGGCCGCTATCTTGTCCGCGACTTGTTGCTGGAAGGTGAGCGGCTAGCGCTGGTCATTCGCCCCTCCGAGCGCGAGAATGTTTACGAGCGGAGCGAGGCCATTCTGCAGCACTGGGAACGCGAGTTGGCCATGGAACTGCCGCGGCCCGTCTGCCTGGCCGGCGATGTGCAGCAAGAAGGTTTGGGCCTAAGCCAGGCCGACCGGCGGTGGGTGGCCGGGCACTGCGACCAGGT
The DNA here is from genome assembly GCA_050247075.1 of Pirellulales bacterium. Taxonomy (GTDB): domain Bacteria; phylum Planctomycetota; class Planctomycetia; order Pirellulales; family JBFWUW01; genus JBFWUW01. The sequence goes on along the minus strand of JBFWUW010000006.1, from coordinate 88,197 downwards.
CATTCATAATGCCGCCTCGCTAGTCTTCAACGGCAGCGACCGCCGCGAAGAGCCCTGGACCACCAATCTAGACGGCACCCGCCATGTGTTGGAGCTTTGCCACGGCCTGCGGTTGCCCCGTCTACACTATGTTTCCACCGCCTACGTTTGCGGGCAGCGCCAGGGGACGATTTACGAGGACGAACTCGATTGCGGGCAGGCGTTTCGCAACGATTACGAGCATTGCAAGTTCCTGGCCGAAAAGCTGGTCCGCGAGGCCGATTTCCTGGATCAGCGAACCGTCTACCGCCCTGCGGTGATCGCGGGGGATTCGCGCACCGGATACACCAACACGTATCATGGCCTGTATTTGTATTTGAAGATGATGTCGGTGCTGGTTCGTGGGCAAGATCCCGATGCCAATGGCGCGCGGCATACGCCAATCCGGCTGCACATGTCGGGCGACGAGCCTCGCAATATCGTGCCGGTCGATTGGGTGGGGCAGGTTCTGAGTCGGCTGTTCTTGACGCCGACTGCCCACGGCGGCACCTATCACCTAGCTCCGGTCGATCCCATCACGCCGCGGCAGATCATCGACGCTGCCTACAAGTATTTCAACTCATACGGTGTGGAGTATTGCGGGCCTGGCGAAAAAGACCGTTCACTGATGAACGACTTTGAGCGGGGCGTCTACGACCGCATGGTGGCCTACGAGTCTTACGATCACACCGACCCAACTTTTGATACCACGAACTTGATCCGTTTCTGTGCCGACCTTCCCTGCCCTCGGATTGACCAGGCCGCCTTGCACCGCTACCTGGAATTTGGCGAGGCCGACCGCTGGGGCAAGCGCAAGGCAAAAAAGGTCGAAGTCTCCTTTTGGGCGGGCGAGTACTTACGCAGCACGCTGGTGGATACAAACCAGGTACACCGCGCCAACGGCCACGCAACCAATGGAAACGGCAATGGCAAGAACGGAAATTCCGCAAATGGCAACGGTACGAATGGCCTCGACAATCGGACGCAGGCTATTGGCCTGAATGTGGCAGGCGCTGGCGGCGGCAGTTGGACCATCGCCTTATCCAATGGGCACCCCGTTAGTTTGTCCGAGGGACTGGCCAAGAATTGCGTTCATGTGGCAAGTCTGCCTTGTCCAGAACTGGCAAATTTGGCGCAAGAGGAGCAGTCAAATGCGTATGGCCGTTTTCAGCGGGCCCTGAGTTGGCAAGGCCAGCCAGTCGCCGAGGACTTAACACGATCCCTCTATCGGTCGCTTTTCCCCAGGACTGCCCTGTTGCCGCCATTACTGCAAACCTCGGATGTGGGCGGCCGCAACCCGGTGCCCGCCAAGATTTAACCACGGCCTTTGGCTCGAAATAGCCACCTAACCGCTGATAGCCCTGGCCGGTTGGTGATCGACATTTCATGTGTGCGCCATGCTCAATTCCCCCACGCTTCTCTACCTCAAGCTAAATAGCCTGCTCAACGGCTGGCGTTCGGGAAAATTCCCGCCGCGGGAAGTGCCCACTGAAATGGAGGCCGAATTCACGCAGGACGGGCAGGTTCCCCGGTTGCAACTCTACGTCAACGATATCAAGACCCACCCCTTGCGCTGGACGGAGCGCTCCCTGGGATGGAATCCGGCGCGCGTGCGGGCCCGCAAGCGGCACTACTATGGAGCAACCGATTCATTTGTGTATTCGGCCCTGGAAAAATTTCCCATACGCGGGCGCAACGTGGTGATCGTCGGGTCGGAGATGCCGTGGTACGAGTGCGTCTGCACGGAATATGGAGGCCGTGTGACGACGATCGAATACCGCGATGTCGATTGCCGCATCCCGGGCCTGAACGTGGTAACGCCCGCGGAATTCGCGCGGCAGCCAACCCAGTTTGACGCGGCACTGTCGATCTCGTCGATTGAACACGATGGCCTGGGACGCTACGGCGATCCCATCAACCCACGCGGCGACTTGCGGGCCATGCAAGACATGCGCGAGCTGCTCAAGCCGGATGGACTCTTGTTCTTGGCTGTTCCCGTGGGCCGCGACGCGCTGGTCTGGAATGCGCACCGTATCTATGGTCGCCAGCGGTTGCCGCAATTACTGGGAGGCTGGGAACAAGTTGCCTCGTTTGGGTTTGAGGAGGCGCTGTTCGACCAGCCGGCCGGCCAATACGCGCAGCCGGTATTCGTGTTGCGACGAGCATGATGGCGAGAAGACAATCCAAAGCTTCAAGCGCTTCTAACGCCTCGATGTTCGCATGGAACCGTTTCAATCATCTATCGTAGAATGCGGAATCAACGGGTGTATTTCGTAAGTTCTTGAACAGCCTAGCGGAACGCGGCATTGTTGAAGGGGATTAGCATGGACCGAGGGCAAGCGGCGCTTTCACCATTCGTGGCGAAGCAGCACGAATCTCGCACCTATTCGCAAAACGGCGAGGATGGAGTCCTTGACCGTTTGTTTGAGGTGCTTGGCACCACCAATCGGTTTTGTGTCGAGTTTGGCGTGGGTCCGGGTGCCAGGCAATGCAATACGCGCCGCCTGCGCGAGCAAGACGGTTGGACCGGGCTGTTGATGGATTGTGCCGTTGAGCCGAACCATCCCTTTATCCGCCAAGAGAACATCACCGCGGAGAGCATCAACGAGGTGTTCGCCAGGCACCAGGTGCCAGACGAGTTCGATTTGTTGTCCATCGACATTGATGGCAACGACTATTGGGTTTGGAAAGCCCTTGATGCGCGCTATCGGCCTCGCGTGCTGGTCATGGAGTACAATGCCTCCGTTCCCCCCACTCAAAGCAGGACGATCGAATACGACCCCAGTTTCTCTTGGGGAGGCACCGACTACTTTGGAGCCAGCCTGCTGGCGCTCGCGCGGCTTAGCCGGCGCAAGGGGTATACGCTGGCCTATTGCGAAAGCCGAGGCATTAACGCCTTCTTCGTACGCAGTGACATTTGCCCCTTTCCGGAGGAGAGCGTCGAAGAACTCTATCGCGCACCAGATTACGCCGGTGGAAAACTCTTGGGACGCCTTTTCTGGCCCGCCGGGCGTGGGCACAAGAAAGATCCGGATCGGAAGCTGATCGAGGTTGAGCAATAGGCGGGCAGCTTAACCCGCCCGCGATTCGTCCGGCTTTCGCGTGGCATACAGCATGGCGATATGTGGAAAGTGCGGATTTTGCTCTACCGTCACTTGAAGGCCGCGCGAGGACAGAACTCGCTCCAGCGCGGCGGAGGCGGGCGGGTCGTGCGCTTCCACCACGGCTTGACGAATCAGCGGCCAGTGCTCATCGCGAATGCCGGACAAGACATCCAGTTCGCTGCGCTCGGCATCCAGCTTAAGCATGTCGACTCTCTCCAGTCGCTGTTCCACGATCAGATCCGAAAGCGTCGTCAGACGGCAAAGAACCTTGCGCCGGCGCGTGTAATGGCGACGCACCAGCCTGGCCAAGGCGTGGCGGGCAGGCCTTGGCATCAGGCCTATGGCGGCCTTTAGGGGCTTGCTGGGGAGTTCCTTGAACTGCTGGAGTACGTATTCCGTGGACCTTTCACGCTCTTCCGGCGAGTCATCGGGATACATGGTTGACGCGCATGACAGCCTGGGGTAGTAGGAGAACTCCACCGTGCCGGGTGCCCGCGACAGCCCCGCATTGACCAACCTTAGATCGATCTGGCTGTGCCGGGCGGCGTTTTCCATCAAGACGCGAAAGATCGCCGGTACCGGCTCGCACGATACCACCGTGGCTTGGTCACAAATCTGGCTCACAAACAAGGCGAACAAGCCGACGTTGGCACCCACATCCACAATCACGTCGCCCGAGCCGATGGTAACGCCATGCTGGCGGTAGACATCCTCGACGAAAATCTCGTGATAGACCAGATCGGTGTCGGCTTTGCTGAAATGGGCAATTTCCACCCCATTAGGCAAGCGATAATTGCGAAAGCGGCCAGCCATGTCATTTTGATGGGATAAGAGTTCGACGGTCATAGAGAGACATTGGCGTTGGCCGTGGGGGTTGCTTGCTCGTAAGGGCGGTATTGAATCAAGCGAATGTCCCACGGGCCGCGAATCTCATAGATCACGCCCCGCCAGGCAACCGTGCTGCGAAACATGGCCAGCAATACGGCGGCCAGATAAACGGCCTGCGTCAAAGGGATGGCCGCGATGATTTTCAACCATTCGCCTGGCGAGAACTGATGCACGGCCTCGCCGCGGGTACGAATCACGCGGCGCACGCCTGTCTCAATCAAGGCCAACAACAGCAACATGCCCGCCGCATAGGCCGCCAGCCCGCCGCCCGCCCAGGCGGCTATTTCGTTTTGTCCGGTCAGCAGCCCCACGGCGAGCATCACGAATGCGCCGGCCAGTACCAATGAGGTGGCCACGGCGTGGGCCGCGGCCTGGATCCATTGCGGATGGTAGATCTTGGTCCAGGTCATCTGCCGTTTGATGAAATCCAGGCTGAATGGCAGATTGCATTCCTCTCGATTGACCATCATCAAGGAAGGGACAAACTTGAGCCGCAGCCCGCGCTCGGCCAGTGCCGTGCGCACCGGCGCATCCTCCACGACCGACTTGCTCCACTTGTCCAGCAGCCCCGAGTCGCGCAGCACTTCGGCCCGGATGGCGAAAGTCCCGCCCCAGGGGATTTCCAGGGCGTACATCGGCACGACGGCAGCGGAATTCCACAAGTAGCGCACCAGTGAGCCAAACGAAGCGCGGCGGGGCCAAAACCAGCGGTTGCCATGTGCAGCGCCAACCCGGGGATCGGCCAAGGGCGCAACCAGTTCGCGCAGCCAGCCAGCGTGCGACACCAGGTCGGCGTCGGCCAGAACCACGACTTCAGCCTCTGGCGGCAGATCGCCGGCCATTTGCACCAAGGCGGCGTTTTTCAGGCCGCACCGGTCGCTGCGGCTATGCAAGGGGCTGACGGCCACTTTCTGAAAGCCGGTGCGGGCAACCGCCTGCCGCACGACCCCGCACGAAGGGTCTTCCTGGCTATCGACGACGATTCGCAACTCGTAATGGGGATAGTCCTGCGACATGAGCTTCTGCAAGCCCTGGGCTAAATGGGGATCGGCCCCGCGCAAGGACAACAAAATGGAAACTCGCGGCAATTCAGCATCGGGCTGGCGCGGCGGCGCGGACTTAAAAAACAGCCGCACGAACACGGCGGCCGCCACTCCCTGAAACAGGGCCATGCCGATAAGGACCGCGGAAATGGCAATCGTGAATGTAAGCAAGGTGGGCATGGTTCGTTGGTTCTAGTGATCAAAGCGAGGTCAGTGTAGATTCGCGAGATGCCGCGAACGGTTCGTATTTCGTCAGGCGAATTTGCCACGGCCCATCGACCGCATACGTCACGCCGCGCCATTCAACTTGGCGGAAACGCATGGCCGCCAGCAGCACCCAGGGATAGGTGAACTGCAGAACGGGGTAGGCCAATAGCCAGTACAGCCCGGTCTTGCCGTCGATCCACGAGGTAGGCTCGCCGCGCGCCGCCACGATGGCACGCATGCGAAGCTCAATCCAAACCACCGCGCCGATCATCAGGCCTTCGTAAATGGCCAGTGCCCCCAGCAGCCAAGCCGCGGTTTGCATTTGGCCTTGCAGCGCCCCCCACGCGGCCACCACCAGCGCGGCTGCCAAGGCCAGGCTGGTGCCAATTCCGTGGGCCACGACCGCTGGCCAGCGAGGATGATACAGCCGGGCCGTCAGAAGTTGCCGCCGCATCCAGCGGACAAAGCCCGTCAGGCTGCAATTCTCGCGATTGACCATCATCAACGAAGGGACAAACTCCACCCGCATCCCTTGCTGGCCCAGCACGCGAAACAGCATCGTGTCCTCGCAAAACGCCTGTCCCCAGCGTTCCAAGAGGTCGGAATCTCGCAAAATGCTGGCGCGCACCGCCAGCGTCCCCCCCCAGGCAATACGATACCAGTACATTTGCACCACGGCGGCGGCGTTCCAGACGTAGCGAACCAGCGCCCCCCAGGAAGGCTGTTCTGGCATATACCAGCGATTGCCCGTGGCCGCGCCAACTTTGCCGTCTTGAAATGGGGCAGCTAGTTCGCGCAGCCAGGTGCGATGCGGAATCGTGTCGGCATCGAGCTGCGCTACAAACTCAACCGTGGGGTCCAATCCCCGCATGGCTTGCACCACGCTGCTGCATTTAAGGCTGCACGATTCGCGGCGTTCCCGCAAGAATTCCAACCGGGCGGGAGCGTGGGGCCGGTTGGCCAACGATGCCTCGGCCACGGCCCGCGCGGGGTCGTCAGGGTGATCGACGATGATTCGCAATTCGTATCGCGGGTAATCCTGGTCCAAAATGGCATCGATGCAACGCGACAGGAAAGGATCGGTGCCTCGCAGGCACAGAATAACGACCGCGGGCGGGCACTTTTCGTCGGGCAGCCTTGGCTGCCGCCAACCCGCTAGCTTGCGGACAAAGCCGCAAACGAGCGCGGTTTGGCCCACGGCCAACACGGCTAGAACGACAATCGAGATTTTGGCGAGGAGTTCCAACGTCGTGTGTGATTAAGCCGGGCCGTCAGTTTTTGTTGAGGAATTATCTTGTCCGCCTTCGGCAATGGAAACGCCTCTGACATCGTGGGCGTCGGCCAGCGCGGAAAGTTCATTGATCCAGCGGTCGTCGCGGTCGAACATCATCCGATGGGCGATGAAATTGTGCGGGCCGTTCCAGTGGCGTCCGATCGTCAACAGCCATTGCCCGAAGGCTAGCCGCACTCGGGTTCGCCACGGTACGCGAGGCGCGGGTTCGTTCGGTATCTGCTTAAGCAGCACCAGCGGATCCCAGAACAGGCTGCCATCCACGGGACGCAGGCCATGCTTACCATAAAGTTTGCGCCAGTCGCCGCTGTACTTGCGATTGGACGCAAGATGCGTCGGATTCGCGGGCGACACGAAAAAGAAAGGCGCATGGACAATGAACCGTCCGCCGGGGCGCAAACAACGCACGATCTTGGAGACCATCCAGCCAGGGTCAGGCAGATGCTCCAGCACGTCCAAGCAGAGTACCACGTCTTGCGACTCCGGCTCGACCGATTCCACGCCCTCAACAATCCGCGCGGGCGTCGCGGCGGTGGCCAACATTTGACGGGCGAATTGCATGCACTTGGGAGAGATTTCAGAATACGTCACGCGATGGCCCCAATCGGCCAGGTATTGGCTGTCGAAGCCCGGCCCGTCGCCTACCGTCAATACATCCAGCGGCTGGCCGTCTCGCGCAAGATAATCGCCGATCCAACCGCGCATTTGCAGTTTGGCCGGCCGGCGGTTCCACATCACAGCCCCATGCAGATAGCAATCGGTGTCGGCGTAAAACCGTTCCAGCGCATCGCTCCAAACGTAGGGCATTAGACCGGCCTGCACGAACTCCTGGCGAAAGATGCTGCCATGATCATGTTCGTTCTGCCAAAGAATCTTCCGCACGGTTTCGTAAGGCAGATCCAAAACCTGCGCCAACATGCCGATAATCCGCGGGGTGTCATCCAGCGGCGGCGGAACCAACGGTGGTGGAGGCCGTAGCCGATCTGTGGCGGACATGGGAGGGTTTTCGGAAACGGCGGACATGGCGGAATCTTCGGAGGGAAAACGGAATTACGATCCTGCCCAGCCGGGCAATTGCCTGGCTACACTTGGCTGGCCAGTGCCGCGGCGGCCGCCCGCAACTTGTAACGCTGCACTTTGCCGGTTGCGGTTTTGGGCAGTTCCGACACAAACTCGATCCAACGCGGGCGTTTGTACTCGGCCATCTTGCTTTTGCAGTGGGCGATCAGTTCCAAGATCAAATCGTCGCCGGCGGCATGGCCGGCCTTGAGAACGACGTAGGCCTTGGGCTTGATCAGGTCCGAGTGATCGACCTGCCCCACCACGGCGCATTCTTGCACGGCTGAATGGCCCAGCAACGTGCTTTCCACTTCCGTGGGCGAGACCCAAATGCCGCCCACTTTCAGCATGTCGTCCGCGCGGCCGGCATGCCAAAAGTAGCCATCCTCGTCCTGGAAGTACTTGTCCCCCGTCACCAGCCACGGCCCCAAGAAGGTCCGCCGGCTCTGCTCGGCATTGTGCCAGTAGCTCAGCGAAGTCGATTCGCCGCGCACCCACAAGTTGCCGACCTCGCCCTTGGGGACATCTTGCCCGGCATCATCCACGATCCGCAGATCATAGCCCGCCATTGGCTTGCCGCTGCTGCCGGGGCGAATATCGTTGGGACGGTTCGAGAGGAATATGTGATAGACCTCCGTCGAGCCGATGCCGTCGATGATGTCAAGTCCGGTGCGGTCCTTCCAGTCGTGCCAGATCGGTGCGGGCAAGGCTTCGCCGGCCGATACGCACAGCCGCAACGAAGAAAGATCGAACTGTTCCAAATCGTTCACGGCCAACATCGAGGCGTAACCAGTCGGCGCGTTGAAGTGAATCGTGGGCTGAAAACGGGCAATTGTCTCCAGGACATTCGTGGCGATCCTGGGGGGGGCCGACATCAACACCACGCTAGCGCCAACGTGCCACGGAAACAGCAGATTGCCACCTGTGGCATAGGTAAAGAAGAGCTTGGCCGCCGCGAACGTGCGGTCGCTCTCCCGCAGGCCCAATACCTCCACGCCCCATAACTGGGCTGTCAGCAACAAGTCCTTGTGGGCGTGGGGAATCCCCTTGGGGCCGCCCGTCGTACCGCTGGAGTAGTTCAATGTGCAAATATCTTCCCGGTGTGTCCGCGCGGCCGTCAATTCCTCCGATTCTTGGCTGATCCAATCTTCAAACCGAATATCTTCCCGCCCGGCGGCTGAACCCGCCGAGGAGTTGCCGATGACGATAACGCGTTCGATGCCAGCCAGCCCGTCACGAACCGGCTGAATCATCGGCAGCAGGGACTGATGGACAATCAGCACCCGCAGCCGGGAATCTTGCGCCACGTAGGCATGTTCGGCCGGCTTGAGCAGTGTGTTCAAGCTGACGGCGACCGCGCCCGCCTTAAGAATGCCAAAGAACGATGTCACCCACTCGGCGCAATCGGGTGCCAGGATTCCCACCGCTTCACCCGGCCGGACGCCCAGACGCAGTAATGCGTTTCCCACGCGGTTGGCTTCCGCCACGACCTGCGCGAAGGTCATCTCGCGTTCAGCCGAGAACAGCGCCGTCTTGTCAGCGCGCCGGCCAAGATTGCGTTCCAAAATACTGGCGGCGTTGTAATACTGCGGAATATCGGCGGTTTTCACAGGCGTAAATTCCTACTGGCACGAATTCATGAGGGACACGTAGCTGCTGACATTTCGGCGTTTGGTGACTGGGCAACACTACCCGTGTGGATGCTTTCGCGGATCCGTGCCACGTAGCCAGCCATCAACTCGTCAGTTTGCCCGTCCGACAGCGAACGCGGGTCGCAATGCATCATCACGAACAACCGGCCCGCATAGGTGTAGATGCAGCAGGCCGCGGCCGTATGGGGACGCAATGGTGTGACAAAGTCGAGTTCGTCCAACGTCACGTCGCCCAGCAACAGCTTGCCGTCGCGGCGCGGTAAGGGAGTGTTGGTGAAAATGACCCCCAGGTTGGAAAAAATGGCGGTCGCCCAACAGCGGTTGTCAGGTACCATTTTGCGTACCCCCCCAGGAAACAGCCGTGCCACGGCCAGCGACAGCACGAACGTCAACGATAGGCGGTTACGCTTGATGAGTTGCATTTCATCCTGAATGGACCGCAACAGCTTGTCGGCATCGTCCAGGTCAGCGGGCCGCCGGTCGAGAAAAATCATGCTCACGACGTTGGCCACGCTCAGCCGCTCGTCGTCCGGCGTGCGAAGATTCATGGGGACCGAGAACCGCAGCCAGTCTCGCGGAGTTTCGCATGCCGCCCGCTTGCGCAGTTCGCCTACGGCCAGAAACAGGTCGCGGGCCAGCAGGTCGTTTACCGTCACTTTGCGCCGTTTGGCCGCCTGCAATATCTCCCGGGTTTCGCCGGGGGAAAAGACGAATGTACGGGGCGAGGGAAAACAGCCCGCGGTTTCACCAGGGGACCTTGCGGTATCCGAGGAGTCTTCACACTCTGGCAACAGGCGGGATGGCCGCCGCATGAGGGCCTGCCGCGCACCCAAAAGACCAATCATCTGCCGTGGCAGTAATCGCAGCAACTGGCCCCATGTCAGGCCGAACTTGTTTCGTCCAGGCAGCTTACTTTCGTCCATTTCGCGCAATTGAAGGCCCGCCTCAGCCGTGCCTGTCAAGCGGGCATACTCCAGCAGAACATCCTCGATGAATTGGCACATTCCCAGGGCGTCCGTCACCGAGTGGTGCATCTGCACCACCAGATCATGCCCCTCCGGGCGCTCGACCAGCCAGCACCGGGTGCCGGCGGCTGCCGTCAGGTCCATGGCACCGGCGCGGGGATACTGCCGGTCGGGAGTGGCGGTGCAACACTCTAGCTTCAGCGAAAACCCGTCATCAGGCACCCAAGCTAGTTTTCCGCCGCAGGATTGCACTTTGCAATGCGTCAAGGGATGCCGCGATACGGCCAGCCTAAGGGCGGCTTCCAAGGAGGGCCGTTCCAACCGCCCAGAAAACCGGAGCCGAAAGAAGCCCGTCATGGGGTGCGCAGGCCGGTCGTCGCAGAGCATGTACTCCTCAAACGGCGTCAGCGGCAGGGGCTGTGTCATGGTCTCTTCAACGGGCTATTCAGATTCGACCGCATTGATGTTAAGCCGTTCCAATGGCCCCTCCATCCATTGATCTAACTATCTGCCACGTCAAGCGTTTGGTGTGCATTGCCGCAGCTTTCCTGATCTCCTATGTTAATACAAGAAGAGTGAGAAGAATAGATAATTTAAGAGGCCCCGTGCGTGATGATACCGCTCGAACTGACGCCAGAACGACCGTTTGGGGCCTAAACTTGGCCATGCATCATGATTGGTGATGCTACATGCCGGCACTATCATTAAATCCGGCCTTACCGAAGCCCTTGGCCAGCCTTCGATTGCCGTCGGGCTTGGTTGCAGAGCGGTAGTTATGGTACAAGGCTGCCCTGTTAGCGGCCGGCGTCGTGTGCCAGGCTGGAAAACGTCGCGGATCGCACCACGGACGGTGCCTGAATGCAGAACTTTGCCCGAGCGCTTAAACTGGCGCTGCGCCACCGCTGGTCATTCCTCGGGTCGCTGACTTGCGCCTTGATGGTGGCCATTCTTTGGGGTGGCAACATCAGCGCGGTTTACCCGTTTGTCGAAGTCATCTTCAAAGGCCAGTCGCTGCAAGAATGGGCTACCGCCGAAATCGAACGGTCGGACGATCAAGCCCGCGAGTTTCGAGGGCGGGTAGACCAGATTCAAGGATGGCAGTCGCTAGACGACGGCCAACTTTCCGCGGCAATGGTTGCCGATCGCAATACGGTTCGCCTTGAGCTGGCTGCTGCCGAGCGGGCGAAAAATGGCACATCTGCATCGCGGCAATTGGTGGAAGGTTTGCGCCGCCGTGAGACCGAAGCTCAATGGCTGGCCCAGCAACCGGCCGACGTGCAACGAGAAAAACTGGCGTCCGAGCTTCGGCTGGCGGAAACACGTCTGGCGAGCGAAGAGCGCGCGGCGGGCTGGTATCGCCGTGTGCTGCCCTATGCGCAACGCTATTTGCCGACCGAGCCGTTTGCCACCCTGGTGTGGGTACTGGGCCTGTTGATGTTGGGAACGCTGCTCAAGTGCGGCTTCATGATTGGCAACTCCATGTTGGCCAGCCGGCTGGCGCTGTTGGTGACATTCAATCTGCGCACCGACTTCTACCGCCGCACGCTTCAAATGGACATGGCCACCTTCAACAACGATGGTGTGGGCGAGCTCATGAGCCGTTTCACCTACGATATGGAGAGCGTGGCGGAAGGGATGAATTCGCTGTTTGGCAAGGCCATTCGCGAACCGCTGAAGATGATTGCCTGCCTCATCGGCGCGGCCTTTGTCTGTTGGCGGCTGCTGGTGTTGTCGCTGATTATTGTCCCCTTGGCCGCCTATGTGATCGACCGGTTGGCACGCCTGTTGAAACGGGCCAACCGCCGCGCCATGGAGGAAATGTCACAAATCTACTCCATTCTGGAACAAACCTTACAGGGCATCAAAGTCGTCAAGGCATTCACCATGGAGCGGGCCGAGCGGCGGCGCTTTCACCAGATCAGCAAGCAATTTTTCCACAAGTCGATGCGCATCGTGCGGTACGAATCGCTCGGCCGCCCAACGATTGAATTTATGGGCATTCTCACCATTTGCCTGGCGCTGCTGGCCGGTGCCTACCTGGTGCTGAAGGGCGAAACGCACTTGCTGGGCATCCGCATGTGCGACCGCCCATTGAGCTTGGGATCGCTATTGATGTTTTACGGATTGCTGGCGGGCACGAGCGACCCAGCCCGCAAGCTGTCTGAAATCTTCAACCGTTTGCAGCGTGCCGCCGCTGCCAGCGACCGCATCTACGCCATGCTCGACCGCGAGCCCTCGGTTCGCGAAGCCGTCAATCCGCTACGCCTGCCGCGGCATCATAAAACTCTTACGCTGGAAAAAGTTGGCTTTCGGTATCGGCCCAGCATTCCCGTGCTGGAAGATATCAACTTGCGGATTCCCTTCGGTGAGACGATCGCCCTGGTTGGCCCCAATGGCTGCGGCAAGAGTACGCTGCTAAACCTGATTCCTCGGTTCTTCGATCCGTCGGCCGGCAAGGTCACGCTGGATGGCACCGATCTGCGCGACATCCGCATGAAAGACCTTCGCCAGCAGATTGGCCTGGTCACGCAAGAAACGCTGCTGTTTGACGACACCGTTTTGAACAACATTCGCTACGGCACGCCCAGGGCTACCCGCGAGCAGGTTGAACAGGCAGCGGAACAAGCCAAGGCCCATCGCTTTATCTTGGACAAGCTGTCGGACGGGTACGAGTCGTTGGTAGGCCCAAGGGGAAATCTGCTGTCGGGGGGGCAGCGGCAGCGTATTGCTTTGGCGCGGGCCATTTTGCGAGACCCTCCGTTGTTGCTGTTGGACGAGGCAACCAGCCAAATCGACTTGGAAAGCGAACAGTTGATCCATAAAGTCCTGGAGCAGTTTCGGCGCAATCGAACGACCATCATTGTAACGCACCGGCTTTCGACCTTGGCCCTGGCCGACCGGATCGTGGTGATGAACGGCGGCCACATTCAAGCCATTGGCACGCACGAGCAATTGTTGCGCAGTTCCGACCTATACGCACGGCTGCACGATCTGCAATTTGGACAGACAGGGTAACTGCCCGTTGAAACTCCGTACCACTTCGTGACATGGATGTTCGATGCCGTCACCAGAAACGATTTGCTTCGATGGGGGACCAGCCAGCGGTACCGTGCAACGGCCGCCTTGGTATCTCAACCCTCGCTGGCAACAGGCTGGGTTGTGGCTGGTAGCCGTGGCGGCGGTGGTGGAAGGGGGCTACGCGATCTTCTTGCGCGGCAATGACTTCAACTGCCATCTGGAGTTTGGGCGGCACTTTTTGCAGGGCAACCCTTACAGCAGCCAAGGCAACTACTACCCCTTGGGGCGGCTGATGCTGGACAGCCTGCTGCCACTGGGCGAATACTTTACCACCCGGGCCGTCTGCTATTTGCTAGCGGTGGCTGGACTGTTTGCCGTTTTTGCGATGTGGGGGCGTATGGCCGATGCCTGGTTTCCGGGCCGGTTGCCGCAGCGCCGGGGAGCGGTTTTGTTGACACTGGCCGCGTTGCTGCCGCTGCTCATCCGCGATCTGGATGAATGCGGACTGCAGATCTTCTTGCTGCTGTTGCTGACGCTGGCGGCCCATGCACAATTTCACGGCGGCAAGTGGCAGTCGGGCTTTTGGCTGGCGGCGGCCGTGACCTACAAGGCGACTCCCTTGCTCTTCTTGCCGTTGCTGTTGTGGAAGAGAGAATGGAAATCGGCCGCTTCATTGGCGATGTGCGTGGTTGGCCTGAACTTGCTGCCCGCGGTTTACCTGGGTTGGGACACCACGATCGCCAGCCATCGATACTGGTTGGTCAATTCGGCATCAATCATGCGTGACACGCCCGAGGCTTATCCGTCGATTCCGCACGGCATCGAGGCACCTCAGATTCGAAATGCCAGCCTGAAAGCAGGCTTGGCTCGATTCGTCGAAACGTACCCGCCAGGGCACCCGTTGCATCTTAAGCATCCTTTGTTCTTCCAGTTTGGTGCGTTGCCGGTCGAATGGGCTAAGCCAACGGTCAATGGCATCATCTTGCTGTTGGGCCTGGCGATTGCCTGGACGATGCGGCGCAGTTGGGCCGCCGATAGCACCCGGCAAGGCCTGTTGAAAGACTGGGCGGTGGCCTGCATCTTCACGGCGCTGATGTCGCCGATCTGTTGGAAACAGCATCTGATCCTGCTCATTCCGGCCATCTACCTGCTTAGCCGTTGGATATTGGCGGGGGCCACCATCACCCGTTGGCAATGGTGGCTGATGGCCTGTTGCGGCGTGGTATTCCTTGGTACGCGGCGAACGATCGTCGGCGAGGAACTTTCGCTGTTGTTGCAATCGTATCACTTGCTTACTTGGGCGGCATTGGCGGTGGTTTGGCTGGTCATCAGGCTTCCGCAGGGGACGGGCGTGGCCGCTTTGCAAGAAAGCCTCGATGAATCGGCTGAGCTGCCGCGGCGCGATGCCTCGCGTTTGTTGCAGCGAGCCGCTGGTTGACCGCCGGAAGGCAAGCGAGTTTGATTCTTTCCATGAATAGCGGTTCTGCCATGCTGAGCGGTGTCATCGTCGTCCCCTGCTACAACGAAGCCCAGCGGCTAGACCTGGCCGCCTGGCAGCGGTTTGTTCAGGCCGCGCCGGGCGTGCGGTTGCTGATGGTCAACGATGGCAGCCAGGATGGCACGGGGGAGATGCTCGACCGATTGGCCTCTAGCGGCCGTTCCATTCGCGTGCTGCATTTGCCGGCCAACGGCGGCAAGGCCGAGGCCGTGCGGCAAGGAATGTTGTCGGCTTGCTCGACCGCAGCTGATTTTGTCGGCTTTCTCGATGCGGACCTGGCCACGCCCTGGCAGGAGGTGCCGCGATTCATTGACGTCTTGCGGCGATTGCCGCATGTGCAAGTCGTGCTGGGTTCTCGGCTGCGACTGCTGGGGCGCGACATCCGCCGGCAGCGCCTCCGCCGCCTGTTGGGCAGAATGTTCGCCTTGGCGGCATCGCGGGTGATCGGCCTGCCGCTGCAAGACACACAATGTGGAGCCAAGCTATTTCGCCGCAATGCCCTACTGCAATCTTCACTAGAACAACCCTTTGCTTCGCGGTGGATCTTCGACGTAGAACTGCTCGCGCGGCTCAAGGCGGCCTATCGGGCAGCGGGGCAAGGCGATCTAGTTGACGTGGCTTACGAACTTCCCCTGGAGCAATGGCACGAAGTTCCCGGCTCCAAGCTCAAGCGGAGTGACTTCTTGAAAGCCATCGTCGAACTGGCGGGCATTTACCGCCGCTACTCCCGGGGCGCACCCGCATTACAGCCCGCTCCTAACGAGGCAGCGATCGCCGCCAAGGACCGCGCGGCCAAATCCTTGCCGACGGATAACGAGCTTCATCGCGCGGCGTGAATGTCACTCGCTCTTTGGTGCGCTGTTAGGGTCAAGAATTTTGTGGCCACTGGCACCCATTCTAGGCGGCGCTCGCCGTGCCACCTACAATGGCTGGCTAAGGCTGGCGGCTTTGTCAGTTCGATGCATTTCTATTTGTTGAGTTGGCCACCGTGAAACATCGCTACGCCCATTGGCTGCTGGGACTGATGTTTAGCTGCCTGGCGTCATCGTCGCTGGCTGCGGAATACCAGACGCTGGCGATAGTCACGGGCAGTAGCGTCGAGGCGTTCTCCGCTGACCTGTCGTTCTTGGGGAAGACCGTACAGAATGCACGGATGGCCGAAAACGCGGGCAAGGCACTCTCGAAGCTGTCGGGCGTGACGGGGCTGGATGGACTCGATCGCACGCGCCGTTGGGCCGTGGCGCTGCGCACCGACGGCATCGACATTGCTCCGCTGGTCTTGGTGCCCGTGGCCGATCTGCCTCTCTCGCTGCAATCGCTGCGTCCGATCTTGGGCCAAGCGGAGAAAACAGAAGACGGGCTGTTCAAGATTGGCAGTGGCAGTTTCACCGGCTATATCCGCGAGCATGATGGTTGGGCGTATCTTGCGCAGTCGCCCGATCGCCTGGCGGATCTGCCCAATCCACAGGCCCTGCTGGCGGAAGCCGACGACGACGCTTTGCTAGCCATTACTATTTTTATCAGGCGGCTGCCCGAGGCCTATCGCGGGATGGCCATTGACCGGTTGCGGGAGATGACTGCGGCAGCTATCTCGCCGCCGCCGTCTGCCGGGCTGTCGTCCCTGCTGTCGCAAGAACAGTCGTTGGCGTTGCTGCAGATGGTCGAGGAAGGGCTGACTTCGGCCGGTGAAACGCGTTTGGCGGTTCGAATCGACCATCTTCAAAAGACGCTTCATATTGATCTTAGAGTAACTCCGCTGGAGGGCACGCCCTTGAACGCGGCCGTTGGCCAGTTGGCGGAAGTGTCGGACAAGGCGGCCGAATTGCCTCGCGATGAAGCCTGCCGTTTGCATGTAAACTGGCCAATGGATGACGCTGGACGCGCCGTGTGGCGCGGACGACTGGACCGTTATCGGCAAGCTTCCGGCCCGCCGCCAGATGCCGGCGCTAAGCCGTCGCTGGGCGCATGGTTCGCGGAATTGGCCGCGGAGACCGTCGCTGCCGACAACTGCCGCCTAGAACTGGTGGCGGTGGGTGAGCGACCGCCCGTTTCGTTGGCCGCGCGGTTCGACCTGCGCGACAAGGCATCTGTAGCACGAGTGGCCGCGAGTTGGAATGAACTGCGAAAACAGCAGCCACCCGCTCCTGCGGCGGCTAATCGGGAGCTGGAAATTCCTCCCTGGCCAGGCGCGGTTAGTTTGCGAGTAGACACCGCTGCTCTGCCGCCAGCGCTGGCTCGCGATTTGGGCGAAGGCAAGGCAATTTGGTTGGCCGCTGACGAAGGTCGCGTGGTGATCGGATGGGGACCGCGTGCCGACTTGGCATTTCAAAGAGCTTTCGCCGCTGCCGATGACAAGCCGCGTTTGGAATTGTCGCTGCACGCCGGGACCAGCCTGAGCCAATGGTCGCAATGGATCGGCAGTGAGCAATTGAAATCCTTGGCACCACTGTTGGTCCTCAATTTGCGATCGGCCGACGATCGAGTGTTTATCGTGGCAGGGCGTGACCAGCAAGATCTGCGACTCTCGTTGACTGCCCACGAAGGCATTCTCCGCACCGCTGCCTTCGGCCTGAGTCTGGGCGTGCTGCAAGTAATGTCGGGTAATTAAAGCAGCAAGATTCGAAATCATACCGACGGCGCGTGAGCATCATCGGCCGCGGAAACAGGTTTGATCTTGAATTCGCTTGAGATCTAATGGCATGCACCCAGTGAGCAAGCCGCCTCCAGTTTGATTCGCACCTGCAACAGAGCCGACTTTCCTATTTCAGGACGGGGGCTGTATGGAGAGTTTCGCTGTTTCAACCAGTAGCAAACTTCTACTACCCAGATCGAATCGCCTTTGATTGATGCGAGTGCCGCCCGGCGGTATCATGGAAGCCGTGGGCAATGGGGTTCCTTCCTTACGGATTTCGCCGATGAAATCTCCGCTGGCCGCGCCCGCTGGGGTGCCCGCGATTGTCTTGATGGCTGGATGGCTGTGGGCTGGCGGCGCGGCTGGGGCCGCCGAGCCGGTGGACTATATGCGGCAGATTAAGCCGCTGCTGCAGCGAAAGTGCTTTGTCTGTCATGGAAATCTCAAGCAACAAGCCGGGTTGCGCGTCGACGCCGCCTCGCTGCTGCTGCAAGGGGGCGAGAGCGGGCCGGCGGTCGTGCCGGGCAAGAGCGGTGAAAGCCTGATCGTGCATGCCCTCAATGGGACGGGGGGCGTGTCGCAAATGCCGGTCGATGGCGAGCCGCTTTCGCCCGACGAAATTGCCTTGGTCTCCGCCTGGATCGACCAAGGGGCCATCGCCCCCGACGAGCAGCCCCCCGCCGATCCCCAGCAGCATTGGTCGTATCAACCTCCCCAGCGGCCAGACCTGCCGCAGCCAGCCAACGCGGCTTGGGTTCGCAATGCCATTGATGCGTTCATCGCCGCCGACCACGAAGCGCGCGGCCTGCGGCCCCGGCCAGAAGCCGAGAAGCAAGTACTGCTACGCCGTGTTTACTTGGACTTGATTGGCCTCCCCCCTACGCGGCAAGAGTTGCACGAATTCTTGGCCGACAACTCTGACGGTGCCTACGACAGTGTCGTGGAGCGGTTGTTGGCTAGCCCGCATTACGGAGAGCGCTGGGGCCGGCATTGGATGGACGTGTGGCGATACAGCGATTGGGCCGGCTACGGCAACGAAATACGCGAGAGCCAACGGCATATTTGGCGCTGGCGAGATTGGATCGTCGAGTCCCAAAACCAGGACAAACCTTACAACCAGATGATCTTGGAGATGCTGGCGGGAGACGAGATGGCTCCGGACGACCCGCAAACGATCCGGGCGACCGGCTTCTTGGGCCGCAACTGGTACAAGTTCAATCGCAACGTCTGGCTCGACAACGCCATTGAGCATACTTCCAAGGCGTTCATGGGGATGACTTTGAATTGTGCCCGTTGCCACGACCACATGTACGATCCGTTGGCGCAGCACGAGTATTACCGCTTTCGGGCCTTCTTCGAGCCTTATGACATTCGCACCGACCGCTTGCCCGGCCAGGCCAATGTGGAGCTCGACGGGCTGTCGCGCGTGTTCGATGCCAACGCCGCCGCGCCGACTTATTTGTTTGTTCGCGGCGACGAAAAAAGCCCCAACAAGGACAATCCGCTAGACCCTGGCTTTCCGGCGATTCTAACGCGGTCGGTTCCCGCGCCAGAGATTCAGCCGGTGGATTTGCCGGTGGAGTCGTACTATCCGGCTGTCCGCGATTTCGTTCAACAAGAAACGCTGGCCGCGGCCCAGGCCGAACTGGCCACGGCCCAACAAGCCCTGGCCGCCAGCGAGAAAAAGCTGGCCGAACTGCAACAACGCAAGTTGTCGCCGCCAGCCGACAAGCCCGCGGATTCCGGCGACACGTTCATTACCGATGACTTTTCCGCCGACCGGCCCGATGTCTGGGAACAAGCAGGCGGTAAGTGGGAATACGCCGACGGCCGTTTGCGGCAAACGGCCATTGCCAGCACCGAGGCCGCGCTGCTCAGCAAGGCGGAACACCCGCGAGATTTCTCGGCCACGGTAAGATTCCGCATCACGGGCGGACAGATGTGGAAATCGGTCGGGCTGTCATTCGACCGCGACGACTTGCAAGACTTCGACGCGGTATACCTTAGCGCCGTCGAGGGGGGTTCCAAGGTGCAAGTCTATCTGCACCGCAGCGGAGCCAGCTATCCGGGCGAGGGGATGAAACCGCTGGCCGTGGAGATGAACAAGGATATCACGTTGCGGGTCGATATCCGCGACCGTCTGCTGAACGTGTGGGTAGATGGCCAATTGCTGCTGGCCTATCGGCTGCCTCACGAGCGGATGGCGGGCAAGTTTGCCCTGTGGTCGTTCGATTCAACCGCCGAGTTCATGTCGTTACAGGTGAATGCGTTGGCCGAAAGCGCCGCGTTGGTGGAAAAGATTGACGGAACGGCTGTGCCAGCCATGCCGGTCGATATCGACGCCGAAATCGCCTTGGCCGAGGCGGCTTTGGCCGTGCAAGGCAAGCAGTTAGCCGTGGCGGAAGGCAACGTAACAGCCACGCAAGCACGCATCGCGGCGGATCGGGCAAAGTACGCCGCGCCACCAGCAGCCAATATCGAGGAACTGGCCAAAGCGGCCGGCGCGGCGGAAGCTGCGCTGGGCCTGCTCAAGGCGGAATCGGATTTTATCTTGGCGGAACAGGCCGTGGCTACGGCAAAAAAAGCCGTGGTGGAGACCGACGAAAAGACCAAGCAAGCAGTGACTGCCGCGGAAGCGAAAGTCACCGAGGCCACGGCCAAACTTGCCGCGGCCCAACAAGCGGCTGCCGCGCCGCCCGCCACCTACACGCCGCTGGGCCCCATCTACCCCACCACCAGCAGCGGGCGGCGGCTGGCCTTGGCCCGGTGGATAGCCGACCGCCGCAACCCACTGGTGGCCCGCGTGGCCGTCAACCATATATGGCTGCGGCATTTTGGCGACCCGCTGGTGCCGACCGTTTTCGACTTTGGCCTGAATGGCAAACCGCCAACGCACCCACAACTGTTGGACTGGCTGGCCGTGGAATTCATGGACCAAGGCTGGAGCATGAAGCACTTGCACCGCTTGATGGTCACATCGAACACCTATCGTATGGAATCGACCGCCGCGGCAGACGATCCTAATCTTGCTATTGACCGGGACAATAAATACTTGTGGCGGATGCGCACCAGGCGTTTGGAAGCCGAACTGGTTCGCGATAGCGTGTTGCAAGTCGCTGGACAATTAGACCTGGCCGCGGGCGGGCCCGATATCGACTACAACGAAGGCCTGACCAACCGCCGCCGCAGCATTTATTTCCGCCATGCCAACGAAAAACAGATGACCTTTCTGCAGTTGTTTGACGCGGCGGGCGTGACCGAGTGCTATCGCCGCAACGAAAGTGTCGTTCCACAGCAGGCCTTGGCCTTGGCCAACAGTTCACTCTCGCTGGGCCAGGCCCGTCTGCTAGCTGGCCTTCTGGCGGGCGAGTCGGGAACGCCCGCATCTCCAGAGACCGATGCGGCATTTGTGGCGGCGGCCTTTGAGCAAGTTCTGACCCGGCAGCCCAGCGACGCGGAACGGGCGGAGTGTCTAGCCTTCTTGGAGCGGCAAACGCAACAACTGGCCGCCAAGGAACAGCTCAGCCCTTTCACCGCTGGCACGCCCAACGCCATTCCGCCATCGGCCGATCCCCGGCAGCGCGCCCGAGAAAACCTGGTCCATGTGCTGCTCAACCACAACGACTTTGTCACAATCCGCTAAGTCTTGGTACAAGCCATCGGCGATGGAATCGCCTCCTACAGCGCTGGTCGGGATGCGCAGCCGGCGGCTGTGCGCCCCTGTGTCGCGTCTGGCCGCTCAGGTATGATGAGGCCCAGCGCACCGCGCGCTGCCGGCTAAAGTAGGGCACGAAGATGAGCCTGGCCAAACGTGGCGGTGACAGCGATTTGCCGGCTTCTCGTTTCAGCGGTGTTGCATGCCTGGCCGTCCCACTCGTAAAAAGTCCCCTCTCCGCGGTGGCCCTGGCGAACCAGTCGGTGACAGCCCTGCGGGCCAACGGCTGCAAAAGGTGCTGGCGGCTTCGGGCTTGGGCAGCCGGCGGCAGTGCGAGGAACTGATCCTGACCGGTCGCGTCGAAGTCGATGGCCAGATTACGCTGGAACTGGGCACGAAGGTCATGCCCGGCCGCCAGCAGATCCGCGTGGATGGCATCGCCCTCAAGAAGCCGCGTGTGGTGCATTATCTGCTGAACAAGCCGATGGGGGTGCTGGCCACCAACAACGACCCGTCGGGCCGCGAGCGCGTCATCGACATGGTGCCGCAAGACCACGACCATATTTTTCCCGTCGGCCGGCTCGACATGTCGAGCGAGGGGCTGATTATCATCACCAACGATGGTGAACTGGCCAATCTGTTGACCCATCCGCGGTACGGCGTGGAAAAAACCTACCAGGTGTTGGTGGCGGGCCAGGTGACATTCGACGAGATGGAACGGTTAAAGAAGGGTGTGTTTCTGGCGGAGGGGTTTGCCAAGGTCGTGCGGCTGACCGTGAAGTCGCAAACCAAACGCGGCACGCTGATGGAGATTGTCCTGGACGAAGGCCGCAACCGTGAAATTCGTCGGCTGTTGGCCCGCGTGGGACACAAGGTGCTGAAGCTCAAACGCGTTGCTATCGGCGATGTCAAACTGGCCGATCTGGCGACGGGCGAGTACCGCAAGATGCGGCCCGACGAACTCCGCTCGCTGCGGGCATCGGCCTTGGCTTCGCGCCGCCGTCCCGCGCAAACTCGCCATGCGCCTGCCGCCGGCAAAAAGGCCAGGCCGGCCAAAGCCGCGCCCGTCAAGGCCGCGTCCGGCAAAGCACCTGACAGCCCGGCCACGGCCGCAGCCGATACGGGCGACGCGACCGCCAGGGCCGATGTCGATAAGCGCTTTCGCATGAGCGCCGCCGCCGCGGCAAAACGGCCGCAGCGGCGTACGATTCTAGGCAGTCCGCCACCAGCCGACGGTGACGGCCAGGTATCGCGGCCGGTTGTATCGGGCAAGCATCGCACGGCAAGACCGCGTCCCGGCAAGAAGCCCAAGAGCAAATTCACGGGAACTGGGGCGGGCGCTAGCACCACCAGCTCGATGGCTGACGGCCAGGACAAACAGGGAGTTCGCCCCGGAAAACCGCGAGGGGGCAAAGCACGGGCTGAGACACGCAGCACGGGCGAAATGGGCGGTGGTGGACCCGCCAAGAGCCGCAAGCCCAAGCCGCTGCGCAAGAAGGGGCGCCGTCCATGAGTACCAGTACAACGGCCGCCTGCTACGCCGACCGAGCCTGGCACGGCAGCGTGCCAATTCTTGAAAACACGCGACTGGCCCGCGACACGTACCGCGTTCGGCTGGCCGCGCCGGAAATCGCCCGCCGCATAGTACCGGGCCAATTCATCATGCTGCGGCTGGCTGGTTGCGACGATCCCCTGTTGGCGCGCCCCTTGGCCATGTACGAAACGATCGACGACGAAGCGGGCCAGCCAGCGGCCATCGATGTCGTCTATCTGGTCGTCGGCAAGATGACGGGTCGCTTGGCCCATTGCATCGCGGGCCAACGGTTGGAAGTTTGGGGACCGCTGGGAAACGGCTTTCCGCTCCATGAGACGGGCCATGTCGTCATGGTTGCGGGTGGAATTGGCCAGACACCGTTCTTGGCGTTGGCTCGCGAGTTCCTGGGCCAACGCCGGTACGGCCTGCGCGAATCGCCGCTGGCTTCGCGCGTCACGCTGTGCTACGGGGCCCGTGCGGCCGATCTACTGGCCGGCGTGGAAGATTTTCGAGCGGCGGGCGTTGATGTTCGCATCAGCACCGATGACGGCTCGGCTGGGCATCACGGCCTTGTCACCGACCTGTTGCAAACTGTCTTGGACGAAGATGTCTCAGGCGAACAGCCCGACATCCGCATCGTTTGTTGCGGCCCAGAGAAAATGATGGCGGCCGTGGCAAGCCTGGCGGCAAATCGGCAAGTGCCGTGCGAAGTGTCGCTGGAAACGCCAATGGCCTGCGGGATAGGCATCTGCTTTAGTTGCGTGGCCCGCGTCCGAGACGATCAAGGCACATGGGACTATCGCCGGACCTGTGTCGAGGGGCCCATCTTCGATGCGGCCCGGTTGGTGTTTTAGGAGCCACGCTCACCCCTTCTCCATCGTCCCCAAGAACGACTTCCACGAACCAGGGGGCGGCGCGGTCAGTTCTAGCGGCACATCGCCAATCGGATGCAACAGCCGCAAGGTGCGGGCGTGCAGGGCAATGCCGGCCGGAAAGGGCCGTTTGGAGGCGTACTTGCGGTCGCCCAAAATCGCGTGCCCCCGCTTCGAGAGCTGAATGCGGATTTGGTGTTTGCGGCCAGTCTCCAACGAGACCTCCAGGTGAGAGACGCGGTCGGTCGCGTTGAGCGTGCGATAGGACAGGCGGCAGAAACGGGAGTCGGGCGTGCCTTCGGGCACCAACCGCACGCAACGGTGCCGGTCGTCCTCGCGGAGCCAGTCCTCGCACTCGCCAGCGGCCGGTTTAATGCGGCTTTGCACCAACGCCCAGTACAGCTTTTCGACGTGCCGGTGACGAATCTGCTCGCTCACGCGGGCAGCGGCCTTGCTGGTCTTGGCGAACAGTAAAACTCCAGAGACCGTGGAGTCGAGCCGGCTGACCGTCCCCAAATAAACATTGCCCGGCTTCTGATACTTTTCCTTGAGGTACGCCTTGGCGGCCACCCACAAACTGGGCTTATCGGCGGCAACGCCCATTGTCGGCAGCCCTACCGGCTTGTTGACCACGAGCAAATGGTTGTCTTCGTACAAAACGTCGATCATGGAAGGCATGCGGCTATCTTAGCAAACAAGCCGCCCTCGGCTACGCCCGCGACCGGCCCAGAAATAGGCCGGCCAGCATGATGCCGCAACCGATGCCCGCGCTGGGCAAATCGGTGTACAAGAGCGTGTACTCCGGTATGCCAAACCAGGCATGGCCGACCAAGGCCAAGGCCGCGGCGGGAAAAGCAAACAGGGCAATCCGCAGCCCAGGAAAGATCGCGGAACAGATCAGGCAGAGCCCCGCCAGGCCGGCGTTGAACGAGTTGAACAGGCCGCCAAACAGCGGAAGGGCCAACGGCCTGGTCGGCTGGTTGGACATTGCGGCCACGCGTTCCTTGACTTGCTCGGCGGCGATAGCCGCATCGTCCGCTGCGATCGCGCTCTCGGTCGATTGCTTGGCTTCGGCGGCGATGCTCTGCAACTGTTCGGCGTTGAAGACGTGGCCATTCTGCCTTACCCACAGCAGGCAGCCCGCCAACAACAGGCCGCCCAACAGAAAGCGTGTCCGCGCGCCAAACGCCACCGATAACGGCAACATCAGGGCCGCCAGCGGGCTTTTCTTGGGGGCCAGTTCGGTGTCGTGGGCCGCTTCCAACATGGCACGAATGGCGGCCCGCTTTTGCTGCGGATCGACCGCTTTGCCGGGAATGGTGGCCACAACGGTCTCTCGAATCTGGGCGGCCTGGCCCACCAAGGCCTCGGCCGTGCGCTCGGCCCGCTGACGTGCCTCGGCGATGGTCATGCCTTGTGATTTGAGGCCTTGCTCCTCGACCTTCCGTAAGTGCTTTGTTTCCTTGGCCTCGCGGCGTGCCCGCTGCTTGCCGTCGATCCAGGTGATTAGCGGATCGCGCCAAGCGCGGAACTTCTCGCGGGCCTTGCCCCGTTCTCCCCGCGACCATTCGCGGGCCGAAAGCTTCGCCTCGTAGCCAAACAGGGCTTCGAAGAATTCCTCCCAACGGTCGCCGCTGTATTTGCACACAAATTGCCGCAGAGCCAGTTCATCCAGTCCTTTAACGCGCAGCGACTTCAACAACTGTTCGGTCCGCTCGACCGGCTCGGCCCGTTGAACTTGTATTTGGCGGTCAAACATGAAGTAGAAGGCGCTGCCAAGCCCTACGGCGGCGATGCCAAAGGCGACCCAAATCGTCAGCCAATTGAGTACATAGAGCGCCGTGAGAAACAGCAGGCCCGCCACAATCCAGGTGGCCCAGTCCGACCAGGAGCTCCCCAGCACGAGTTCGCGAACCTTGCCAAACAGAAACGTCCGTTCTTTGACGCCGCTGGCCAAAAAATAGGTCGCTGCGGTCATGCCCACCAGCCCGATTACACCGATCGCTAGGCTAAGCTTGAAGGCGGCCAGGATCAAAAACAACAATACGCAAAGCCCCAGAAAGGCGGCGACCAGCTTGGGTTTGAGCCGCGCGGCGGGCGAGGCATTGAACGCCTTGACGCTCTCTTCCAGTACCTGCACATGCTCTTCCTTGGGCGTGAACGGCCCGGCGTTTTGCACGCCCAGAAAGCCCTCCAGGGCCAGAATGACTTCGTCCAGGCTGGCGTAGCGGCTGTCGAGCTGCTTGGACGTCATCTGCATGATGATGTCCCCCAGTTCCTTGGGCAGGCGCTTGACCAACAGTTCGGGCCGGACCATCGGCTCGGTCTTGTGTTTGGTCATGACCTCCAATGCCGTGCGGCCCTCATAAGGGGGCCGGCCGGTTACCATGACGTACAACGTGCAACCCAACGAGTAAATGTCGGCCCGCTGGTCGACGTGGGCCGCGTCGGTCCCTTGTTCGGGCGACATATAGGCGGGCGTGCCCATAGCCACGTTGGCCACGGTCATGTCGCTGCCAATTTGCGACAGCAGCTTCGACCGCGCGGCCTCGTCCAACGGTTGGCCCGCGGCGTCCTTGGCGGTAGGCGTTTTGACCAGCCCCAAGTCGGCGACCTTGACGATGCCCAGCTTGTTGAGCATCAAATTGTCGGGCTTGATATCGCGGTGGATCATCCCTTGATCGTGGGCAAACTTCAGCCCGCGGGCGGCTTGCAAGATGTAGCCCACGGCAACCTCGGGATCGAGCTTGCCCTCTCTCTTGACCAGGTCCGAGATCGACTGTCCCTCGACAAACTCCATGCTGAAATAGTTCGTATCGCGCTCGGCCCCAATGTCGTAAATCTGCACCACGTTGTGATGCACCAACTGCGCCGCGGCGTACGCCTCTCGCGTAAAGCGGGCCACAAAGGCCGGATCGCGGGACCATTGCGGCTGCATGACTTTGAGCGCCACATTGCGGTCCAAAGACAACTGCTTGGCCAAATAGACAGAACCCATGCCGCCGCGCCCCAGCTCTTTGACAATCTTATAACCGCCAAGCTGTGCGGGCACGTCCGCCGGCAAGGCAGAAGCTTCCCCGGCGACCGTCGCACCGTGCGCGCGGGCGGCGTCTGTCTTATTGCCCGAGCGCACTTCCACCGTCGCCTGGCCCGGCTGATGCGCCATGGTCTGGTCGACGCCGGCGGCTTGGGTGGCCCAAGCACCGGTGGAGTTGGGGTCCGGGGCAGCCGGTTGGGCGGCCGTCGCGGCGGTAGTGGGGGTGAATGCCCCGGTGGCGTTGGGGTCGGCCGGGGGGGAATTGCTCCAGGCACCCGTGGCATCGGGCGATGTTGGCGCGGGCGTAATGGCCGGCGGATTTGAAGGTGCCTTCGTTGACGCAACAGTCGCCCTGTTGGTTGGCTGGGCGGCGGGACGGTCGGCTACCGTGCCGGCCGTTTTGCCGGAAGCGGGCGCGGCGTCAGGCGTCTCGCCTGGCAACGGACTGGCAACTGGTTCGGCCCCCTTTTCCGCCGGCACCACTAGCACAAACTTTTTGGCGCATTTGGGGCATTTAGGTCCATAACGGCCCGGCTTGGCATCCTTGAATGCCAGGCTGTGTTGGCAGTAGGGGCAACGAAGCGCCACGAGCAATTCCTTGAGGTTGTAGCCCTGAGAGCTTGACTCTAACCCGGCCTGCCATGCTGTCAAGCAAACTGCGGGCTGTAGGAAGTGAATTCATCGCAGCCTCACAAATAGGGCGAAAGCAGCCGAGCCAGGCCGTCGCGCAGGCGGATGGGCAGGCTGCGGCCATCGACTTCCGCCAGGGTGATCTCTTCCGCTCGGCGGAGCTTCGACTCAATCAACCGTACAATTTGCCCGGCGAGCTGGGAATCGTAACATTCCAGATTGAATTCAAAATTCAGCCGCAAGCTGCGCGGGTCCCAATTGCCCGATCCAACCAGGGACCAGGCTCGATCGACCACCATCAGTTTGGAGTGGTCGAACGGCGGTGGAGAAAGCCAGACGCGGCAACCGCGTTGCAAGACTTGCCAAAATTGGGCGGTCGCGGCCCATTGCACCAGGGCCAGATTGTTGACCTTGGGCAGCACGATATTCACGGCCACGCCGCGCAGCGCGGCCACGTTGAGTGCCGAGATCAACGCCGCGTCGGGCAAAAAATAGGGCGTGACGATATAGACCGAAGACTGCGCGCAGGCCAACGCCCCCATAATCGCCAGATGGAGTTTATCGACGTTTTCGTCGGGACCGTCGGGGATGCCGCGGGCCTCGACCTGGCCCAGGGGCGCAAGCGGCGGAAACCACGCCTCGCCAGCCAGTGTTTCCTCTTTGCAAAATAGCCAATCGTCGGCAAAAGTCTGCCGCAAGTGGCTCACGACCGGCCCCTCCACGCGGAAATGCGCGTCGTGTACGCCGTCTGATTCCTTCGCATCGGGCGATTTTGCCCGGCGGATGTTCATGCCGCCGGTGAAACCAAGTTTGCCATCGGCCACCATAATCTTGCGGTGGTTGCGCAAGTTAGAGTAGGGCGACCAGAATGGAATCATGCTGTAAAGAAACCGTTCAACCGGTACGTTCCGTTCCCTCAGCCGGCGGAGGATGTTAGGGCGGGAATACCGCATGCCAATGCCGTCGATCAGCACTCGGACCTGTACGCCGCGGGCCACGGCCTGGCCCAAGGATTCCACGAACCGCTGGCCCGTGGCGTCGTTATCAAAGATGTACGTCGCCAAAGCCACCGACTTTTCGGCCGCGTCGATTGCTGCCAGCATCTGGCCGTGCGGATCGTCGTCCTGGGTCAGCAGTTCAATCCGGTTCCCTTCCAACAACGGCAATTGCGTAACGTGCCCCACCAGTGTGGCCAACGGCAGCAGCGATATCTTTTCGACCCCCTGACGGTAGCTGGATGCCGTGCCGACCAAGGTGCCGGCCTGCAACTTTCCATAAGGCTGCCCCCGCAGCAAATGGGCCTTGCGGCGAATTCGATTGATGCCAAAGCCCCAATACAGGGCCGCTCCGAAAAGCGGTGAGAACCAGATCAGGCCGGCCCAGCCAATGGCCGCCCGCGTGTCGCGTTTGCGCAGCACGACATGGGCCGAGGCAAACGTCGCCAAGGCAATGTGGGCCGCCGTCGCCACGGGCGACCAGATCGCCAGAAAGTCTTCCCATGAAATGGCGGCGATGGGGTGCATGGGGGGCAGCCTGTCAGCCTTATGAAGAACGGTAGATATACTGTCGGTTTGAAATGCGATTGATACTTGGCCTTAGGCTGCTAGTGCCGCCGCGCGCTGGCTACGCTACACTACGAATCATTTCATCGACTGCCCGCCGCGCCGAGGAGCTTGCTCGCGTGAATCACGATTACGTACCCGACGATTCTCAACCGGCCGATTCGCCTCGCCCGTCACCCTATCCATCACCGGCCGGCGAACCGGCCTTGCCGGAACTGCCCGTCGATCACGACCAGGAAGCCCGCGACTGGTTGGCCAATGTCTACCAAGGGGACCACATTCGTCAACTATCGCCACGGTCGATCGTCACCGGCATGTTGATCGGCGGGGTGATGTCGATCTCCAACCTGTACGTGGGCCTGAAAACCGGCTGGGGCCTGGGAGTGACCATCACGGCCTGCATTATTGCCTATGCCGTGTTCAACGTGTTGCAAAAAGTCGTGCCAGCCTATCGCGACAACCACTTCACGATTCTTGAGAACTACACTATGTCGAGCGCGGCCAGCGCGGCCGGCTACATGGCTTCCGCCGGCTTGGTGTCGGCCATTCCAGCGCTCGTCATGTTGACCAAACGGGAGCTCGCTTGGTGGGAGATCATGCCGTGGCTGGCCGCCGTTTCGTTGCTGGGGGTGTTCATGGCCATCCCGCTCAAGCGCCAATTGATCAACATCGACAAATTGCCCTTTCCCACGGGCATTGCCACGGCCGAAACGCTGCGCAGCATGCACTCGTCGGGCGTAGAGGCCATGCAAAAGGCCAAGACGTTGCTGCGGGCGGCATTCTTGGGGGCCTTCGTGGCGCTCTGGCGCGACGGCTGGCCCGCTTTCTGGGGCTGGGTCGGTAAGTTTCCTGGCCGCGAGAAACTGGGCGAAGCCTTGGGCCGGTGGGCCATGCCAGGGGAGATTCCTTTTTATCCCGAGGCCATCCACCGGTTGTTTCCCGGTGTCATGGGAGGCGGCACGCTGATGGGCCGCTATACGTTGGGCTTCGAGGGGTCGATGATCATGATCGCGGCGGGTGCCATCATGGGTATCCGCGTCGGCATCTCGCTCTTGGTTGGGGCCTTCGCCTACTACGGCATCTTGGCTCCGGTTCTCATGAATCGTGCCATCATCCATCCGGACGGTGGCTATCGGCATATCGTTTCTTGGACGCTGTGGCCCGCCACCGCCATGATGGTCACATCGGGCTTGCTGGCTTTTGGCATGAAGTGGCGCACCGTGTTGAGGGCCTTCAGTGGGTTGGGAAAGCTGCTGGGGGGCAAGCCGTCTCAAGACGATCCCTTGGCGGGCATCGAAGTTCCCGGTTCTTGGTTTCTGATCGGAGCGGGACTGTCGGGTTTGGCCTGCGTGTTGCTGGGGCACTTTCTGTTTGAAATCTCTTGGTGGATGGGGATCATTGCCGTGCTGCTAACGTTTGTCTTGTCGATCGTCGCCGCCCGCGCCACGGGCGAGACCGATATCACACCCATCGGAGCGATGGGCAAGATCACGCAGTTGACCTTCGGCGTGATTTCTCCGTCGAACGTCACGACCAATCTGATGACGGCTTCCATCACGGCGGGTGCCGCTTCGCACTCGGCCGATCTGCTGACCGATCTAAAGAGCGGGCATCTGCTGGGGGGCACCCCCCGGATGCAGACAATCTCGCAACTGTTTGGCGTGTTGGCCGGAACGATCGTCTGCGTACCTGTCTACATGGCCGTGGCCGATCCCAATAAGCTGGGGACGAAGGATTTGCCCGCCCCTTCCGCGCAGGTCTGGAAGAGCGTGGCGGAACTTCTCAAGGAAGGGATCGACAATCTGCCCCAGGGAGCCGTCTTAGGGATGGCTATCGGAGGAGTGTTGGGCATCATCATTACCCTGTGTGAGGAATTCGTGCCCAGGGAATATCGCAAGTACATTCCCTCGGCCACTGGGTTGGGTCTGGCCGGCGTGATCCCGGCGTTTAACTCGGTATCGATGTTCCTGGGGGCTTTGGGGGCCTGGCTGCTGGCCAAATCGCGGCCGGAATTTGCCGAGAAACATACCATCGCCGCTTCCAGTGGGCTGATTGCCGGCGAATCTCTGATGGGCGTAGCAGTCATCCTGGCCATCGATGGCCCCGGCATGGTACGACAGCTCATGGCTTCGTGGGGATTCTGAGTTGGCGGATGCCAGCACGATAAACGTGCCTTTGCGGCAACGACATGCTATCGTGGAGTTGCCGGTTGGCGGCGGGCTTGTACCGCTGGCTGGACAACGGTTCTTCTATTTTTGCCTCGCCGCGGAATTGCCGTATCGTGCCGTCGAATGTTGAACAACTCGGCCCCTATCGCTTGGGACGCCTGCTGGGGCGCGGCGGCATGGGGGCGGTCTATGAAGGGATCGATTCCGAGTCCGAACAACCGGTGGCCGTAAAGGTCCTGTCGGTCCATTTGGCCGATGCGGAGGGTTTTCGAGAGCGATTTGCCGCCGAGGTAGAGACCCTCAAAAAGTTACGGCACCCCAACATCGTGCGGCTGTTCGCCTACGGCGAGCAGGAAGGGTACCGCTATTACGCCATGGAGCTTGTCGAAGGCGCCAGTCTTGAGGAAGAACTGCGGGCCGGCCGCAAGTTTGACTGGCAAGAGGTCACGCGCATTGGAATCCGCATGTGCCGGGCACTCAAGCATGCCCACGACCACGGCGTGATCCATCGCGATATCAAGCCCGCCAATCTGCTGCTCTCCAACAACGGCGAGGTCAAGCTTTCGGACTTTGGCATCGCCAAGCTGTTTGGTTCAACCGGCCTGACGGCAACCGGCGGCGTGGTCGGCACCGCCGAATACATGGCCCCGGAACAAGCCGACGGCCGACCCACGACCTCGCGTACCGATCTGTATAGCCTGGGTGGCCTGATGTACGCCCTGCTGGCGCAACGGCCCCCTTTCGTCGCCCGCAATATCGTGGAGATGTTGGACAAGCAGCGCTCGGCCATACCCGACCCCGTGCGACGCTATGCGCCCGACACGCCCGAGGAATTGGAGGGGATCATCGCGGAACTGTTGGCCAAGGATCCCAACAAGCGCATCCGCAGCGCCATGATTCTTGGCCGCCGCCTGGAGGCGATGGAGCATGGGCTGGCCCGCCGGGCCGAACGCGTGGCCGCCAACGGTTCGACCTTGGCCAATCAACCGTCGCGCAAACCGGGCGAGGCCGATGTCCCTCCCACCGCCGACGCTACCCAAGTCAGCACGCGCAACGTCGCGCCGCCGGCCGAAATTCACCCTCGCGAGGCCCACTTTAGCGAGACGATGTCGACAGAAGTGTCCGACGATGCCGAAGGCCGAATTGGCCCGCCGCGGTCGGTGGTTGTGCCGCCACCGGAACGCGCAGCACCTGCTACCCAATTTACGCGCGTGCGGGAAGATGACGAGTTGGCCCGCGACCGGCTAATGTCCTGGAGCAATCCCGATGGCAGTGTGATCTCACCCGCCACAATATGGGCGTTGGCGATCGTGCTGGCGATTGCCGGCGGCGTGTGGTGGAAGTGGCTGCACAAGCCGTCGGCGGAATCGCTGTACGACCGCATTTCCGCGACGAACGGCCGGCCGGAGCGGTTGGTGGATGTGGAGCAAGACATCAACCTGTTTCTGGAATACTATCCGACCGATCCGCGGACCCGCGAGCTGGAAGGCTACCGGGAAGACATCACTCTGGCGCAGCTAGAGCGCCGGCTAGAGCGGCGATCTAGGCAGCGCAACAAAGACGCGGAACTGGCCCCCGTGGAACAAGCCTACACCGAGGCGATCTCCCGCGCCGACACCAATCCGGAACAAGCCTTGGCCCGGCTGCAAGCCTTGATCGACCTCTATCAGGACAGCAATGTGAGTGACGAAACGCGGCGTTGCCTGGTACTGGCGCAACGCCGCGTGATTCGTTTGCAGCGGCAAGTTGATGAACTGTCGAGTGGGCAAATCACCCTTCTGGAGCAACGGCTCGACCGGGCCGAGGACTTGCAAACGGACGAGCCGGAACAGGCCCGCCGCATTTGCCACGGCGTGATTGAACTGTTTGCGGAAAAACCGTGGGCGGACGACCTGGTCGCCCGCGCCCGGCGGATTTTGGCGGAACTGCCGTAGGCACAAGGCTCCTGCCTTGTTGGCTTGCACCGCGCACGACAATCCATGCCGATCGGCCTTGGCCGGGAATGGCCGATCGGCGCTCACATCAAACCGCCATGGCGGGAGCCATGCGGCTACGGCAGCGGAATCGTCTTTAGGGACAAGTTGCCGTCCTTTTGCACGATCAGCACGGCCTGGCTATCGCCCAGGCGGTCCACCTGCACCGTACCGTCCAACTCTTGCAGAGTCTTGAACTCCTGGCCAGCGGTTCCACCACCGCCAACTTGCTTCTCGATCCCCTCTTTGCGGCCAATGTCCTGTGTGCTGATCTTCATCACGCCCCGCACGCTATTAGCCATCAGGACGAATTCCTCGCCACCTTTCTTGTAGACAATCATATCGAGCGGCACGTTGCGGTTGCCCAGTTCGGCGACGGTGGTGCCGCGAACCTTTTCGCCCTCTTCCAGGCTGTCGAGCGGAAATCGGACCAGGGGCGTACAGGTAAAGCCGGCCAGCAACGAAGCCTCGCCATTGATGGTGAACGGCACGAACGTGCGGATGGTGGCCGTATCCTCCAGCTTGCCGTGGGCACCGTGGTAAATCTCGATGTTCGTCCCCCCATGCACCTCGGCAAAGGGGAAGGGAATTTGATACACGGTCGAAGAGGCGGCCGCATTGATCGAACCAGACACCAGCAGCTTGCCTTCCACATAAGCCAGATCGGTGATGGCCTCGTTGCGGCGGTTTCTGGCCCGCGGGCCTTCGCCCGTGACCTTGTCCTCGGGCGGATTGGGAATATCGGCCTTGAGGAACGGAATATCGGCCAACTTGACTTCCGTCAGCACATCAGGAGCCGCCACACGCATGATGGCGGGCTTGGGGTCTTCGCCGTGGCTGATCGACAAATAGACATTGCCCGACAGGGGGTTGACGGCCATGTCGTGGATGGCGATCTTGGTCCCCTTGCCCAAGAGGACTTCAAACCGTTCGTTCAAATTGGCGATGGTGCGGGCGGCTGAGGCCGTTTCCGACTTGGTGTCGCCCGTATCAATGGCGAACACCGCCGCGCCCTTGGCGTCACCCACGAACAGAATTCCATCCGGCCCAAAAGTGAGCTGGCCGGCCGATTGCAAGTCGGGGTTTCCCTCGTTCAATCCCCATTTGTGATCAGCCCGGGCCGCGGCCGGCAAAAGCCCGACCGCCAACGTCAGAACGGCAATGCACGGAAAGTGTCGCATGGTTTGCTCCTTGCGGGTAAATGGCCCCTAGAGAATGACGCAATCAACATGTGCGGTATTATCACCGCCGCGGCATTGAATTGGCAAGCATTTTCAAGAATTCATAAAGTGCGCCGCGGTCCGTGCGATACGCGCAAAGAAACCGCCGCGGACAATAATTGTCCGCGGCGGTTGAACGAAGGGTGCCAGTTTGGCTAATGCTATTTCGTTTCCACCACCCAGATGTTGCGGAAATGGACCGGGTTGCCGTGGTTCTGCAACTGGAAGGGGCCGGCCCCCGGGGCTTCGGTATCGGCACCGCCTGGGGTCTTGTGGTCTAGCTCCAAGTGGTCGTAGACGGTGACACCGTTGAACTTCAACGTCAGCACGGCATTCTTGGTCTTCTTGCCTGAGTCGTCAAACCGCGCGCCGGTCATTTCGGCGTCATAGGTTTGCCAAGAGAGGGGCGGCAGGCACATGTTCAATTTGGGCGAAGCCAACTGGTACAGTCCGCTGGCTTCGTTGTCGCGGCCTTCCAGGCCAAACGAGTCCAGGATCTGGCACTCGTAGCGGTTCTGAAAATAGAGGCCGCTATTGCCGCGGCCTTGCTCGCGCGCGCCAGGCATGAAGGGGGTGCGAAACTCCAGATGCAGCTTGAAGTCACGAAACTCCTGCTTGCTCATCACGCCCACCATTAACAGGCCATCCTCGGTCATCTGGCCATTTTGGAAGGCGTCCGCCGAAGTGCCGTCGAACAGCACGACGGCCCCTTCTGGCGGCTTTTGGCCTAAGGTTGGGCTTTTGCGAACGGTATGCTTCAATTCGCCCAGCTTTTCTCCCCCCGTGTTGAAAAGAGTCATCACGCCATCGGCGATTTCGGCCTTGCCCTCGGAGTTCTCAAACCGCGTGATGCCGTCTTTGGTCTCGCCAGCCGCCTGATGAACCTTGCCGCCGCGTGCCCAGTCGGCCGGAGCGGGTCCGTAACCGGGGTAAATCTTTTGAGTATTGTCCAACACGTAGCGGCCTTCGTAACCTTCACCCGGCAGGCCCCCTTCAAACACAATGGCGTGGAACTTGCCATCGCCCAGGGCGATAACCTGTGCGCCCAGCTTCTGCTTTTCGTTCTCGTGCGAAATCTCGCCCACGTACTCGCCCTGGATGGCGAAATCGGGGCCGGCCTTTTCCGCATCAGTAAAGGCTTCTCCCCCGGCGGCGAAAGCGCGGGCCGCGCTGGCCACTATCAGCAAGGCGGCAAAGCAGGCAGTTTTTTGATAATGCATAAACGAGTTACTCCAGGTAGAGGGTTGTTCACGGTCAAACGAGTCTGTAGGAGTCGATTCCATCGCCGATGGAAACGGTGCCTGGTGAATCAATTGGCGTTAGAAACGCCTCTTACATTGTGGTTCGGCGATGGACTCGCCTCCTACAGCCGACCTATTCTGCGTCACCCGGCGGCGGCATTCAAGCCGCCTGACTCGTAAACCATTTTGCCGTCGGCCACGGTGCCGCGCACTGTTAACCGCTCGGGCGGGCCAACTGCCTCCGAATGGTGCAGATCGAACAGCACCAGATTGGCCGCGTCGCCGGGCCGCAGGCCGCCGGGCGAATGGCCCAGAAAGGCCGCGGGATGGGCCGTCGCCATATCGACGGCCGTGGGCAGATCGACGCCGGCAAACCGCATGACGTTGGCCACGCTAACGCCAATTGGTAGCGATGCCCCGGCCAAAAGCTGGTCTTGCCCGGCGATGACCAGCCGGCCATCGGGCAGTATTTCCAACTCGCAGCCGCTGGCCGTGTGGCGTCCGACCGGCAGGCCCGCCAAACCCGACACGTCGCTGACCAAGATGATCCGCCGCGGCGTCTTGGCCCGCACGAACGACTTGACTACTTCGGGCGGCAAGTGGTGCCCATCCACGATCAGGCTGGCTGTCAGCCGATCTTCGGCCAGTTGGTCCCAAATGTAGTTGGGATGCCGCCGCAACATGCGGTGCGCGCCGTTGCCCAAGTGCGTGCTGAGCGTGGCACCGGCATCGACCGCCGCCTTGATGTGAGGGCCGTCGGCCGAGGTATGCCCAATGGCCACCCGCACACCACTGGCCACGGCCTTGGCGATGAATTCGGCCGATTCATCAAATTCCACAGACATAGTCAACAAGCAGATGCGGCCCCCCGCCGCTTCTTGCAAGCGTTGAAACTGGTCCCAGTCGGGCCGGCGGCAATGCTCCTTGGGGTGCGCCCCGCGCGGGCCGTCCTCGGGCGAGAAATACGGCCCCTCTTGATGAATGCCGGCAATACGGCGGCCAATTTCCGGCTGCGTTTCGCACGCCTGGTGAATCGCCCGCATGCCGTGGGCCAAAATGTCGTGCGCCGCGGTGGTCAAGGTGGGGCAGAACGATGTCACGCCAAAAGCGTAATGTTGCTCAACAATTTTGGCCACGCCTGCCGGTGTAAGATCGGGTGAACTGAACTCCTGGCCGTTGTACCCATTCACCTGAATATCGACGAAACCGGGTGCAATCCAGGGAAGCTGCTCTTCGGCCCGCGCGGCTTGCGGAAGAATACGCTCAATGCGCCCGCCGGCGATTTCAATCCTTACGGCATCGCGGGTGTCGTACCGTCGTCCGATGATCTGCATAGGGAGTTGGCTCTTTCGATAGCTGACAATCTAATCTTGGTGGATGGAGGAAGACGACATTTTAGCAGCGGGCAGCTACGTAGCCACATGGCTCCTGCCATAATGGCTCGAATCGGGTACAGCTATCCATGCCAATCGGCCTTGCCCGAAATGGGCTATTCAACTTCACATCAAGTCGGCACTGTGGGAGCCGTGCGGTTACGTGGTTGTTGTGCTATCCTTTGTTTTACAACCAACCTTCGACGATACGCCTCAGCCACGTTGCCGCATGGACCAACAGATTTTTCTCTCGCCCGACCTGGCCCACCGGTTGGCGGCCATTGATATCGGTTCGAACAGCATTCGCCTGATCATTGCCGAGGCGCTGCGCGAGGGAAACTACCGTATTCTGGACGAAGAGCGCGAAAACGTCCGCCTGGGGCGCAATTTAGGCGCGACCCACCGGCTCGATACGGTGGCCATCGACAACGCCCTGGCGGCGCTGCGGCGCATGAAACAGATCGCCGCCGGTTTTCAAGTTCGCGAGTTGCGCTGCATTGCCACCTGCGCCGTACGCGAGGCGGAGAACGGCGCTGAGTTCTGCCGCCGTGCCAGCGAGATCGGCGTCGAGGTAGACGTGATCAGTTCCGAGCAAGAAGCCCGGCTGGCTTTTTACAGCGTGCAGCGGGCATTCGACCTGGATGGCAAGAACGTGGCCGTGGCCGATATTGGCGGCGGCAGCACCGAGATCATCCTGTCGTCGGGCAATCTGATCGAAGGCATCTATTCCACATCGCTAGGTGCCGTGCGGCTGAGTGAAACATGCGCCGATCCCCAGCAGCCGTTTGCCGTTGACGAGTTTCAACGGTTGGTGCGGCGGATTGACCGGCAGCTTCGCAAGATCGTCAAGAAACCGGTGCTGATGCCGCACATTCTGATCGGGTCGGGTGGTACGTTTACCTGCCTGGCCGAGATGGTCATGGCGATGAAGAAGCAGACCGGGCTGCCGGTGCGGGGCTATGAAGTCACCCAGGCCGACGTGCGGCACTTGCTGGAACGGCTGCGAAAACTGCCGGCCAAGCTGCGCCGCAACCTGCCGGGGCTGTCCCCCGACCGGGCCGATATTATCGTGGCCGGCTTGGCGGTGGTCGATGCGTTGATGCGGCGGTTTCGCGTAAACGTCCTGCAGGCCCACGACCGCGGTGTTCGCGACGGCTTACTGTTGACGATGATTGATTCTTCGCTCGGGCGAATGAGCGAAGACCCGCACGATCGCGAGGCGGCCGTCGAAAGGTTCGCCGCCAATTGCGAGGTTGACCCCTACCACAGCCGGCAGGTGGCCCGTCTGGCGGGCGTGATCTTCAGCCAACTGCGCGAAGCGTTCGACCTGTCCAGCGACGATCAGTCCTTGCTGGAAACCGCCGCACGACTGCAAGACGTAGGCTACCTGATCAACTACGACCAGCATCACAAACACAGCTACCATCTGATCCTCAACAGCCGTTTACCCGGCTTTCGCCCGCGTGATTTGGAGCTGGTGGCTAACATTGCCCGATACCACCGGGGAGCCGCCCCCAAGAAAAAGCACGACAATTTCCGGCAGTTGTCCAAGGACGATCAGCGCCGGGTGAAGCGGCTGGCCGCCATTTTGCGGTTAGCGGGTGGGCTCGACCGCAGCCACACGCAGCAGGTGCAGTCGGTGGCAATCGACATCAGCGGCTCGGCGGTCGAGCGAAGCGTGGACCTACGGGTGATTTCCGTTGATTTGCCGGAGGTCGATTTGTGGGGTGCCAAGAAGCGGGCGGAAATCTTTGAAGGCGCCTTTGCCGCAAATTTGTCCATCTACTGGCAACCGAGCAGCCCCCTCAACGGACAGCCGCTGCCCGACGAAGCGGAAGCCTGGCTAGCGCCGGAACCGCCCCTGAAACCACAGTAAAATTGACGACCCGCCAGCGAGCGGAAGTCTGTTTCAGCAAGTCGGCCATGCGCGCAGCCGACCGGCCACTGCTCCTTTACAGCCTGCGGCACGACCGGCAGAATGCGTGGCCTTAACCAAGTGTCCCAACATTCACTATAGATTAATTCCTTGGAAACTCGCCATATGGAACGCTCTCAACTTAGGGCTACGGTTGATTTCGAAAAGCCTGGCAAACAGCACGGGCATTTGTGCGTGCCGTATTCTTACAATTTGGGGGGGTGGGCCAATTTATTGTTGCCGGTGACGGTCATCAATAATGGCGAAGGCCCCACCGCCTTGGCCATGGCCGGCAACCACGGCGATGAATACCCAGGGCAGGTGGCCATTCTCAAACTGATGCGCGAGATTGAACCGCGAGATGTTCGCGGGCGGCTGATCCTATTGCCCTGCCTGAATTTGCCGGCTTGCAAGGTTTCAACGCGGCTCTCGCCCTTGGATGGCCGCAATATGAACCGCTCTTTTCCCGGCAAGGCCGACGGATCACCAACCGAAATGATCGCCCACTATTTGACGACGGTGCTGTTTCCGCTAGCCGATATCGTTATCGACATTCACACCGGCGGGCGGAGCGTTGATTTCTATCCTTGCGCCCACATGCACCTGGTGCCCGATCTTGAACAGCGCCGGAAAATGCGAGACGGCACGCTGGCCTGGGGGAGCGACTTTGCCTTTCTCTACGCCGATATCGCGGGCAGCGGGCTGCTGCCGGTGGAGGCCGAACAGCAAGGCAAAATTGTCATCACCACCGAAATGGGCGGCAGCGAGTCGGTGCCGTTGGCCGTTCATAAACTGACACAGAGCGGGCTGCGGAATGTGCTGGTCCACTTTGGCCTGCTGGCCGGCGAGGTGCATACGCGAGAACAACTCGGTCTGCCGCCTACGCGATGGGTGCAATCGCTGGATTATCAAGATTACCGTTTTGCGCCAGAGTCAGGCGTGTACGAAAATTTGGCTGCCTTGGGCCAAGAGGTCGCCGCGGGGCAACCGGTGGGCCAGATTCACTTTATCGAGCGGCCCGACCGCGACCCCGTGCAAGTCATCGCCCCCACGGCGGGTGTGCTGCTGGCTACGCGGGCACCGGCCCTGGTGGCCCAAGGCGATTGCGTGGCCTGCATTGCCCACGATGTGCCAGAGTCGACGTGGAAATGAGGGAATCGCCCCTTTTCCTGAGCCAGCCCGCCGATGAGAATTGATCGTTCAGAAGGAACGAAGGGCCAACTGGAACCGCATTAATCTTTAGATGCCCGCACCCCTGCAACTTCGCATGATCGATACCCGCGCCGGCAATGCCGCCGCGGAGCTGGCGGCCCTGCGCGAGCGGTTGAGTCCGCGAGGGAATGTCGTCAGCGAGGCGGGCCGGCGGAAGACGATGCAAGTGTTTGGCGAGCCATTGTCGCCCCAGCAGGTCGTCGAGCGGATTTGCGACGATGTGCGGAACAAGGGCCTGCCGGCCGTCCTCGATTATTCGGCCCGCATCGATGGCGCGGAACTTACAGCCGGTTCCATCCGCGTGCCGGCGGCCGATTTGGCCGCGGCCCACGCGGCCGCCGAGCCGGCTTTTCTGGCGGCCGTGCGGCGGATCCGTCAAAATGTGCTGGAATATCAGCAGGCCATTTTGCCGTCCGACGCGCGGGTGGACCGCCCGCATGGCGCGTACTTGGGTTTGCGATACTTGCCGTTGCGCCGAGTGGGCATTTGCGTCCCAGGAGGGGCGGCGGCGTATCCTTCTACCGTACTGATGACGGCCGTGCCCGCACAAGCGGCCGGCGTGCGTGAACTGGCGGTGGTGGCCCCGCCAACTAAACATGGCGCGTACAACCGCGACATGCTGGCCACTTGCCACGAACTGGGCGTGACGGAAGTCTATCGCCTGGGGGGCGCACAGGCCGTGGCGGCACTGGCCTACGGTATCGAAGGATTGCCTCGCGTCGATAAAATTGTCGGGCCGGGCAATCTGTTTGTGGCCTTGGCCAAGCGGCATGTCTTTGGCGAGGTCGATATAGACTCCATCGCCGGGCCGAGCGAAGTCGTGGTCATCGCCGACGACAGCACCCGTCCCGACTTTACCGCCGCCGACCTAATCGCCCAGGCCGAACACGCGCCCGGTGCCAGCATTCTCATTACCTGGAGCGAGCGGGTGCTAAAGGCCACCGCCCACGAAATCAATCAGCAGCTCGCCAAACTGGAGCGGGGCGAACTGGCTCGGCAGAGCCTGCAAGACTTCGGCGCGATGATCCTGGCTCGCGACGCCGACGAAGCTTGTGCCCTGGCGGAGTCCCTGGCCGCGGAACACTTGCATATCGCCACCGACAACGCCGAGGAACTCTTGAAGAGAATCCCCAGCGCCGGCGCGGCGTTTCTAGGCAACTATAGCCCCGTGGCCCTGGGAGACTACACAGCCGGGCCGTCCCACGTGTTACCCACCGGCGGTACGGCCCGCTTCGCGAATGGCCTATCGGCGATCGACTTTCTTCGCCGCACCAGCGTGATACGCTATACGCCTAAAGCGCTGCAAGACGCAGCCGAGGACGTGCGCGTGCTGGCGGACAAAGAAGGGCTGACGGCGCATAAGGCGAGTGTTAACATCCGAACTACCTGATTTTCGCTTTTGGATTTTTGATTTTGGATTGGCTTGATAGCCGCCATCATCGAAGGTCGCGCCATTATGCAATCAATCCTCAATCGAAAATCCAAAATCGAAAATCCAAAATGCCTTCTTTCTTTCGTCCTGAAATTGACTTGATGCACGGCTATGTCCCTGGTGAACAGCCGCAGGGGGGTAAGGCCATCAAGCTGAATACCAACGAAAACCCGTTTCCTAGTTCGCCGGCCGTGCAACGGGCGATTGGCACGGTGATTAAGCTGGGTTTGCAGAAATACCCAGACCCTTCGGCCGCGGCTTTTCGCGCTCGGGCCGCCGCGTTGCATGGCGTGGAACCCGATTGGATCATCTGCGGCAACGGCAGCGACGAACTCCTGACGATGGCCACGCGGGCCTTTGTCGGCCAAGGGCAGCGTTTGCGGCTGCCATACCCCAGCTACATTCTTTACAAAACGCTGGCCCAAATTCAGGGAGCCGACAGCCAAGAGGTGCGGTTCAATGCCGATTGGTCGTTGCCCGACGATTTCT
Organism: Pirellulales bacterium; assembly: GCA_050247075.1. Taxonomy (GTDB): domain Bacteria; phylum Planctomycetota; class Planctomycetia; order Pirellulales; family JBFWUW01; genus JBFWUW01. The sequence continues at coordinate 46,509 of JBFWUW010000006.1, read as the reverse complement.
GTGCGGCGGATGACGACCTGAAGCTGGTATTTCTGCCTAACCCCAACAGCCCTTCCGGCACGATCATTCCGCCGGCACGAGTACTGGAAATTGCCCAGCGTCTGCCTTGCCCGATCATCGTCGATGAGGCCTACGTCGATTTCGCGGACACGCATTGCATCGACCTCGTCAAGCAATGCGAGAAGGTAATAGTCACGCGATCGCTGAGCAAATCTTATGGGCTGGCCGGGCTACGGTTTGGGTATTTAATCGCCCAGCCGCAAATCATTCACGGGCTGAACAAGCTCAAGGATTCGTATAATTGCGATGCGCTGTCAATTGCCGGGGCCACGGCTGCCATTGACGACCAGGCATGGCTAGCCGAAACGCGCGGCAAAATTGTGGCCACACGGGCCAGGATAACGGCGGAAATGCGGGGCTTGGGCTTTGCGGCGGTTGAGTCGCAAGCCAACTTCGTCTGGTGCCCGCATCCCACGGTGCTCGTCCGGCCCCTCTATGAGCAGTTGAAAGAGGCCGGCATCCTGGTGAGATATATGAATTATGCCGGCTGGGGGGACGGACTGCGCATTTCCGTCGGCAGCGACGAACAGATTGACGCGGCGTTAACGCTGCTCAAAGGTATGATGTAGAAGTGTCAAATGCCGAGCGTTGAATGTCGAATGAGAATGCTGTTCGACGGTCTTCCGCGTTCATCCCACTCGACACTCCTCATTCGAAATTCGACACTCCCCACTCGACACTCCAATGTCCCGCACCGCTACGATTTCTCGCCAAACCGCTGAAACCAAGATTGAGTTGTCGCTCAATCTGGATGGCTCGGGCCAGTCGCAGATTGCCACCGGCGTTGGTTTTTTCGACCACATGCTGACGCTTCTGGCCAGGCATGCGGCGATTGATTTGACGGTCCGTGCCGAGGGGGACTTGCACGTTGACCAGCACCACACGGTCGAGGATGTAGGCATTTGTCTGGGACAGGCACTGCGCCAAGCCTTGGGAGACAAAGCGGGCATACGTCGTTACGGGCACTTTACGCTGCCGATGGAAGAGACGCTGGTGACGATTGCCTTGGATTTTTCCGGCCGGTACTTTTTGGTGTTCAACGCGCCATTTCCGTCGCCCAAAATTGGCGAGTTCGATAGCGAGCTGGTGGAGGACTTTTGGCAAGCCGTGGCGGCCAACGCCTTGTGCAACTTGCATGTCGTACTGAATCACGGACGCAACAGCCACCATATCAGCGAGGCGATCTTCAAAGGGGCCGCCCGCGCCTTGCGGATGGCGGTGGAGTTTGACCCGCGCATGCCCGGCGTGCCCAGCACGAAAGGGACGTTGGGCACATAGCGTTTGCCATGGAAGGAAATTCCATCGCCGATGGAAATGCCCCACGCGTTGCATTCGGCGATGGAATCGCCTCCTACAGTGTTTATGGCAGGCGGCGCAAGAATTCAGCGTGCCGCCGCGCGGCGGCAAAATCACCAGCCGTGCGGCACGTCTCCACCAGCCAAGCGCGAAACGGGGCATCCGTGGGATCAAGGTCCACGGCTTTTTCACCGGCTTCGGCGGCTTCTCGCCATCGGCCCGACAACGCCAGTGCCTTGGCGGCGCGGGCTTGGTTTCGGCTGCTGCCAGGATTTACTTCCAACAGGCGCTTGGCGTACGACATAGCCTGCTCGGCCTGGCCCTGGCGCTCAGCCAAAAAGCAGAGCGCGTCCAGCGCGGTCTCGTGTTTTGGCTGCAGGCGCAAGACTTTTCGCCAGTACTCATCGGCGGAATCACGCTGGCGTTGCGAGGCGGCCGTGGCCAGTGCCTCGAACAGCGGCAAATCATTGGGTAAAGCCCGCGTCAGCGGCGTTAATAGGTCCTCGGCCCGATCGAGCAACTCGTCGCGGTTGCCCGGCTGGAGTTCGGCCTGGCCGACCAAGGCAATGCCCAAGGCGCGGTCGGCTTCCCACGGCGGCAGGCGGAGTTCGGCGTGGTCAAAAAACTGTAGCCCGCCGCCGCCCGCCGAACTGGCTATACCCGGATCGACACTAGCCACGCGCGGGATTCGATGGTCCGTCTGCGCGGTGTGGGCTGAGTCACTGGTCCCTACGCGGGGCATGTGGCACTCAATGCAAGAGTTGTGTACCGGCGGCAATTCACGCTGCGCGGCGGGCAGCGAACAACCCTGGCCTGTATGGCATTTCAGGCAGCGTAGGCGGTAAAACTCGGCGGCTTCTTCCGGCGCATGCTGCCGGTGAGGATCATGGCAAGAGATGCAAGCCAATTCGCCTTCGCTTGCCAGAAAACAACGGCTGGCATGCATCTGTTCGACATGGCCGACCGATTGAAAAACATTGGCGCTGTCCAATTTGCCGGCCTTGGCTAGCACTACCCACACGTCTTCTTGATTATCGCCAGCGCGAAAGTCCTGGTAGCGCCGGCCGTAACGCGGCACCCGCTGTTCGCCAATCAGGTGGCATTGGTTGCACAAGCTGTCCCGTTCGGGTGCCGGCAGATCGCGGGGCTGAATGATCGTGTCGGCCTCATCAGTAGTGGCCGTAGCGTTCCGCCGCAGTTCTACATGTTGCTGGCCGGGACCGTGGCAACGCTCGCAGCCGATGAAGAGTTCTGGCACGGGCGGAGACAAAAACCTGTCTGGCTGTTCTGAGGCGGTGTCGATCCGGCCAGCGTGGCACAGCAGGCACTCCGCCGTGATTCGCCGCGAAAAACGGGGATGGCGAAGCGGCGCGTAACCGGGCGAAAGTTCCCAATGGCCGCCATCGCCGGCAATCCAGACGATGGGAGATTGATACAACAAGCCGCCGCGTTCAATCAGGTAAGAACAGCCATGATGGCCCGAACCGAGCGAGTACTTCACCGGCATCGCCTGGTCAAACAGCACCTCGCCTTGCTCGTCGATTTGCATTTCGTGGTGCCATACGCCTTCGTTTTTCCGCTCGACAAGATACTTTCTGCCGCCGGCTGTTGTGAACTCGGCGCGGCCGTCGTAGCGTTCGCCGCCCGCGGCGCTGCTGGCCAGGCTCATGGCCCGGCCCATCGGCGTGGCGGCGTACGACTGACAGATTTCGGCATGGCATTCGGCGCAGGCAGCGCTCCCCACAAAGCCTGTCTGGGGCGGAAGCGGCTCGACTTGGGGCGGCGATTTCAGCAAGTCGGCCAGGTAGTCTGGGTCTGGCTGGGCCGCAGATGGAAGGGTCGCGGTGGAATGGCCATCTGGCGTCGGCCGGCCGGAGCCATTCCGGTCGGGCCAGAACCGCCACAGGCCCAAAGCCAGGCACCCCGATGCGAGCGCAACGGCCAGCCCATAAAACCACTTAGATCGGCGAGGTGACTCCACGGGAGCAGGCATGACGCAACATGATAGCCATGTTGCCGCGCGAACCGGCACGCGGCATGCACACGCGCGGCATGCACGATTTCATCATAGCCCAGCCACCGGGTTTCAGCGACGATTTGGCGATCCCTTGCACGGAACGCGGATTGTCGCCGTTGCATCCGCCCCAAAGGCATCGGCGATGGAATCGCCTCCTACAGCCGCTATCGGGCCGCATCGGGCCCCAATATCTCTTGCAGCTTGACCAACGAACGACTGAGCATGACACGGATGGCGCCGTCGGTCTTGCCTAGCCGTTCGGCGATGTCTTTAGAAGGCAGCCCTTCCATGTACCGCAGCCGCAGGGCCTCGCGTTGTTCCTCGGGCAGGCTGGAGAGGGCCGCCATGAGTTGCAATTCACGGCGATTGCGGCTAAGCACCTGGCTGGCCGTTGTCATGCTGGCGATTAGCAGGTCGACCAAAGGCGTCCGCTCACCGTCGTCACTGGGGGCGGCCAGGCTTACTTCGCGGCTGGCATCGCGTTTCTGCGCTCCGAACAGCCGGCGGTGGGCGTCGATAATTCGCCGTTCGGCAACCTGGCAAAGCCAGCCAAAAGGGTCGCGCTCCGTCAAATCCATACTGGGCAGTGCCCGCACAGCTTCGGCACTGGCCTCTTGCACGATGTCCTCGGCCTCGACCTTGCGTTTCATGGCTGAGCTAAGCTGCCTTTCGACGAACGCCAGCAACGCGGGCCGTCGCAGCTCGACTAGTTCAGCCAAGGCCGTGGCGTCCTTTAGTCGCACCCGTTTGACCAGTTCCTGCTCATCGTGGGACATGCGGCGGTTCCAAAGGCAATGATAGACGCATGACAAAGTGCCGGCCGGCATTGTACATTGAAGGCGGCCGGTGCTGCGATAGTGCGGCCACATTCTTGGGCTGCCGCCGGGTCAACATAAAGATTGCGATTTCCGTCGATGGAAGATGTCACGCTGCAGCCAGATTCCTCAACGCAAGACTGGAACGTCTTAGCGGACTGCGTCGACGGGTTCCTGGCCTCTTGGAAAAGCGGCGACGATCCGCCAGATCTGGGAAAACATGTGCCGGCTGATCCCAGGCATGTCCGCTGCCTGGTGCTGGTAGAGTTGATCAAGGTCGATCTGGAACAGCGCTGGCGCGGGCAACGCGCCCCCCGGCTGCTGGAAACTTACGTCCAGGAATTTCCGGAAATCACCGTGGCGGGCGAAATTCCTTGCGATCTAATTTACGAGGAATATCACATCCGCAAGCAGTCGGGCGATGCCGTCAACGTGCAGCAATACTTCGACCGCTTCCCTCAGCAGGCCGAGGTCTTGGGCCGGCTGCTGGGGGTGGAGGCACCGCATTTAACCACCACGCTTGTCACCAGCGACCGGCCCGCCGAGTGCGGCAACGGCGAGCGCATCGACGACTTTGAACTGCTCAGCCAACTGGGCAAAGGGGCTTTTGCCACGGTCTGGAAGGCCCGCCAGCTCTCCATGAAGCGACTGGTGGCCCTGAAAATCTCGAATGACCAAGGGGTTGAGCCCGAGACAATGGCCAAGCTGGAGCACGACCATATCGTGCGCGTATACGATCAACGGCTGCTGCCAGAGCGCAAGACCCGGCTGTTGTATATGCAGTATGTGCCGGGCGGAACGCTGCAATCGGCCATTGAACACGCCGCCACGCTGCCGCCAGCCGCGCGCAGCGGCCAGACATTGCTGCAAGCGGTCGATCAAGCGCTCGATTTGCGGGGCGAAAGCCCCCCCTTGGATTCCGCGGCCCGCAAGCGGCTGTCGGTGACAGGCTGGTCCGAGACCGCCTGCCGCCTGGGTGCGCGATTGGCGGCGGCATTGGACTATGCGCATCGCCGCAATGTACTGCACCGCGACATCAAGCCTGCCAACATCCTGCTCGATGCCGAGGGCCACCCCAAACTGGTTGATTTCAACGTCAGCTTTTGCTCGGAGTTGGAGGGGGTTTCCGCGGCGGCCTACTTTGGCGGCAGCCTGGCTTATATGTCGCCCGAACAGATCGCCGCTTGCCAGTCGGCCAAGGCGGGCGCCGAAGACCTGGACGGCCGCAGCGATATCTATTCGCTAGGGATTGTGCTGTGGGAAATGCTCACCGGCAGCCGGCCATTTGACGATCGCATGTCGGGTGCTGGTTTTGCGGCCACCCTGGCCGAGATGCGCAAGCGGCGAGAACAAGGCGTTTCCTCGCAAATGCTGGCCCGGCTGCCGGCCGATTGCCCACCTGGATTGGATTTGGTCTTGCTGCGCTGCTTGCAGCCGAACGCCAAAGACCGTTACGCCACGGCCGGCGAATTGGCCCGCCAGTTGGATTTATGTCTGCACCCTCGTGCGCAGAGCCTGCTACGGTCTCGGCCGGGTGGCTGGCGGGCCTGGGCGCGGCGTTGGCCGATTCTGGCCATGTTGCTGATGGGCTTGCCGCCTAACAGCGTGATGAGCATGGTCAATATCGTGTTCAATCTGCAATCGCTGGTCGCGCGAAATTACGGCAATGTGGAAGGAGCCGTCGCGTACTTTACCGACGTGCTGGTGCCGATCGTGAATTTTCTGTTGTTTCCATTGGGGATTGGCGTGCTGCTGTGGTTTGCCCGACCCCTGTTTGTTGCTTTAAGCCAGCAAAGACGGGGCGAGGCAGTCTCGCCGGATGCCCGGTTGGCCGGTCGTTGCTTGTTCTTAGGAGACTTTGTCGCCTGGATTGGCGGAGCCTTGTGGATCGTGGCGGGCCTGGCCTTTCCCTTATTGATGCAGTTGCGTACCGGACAGGCATCGGGGACAGTCTATTTGCACTTCATGTCGGCCCAGTTCTTATGCGGGCTGATCGGTTCCACGCTGACGTTTTTTTGCGTGACGTTCTTTGCCCTGCGGGTGTTGTACCCGGCGATTGTGCCATTGGGGTCGGGCGATGCCGAAGTGGCGATCCAACTGCACCGGCTGTCACTGCGTTCCAATCGGTTCTTCTTCGCCTCGGTGGCGGTTTTTTTCCCCGCCATGACGTTGCTCGTGCTTATCCCCGATGTGCAGCTATTCTTCGTGATGGCCGGAGCGCTGGGCATGATCGCTTTCATCCTGGCGTACCGCTTGAATCAGACCATTCAGCGCGACCTGGAAACCCTGGCCTCGGCGGCCTCCCCGCCCGACGCCAGTTTTGGCCTGGGAAGCACCACCGACACGGTGCGTTCAAGCCGCAATTGGTAGGTCGGACAGGCGCAGGTTGGCAACTCGGATACCGCGTTCGTCCTGTTCAAACTCCCCCGAGAAGATTCTTGCTTGAAACGGTGGCGACCTAGATTCAGCTAGTGAGGAATTTGCGATTTGGCGACAACTTGCTCAAAATTTTGGCGACAACTTGCTAAAAATATCGAGATGGTTGTGGTACTCGGCACATAAAGTATTCATTCGCTTCGAACATTTACTTGTGGATTCCTCCTCTTAAAATACTCGGGATCATCGGGCCTTTTCCGGTTCGCTTGTTTCTTGCTTGATCTTGATTTCAAAAACGTCCTTGCTTAGCGAGAATCGCCATGCGCGTGCGATATCTGATCTTTGTTTTCGTGTTGGCGCTGGTTACCTCACTCGGTTGGCTGGCCGGATTCGGTCGGTTGCCCGACTCGTTCGCCCAGGACAAAACGGCGATCCTGGTCCCCTCGGATGGGACACAACTGCCCAAGCCCGACCCAGCTTTTAAGGGAAAGATCGGCGAAAACTACAAAGACTCGACACCCGACTACCCGCAACCAGTGAAGGCGGCCAAGGGCAGCCCGAATGTACTGCTCATCATGCTGGACGACGTCGGATTCGGCATGTGTTCCACATTCGGCGGGCCAGTGCCGACCCCACACATGGATCGATTGGCGGACAATGGGCTGAGGTACACCCGCTTCCACACGACGGCTTTGTGTTCACCGACGCGGGCGGCCGTTCTCACGGGACGCAACCACCATAGTTGCGGCACTGGCGTCATCATTGAAATGGGCTTTGGATACCCGGGCTACACTGGCATTATCCCAGAGAGCACCGCCTTGGTGAGCCAGACCTTGAGGGACAACGGGTATGCCACGGGCATATTCGGCAAATGGCACAATACGGCGGAGCCGGACATCAGCCCAGCCGGCCCGTTCGACCGTTGGCCCACGGGGTTGGGATTCGATTACTTTTACGGCTTCAACCAAGGTGAGACGAACCAGTATTATCCAACGATCTACCGAAACACAACGTGGGTGCCCCAGCCGAAAACGCCAGAGCAAGGTTACCACTTCACCGCGGACATGACGGATGAAGCGATCGCGTGGACATGCAATGTCCGTGCGGCGAACCCGGACAAGCCGTGGTTCAACTACTTCAGCACGTCGGGTGTCCACGCCCCCCACCATGCCCCGAAGGAGTGGCGGGAAAAGTACAAGGGAAAGTTCGACCACGGGTGGGACGAGCAACGGCATTTGACCCACGCCCTGCAACTCAAGATGGGCATTGTCCCCAAAGGCACCAAACTAACTCCGCGGCCGGCGGAGATCCCGGCATGGGATGACCAGCCCGCAAATGCAAAAAAAGTCTATCTCCGGCTGATGGAGAACTATGCCGCGTACATGGCGTATACCGACTACGAAGTCGGCCGTTTAATCGACAGCCTCCGTGTGTCCGGGGAACTGGACAACACGCTAGTCATGTATGTCGTCGGTGACAACGGGGCCAGTGCCGAGGGAGGATTGGAAGGGACATTCAGCGAGATCGCCAGCCTTTTGGGAGTGCAGTTGGGGCTGGAAAGCACGATTAAGAGGATCGACGAAATCGGCGGTCCGACGAGCGAGCCGCACGTTCCCGTCGGTTGGGCCTGGGCCATGGACACGCCGTTCCAGTGGACGAAGCAAGTCGCCAGCCATTTTGGCGGCACCCGCAACCCGCTCATTGTCCACTGGCCAAAAGGCATCAAGGCAAAGGGCGAGCTGCGTACGCAGTTCCACCATGTCATCGACGTGGTGCCAACGATCTTGGAGGCGTGCAATATTTCAGAACCGAAGGTTGTGAACGGCATTCCGCAAAAGCCGATTGAAGGGGTCAGTATGGCTTATTCGTTCGACGACGCGAAGGCTCAGAGCCGACGAACGACCCAGTACTTCGAGTTAGCGACGAACCGGGCGATCTATCACAACGGCTGGATGGCGTGCAGCCGTTACGGATTGCCTTGGGTGACCTTAGGGCGGAACATGGACTTTGAGAAGGCCCCTTGGGAACTTTACAACATTGATGAAGACTTCAGCCAGGCCGATGACCTGGCGGCGAAGATGCCGGAAAAGCTTAAGGAGCTACAGGCCAGATTTGTCGAGGAGGGCAGGAAGTACGACGTCTTTCCGCTCGACCCGCGCTTTAGCGAACGATTCGACCCAAGCTTTCGAGTTTCCGGTAAGCCGAAAACCAGTTGGACCTATTTTGGCAACAACGTGTGGCTGCCCGAACCAATCGGTCCGCACACATTTCCGCGGAGCCACACTATCACGGCCGAGTTAATAGTTCCCCAAGGGGGGGCGGAAGGTGTCGTCACTTGCGTTGGTTCCTTCTCCGCCGGTTGGTCGCTATACGTAAAGGACGGCAAACCGGTTTTCCGTTACACCTTCTTCGACGTCGCCGACGTAACGATCAATGGCAAGGAAGTCTTGCCGGAAGGTGAGGTCACCTTGAAAACGGAGTTCACGTCGGATGGAAAACCTGGCGGCAGCGGAACGCTCAAAATATTCGTGAACGTTAAGCCGGCCGGGGAGGGCAAGGTGAAACGCTCGATCTTCCGGCATGGCTTGGAGCCTTTCGAGTTCGGGCGCGACTCGATCACCCCAATCGACCCAGCCTACGAAGCCAACGGCACCTTCGCATTCACAGGCGCGATTGAGAAAGTCACCTTTGAGTCGACCAAGGAGTAATTCTTGGCCGATGTCACGGATCGGGCGCGAAATCGAGGCAGTTCGTTTCACCAATTGGCGGCTCTGTGCCGCGTCGCTTTACCACTTCCATCCTTCGCGAATGCCGGAATTGACCACGCAACCGTCGGGCCAGCGACCTTGATAAAGGTTGGCCACGCACTCGGCGGCAATGCGGCCCATCGCCTCGAACGAGTCGTGGTCCAAGCCGGCCATGTGCGGCGTGGTTAGCACATTGTCAAACTTTAATAGCGGGCTGCTGGTGGGAAGCGGCTCCGTCTGAAACACATCCAGTCCCGCACCCATGAGTTGGCCGCTTTGCAAGGCCGCCGCCAACGCTTCTTCATCGACCAGCGAACCGCGGGCCGTGTTGATCAGCACCGAGCCGCGTTTCATCTTGGCCAGGGACTGGGCGTTGATCAGATTGAGCGTCTCTGGCAGGTTGGGTAGATGCAGGCTGACGATATCCGACCTGGCCAACAGGTCGTCGAACGAACAGAGTTCGACATTGTTCTTGGCGGCGAAATCGCGATCCGGGAATGGGTCGTACCCCAGCACTTTCAGTCCCAAGCCGTTCGCCCGCGGCACGACGGCCTTGCCAATGCGGCCCAAGCCGACCAGCCCAATCGTTTGCCCCCACAGTCGAGGCAGCGTCTGTTTGGTCCATTTCCCGCTGCGAACTTCGTCGATACGGCGCGGCAAGCCGCGGTAGACGCCCGTTAGCAGGGCGATGGTCAGTTCGGCAACCGAATGCTCATTGGCACCTGGCGTAATCGTCACAGCCACGCCATGTTCCGTGGCTGCCGGTACATCCACGGCATCGTAGCCCACACCCATGCGGGCCACTGCTCGCAGTTTAGTAGCAGCCAACACGCGGCGGCTGTACGGCTCCGTGCTGGCCAGCGTGGCATCAATGCCTCGCAAGTTCTGGATCAGTGTTGCTTCATCGAACAGATTAGCACCGGCCGGCGGATAGACAACTTCCAAGCCGGCCGCTTGCAGCACTTGGCTGTAGGTGCCGGGCAGATTGAACAACACCGACGGAGTGACGAGGACGCGTGGCATAGGGAGAAATGTGGAAAGATGAAGAATGAAGGCTGTATGAGGCGATTCCATCGCCGATGGCGTCTGGTTACGCGTTGCATTGGCGTTGGAAACGCCTCCTACAAACCGAAAACGGAAGGCTTTCCTGGCCCGTTTGTAGACCATCCGCATGAGCCATTCAAGAGGATGCCGCTTTCTCGGCCAATTCATTGCCTCTCGGGTGCGGATGGGAGAGAATTGCCCGGCGGACGTGTTGCGAGACACTTCTCTTCCCCCTCGATTTGCTGAGTATTTGCCATGCACCGTGCTGCCAAGGAAACACCGGAGTCGGGAGTTGGCGGCAATGCTTCGCCAGGTGGCGGCGATAAGGCGGGTGCCCGGCCCGCAGCGACGTTCTTGCAGCAGCGTCTGTTGTCGCTAGATGCCTACCGCGGCATGATCATGATCGCCCTGGCGTTTCATGGGTTTGGCCTGGCTGGGCTGTCTGCCAACATGCTCAAGGTCAATCCCGAATCGTCCCCTTGGAAAGCCGTGGCCTATCAGTTCAACCATGTGGAATGGGCCGGGGGCGGGTTTTGGGACATGATTCAGCCGTCGTTCATGTTTATGGTCGGCGTATCCATGCCGTACTCCTACGCGGGCCGCAAGAATCGCGGCGAAACTTGGGGCCGGTCGCTGCTGCATGCCATCGTACGCTCGCTGGTGCTGATTGGGCTGGGGATCTTCTTGATCTCCAACAGCACCGCTACCACCAACTGGTCACTGATGAACGTGCTGACGCAAATCGGCCTGGGCTACATGTTTTTGTTCCTGCTGTGGGGGCGGCCGCTGCCAGCCCAGTCTGCGGCTGCGGCGGTCATTTTGGCGGCGACTTGGGCGTTGTATTTTCTTTATCCCAATGCCGGCGTGTCGCTGGAGACCGGCTCGCCGGAGGTGGGCGTCACGGCCGAATGGGCGGCGGAACATCTGGCCCAAATCGCACCGGCCTGGCACAAGAACGCCAACATCGGCCATGCCATCGACTTGCATCTCTTGAACTGGCTGCCGACGGTCGAGCCGTTCGTGTTTAACCGCGGCGGCTACCAGACGATCAATTTTCTACCCTCCCTGGCGACCATGTTGTTCGGCCTGATGGCCGGCGAACTGCTGCGATCTGAACGCAGCGCCGGGCGGAAATGGCTGCTGCTGATAGCGGCCGGCATCGCGGCATTGGGGATTGGCGCGGCGTTGCACTACGCGGGTATCATTCCGCTGGTGAAACGCATTTGGACCCCCTCTTGGGCCATCTACTCCACCGGTTGGTGCTTACTGATGCTGGCCATGCTATATGGCATCATCGATGTGCTGGGCTTTCGACGCTGGGCCTTTCCGCTGGTGGTTGTCGGCGTCAACTCCATCGCCATGTATGTAATGGGCGGCCTGCTGACGGGCTGGACCGCCAAGACCCTGCAGACACACCTGGGTGAAAAACTGTTTCTGGTCTTCGACAAATTGCAGCCGGGCCTGGGTGAAATCTACGAGCCGTTCGTCCGCGACACTCTCATTGGCCTCTGCTTCTGGCTAGTCTGCCTATGGATGTACCGGCAGAAGATCTTTGTGCGGATCTAGGCCGACCAGTCGGGTACGGCTTTTCGAGCAGCATCTAGACCTAGAGGGAAGGCCCACGCCGCCGGAGCGGCCTTACAAGGTAAGGCCCCGCGCACCAGCTTGGCCCCGGCGCGTTCTGCTTGAACGGTGGACAATCATTCGGGCGTAGGGCAACTTCTTTCATCGCGATGCGCCGATCACTGAAAATGCCGTAAATTACCCCGAAAACGTGCGATTTAACCATCGATCCGGACCTTTGGCATTCCGTTTGCTTCGCAGTCTCCACAACTAGGGGCTTGAGAATCGTGACTCGACGGGAGAACGGAAGCATGTTGCCGATCAGCGATGGTCAGAACCCCCGAGCGATTGACAAGCCGTGGAGATGCCGTGGAGGATCGAGCCGATCCTCTCGTAGCGTCCCCATCGACCGTCGTTTTTCCCGAGGTTTCTTTACAAAGGAAGATGTCCATGAAAACGCTGCTTTCAACCCTGTTGTTGTCCACCGCCGCGCTGCTGGTGGGCTGTGAACCGGCTGCGGTCGATCGTGCTAAGGATCGTGTTGACGACTCCGCCGCCGCCAAGAAAGAGGCGGTAGACCGCAATGCAGAGACCACCAAGGAGCACATTGACGATGCCGCCGAGGCTACCAAGGAAAACATCGAGAAGACCGGCGAGCAAATCCAAAACGCCAAGGAAGCCGAGGCCGAACGCCTTCGTCGCGAAGCTGACGCCGCCGAGGAGCGGGCAGACGATTTGGAAGACGAAGCCGACCGCGTCGAGGACGAAGCCGACGATACCCCATGATTGGGGTCGTTGCCATCCGTGGGGACTGCAAGGCCATTGGTTTGATCGCGTGCGAAATCGGCTCCGACAGGCTGGTTTCGCCGCGTTCAAGCTGAGCGGCCAGCGCTCAGACTCTACCCCAAGGTCGCCATCATCATTGAACTTACGTCGCTTTTTTGCCCTGGCATCAGGGTTGCACTGTGTGAGGTTTGACGGATACGAACCGCTCATCTCGCGAAGACACTTTTCAAAGGATTTCAAACCATGATTAACCAACAAACATTGCAAGGAAACTGGAACTCCATCGCCGGGAAGCTCCGCAGCAAGTGGGGCCAACTCACGGATGACGAACTCCAGTCGTTCAGCGGTAACGTCGATCAACTAGTCGGAATGATTCAGAAAAAGACCGGCGAGGCGCGCAGTGCCGTGGAAAAATTCTTGGACGAGGCTTCGTCCAACGGTGCTTCCGCGGTGGGCCAGGCGGCGGAGACCGTTCGCCGTTACGCTAACGATGCCGCCGAAAGCGTACAAGACAGCACTCGACGGGCGATGGACCAGGCCCGCTATGGCTACGAAGAGGCGCAGGGAATGGTGCGGAAGCACCCAGGCGAGTCGGTCGCCGTTTGCTTTGGAGTGGGCGTGCTGGTCGGCGTGGTACTCGGCCTATCCCTTCGTTCGCGGTAGTGTCGTGGTACGCCGCCGGTTCCAGCCAAGAACCGGCGGCGTATGCCTTTTGGTTTCTGGACATCCACTCGCAAGGAAACGGGAGCATACACCATGAACACTTCGCGCATGGGTTGCAGTACGTCAAACATGACCGAATGCCTGAGCAATCCCGGAGAGCTCGTCAAAGACTATCCGGCTAGTGCCGTAATGATTGCACTAGGTGCCGGCATTGGAGTTGGCCTGTTAATCGGCCAAGCCCTGGCGGCACCGCTGGCCCAATGGGTTGAGCCAGAGCCTACCACGGCACAACGCCTGGGCCGGCAAGTCCTCGAAGTCGTAAACCGCGTCGTTCCGGCCAACATGCCTTGGCGCGGCTGAGGTCGGGCTACACCCTTTGTCCTAGTGTTCTCACGGCTAATTCAGGTATTCACCACAACGGCCCCACGATTGTCATGAATCAAAACCCCTCCGAATCCGAACGGATCGCACTTGAGATGCAGCAGGTCCGCGCAGACATGCACCATGAGGTGCAACATTTGGTGGCGCACGCCAAGACGCTGACCGATTGGCGGCATTACGTCAAGTCGCATCCTTGGATTTGCGTGGGGGCTGCGGCGGCAGTGGGGTTCCTGGCGGTCCCTTCTCGCAAGAAAGTTATTCAGCTAGATGCTTCCGGCGTGCGCGAACTGGGCCAAAACCAGCAACTAGTCGTCCGCGTGGCCGGCAATAGCCAGCCGGCCCGGCCTAGCTTGCTAGGCGTGGTCGCTGGCATGGCCGCCCGCGCCGCCATGAATGGCGGTTTGGCGTTGCTTTCGCAACAACTCAGCCAAATGACGGGCGGGCACACCCCACAACGCGCCAAGGAGACAGCATGACGGTCAACCGAGTTGCCCCTTACATACCCAACGGACAGGCAACCGCCCGCGAGCCGCGTCCCGCGGCTGACCTGCCCGATAAGCTTCGTGGGTCAGGCCGGCTTGTGGAGGATGTTGTCGCCCGGTACCCCCGCACGGTTCTGATTTCAGCTATGGCGATAGGAGCGGTATTAGCATGGTGGATCAAGCGACGATGAATGGCTCTGCCCGTCCCGAGCCGTCTGAATATGCAAGCCGGCGTGGCCCCGCCAGCGACTTGGCGCACGATCTGTTGACGTTGGCGGAATTGCAAATCCGCCTGTTCAAGATCGACGTGCAGCAGGGCTTGCGGGCTGCGATGATGCCGCTGGCCTTATTCGTTGGCGGGCTGATTCTGGGCCTGGCATGCCTGCCGATCGGCCTGGCGGCGGCGGCACTGGGCTTGGCCTACGGTGCCGGAATGCATTTGGCGGCGGCCATGGCCGTTGTGTTCGCGGCGGCGTTGGTGCTCGTCGCCATGTTGGTGCTTATGGGCCGCAATCGCGCCTTGCATCTCGTGTCGATGTTTGATCGTTCCCGCTATGAATGGCAACGTAACGTGCAGTGGCTGAAGCAAACACTGAAAAGCCGAGGCCGCGGCGAGTAAGCAACTTTCACCCATCTCCCATTGCGGGGCTGAGCGTTCCTTGGAGGAAAAAATGGTTTACGTCAACGAAACTACGCCGGCTGTTTCTTCGATGTCAGCGACTTCATCATCACAGGACTTGCACCCGCTGGACGACATGGTGCAGTACTTGCGGCTGTATGCCAAAGAGCGGCCAGAAATGGTGGCGCTGGCCTGTGTGGGCATCGGCTTTATCTTGGGGTGGCGGCTGAAACCTTGGTAGTTGTCAATGAACCTTCACTGACTGCATCGCGCCGTGTCGGCTTGGGCTGGTGAGTGTAGCCCCTATCGCTGGCCGGGCCGCACGGCGCGTGCGTTTTCGTTTCCCGTATGGCTTGTTTGGATCTAGAATTGTAGGTGTCGCGGGTCAGTTAGCCGCGATCTCTTGCGGGGCCTCTTCTGGAGGACTATTGCCATGACGACTATTCCCTTTAGCGACACCCGGTTGCAATCGACCATGATCGACCTGGAGGCGGCACTGCTCACTCCCGTGGTAGCGGGAGAACTCGCCGATTGGGTGGCGAGCGTGCAAAAGGCGGCCGCCACATTCAATACGGACTTCGTGCGGTGCGTCCGCAGCGACTTGCATCCCAAGTACCGGGAGATCGCCAAGACCGACAACGATTTGATGTCCCACGTTCAGCAACTGTTGAAGACGGACCACGAATTGTTTGAGGCGATGGCCAGTTTTCAGGATGATGCCGCTGCCCTGCGGCAACTGGCCGAAGTGGCGGGCCAAGAAGAAGTTCGCGTTGTGGAGTACCAACAAGACCTGGAGAAGAATGGATTGAACTTGATTATGCGCATCAAGAAACAGCACGTTGCCGTGGCCACATGGCTGGATGAGGCACACTGCCGCGATCGTGGCGTGGGCGACTGAATAATCCTTTTCGGGCCGGAGAGTCTTTGGTGCTGGGCTTGATAAAGTCGCCAATTCCTCAAGAATGGCCCTTAGCCCTAGCGTGATATCATGATTCTCTGGGAAGCAGACCACATGCAGGACATCTTCGACCAGCAAGCAACGCTTGTGCGGATGGGCCAAGACCACGGCCTGTTCCGCGAGATGGTCGCCATGCTGCTTGAGGACAGTCCGCTGCTGCTCGGCCAGACCGCGGCCGCATGCGAACGTGATGACGCCAGCGAGGTGCGGCGTCTAGCGCATTCATTAAAGGGCATGGCGGCCAACTTTAGCGCGGGCCGGGCCGTGCGGGCGGCGGCACGCACCGAGCAGGCGGCGGGGGGCGAGAACTGGACGGCCGTCCAATCCTCCTTGCCGGAACTGCGTGAGGCCTTTCAAGAACTCTGCGGCGCGTTAAAACTGGTCGCCACGCCAGAATGACGTCTAGCGCCCGGAGGATGATCGTGCAAAACTGGACCCACCGCGGCGCGCTACTGGGTTTTGCCGTGGTGGCCGGTGCCCTACTGGCCAATTCCGTGGTGGGCTACTTCAACGTCCGCCGTTTGCACCGGGGCCGGCTTGACGTTGAACACTCCAACGTGACCGTCAGGTCGTTCAATCTTCTGTTCATTTCCCTGTTGGATGCCGAAACAGGTACGCGCGGCTTCTTAGTGACGGGCAAAGAGGAATATCTCGAGCCGTACCGAACCAACGCGGCCCGGTTCGAGGAGGACTCCAATCGGCTTGCCCAGTTGTTATCGGCCGATCCGGTACAACTTGAACGATTGCGGGTACTACAAGAAAAGGGCCGCTCTTTCTTTGCGTTGCTTGATGAAAAAATCTTGGTCCGCCGCCAGCAGGGTGTAGAGGCGATTGGCAATCAGGCCCTCTTGCAACGCGGCAAGCAGGCCATGGATGAAATTCGCCAGATTATCCAAGAGGGGCGGCAGCGGGAATTTGACCGGCTGACAAGGAGAGACCGCGAAGCCGACGCCAACTATTCCACGGCCATCATCGCGGGCATCGTCTCCACGTTGCTGAGCCTTTGCCTGGCCACGGCGGCCTACGTGCTGATGAGGCGAGAGGCCGTCACGCGGGCCCAAACAACCTTTGAACTGCAACAAGCCAAGGAGCGCTTGGAGCAACGCGTTGTCGAACGGACGCAAGCCTTGAGCCTGGCCAACGACCAGCTTCGCGACGAGGTGGAAACGCGCCGGCAAACAGAGTTGGAGATACTGGAGTTGTCCGAGGAACTACAGCGCAGCAACCGCGAATTGGAGCAGTTTGCCTCCGTCGCCTCGCACGACATGCAAGAGCCGCTTCGAAAAATCCAGGCCTTTGGCGACCGCCTCAACTCGCACTTCAAGGACCAATTGGGAGAGAAAGGCCAAGACTATCTGGCCCGCATCCTGGCGGCATCCGGCCGCATGCGGCGGCTGATCGACGATTTACTGGCATATTCGCGCGTGGCGACCAAGGGGCAGGCGTTCGTGCCAGTTGACCTTCAGCAGGTCGCCTTGGAGGTGGTCGATGATCTCGAACAGCGCATCGAGGAGACGGGGGGCAGCGTGATGGTGGGCGAATTGCCTGGCATCGACGCCGACCCCTTGCAAATGCGCCAGCTATTTCAGAACCTGATTGCCAATGCGCTAAAATTCCATCGCCCGGGAGTCCCTCCCGATGTGCGAGTCACCAGCCAGCAGATCGACGGCGAGTGCCGGCTGTCGGTGGCGGATAACGGCATCGGGTTTGAGCCAGTCTATGTCGATCGCATTTTTAACTTGTTTCAACGGCTGCACGCGCGAGAAACTTACGAGGGGACTGGCATCGGACTTGCAATCTGTAAAAAGATCGTAGAGCGCCACGGCGGCCGGATTACCGCCGAGAGTTCACCCGGCGCGGGCGCTACCTTCACCATGACCCTTCCCTTAAGTCACGCTGACGAGGAAACAACATGACTCCCCGTACCAAACCGATCACCATTTTGATGGCTGACGATGACTCGGACGACCGCCAGATGACGCAAGAGGCCTTTACGGAGTGCCGCCTGTCGAACGATCTGCGGTTTGTCGAGGATGGCGCCGAACTCATGGACTACCTCAACCACCGCGGCAAATATGCCGACCCCGCATCGTCGCCACGGCCCAGTTTGATTTTGCTCGATCTGAATATGCCCAAGAAGGACGGCCGCGAGGTGCTCGACGAAATCAAGCGCGATCCACGGTTCCGGCAGATTCGCATCGTAGTCATGACCACCTCCAAGGCGGACGAAGACATCTTGCGAGTGTACAATCTGGGAGCCGAATCGTACGTCACCAAGCCGGTCACTTTTTCGGCCTTAGTGGATGTGGTCTGCACCTTGGGCAAGTACTGGCTGCAGATTGTCGAGCTTCCCGCGGATGAGGAAGGAACGCCACATGCCTGACGGGCCGGTCAACGTACTGCTGATCGAGGACGATGAGGATGACTTTGTACTGACAAAGGATCTTTTCGCGGAGTTGCCCGATGGCGCGTACCACCTGGACCGCGTGGCCGACTACCCTTCCGCCCTGCACGCGCTGGACCATTGCGACCATCACTTGTACCTGGTCGATTACCGCCTGGGGTCGCACACCGGATTGGAACTGGTTGTCGAGGCGATCAAGCGCGGCTGCAACAAGCCGATGATCATGCTCACCGGCCAGAGCGAGCGTGAATTCGATCTGCAAGCCATGCGGGCCGGCGCGGTGGACTACTTGATCAAGGACCAGTTGACCGCGGGCATGCTGGAACGCTCCATGCGGTATGCCCTGCGGCACAGCCAACAGGCGGAGGAAATCCGGCAAGCCAACCAGCAGCTTGAACAGCGCGTGCTGGAACGGACCGAGGCGCTGGGCGAAGCCAATTCGGCCCTGACCGAATCCCAGCGGTTCTTGCGGTCGGTACTCGATGCCTTGCCCATTCACATTGCCGTATTGGATGAAGCGGGGGCCGTCTTGGCTGTCAACGCCGCCTGGCGGCGGTTTGCCGACGAGAACGAACCGCCTCCTGGCGAGGATTGCATCGGCCAGAACTTTCTTGAAGAGTGCCTGTCCGAACGCAACCCCTGCGGACCCCATACGGAGTTGGCTCAAGGAATTCGGTACGTGCTGCAAGGCGGCCTGCCCGGTTATCAGACCGAGTATCCTTGCCACACGCCGCGGGAACATCGCTGGTTTCAAACGCAGGTCTCTCCCTTTCCGCGGCCTGGGCCGGTGCTGGCGGTGGTGGCCCGCGAAGATACCACATCGCGGGTGCAGTCGGAACAAGCCTTGCGGCGGCAATCGAGGCAACTGCAAGAACTGTCACGCATTGCCACGCGGTTTAACGTGGCGCATGACGTTCGCTCGACCTTGGAAATCCTGGCGGATGCCGCGCAATCCATCATAGGTGCCCATCAGTGTGTCTCATGCCAGATTGCCGATTTTGACTGGAGCAAGGCCGTCTGCGTCTCACGGATTTCCGATAAGTACCTCGATTGGCGCGACCGTGACTGGCCGATGGGGAGCGGACTGGAAAGGGCAATCTGCCGCGGCAACCATGCTCTGCGGCTAACCCAAGACGATGCCGAGCGGCACCCGGCCTGGTTGGCGCCCGACTACGACGGAGAATCGCGGCCGCCTCTGCGCGGGCTGTTGGCGGCCCCCTTGGTAGGTCACGATGGCCGCAACCTGGGGCTGGTGCAACTCTCCGATAAATTCGACGGCCAGGAATTTACCGAGGAAGATGCGGCTATTCTGGTGCAACTGGCGCAAATGGCCTCGGTGGCGCTGGAGAACGCCTTTCTGTACCGCGATCTGCGGGCCGCCGACGTACGCAAGGACCAGTTTCTGGCAACCTTGGCCCACGAGTTGCGCAATCCGCTGTCGCCCTTGACTGCCGCGACGCAATTGCTGGGATTGGATCCCGACAACACCAGCCAGGTGCGTGAGTTGACGCAAGTCATGACCCGCCAGGTGGAACAGCTCCGCCGGCTGATCGACGATTTGCTGGATGTATCGCGCGTTACCAGTGGCAAACTTGCGCTGCGTCGGGAGCCGTTTTCGCTGGGCGAAGCCGTCGCCGCCGCCTTGGACACGGTCCGGCCCCTTTGCCAGGCCGCCTCGCAAAAGTTGGAAGTCGTGCTGTCTGGCCAGCCGGCCATCGTCCAGGGGGACAAGGTGCGGCTAGCCCAGGCTATCGGCAATCTGCTGATCAATTCCTCAAAATACACTCCGCCCGGCGGAAGGGTCGATCTCGAACTCAGGCTCGAAAAACAGTCGGCGGCGGTGCATGTCCGCGACTCCGGCATTGGCATTCCCCCAGACGCATTGCAGCGCATCTTTGGACTGTTTGCCCAGGTCGATAGTTCCAGCACGCGCACGCAAGGGGGACTGGGGATTGGCCTGACGCTGGCCCGCACCTTGGTGGAACTGCACGGCGGCACGATAACCGCGGCCAGCGCAGGCACGGGTATGGGGAGCGAGTTCGTGGTGCGGATACCGCTGGCCGAACCGGGCGAACATGGCTTGGCCGCGCTGGCCGACGCGGACGATGGCTCGCCGTTGCCCAGCTATCGAGTCATGCTGGTGGACGATAACGAGTCGGCCTCGCACCTTGTCGGCCGGTTGCTGGGCAAATTGGGGCAAGAAATCGAGATTGCGCACTCGGTGCCCCAGGCCCTGGAGATCATTCACCGCTTCCGGCCGCATTTGATTATTTCCGACATCGCCATGCCAGGCGAGTCGGGCTACAACCTGGCGCAGCGCGTACAACAGTTAAAGCTGGAACCACCCCCGGTACTGATTGCCTTGACAGGTTACGGCCAGGTCAGCGACCAGCAAGCCGCCTTGCAAGCCGGCTTTAGCCGCCACCTGACCAAGCCCATCGGACTGGCCGAACTGCAACAGGTGCTGCGTTCGCTATTGTAGGAGGCGAGTTCCTAGCCGATGGCGCGGCACCATAACGCATCCATCGGCTATGGAATCGCCTCCTACACGCTAAAACAGGTACAGCAGCGGGAACAGGAAGATCCACACAAGATCGACAAAGTGCCAATACAGGCCGATGTTTTCAATGAACACGACCTTGTTGCGGCCAAGCTGCATCGGCAGCATCAGGCTGAATACGATCAACCCCACGATGACGTGGATGGCGTGGAACCCCGTTAGCGTGAAATAGGTATTGGACCACATATTGCCGCCCGGAATGACCGTAGGCAGATGCAGGCCGTAATGGTCGTTGATCCCCTCGGCATGGCCGGTGTGCGCGGGGTCGTAGGGGGGCATGATCAAATGCGACATCTCCAGCATTTCAAATGGCTGCACATCCGACTTGCCGGCAATGGCCATCACTTGGCGGAGGTGCTCTTGCTGCTGCTGGTCCTCCTGGTCAGCAGGCGTTGCCGCCAGGATCTCATCGGTACGGTCCTTGGCTTGGCGCAGGCCTTCGCGAACCGCGGCACCATACTGCAGATTGGGCCGTTCATGCACCAGGCTGGGCCGGCGCGGGTAAATGCCGTGGGCGAACTTGGCTTTGTACTCAAAACCCTTGATGATCAAAAAGGCCGAACCCAACGCCAGCGTGACGATCAGCCAGTTCTTGGCGTAAGCGGCCTTGTTGGCCTTGGCGGCTTCCAGGCAGAGTACGATGCTGACGCTAGAGCAGATGAGGATGAACGTGTTAAAAAAGCCGATCACCTCCACCAGATGCACGTCGTGCGGAAACGGCCATACCGCCGCCCCAAACCGCAGCACAATGTACATGCCAATCAGCGCGGCGAAGAACATGATCTCCGTCGACAAAAACAACCACATCATCAGCTTGGGATTGGGCAGCGGCAGCCCGGGCTGGTACTGCAGCTTGATGGCACCGTGGCCGGCGGAAGCGTGGCTGGTATCGGTGGCGGTCATGAACGAATCCTGTCGGACGTATGGCAAAATTTGCGGTTTTTCGGAGAGAATAACCGGCACGCGAGCCGGCCTTACAACAAACGGCTGGCCATGAACAACATCAATAGAGACGGCAAGTAAACCAGCGATGCCCGCAACAACGCGCGGGCCGTTTCGTCATTTAGCTTCTGCTTAAAGCGGACGGCCAACAGCAACTGCGCGATGCCCAACACCACGGCCCCCAACAGATACCAAGGCGCTCGGGCTGGCGACAACAAGTGCGAAGCCGGAATCAGGCTTACGACCACCAGCAAGGCGCCCGCCACGACCGCTTGCGCGCCGGCGCGGCGGCCCGACGGATCTACCACCGGCAGCATTTGCAGCCCGGCCAAGGCGTATTGCCGGCGGTAGAGCCAGGCAATGGCCATGAAATGCGGAAATTGCCACAAGTAAACGATCAAGAACAGCGTTGCGGCGTGCAGGTCGAGCGGCCCGCCCACGGCGGCCCAACCCATCAATACCGGCATGGCGCCCGCCACCGCCCCAACCGCGGTGTTGGAAGGCGACCGCGACTTGAGCGGCGTGTAGACCCACACGTACAACAGCCAGGTAACCGCCCCCAGCAAGGCAGTGCCGATGTTGACGGCCGCAGCCAGCCAAGCCAAACCAAGCGCGGCGGTGGCCAACCCAAACGTAACCGCTTGCCAGGCGGATAACCGCCCAGAGGGTAACGGGCGGCCGGCGGTGCGGTCCATCCGAGCGTCTGTCTCGCGTTCCAGCCATTGGTTCAGTGCGCCTGCGCTGGCCGCGATCAGCGTGGTGCCAATCGCCGCATGCAACAGGAGCCGGACATCAGGCGGGCCCCAACTGCCGGCCACGGCACCCACCGCCACGGTAATCAGCACCATCAGAGCGATACGGGGGCGAGTCAGATCGACATAGTCCCGAGCGCGGGTGAGAAGCCCCACGCGGCGACGTTCGTAGGCCAGCGTCGAGGTACTCATGCCAGCACCCCCGCCCGGCGCGAAGCAGATTCTTCGGAAGCGTCCGGCAACGGCCGCAGCGAGGCGGAGCGCATGGCCCGCAGGCCGGCCCACAACGCGGTGACCAGAATCAACGAACCGGTCGCCACATGGCCTGTCACGACCAGCGACTGCCGCCAACCAGCATTGGTAATAAGGTGCTCCTCGGCCCAAGCGGTATTGGCAAACCAAGCCGGCCAACCGTGTTTTTCGATCCAGGTCCAACCGCCGAGCGCAACCTGCAACAGTAACAACAGGCTCAGCATAACGGCTGGAAACAGCAACCCGGTTGTACCCTTTTCCAGCCGTAATACGCGAGCCAAGAGCAACAGGGCGTGGCCAGCCAGCATGGCGGCCAAAAACAAATGAAATGCCACTACGGCTTGAAACTCTTGCGTGCCAGCGCCAACCGGTATGTGACGCAGGCGGGCACCCAGGGCCAATTGCAGCCAAGCCAGGCCCGCACTGACAAACGCCAGACGGCGTACTCGGCCTAGTCGCGGTGTATCTGCCTTGCGGAAATGCTTGAACCAGCGAGCGGAAGTCCATGTCGCCAGCGTCACCGTCAAGGCAAAAAACAACGGTCCAAACGTGCCGTGCAATTGCCCCAGCAGGCGGCTATCCAGGACGACCCGCAGGCCGCCCAATAGCCCTTGAAACAATACCGCCGCAATCGCCGCCACGCTTAGCCAACAAAGCGAACGCCGTGCCCCGCCCACCCAGCAAGCACCAGCCAGTAACAACGTCAAGAAACCAACCGCGGCTCCCAATAGTCGATGACCATGTTCGATGAACAGATCCCAAGGAGCTGCCAGCCAAGTTTGCCACGGATACAAGAACATGTTGAAGCCATACGTCGATGGCCAGTCGGGGACGGCCATGCCCGCCTTGGTGGTCGTCACAAGGCCCCCCACCCAGATCAAGGGAAAGGTGGCGCACGCCAACACCACCGCCAGCCTATGCGGCCAGGGGCTGCCTTCACCGCCAGAAGCGGTGAGCTCGGATTGGCGAGAAGAACGGGACAAGTTAGCGGCCAATGAAAAGAGTCTGTAGGAGGCGCTTCCAACGCCGATTGCGGCGGTTTACGCGAATCAATCGGCGTTGGAAACGCCTCCTACATCTGTTTGAAAACAATTCCGAAAATCTAGTGATGCGCCGCGACGGCCAACTGCTCGGCACCGGCAGGGGGCGGCTGCGTTTGCGGGTAGTAGTCTTCGTCCACCTCGGGCGAACCAAACTCATAGGGGCCGCGGTAGACGACGGGTTGAAAATCAAAATTGCCGTGGCCCGGCGGGCTGGGGGCGGTCCATTCCAGGCTGTTGGCCCGCCACGGATTACGGCCAACACGCTGCCCGGCAAAAATGCTGTAGATAAAGTTAGCGGCAAAGATCAACTGCGATGCCCCCATGCCCAGGGCGCAAATGGTCATGAACTGGTTGATTGGCTGCAAGTGGGAGAAAGCCTCGTAATGGTAGGGATCGGCCAGCCGCCGCGGAAAGCCGGCCCCCCCCACGATATGCATGGTGTAGAACGTGCCATTGAAGAACAAAAACGACAGAAAGAAATGGACCTTGCCCCAGGTTTCGTTCATCATCCGGCCAAACATCTTGGGGAACCAATAATAGATGCCGCCAAAGATGCCCATTGCCGATCCGCCGAATAGCACGTAATGGATATGCCCCACGATAAAGTAGGTGTCGTGGATGAAAATATCGACCGGCGTGGCCGCCATGAAAATGCCCGACAGCCCGCCGATGATGAACATTGACACAAACGACAGGGCAAACAACATCGGCGTCGTGAACTCCACCCGGCCCCCCCACACAGTGCCGATCCAGTTGAAGACCTTAATCGCGCTAGGCAGGGCGATCATCATCGTGGAGAGCATGAAGGTCATGCCCAGCCAGGGGTTCATGCCCGACATGAACATATGGTGCCCCCACACGATGAACCCCAACCCGGCAATGCCGGAGATGGAGTAGACCATGGGCTTGTAGCCAAACAGCGGCTTGCGAGAGAATGTGGCGATAATGTCGGAGACCATCCCCATCGCCGGCAAAATCATGATGTACACGGCAGGGTGCGAATAGAACCAAAACAAATGCTGCCACAGCAACGGTTGCCCGCCGCCGGCACCTGATGGAGTGTTGTTGACCACCAGCCCTTCCGGGATGAAAAAACCCGTGCCGAGTTCGCGGTCCATCAACTGCATGAACAAGACGGCGGTCAACACTGGCAAGGCAAAGGCTTGCAACACGGCGGTGATGAACATGGCCCAAATCGTCATGGGCAGGCGAAACATGGTCATGCCGGGGGCGCGCATCTGGATGATGGTCGTCAAGTAATTGACCGAACCCATCATCGACGACACACCGGCAAAAATGACTCCCAACAGCCACAAACTTTGGCCGGCATGGCTTCCCGGCGCGGCCGTGGGGACGGACGACAACGGCGGGTAGGCCGTCCAACCGGCCGCGGCCCCGCCCCCTTCCACGAAAAACGCCGTTATCATGCAAAAGAACGAAGGCCACATGAACCAGTAGCTCAACATATTGAGCGTGGGGAAGGCCATGTCGTCCGCCCCAATCATCAGCGGAATTAAGTAGTTGCCGAACGCGCCCGCCAGGATGGGAATGATCACGAAGAAGATCATCACCGAGGCATGCATCGTCACCAGCATGGTGTAGAACTCGGGCGAGATCGCGCCCCCCTCGCCGGAAAACAGCAGCCGGCCCACGATGGGCATGTCGGACCAGGGCCAGGCCAATTGCCAGCGCACCGCCAGCGCCAACAGGCCGCCGACGACAAACCACAGCAGCGTCGAGAACAAGAACTGAATGCCGATGACCTTGTGGTCGAGCGAAAAGACGTACGTCCGCAGAAAGCTCATGGAACCGCCATGAGCATGGCCGTGGGCGTCATCGTGCGAATGCGAGCCGGCGGTAATGCTGCTCATTGCGAGGCCTCCTGAGCCTTGTACATATTTTCAAGCCAGGCCTGGTAGTCTTCTTTCGACTCTACCGTTAGCCGGCCTTTCATTTTGTAGTGCCCCCAACCGCAAAGTTCCGCGCAGACCAGGTCGTACGTGCCGACTTCCTTGGCGCGAAACCAAACAGGTATTCTCATGCCCGGCACCGCATCTTGCTTGACCCGCATGTTGGGCAAGAAAAAGCTGTGCAGTACATCCTGGCTGTTGAGATCGATCAAAATCTCGGTATCGACGGGCAGGTGCAGGTCGTTGACATGATGCACGTCGTCAGGCGTGCCAAGCTTGCCGTCCTTCCCTGGGTAGCGCAAGCGCCACTCAAACTGCCGCGCGGTGACTTCCACCGTGATGGGGATGTCGGGCTTGTTGATCTTGACCTCGGCCCAGGCGTTCATCTGATAAATGGCGATGAACAGCAGCGTGGCGGCAGGCAAAATGGTCCAGACAATTTCCAGATTATGGCTGCCGTGGGTGTACTTGACTGGCTGGCGATTGGC
The DNA here is from genome assembly GCA_050247075.1 of Pirellulales bacterium. Classification (GTDB taxonomy): domain Bacteria; phylum Planctomycetota; class Planctomycetia; order Pirellulales; family JBFWUW01; genus JBFWUW01. The sequence goes on along the minus strand of JBFWUW010000006.1, from coordinate 20,351 downwards.
GTGGCGGTCGTACTTCCACAAGAACCAGAATAACACGACCTCAGTCGCCACGAACACGCCCCCCGTCAACCACAAGATGAAGTTGAACAAGTGGTCGATCTGGTGTCCGTGCGTGGAAATATCCTTGGGCAGCCAAAGGTTGTAGTAGGGTGCCGCCACGAACACGCCGATCCCCAGGATCGGCACGGCCAGGAACAGCAGGCTCCAATACTTCGACACGTTCGGACTCCACTTCGAGATTCGGCTCATTGCCACGCGTCTGGCGGTTTTGCCCTCACGCCGCGCGGACGCATGCTCGTTGGTAATTAGTTAGTTTCTGTCTTTTTCCACCAGTGTCTGGCGGTACGGCTGGCTTAGCGGATCGTACGGCAGCGACCGCACGAAATCGACCAGATGCCAGATCTCCTCCGACTTGAACTTGGCCGGATTGGCGCCGCTGGGGCCCAAGGCAGGCATTGGCGTCCCTTTGATGCCGGCATGCAAACGCCGGTAAATATCAACCGGACGGCGTCCGCCGCGATACAGGCCCAGCCGCAAATTGCGGGGGTTGAGCTGCTGAATCGGCAAATCAAAGAGTTTGGCTAGACGAGCCATTTCCTCGGGGTTCTTGTTGAACTTGGGGGCGTTCCAATCATCATAAATTGGCTCTTCGTTGTCCCCCAAGGCGGTCGGCCCGTGGCACTTTACGCAGCCCCCCGTCGTGGCAAACAACTGCTTGCCGGCCAGAATGGAGGCTGCCAACCGCTCGTCGGCCGACAGGTACTTATCGTGGTCCAGGTCGGACTTGTCGAAGTACCCAAGCACGAAATCGGTGAACTCCTGCTGGCTGACTTGCAAATCGCCGTCCGTATCGCCCGCCATGCTGGCGACTTGCCCCTCTTGATTCTTGACGGCGGTAATCGGCGGATCGCTCACCGCGGCGGGCTGTTCTTGTTCCGCGAAGCTGATCTGTCCGTCGCCGTCGGCGTCAATCCGGCTGAAATTATCGGCCAGCCATTGGGTGACTTCGTCGCGCGAGAGCCGGCCGTCATCGTCGGCATCAGCCAGTTTCTCAAACCGTTTCGGCGGAATAACCTCGCTGCTGGGCTCTTCGGCCTCGTTCCAAAGATCGACCGCCACCAGTAGCGCGTCATCGACCAGTTGCTGGCGGCTGAGGGGGAGCGTCTCGCCTGAATCGATCAGATCGCCAATGTAAAACTCGGTCTGGCCGCGGATTGAGAGATACTTGACGTACTCGGTCAGGGCGTCAATCTCATCCGCCGGCAACAAGGCAAACGACGGCATGGCCGTGCCGTTGATCCCATCCACAATGGTCTTCCGCAGATCGGCCTTGCTGGCCAATGAACTAGACCCGGTGGAAGTGAACTTATACTTGCCCGCCCGATAGTCGCGCGGGTACGGCTTGAGGAACAGGGCCGTTGGCCCATCTCCGTCGCCGGTCACCCCGTGGCAATGGACGCAGTGCTGGCGAAACAGCCCATGCCTTCCGCCCGAATTGTCGGCCCCGGCGGGGCCGGCGGCCATCTGCAGCTTCTTCAGGTTTAAGCCACTCTCTGGCACCACATACGGCTCGTCGGGCGTGCCAAATAGGGCATACAGCGAATCGACCAGGGCCTGTTTCTTTTCTGGGGATACCTCGCTGGGATCCTTGCCTTCCATGTTCAGGCGAAACCGCGGAGGATCCGACTTCATGCAGCCCCCGGCGGCCGCCAACAGGCAGGCCAACAGCGCCACGGACAACACCTGAAATTTTGTATTCGTTCGATTCATGCTCAGGACGACCTTCAAACGGTGCGGCGGCCGTAATGCGAATGGCTTGGATGGCTATAGATTAAATGCACTCGGTTCGATTTCGATCTTTTGCAAATCCTCAACCCCGTCGGCCGGTATTGTCAGCTTGAAGCGGCCATCGGGCCCTGTCTTGCTGGTCTTGATGCCGTTGTCGGAACCGGCCCCCGCCGCATGCCAAAGCTGGAACTCCAGCTCCTCACCGGCCGGCAAATTGGCAATCTCAAACGTCCCATCGGCCTGGCTGACGGCGGCGTAGGGATCCTTGCGTGGAAAGACGTAAGCCTTCATCCAGGGATGAATGCTGCATGTCACGGGTACCGGCTTATTCTGACCACGCTTGAACGTCGTGTTGAATGTATCCCCCGGCGGTAGCAGGGGATTGATCTCCTTATCACCTGGCGGCTTGATGGCAGTGTTGTGCGGCACGGGGTCGCTGTTCTTGATGGTCAACACCTGGCCGCTAAATACCACGGCCATCTGCTGCAAGAACAAGCACTCCTTCTGGTCGAACAAGACTGGCTGCTCGATCATGGACTCGAACGAATCATGGACGCGGTTCACCTTGCGGACAAACACCAACACATCTTGCACCGCGCCGCTCGCCGAATCGACCTTGAGCGTGGGATCGGACAAGGGGTGGATATCACAGGCGGCTGCATCCTTGCCGCCGGTTGACAATATCTTGGGTTGCGGCGCACTGCCGACCAACACAAAAGATCCCTTCAACGTACCCCACCCAGTGCCGCCCGATGCGACGGCCTCCGAATCACCATCGGATTCCGCCGTCGCGCCGGCGTCGCGGATCTCTTTCACCACGTCCATGTTGGGCAACGGGTCGGAGTTGTACGACCGCCCGCAACCCGCGAGCAGCAACGTAACCATCCCGACGCAGGCCATGGACGATGCTCTTCTTGTCAGCCAGTTCATACCTGCACTCCACGGACAGCCGGCCCGAAACCATTCGGTCCAAACGCGATACGAAACACCAACCCTTTACTTGCCTTCCAAGGTGCTGGCGGGAACTTTAACCACGCCGTTCTTGTCGGCCATGGGGAGTTGGTTCTTTCCCTCTTTGATGGTGACCTTCACGCGGCCGTTCTTCGCGCCATCGATGTCCAGATTCTTGGGGTCGTGCCACAATTGAAATTCGTGCTCACCAACCGGCAGATTCTTGATCTCAAAGGTGCCATCTTCCGCCGAGACGGTCATATACGGATTATCGCGAGGCAAGACGTAGCCTTTCATCCAAGGATGAATGTTGCAAGCCACGGGAGCCGGCACGTTTTGCTGGCGGCCAAACTTGAAATTGTGCATGCTTCCTGGCGGCAGCAGCGGGTTGCCCGTGCCGCTGGGATCGCCCGCGGGCTGGATATTGCTGTTGTGAGCGACCTTGTCGGGGTTGCCCATGACCAGCGTCTGTTTCTTGGTCCAGACGGTAACAACGTGTGGAATAAACCGGCCCCCTTTGTTGTCCATGCCGACCATCGCCGGAACCTTGTCGTAATCGGCGTGGATGGCCTTGGCGTCGATCTTGCTTCGTACATAGACGACGACATCGGCCACGCCCCCCTTGTCGTCGATCCGCAACTGGTCGTCGATGACCTCGTTGCCAAATTCGGCGTTATCCTTGGTGACTTTCAGTTTCTTTTGGGCGGGTGCCTTGCCATCCACCACGAACTTGCCACTCAGGCTGCCCCACTTTTGGGCCTGCGATTCCGCTGGCAAAACCGCCAAGGCCAGAGCCGCCGTTGTCAAACCCAATACCATTTTGTTCAGCATGTTGCATCTCCTGCTTGACATTCGATAGCGAACGGCAAGCCGTTGAAACGCGCCCCACCAAAAGCCGGGACGCAAAGCGCTTGAAGTTGGACAAACCATGCATGACATCCATGTTTTGTCATACCGCCCGGCCTCAAGCCAGAACCGCGCGGCCTGCATTCAAATCCATAACGGATTATAGGATAGTTACATTCGTCGGCCAGTTGCCTGTTATTCGTCTGGCCTGGAACTCTCGTCGTTCGATTCAGCTTCTTCCTCTGATGGCGGGGCAGAGTCATCCGCCGCGTCACCTTCCGCGTCGTCGGCGGGCTGGGCATCGTCCGCCGACGGCTCTTCACCCGGCGCGGGTTCAGGGGGCGGCGCGGTGATCTCCAACTGGTTGCGCTGCTTCATGAAATAGTCGTAGTTTTGCACAAAGTCCACCACTGCCTGCAATTGCTGCAAGCCGGTGCCATGTTCGATCAGCTCGCCCCCCTCGCCGCGGGTGGCTTTCTTATCCAGCGGCTTGTCGGGGGCGATGTTTTTGTTCATGGCCGTATAAGGCAACAAACGGGCCGGGTTGCCAACCCAATGCAGCGTAAACTCGGGCCGCAACCGCTGATGCACCTTCGCCAGGTCCGGCGCTTTGGCGGCGTCGCTGCCAGGGGGCGAATAATTGCCCACCAGGTGGCACTTGACGCAGACATTGGTGGCGATCACCGCGCCGTCATTCAACCGGCCGGGCTGCTCCAGTTCGTTCGATTGCAAGTAGCTCTCGCGCGAGCGGCGGTCGAACTCATAGGGGAAGTTGGCATCGTCGCTGGCCGCGAAGTAATCGACCAGCTTGCTGGCATCGTCGGCCGACATGGGAAAGTGCGGCATCCGCAACACCACCGCCGGACGAATAGGATGAGGATCGAGCAGGAAGTTATACAACCAGTCGGGTTGCACCTTGCGGCCCTCGCCCTCTAGCGGCGGCGGAACAAAACCCCAGGCGTTTTCATACTTGGTGGCGGGGACCGTCTCGCGCTCGTGCGCCAACGCCACGGGATGCAGCAACCGGGCGAATTCGCCCCCAACGGGGTCGTGTTCACCGGTAATCCAATCATCCCGGATCACCAATTGGTCCGCGGACAACCAAGGCTGGCCGTTCACCAGCGTCGGCTTCCACAAAGCATAAAACTTGATCGGGTTATCATCTTCGTCCACATCCTCGACCGGTTGGCCATCCTCGGTCATGAACACCCGGGCCGAGATCTTGGCATGGCCAAACCCACGGCGGTCGATCTTCTTGGAGTCAGCCACTTCCTTGGGCGAAAAGTGTGGACGGAAGAACTCGAACTCGTTCTCGGGGAACGTGCGTTCCTCGGCAAAGTAGTCGTTGGTAGGATCGTACTTGAATTCCCATTGTTTGGTCTGCAACTCGTGACAGCCGGCGCAATTGAATTTTTCCAAGACTTTGCGGCCTTCCACAATCGCCTTTTGCCGTGGATCGGGGCTGTAAATGTATTGCGGCGGAGGCGGCTCGGCCACCAATCCTAGGACAAAAGTCATCACCTGTTCGGATTGCTCTTTGGTGAAGTTGAATTTGGGCATCCGCAGGCGTTCGTTGTAGCCCTTGTTCTCGGTCTTCATGTAGTCGTACGACCGAGGTTCGCGCAGCTTCTGCCACAAGAATCCGTCCCGCTGATGGTTCAACAGCGAGTGCATGAAGTAGCCGGTATCGTCATCCAGCTTGTCCAGATCGGGACCATGCCCCAGTCCGTGCGTCCCGTGGTCGGCATGGCCCTCGTCCTCGCCATGATGCGTGGACTGCGAACCGGGACCATGCAGGCTCACGTAGGTGCCAATCTGCTCGAAGGCCAGTTGCGACAGATCCTTTCGTGCCCAATTGTTCAACCCCGTGCCGATAGGCTTGGCGTCCTCAAAGCCAGGGATGTCGTGGCAGCCGGCACAGCCGTACTTGCTGATCGTCCGCTTGCCCACATATTGCAGCAGGCGGGCTTCGCGATTGTCGTCGTTGAACTCACCCACCAATAGCGCCTCGTCCCCCTTGAACCCGCCTGCCTGGTCCGCCGGAATGCCGTGGTCGGCATAGGCATTGGCTTGCCGCTCGGTGACTTTGTCGCGGAGATGCTTGACCGCCAACTCGCGCAAGGTTGCCTCGTTAAAGGCAGGGGCCGCCGCCGGTTTCCAACCTTCTTGCGACTCCAGCAAATAGGCCGTAATGTCGGCTGCGGGGTCAGATATATCCTCTCCCTTGGTGATCTTTTCTAACTGCACGTCGGGCATGACCGTGCGGGCGTGATAGCGGTTAGGCTTTCGCACCCAACTATACAGCCAGCGCGGGCCGTTGGTGGACCAGTCGTAGAGTTTGTCCGCGGCGGAGGCGGACGACAGCTTGGCCCCAATGCGGGACAATTCTGGCCCTTGCACGCCAGTCGCCTTGGGAAAGTCCTTGTGCTGGTGGCAAGCCAGGCAGCCGCGCGTTTCGAACAGATACTTGCCGCGTTCCACCGATGGCGGTTGGTTGACGCCTTCGGGCGCAGACAGGTACTCAAACGGCTGGCTCATGCCCAACAGGTACGAGACCGTCGCCTGAATTTCGACCGGCTCAAATTTGTTCGCCTCTTCCAAGCCCGACGGTCCGTCGGCCGATTCGGCGACGTCTTGCGACTCCGGTACGTCCAAATGCGCAACCTGCCCAAAGAAACGGGGCATTTTTGTGCTGGGACGAAAGTTCGTGGGGTTGCTGATCCAGTCCAGTAAGAACGATGCATCGGTCTTGCTGCCCACGAATCGCAGCGAAGGCCCAGACTTGCGCAATTGCCCGGGCGATTCAACGTCTCCCAAGGGAGAAACCATGGCGTGCGACGCAACGGACAGTACCGCCGGATCGTCGGGGTTGCTAGCAGCCGCGCGGCTGGCATCCGCTTCGACAAATTGGCTGAGCAAGTGGCGTGGTTCGACCCGGTCGATATCCTCCAGCAGGGAGTTCGCCCAGTCGCGCGCCTGGTCTGGCAGTGCTGGATCGGCCAGCAACTGCTGGGCCGCCGCCGCGTAGTTCGGTTCCGTGCGCAGGTCGGGACCAATTCGCTTGGTGCCGTTGTAGCCGTTGATTTCGTGGCAGCCGAAACAGCCGTACTGGCGAATGACGTTGTAGCCCGCCACGACCTTGGGGGCGGGCGGCTCGGGGAAACGCTCGCTAGGCTCCAGATCGACAACTTCATGGTGGCACTTCAAGCAGCTACTTTCCAGGAATCGCTCGGGATACATCGGAAAAATCCAATGGTGGTTGTCGAACCAGTTGTGATCCGACTTCCACTTGCCGCGCTCGGTAAGGTCGTTGGGCGTATGCGACGCCCACTTGAACTCCGTCGCGCTCCCTTGTCCCTGGTGGCAGATCGTGCAGCCAAACTTTTCGGTGGTGTGCGGACTAAGCGAACCCAAAAACAGGTCCAACCGCGGGTGCGAACTGAATGGCTGGGGCAGCCCTCGGCGAATCTTTAACTTCAACGGCTGGCCCCAATCGGCCGTTTCCAGCAAAGCCCGCACGGCAATGGCCTCGGACGTTACCTTGGTATCGCCGATGAACTCGATCACGTCACCAGCCTTCAGCCCGGCTTGGGCCCCCGCCTTATAGGGCCAAACTGCTTCCACCGTGACATCTTCCTCACCCAGCAGTCCGCGGTCGGCAAAGACCAAGCCGTACATGTCGGCCAATTGCCGCTGCTGGCGGTCATAGGCAACTTGCTTAGCATCGCGCTTGTCGTTTTCGACCTCGGGCTCTGGTTCATCTTTCGGCGGTTCGGCCGGAGTGTCCAGATCCGTCGTCAGCCGATGCTCTTGTTCATAACCGGGTAGCACCGCCGATCCCGTCGCGGTCTTCTCGATTCCCAGGTGGCAGGTGGTGCAGCGGTCGAAACGGGCCACATCCTTGAAATTGTTGTACTGCGGCAAGCTGGGGAGCCAGATCTGCTTCGGCTTGAGCGGGCTGCCAAAGGCGTCCAAAATGGGCAACGTCAGAATGTTCCTCAACGGATCGGACTGCGTTTCATATGTCTTTTCGAGCTGGGCCAGATCCGAAATATGCTGGTCCAACTTCTTTTGCGCCGCGGTTTCGGGCGCGACGATCGCGGCGTAGTCCGCTTCGACTTGCATCCGGTGCGTCTTGGCCTGTTCGTAGTCGGCGGTCAAGACGTCCACCCGCTGTTCGACATCGCGCACCGCGGTTTCGCGCACATCGAGCTCAGCCGTGGACAAGCCCCCGCCTACCGCAAGGTCGAACTCGCTTTTAGCCACATCCAGATTCGCCCGTTCGAACTTGCGTTGCCGCGCCAGGTCATCCTCGCGAAATCGGAGCTTCTTAATCGCGGCTTGCATGCCATCCAGCAAGTCTTGCCGGTTGGCGCGCGTGGCATCTTGCCGCAGGTCGGCATCAAGTTCTTGAATGTTGGCTGCGTGCTCCGCGGCCGCGGTCCCTTCCAGATCGGCGACGAGCCGATCAACCAGATCAGCGGGAGGGGCTTCACTTTGGACCTGCTGGAGTTTGCTTTGCAGTTCGGCGCGTTCCGCGACGTATTGCCCGGTGCGGCCCTCGGTAATGCGAGCGTTGGTAAACCAATTGTCGATCTGTTGCGCTTGCCGCTGGATCGGCTTCCAACCGCGGTTGTAATCGGCATACAGCATCCATACGGTCGACAGCAGCAAGACCAGCCCGGTCACGCCGAAGACAATATGCATCAGCCGTTGGTTACGCCATGTTTGTTCTGTAGCCGGCATGATCTTTCGTCCCAGTTATCGCGGCCGAACGGGGTGCTCGGCCGGCTTGGCGGGCCCGCGATGGGCAAAGCCTGAAAAATGGCGCCGCCGCGCAAGGCGGCAAAGCCCTGGTTTGTTCAAAAATTCAAAAAGAATTCGGGAATACTTACGATGTATTTCATATTGACCGTCCACCGCAGCAACATCTTGAGGGGCAAGGCCGCCATGAACAGTAACAGGTTGGCCAGCACGATGTAGCGAATGAAACCCATCTTCATGAAGAACTTGCGGAAGATGGTGATCGCCATGATCGGCGGCAGCAGCAAAAAGTACGCCCCCAATGCCAGCAGGCCGGGTGCTTCGCGCATGGCGATGTAAGGGAGTTGCGCCCATACGCTGCTGCCGGCGGGGGCCTTGGGCAGCGACTGGTTCATCAAAAAGATCCAGAAGTACTCGGCAAGGTCGATATTGTTAAGCGCTAAGACCTTGTGTGAATCCCACACTTCAAAGGGGCCAAAGAAGTTCCAGTTGGGGCCGCGTAGAAACGTGCCCAGAATGATCAAAGTAATCCATAGTTCCAAAAACCCGATCTGGAACATGATGTAGCTGAATTTGCGCTGCTCGATGGTGTAGTACCCGTTGCCCAATTTGTTGAAGTCAATGTAGGGGATAGCCATCAGCCCTCCCACCACCAAACTGGGCAAGACCACGCCGGCCATCCAGGGGTCGTAATAGACCAGCATTTCTTGCAGGCCCAAGAAGTACCAGGGGGCCTTCGACGGATTGGGGGTCTTGACACTGCTGGCCGCTTCTTCCAGCGGAGCCTGGAGGCCAATCCCCCATACCACCAGCACCGCCGTCAAGGCCACCATGCAGATCAACTCGGTATAGACCAGATCGGGCCAGACCAAGACCTTTTCGTTATCCAGTTTTTCCAGGGGGTCCAGCCCTTGCTTCATGCGGTCGTCGTTTTGCACGGCCTTCCAGGTTGCCAGCCAGGTAAAGAAACCGAGCAAGAAGACGAGTGCCACGATCGGCACGTTGTCGGGCTTGGTGACAATTTCGGCGAAATTGCCGTCTTTCATTGCCAATCCAAGCAGGAACAGCGATAGGTTCCACATCGTCCAGGCCACGACTGGCTGCACGAAAAACCGCCGCCCAAAGTACAGCACGACCAGCGCTAAGCTGGTGCCGCAGGTATAGGTAATGGCACCAATGTTGCCGCTGAGCATGGCGTTGGCGGTCGCCTTGAACCACTCGGGCAGGCCCAGGGCATGCCCCCCTTTTGACACGGGGGACAAGAACAAGAAGAACATGCTCACCATCAGCCAAATAATGGCATCTTTGGGCCGGTTCAAGCGCTGCCACAAGTAGAGGGCCGCGACGGCGTTCATCACCGACAGCAGCAGATAATACACCACCAAAAACGTGGAGATGTCGGTATGTTCGGTGCCGTGCATGATTCTTGTGCTTTTCCTAAAGAGCAGCCGATCACCAGGACCACTCGTTATACTGCCATTAATTTGCCGACTTGGGTTGACAAGCGGCAGCGCCTACAGCGGTCCGCTGATGCCGCCATCCTTGCGAACGCGCCAAAAATGGATTGCCAACAGCAGCGACACGCCCAACGGAATGGCCACGCAGTGCAATACATAAAACCGGTTCAAAGTCTCTTCTCCCACGAACCGCGCGCCGAGCAAACCAAAGCGCGCATCGGAAGCGTTGGTAATCATGTCGATGCCGCCAATCGACAATATCTGGTGCCCCGGTCCTTCATGACCCAAAAACGGCGTGGCCCGGGCCATGTTCGATCCGACGGTGATAGCCCAAATCGCCAACTGGTCCCACGGTAGCAAGTAGCCCGTGAAAGATAACAGCAGCGTTAAGAGCAGCAAAATCACGCCGACCACCCAATTAAATTCGCGAGGCGGCTTGTAACTGCCGGTCAAGAACACGCGGTACATGTGCAGCCAGACCGTAATCACCATGGCGTGCGCACCCCAGCGGTGAATCTCGCGCAATATCCCTAGTGAAGCCGTATCGCGCAAAGAAAGAATGTCGTTGAAGGCCCATTCCAGCGTCGGCCGGTAGTAGAACATCAACAGCACGCCGGTGACGGTCTCAACCAGAAACAAGAAGAACGTCACGCCACCCATGCACCATGTGTAGCTCAGCGCGATGCCCTGCTTCTTGACCGACACCGGATGAAGGTGCAGGAAAAAATTGGTGAGCATGACCACGATCCGATTGCGCCGGTCCAGGGGCATCGGGTGGCGAAAAATGCTCTTCCAAATCTGCGAATTGCGAATGATTTCGCCGAGAGGCATGGGGCGTGTGCTGCCTTTCCAACAACGGGGCCGCGTTCTTGCGAACGGCGTTCTAACAAACGGCCGGATGTGGTCTTGGTTGGGTGAATCTCATCAACGGGCACAGCCGCTGTTTATGCGGCACTTCTTATACAGGGACGTAGCAGGCCGGATCGGTCCACTCCCCCTTTTCTTCCATGAATAATTTGCTCTTATCGACTTCAAGTTGGCCATCGTCCGCCAAGCGAATGGCGTACCGCTCCAGCGGGCGCGGGGCTGGTCCCTCGAAATTGATTCCGTCTTTATAAAAACCGCTGCCGTGGCAGGGGCACTTGAACTTTTGCTCGCCTTCAAGCCAGTTGGGGGTACAGCCCAAGTGCGTACAAACGGTGCGAAGTGCGTAAATCTCTTGCACGCCGTTGTATTCGTAATTGACGACCCACACGCCAAACTGCGCCTTGAACTTGTCGGCCACCGAGCCAGGGGGAAAATCAGCCGGAAAGCCGACCTTGAATTGGCTGGGAGGCTCCGTCAGCACGTTGGGAAACATAAAGCGGGCCGTCCCCAATCCCCACAGGCTGAACGTGGCAGCCAGCGAAGTAAAGCCCAGCCCCAGAAACGTACCCAGCATAAAGCCAATGAATCCGCGGCGGTCTTCCTCATCCGCCCCCTTGGCCGCTTTGGGCTTAACGGAGGAAGGCTTCGCCGGCATCGGCGGGGCCGAGGGCTTGGCCTTCGCGGCGGGCTTTTCCGCCGGTGCCTTGGCCGCGGCCTTGCCGGCATCGGCCTGCCGCGCGGCCTCTTCCTTGGACATCGGCCCTGGCTTGGCCCCCTTGCGGGCAGCGGCTAAAATGCTGGCCGTATCCTTGGGACCGCCAGTGGTCGATTCTTCCGCCGCTTCCACCTTGGGCTTGGCTTCTGGCTTAGGTTTAGGGGCCAGCTTGGGCTTTTCGGCGGCAGGCTCGGCCGGTTTGTCGGCGGCAGGACCAGCGGCCCCCTTGGCACGCGCGGCCGCCAGAATTTCGGCAACACTCGGACGTGCTCCACCCGCCGCTGGCTTGGCAGGCTTTTCCGCCGCGGGCTTGTCAGCGGCCTTGGGCGCATCTGCGGCTTTGGACTCGGCCGGCTTGGGTTCCGTGGCCGGTGTTTCCGTCGGCGATTCGGCGGCTGGCACGCTGCCTGACGGGCTGGCCGCAGTCCCCTTGCGGGCCATCGCCAGAATTTCAGCGGTCGAAAGCTTCTTTTTTTCGCTCATAAGGCCAACTCACAGGAGCCTGAAGGCCACCTAAGGCGATAATTCACCAAAGCAACCAGTCACTGCGGGGGGATTGTGACAAATTTCACAATCTTCCCTCTGAATCGTTTTATCCAAAACTGACGAAAAGTCAACCCGACCGACTTGGGTGGAGACCCACTGGATACCACCTGTCGGGCGATGCCTCGAACCGCATCGAACGCTACATCCGCGGCAGATCCCTTCCGAACAAGGCAACGTACCGATGTGGCCATTGTTGTAACCTCCGCCCGCGTCGGCGGGAATCCCCGCCGCTTCAATTTCTGCTCAAACAGCATGAGGAGAACTTGCCCTTCGCCATGAAGAGCAATGCAGCTCGCCAACAGACCGTGGAAGATAAAGCATTGCCCGCGGGTTGAATGCGCACGACCATCTAGCCGAGGCAGGGTGAGAACCACGAATCGAACGAATAGGAATCCGACGGCACGAGCATTTCTAGTCGTGGCCCACCCCCTTTTCCGCGGCACGTTTCCACTTGGGATATCCATTCGTTAGATTCGTTTGATTCGTGGTTCTCCTCATAACGGAGGCGGAGAGATTCCCACCGGTTACGGCATCGCGACGCACAAACCGGCCGGCGAATACGGCGTTTTTCGCGGTCTCGGCCGCCCGCCTGAAATGCCGACCGTCGTCGGCGATGACGACTCCTACAGCCAAATGCCGACGACAACGGCAATCTGGCCCGCTACCTTTGCGTTATCTTCAAATGTCTTGTTTGCCAACTCGGCTCGCAACTCTTGTTCTGGATGTACCGGACGACTACCGTGTGCTTGGGAAACCGATTCTATCCATCACTAATCGCAACTGGCGGGTGTAGTCTCATGGGTCGCACATTACCTATTTCTTTGGCGGTTCTCCTGCTCGTATTTGCTGGGAACGGCACAAAGCATGCTCTAGCCGCCGCGCCAGGCAAGGCCGCCGTACGCCGGCCGTTTGGCATTGAAAAGCGCGTTCCCTGGACCACCGGCAAAATCGTCGGCACGCCGGAACCGCCCAATCCCTACCGCACCGAGCCGCACTTCACCAACCTTAAAAAGTTCTCCGACCCGGCCAAGAGTACGTTCGACCAACCGTTGGAACTAGCCACCGTGCCTGGCCAGAACCGGCTGTGCGTCGTCGAGCGTCTAGGAAAGATCTACACCTTTCGCAACGCCGAGGATGTCGAGCGGGCCGAGTTGATGATCGACATCGGCAAAACCTGTTACGGGCTGGCGTTCCATCCCCAGTTTGCCGAGAACGGGCTGGTGTTTGTCACCAACGTGCTCGATCCGGCCAATCCTTCCGAAAAAGGGACCAGAGTCTCGCGGTTCAAGGCCTCCGGCAATCCGCCCGTTTGCGATCCGGCTAGCGAGAAGATCATCATCGAGTGGCCCTCGGGCGGGCATAACGGCGGCTGTTTGCAATTCGGTCCCGACGGCTATCTCTATATCGTAACGGGTGACGGTAGCGGCATCGCCGACGAACTGCAAACCGGCCAGGATGTCAGCGACTTGTTGGCCTCCATGCTGCGGATTGATATCGACAAGCCCACGGCCGGCCGAGCATACGGCATTCCGGCGGATAATCCGTTGGTCGAAACGCCTGGGGCGCGGCCGGAAATTTGGGCCTACGGTTTGCGGCAGGCCTGGAAGTTCAATTTTGATCCCGCCAACGGCGAACTGTGGGCCGGCGAGGTCGGGCAGGATCTGTGGGAAATGGTCTACCGCATCGAACGGGGCGGCAACTACGGATGGAGCATTAAAGAGGGGACGCACCCCTTCCGGCCCGAACGCAAACCGGGACCGTCGCCAATCATTCCCCCGATCGTCGAGCATAGCCACACCGCCTTTCGCAGCATCACCGGCGGACACGTCTACCACGGGCAGCGTCAACCAGAGCTGGAAGGGGCCTACATCTACGGCGACTACGACACCGGCAAGGTGTGGGGCTTGCGGTACCAGTCGGGCCAGGCCACCTGGAGCCAGGAACTGGTCGATACGCAGTTTCGCATTATCGACTTTGGCCAGGATGAATCGGGAGAAGTCTACCTGCTGGACTTCATCGGGGGGCGGCTGCATCGGCTAGTCAAGGCCCCTCCCGCTGTCAAAACCGCGGACTTTCCCCGCCTGCTCAGCCAAACGGGGCTGTTCGCTTCGACCAAGGACCACATTCCGACCGACGGTTTGATTCCTTATTCCGTGAACGCCCCACTGTGGAGCGACGGTGCCGAGAAAGACCGCTTTATCGCCGTGCCGGGCAATTCGCGGATTGAGTACAACACCGTGGAGTACCCGCAGCCCGCCCCCGGCGCGCCGCCGGGCTGGCGTTTTCCAGATGGCACGGTGATCGTCAAGACTTTCTCGCTCGATCTGGAAGAGGGAAATGCCGCCAGCCGTCGCCGTTTGGAAACGCGGTTGCTGCATTTGGAACTGCTGGCCGGCAACGAGGAGGTTGGCGACCAGGTTTGGCGGGGCTACACCTACGTCTGGAACGACGATCAGACCGATGCCGAACTACTGGAGGCCGCCGGAGCCGACCGCAAGTTCACCATTGCCGACAAGTCGGCCGAGGGTGGCAAGCGTGAGCAGATTTGGCATTTTCCCAGCCGCACCGAATGCACGCTGTGCCATACCATGCCCGGCAAGTATGTGCTGGGCTTGAACACGCTGCAAATGAACAAAGACCACGACTACGGCGGCACCACGGCCAACCAGCTCGACACGCTGCAGCACCTGGGCCTGTTTACAAAACCGCTGCCCGACCGCGTGGAGAATCTTCCCAAACTGGCCGACTATCGCGATGCTTCGCAACCGCTGGACGCCCGGGCGCGGTCTTACCTGCACGCCAACTGCGCCCACTGCCACATGAAATGGGGAGGCGGCAACGCCGAGTTTCAACTTCTGGCCACATTGGATCTCAAGGACACCGGCACATTGCTTACGCGCCCAGGGCAAGGCCCATTGGGAATTGCCGACGCGCGGATCATCGTGCCTGGCGATCCCGCCCGTTCGCTGGTGCATCACCGCATGACCCGCTTGGGGCTAGGCCGCATGCCGCACATTGCCTCCACCGTCGTCGATCAAGACGCCGTGGAGCTCATTGGGGAGTGGATTCAATCGCTCAAGCCGTAGGAAGAAATGCAGATGACGGCAACTGGGGTGCGGGCTGACTGGCGTTTGACCCACGGGAAGGCGCAGCGGCGTTGAATTCAAACCGGAAAAACTGATGGACGCCGCCGCAGGTCAACGCTGCCAGATCATCAACTCCGCTCTCGCCATTCGCTTCGCTG
The DNA here is from genome assembly GCA_050247075.1 of Pirellulales bacterium. Classification (GTDB taxonomy): domain Bacteria; phylum Planctomycetota; class Planctomycetia; order Pirellulales; family JBFWUW01; genus JBFWUW01. The sequence goes on along the minus strand of JBFWUW010000006.1, from coordinate 5,173 downwards.
CCGGCCTTGCCACCAGCCCGGCTCGCCACGGCCAGGTTGGCGGTCACTTGCACTATTGGATTTGACAGGATGGGTCGCAATGTGGTGCGGGATAGGTTCGCGTGGGAACGCGGAACGGTGCGGGAGCAGTGACGCTTAAGTTAAGCCATGCCGCGAAGCGGCATCGGCTTGAACGAATAGTTAGACGGCCGCCCCACCTACTGGTACTTCCTGCGTTTGAATGCAGCAACGTCGTCGGAAGTTAGCGCGAACCACTCTCCGCGCACGCGCATGGATGCCAGGCGACGATGCCAGTATGCCTCTATCCCCTCCGGGTCGTCTGTCTCGATGATATGAACATGCTCGAGCTCCGCGGGGAGCAGGAGCGAAATCTCTCGGCGTCGGCGAGCTGTGTCGTTGGAGCGGCCGATCTTGTAGTGTTGCCCGTGCTTTAACAGGTACACGTAGCCGGTAACTGCTCGGCTAGCTGATTTTGTCTCTCGGGTAGCCGGCCCCTTGCTTTGAGGGATGAGATGCGAAACATCTGAGATGCCGTTGGCTTGGCAAAACGCCCGCGCAACGCTTGGCAAGTTTGAGAACGCGCCGCCTGCGGCAGTGAGAATCGCCTCGTAGCTTGGAAAGGTGTTGTCCTTTGCACGAGCAGCCTTGATGTGCCCCTTGGTCGGAAAGCGTCCGATGCCGCGAATTAGCTCAAAGAGCGACTCCAGAACGATCTTGGGGTCCAACGCAGAATTAAATTGGTTCTTACCGAATCCTGCGGCAATCAATGCGTCGCTGTAGCTGGCAAAGCCAGCGGACCACAGCATAGATCGAGTCAAACCAACACTGGCGAGGAACAGACGCTCACCAAGCGGCTTGCCCCCATTCTCGTGAGCAAGCCGCTGTATCTCGCCAGTGATCTCATCGGGACTCATAAGTATATCAAAGGCCGTCTAACAGGTATTCGACCGCCGAAGTGCGGTGCAATCTTACGGCAATTTTGCGGTGCGGCATGGACTTGTCAATCTTGATGCATCAGGAAAGCCAGGGGACACCGAAAGCGCCGGGATAAACCGGTTTGGAGTTGGGAATGAAAGAGTCCTACGAGGAAGACCTTGCCAGTCACTTCGGCCTCGAACCGCACGCCGGCGGCGGTAAGACGCAGCCAGGGGACACCCATGATTTGAGCACGGGGCCATGCGGTTGGGTCGAGGACCTAACGTATTGCTGAAATGCATGCTACGAAATTGGACGCACGACCTCCACCCCAGTGAAGAGCCAAGCCGCCGTGGAGCTGTTCGCTTAGCTGCGGTTCATAAGCGGGCATTGATGGATAGGCGAGAGCTTTCCAGGGCACGCAGGCGACAGTCAAGCCAGCCATCGCCGGCCACTTCGCCCTTGCAAAGGCGCAGACAATACATGTCTAAACAACTATTTTAATAGTTTACAAAACGATCTTATCTTGTACAATTGTCAGCGTCTGGCTTTGCGCGCCGACGTGGCCTTTACACGTCCAACGGGCGCGAAGCCCCTAAACCGCCCAAGCATCGTCGTCCGCCGCGTGCTCGAACAGCATGGCCGTGGCGGACGGTCGATGGGGCGAGTCCTTAATTACGGCTACCGTTGCCGGCTGGTTGGTTCAATTGGGTGCGGCGTCTTTTTCGTCGCACCTCCGCTGATCGGTACGTGCCACGGGGCCTGATCATATTTTTGAAACGCGGTCGTCACGCGGGGCGTTGATGGTGCGCGCGGCCGTAGTAGCTGTCTTCGACGGCGATTCGGGGCCATCGCAACCCGCACCACACCCCCGTTGATGGAACAGGTAACGCGGCCGCCCCAACGAAAAACCCCTTGATTTGTGGGAGATAAGCCGTTTTGCTACCTGCACCACACGGTTAAATGGTGCGGGTACGTAGCCACATGACTCCCGCCATGTTGGCTTGGGTCTGTTTCGATGGTCCAAGCCGGGCAACCGCACTGCGCGTGGCATGCAACTCACACATCAAGCCGGCAAAGCAGGAGCTTCGCGGCTACGGGTACCCGCACCACACCCCCGTTGTTGGAACAGGTAACGCGGCCGCCCCAACGAAAAACCCCTTGATTTGTGGGAGATATACCGTTTTGCTACCTGCACCACTCCGTGAAGTGGTGCGGGTACGTAGCCACATGGCTCCCGCCATGTTGGCTTGGGTCTGTTCGGAAACTCCATGCCGGGCAACCGCACTGCGAGTGGCATGCAACTCACAAATCAAGCCTACAAAGCAGGAGCTTTGCGGCTACGTCTACCTGTTCCACAACCCCCCAAAACACGGCAATAATGGAACAGGTAAGGCCAGTTGTGCAGCGCTTTAGGTCAAAACCAGAAGAACTCTCGTTTCATCCTTCATCCTTCCGCCTTCATCCTTTCCAAACGGCTCCCATCGAAGTTGACCGATACGGTGGGCTACCCTAGAATCGCGTTGTGCGGCACCTGACGTTCGTCATCCCCAACGTCTCTGGGGGAATAGGGCCGCGATTGCCTGTCGCTTTGCCATTTCGGGCTTGAGTCCGCACGACGATGCCGTGGCTGTTGCTGGCGTGGGATGCGGTCCTTGCCGAGCCACTTCGTGGTTGGTCGCTTCGCCGGTTAAAGCTCTCAAGAATGCTTGTTCGTGCCGCAACGCAAAGCGTGGAGGTGTGGACCCCCGCCAAGCTGAACCTCTTCTTGGAAGTTTTGTCCAAGCGGGCAGACGGATTTCACGAAATCGAGACGGTGATGGCCCCCATCGACCTGCACGATACCCTGATCCTGCAGCCAGCCGCGCACGGACGGATCGATCTCCATTGCCGTTGGGCTTCGCCCGCCGCCCAGCCCGACGCCTGGCGCGACATCGAATTGCCCAGCGGCCAACGAAACATCGTCGTGCGAGCGCTAGAAATGCTTCGCGAGGGACACGCCCCGCGGGCGGGCGCGACTGTGACGTTAATCAAACGCATTCCCCTGGCCGCGGGCCTGGCCGGCGGTTCCAGCGACGCAGCCGCGGCCCTGGTGGCCGCCAACCTGGTTTGGCGGATGGGAATGAAACGCCAGCAATTGCAGTCCGTGGCCGCGCGCCTGGGAAGCGATGTACCATTTTTTCTGGAGAACAGCGCCGCCATTTGCCGGGGACGCGGAGAACAAATCGTACCGCTGCCGGGGCTGGTTCCGCTACATCTGGCGGTAGCCTATCCCGCGGCTAGCCTGGCCACGGCCGATGTCTACAAGGCTTGCCAACCTGCCCAACCTGCCCGGCGGGCCAACGATCTGCAACAGGCCTGGCAAGCCGGAGATGCCGCGCTGGTAGGCCGTCTGCTGCACAACCGATTGCAGCCGGCCGCCGCGCAACTTTCGCCGTGGATCGAACGTCTGCGGCAAGAGTTTGCCCGACAAGATGTGCTCGGCGCGCAGATGAGCGGCAGCGGCAGCAGCTACTTTGGCCTGTGCCGCAACGCCCGTCATGCGCGCCAGGTTGCCGAGCGGTTGCGAATGCGGGGGCTGGGCCATGTTTACACCTGCCGCACCAGTTGCGGTTTCCGATGCTAGAAGCCATGTCTGGTTCGCGCTGGCAAGACGGCCGGCGCGGACCGCCGGAGCCAAAGAAGAATCGCCGCCAAACCATTGATGTGTTTGGCGCTCCACCCGCAGGAGGTCAGCCGTGGAAATCACCGAGGTACGGATCAAGCTGATGGAAGACCCGGGAGAGCGCCTGCAGGCGTTTTGTTCGATTACCTTCGACGACTGCTTCGTAATTCGCGATCTGAAAATCATCGAAGGAACCAACGGGCCTTTCGTGGCCATGCCCAGCCGCAAATTGACCGGCCACTGCCCGCAATGCGGCGGCAAGAACCACTTGCGGGCCGTCTTTTGCAATCAGTGCGGCGGGCGGCTGGCCGCCGACCGGGCCACGCGCGACGAGGATGGCCGCGCCAAGCTGTACGCCGATATCGCGCACCCGATCAACTCTGCCTGTCGGGAACAAATCCAGCAGCGTGTGATTGCGGCCCTGCAAAAAGAGATCGAGCAAGCCAAACTGCCGGGCTATGTCTCGCGATATGACGATATCGACGCTGACTCAGGGCTGGAACCTGGTTCGACAGAGCCGCGAACACCTGTCCGCCAGCCCGTGGAGGCCACCCATATCCAACCTCCAGAGTTACCGCATGGGCCGCATCGCGGTCCTGTCCGCGGCCCCGCTACACCCCACGCCCGCGACATTCCCGCCCCGCATGCGCCGCCAAAATCGGCCGATTCCACGCCAGCATCCAAGCCGCGCAAGGACGGGTTTGGCGCGGGAATTTTCTAGCCCACGGCAGTTTAGCCGTTTGATATTATCTAATCTCATCTGCCAGACGCATTTTACGCTTGAACTCCGACGACATTGGCAACGCACCCATGCAGATACAACGCTCACTTTCCCGGACGGCTTTCTTCGTTGCGTTCTCCGCGGCGATTTGTTTGGCCCAGTTCGGCGGCCTTGCCGTGGCGGTCGAGCCGACGTTTGAGCCGCTCTTTCCCCAGGGCCAATACGAAGGCTGGACATTTGGCGAGTGGGCCGACGTGGCCCAACCGCAGCCGGGGGACGGCGCGCCGTGGCGGATTGACGATGACATGCTGACCGGTCTGGGCCGAAAAACCTGGATCTTCAGCGGTGACGAATTCGGCGATTTCACCCTGCGCTGCGATTGGCGCGTGCTACCGGGGGCCGAAGGGGGAATTGGCCTGCGGTTTGCGCCGCAAGGCGACCCCGCCGCGACAGGATTGGAGATTCAGCTCGTCGATGAAAAAAAGTACTACCCCAGCGGTGCCCGGCCCGAGCAAAAAACGGGGGCCGTGTATGGCGAGATTCCTCCCGCCCGCGCTGCCGCCAAGAAGGCCGGCCAATGGAACACGCTGGAGGTTGATTGTGCGGGCGAGCGAGTCAAAGTCACCATCAACGACGTCGTCGTGCAAGATATCGACCTCGACAAGCAAACCGCCGTGCGGCAAACCGGCCGCGAATCGCTGGCCGACCGTCCCCGCCGCGGCCGAATCGGATTCCAAAACACCAAAGGGACGGTGCAGTTCCGCAAGATCACCATCAAGGACTTGGACCTGGTTGAAGCCAAGGCTGATGAATGAGATTGGGGAACGAGGCACCGCAAAGCCGGCGCACCGAGGCTAGCCCGCCCCGCCGGT
>JBFWUW010000005.1:0-139114 GCA_050247075.1 Pirellulales bacterium | reverse complement strand
GGCCCTCCCCTTGCCGCAGCCAAAATCAACCAACACATCATCCGGGCTAAACGCCACGTTGCGCAATACTTTGCCCAGCATGCGGTAGGTGGTGGGGTTGCACTCCACGTTGTCGTTGAACACAGATGGCGCGCCGCTGGGATGAACGCCCCCGGTGGCGACCCCCAGCTTCAGATCATACGCTTGGTCGTAGATGCGACTGGCTACCTCGCGGAGAGAATGCATGCTCAACCCTTCCGCTGCCAGGTTCAAACGGTACTTTCGGGTGCGCCCTGGACCATGCGGTCGTAGAGGGGCGTCAGGCGGTGAACCAGAGCTCTAACGGGCCCTCGCAATGCAGAACGGCTGACGCAATTGCGAGTCCGCCACGCCGCGGCCTTCAACGCGCGGCGCACGGGCCGGCGATCGACAAAGCCGCTGGCCACGGCGACCGTCTCTGTTGTCAAGCGCGCTTTGTAGGGTTCATCGCCGGGACCAAAGTCGATGGTCCGCAGCCCCGATTCTTCCGCAACGCGGGCCGCTTCCAGCAGCAGCAGCGTTCCGGGTGAATAGCGAGACAACTCCATATCGTAAGCCGGCAACCAGTAATGCAACACTGCGCGGCTGCGCAGCCCCAAATGCAGCGCGGCGATACGGTCGCCAAAGTAAAGCGCTGAGAGCGGGCCGCTGAACTCGGCCGATTGGGACTTCATCACCCGCGCCAGCAGATCGCTGACCCAGGCTGGCCGAAGGCGGTCGAGAACGCCGGTCTCTCGGTATTGCCGGCGTTTCCAAGACATCAGCGTTGGCAAAGCCGCCTCCGTTTCGCAAGGCACAAACCGCAGGGGGCCAATCTCACGGCTGGCCTTGCGGGCCTTTCGTTGGTGCTGGGCGAACCAATCCTTACTGGCACGATTCTCTTGGGCACCGTGGGCCGGCAATCCGCCCGCAACATGCCAAATGGAGGAATTCGATTGGCGGCGATGAAATTTTGCCCAGGGGCTTTGGCTGGCCACCAGATCCGTAAAATTCCAGGCTTGCAGACCGCAAGCTCTTAGCAATTCAAGCGGATCCCACTGCAGATCGGCGGCGGCGATCACGGCCTGGTAGTCCGAGAGCCATCCGCCGACGGGCGTGGCAACATTGCCATCGCCCCTTTGATAAGGAAAGAACCCGGCGGGAATATCGTCCTGGTACAAGACCGCCACTTCCACATCGGGCCGCACCGCAGCGACGGCCAGCGTGAACTCCGGCCGAAAGAACGGACTCCACAGGTCACCGTGATTCGACTGCAATTCCCCCCACGCCGCAATCTGCGCGGAAGTCATGTTGGCCGGTTGGCAAACCTCGATGCGCATTTTTGAGGGGGAACCGTGCGAGCGGGCAAACGAATGCGTAAATTGCGATGGATAGGCAAACTAGCTGTCGCGGCATTATTTGCTATATCGTCGATGGAGTATAGTCCTGTTTGCTGGAAATCGACGGAATCTGGCAGCGAATCTGTATTGCGATACGTAGTCCCAATCATGGCAATGTTCGCAGCCTGGAGTCTCCGGGCGGTCGGCCTGAGAATCGATTCTTGACGATGAACCAGCGGAGCCAATTGCCGTCGATCATTACTGAACGTGGCGAAGAATGACCAAAGCAGCCACCAAGATCATGGCGACCGCGAAAACTCTCTGCAGCGTCGCGCCGGAGATACGGTGAGAGATCGCCTGACCAACGAACAGGCCAGCAATTCCCCCGCCAACGAACCAAGCCGTTAGCGCAGATGGAAGACGGCTTCCCGCCCAGACTTGCGATGTCACGCCCGCCACGCTGACCAGCGCGATCACCATGAGCGAAGTTCCCACAGCCCGATGAATCGACATGCCGCTGAACAAGACCAAGGCGGGCACAATCACGAATCCGCCCCCCACGCCGAACATTCCAGAGAGCACGCCGGTTATTGAGCCGACGACCAGCAAGAGCACGGCGCAGCGCGAAGTCAAAATCAACGTACCATCAGTATCGCGCTGGCAGGTGGGACCGTCGTTGTGCTCGGAAGAGTTGCAGTCGAGATCCCCAGCCGCGGGACGTGCGGCCTGCCGCCAGACTCGTACCGCGACCAAGACCATCAAACCCGCGAACAAGAGCAACAGCAAGGATTCGGGAATATAGCGGGAGATCCACGAACCGAGCGGGGCTCCCAGCATTCCCGCCACGGCAAACAGCCAGCCCGTGCGGATTTCCACCTGGCCCAAACGCCATTGGTGCAGGAACCCGACGAGCGCGGTTGCGCCGACCGCCGCCAGAGAAACACCGACCGCTTCTCGCGGTGGAAGGTGCAATCCAAAGACGAGCAGGGGAACGGCGAAAATGGCACCGCCGCCGCCCGTCAGCCCTAAGGACAGTCCCACAACTAGCCCGAAGAAAAAACTCCATGGTGACATACCATCACATCAGGGCTAGAAGGAATCTGCGTCACTTGGCACCAGAGGTTGTGCATGTTTGCGGACCGGCCTCATCCGACTCGGTCGGCAGCGTGCTGGCGTTCCAGGCTTTCCAGCCTCCCACCAGGTCAGAGACATTCGTTCTGCCCGCCGCCGTGAGCAGGCTGGCGGCGATGGCCGAGCGATAGCCTCCCTCGCAATGGACGGCTACGGGCCGATCGAGCGGAACTTCACCCAGGCGATCTTGCAGTTGGGCCAGGGGAATGTTGTGGCTGCCGGCGATATGCCCCGCCAGCCACTCTTGATTGGTGCGCACATCCAGCACAAAGGGAACTTGCGGTTCTTCCATTTGGCGCGCCAAGGCCTGGGCCGTAACCCGGGGCACCGCGGCCAGCAGGTCGGGCCGATGTTCGAGCGCCGCCATGCCATCCTGGAGGAAACCGGCCACGTTGTCGAACCCGATCCGCCCCAACCGCATCACCGCTTCTTCTTCACTTCCCGGATCGGCGATCACGACGATGGGCCGGTCGTGGCTAAGGATGGAGCCGCACCAGGTGGCATACTTGCCTTGCAGGCCGATGTTGATCGCCCCCGCCAAGTGCGCGGCCTCATAATCCATCGCTGCGCGGACATCCACCAGTTGGGCCGGCGGCACCTGATCCTTCAGCCGCATGACATCCTCGACACTTAGGGCACGCAGCGACGAACGCAACGTCTCTTCCAGGGCGGGCCGTTCTTGGCGATTCTTGATGGCATCGTAAACAAAGTAGTCTGGCGCTTCCGGTTGGTCAGCCGTTACCAGCCGTTGGAAATCGCCGAAGTCCATCGGCTGCAAGGCATAGTTAAAGCGCTTCTGCTCGCCAATTGTCGAGACGGTCTCTTGGCTCAAGTTCTTGCCACACATCGAACCGGCACCATGCGCGGGATAGACCAGTGTGTCGTCGGGTAGGCCGCGCAATTTGTGCAGCGAGTGGTACAACATTTCAGCCAATTCATCGGCGGAAACGCCCACGGAAGCCAGCAAGTCGGGCCGGGCAACGTCGCCAATGAACAGCGTGTCGCCAGTCAGCACCGCATGGGGGACCGTCTCGCTTTGGGTACGGTCGAACACCAACAGCGAGATGCCCTCGGGCGTGTGGCCGGGTGTCTCCAAGATCTGGATACGGACATCGCCCAGATCAATCTGGTCTCCGTCCTTCACCGCCTGAAAGGCAAACTCGGCCTGGGCGCGGGCCCCCATCACAATCCGGGCACCGGCCTTGTTCCGCAGTTCGATGTGGCCCGCCAGAAAGTCGGCGTGAAAGTGCGTCAGAAAGACGTACTTCAACGAGTATCCGCCCGCTTGGGCATCTTGCAGGTACTGTTCAACATCGCGCTGAGGATCAACCACAGCCGCGACCTTAGTCTTTTCATCCGCGATGAGATACGAAGCATGCGCCAGGCAGCCCAGATAGTATTGTTTGAGAATCATGATTCGTCTCCGGTAAAGAATGTGTGGACGTGCCTGCGATCGTGCTGGCGATCAGCCAACTTGCCGCGCAGCTCCAGGACCGGCATTCAAGCATTGGTGCAAGGCTTGCCGCAGTTGGGCCTCGGGCACCAATCCGGCTGTCTTACCGAGCAGCTTTCCGCCCGAGACGATGGCCAAGGTAGGAATCGACTCGACTTGAAATTGGTTCGCCAAGCCTTGCTCGGCATCGACGTTGACTTTGACAATCTTGGCGCGGCCAGCGAACTCGACCGCCAACCTGTCCAGCGTTGGCCCCAAGCGCCGGCACGGACCGCACCAATCGGCGTAGAAGTCGACCAGAACCGGCACGTTTGCCTGAAGGACTTCGCGGGAAAACGTTGCTTGCGAAACTTGCTGTACGGCACTCATGGCGTTCTCCTGATCTTGATGTTGGATTGCTCGAATCTTGTCCCTGTTGATGCTTCAACCGTTGCAGTTGCCGCCAGACCTGGTGGAACAGGCGGCGGACTCCGTGGCATCGCGGCCTTTTTCTTCGGAGGCAACCTGATTCCACGGCATTCGCGCCAGCAACATTCCCATGCCGCAGGTGTCGGTCACGCCCGCGAAGACCAGGCCCGCCCCCACAAAGGCCGACAAGGCGAACCACACGGGGTCCGCGAAATAGCCCAACAACGAGCCGGCCAACACCAGCGACCCCGCGGCAATGCGAACTTGCCGTTCCAGCGAAATAGCCTTCTTGCCGCGGGCGACCGGCAAGCCCGCCTGATCCCAGGCCTGCGTTCCCCCTGCGACGTTGACCACGTTGCCGCAGCCGGCCGCCAACAGTTTTTCGCACGCTTGCTGGCCACGGCTGCCCGACCGGCAAATAACGTACAACGGCCGCTCCGAGCCATTGCGGCCAGCCGCCAGCCCGGTCGCATCCAGCCGATCCAAGGGGACATTGCGGGCAAAGTCGACATGCACCTCACGAAACTCGACGGGCGTGCGGACGTCGATCAGTTCCGCGTCATTCCCGGCTTGAACAATCTCGTGCAACTGCTGGGGAGAAATGGTGGCGATGCTCATGGTCAGGCTCCTCATGATCGGGGAATGCGATGATTAATTGATACGTCGGAAGATAACGATATGTTCGGTAAAAAAAGAGAATTCGGCATGCTCTAGGGACTGCCAGCCGCCACGCCAAAACGCGACTCAATGCACTTGAGAATATCCTTGAGGTGCGGCTCAGCCACCTGGTAGTAGACCTTGCGGCCTTCCTTTTGGCTGGTCAAAAACCCGCACCGTTGCATGAGGCGCAAATGTTCCGAGGCCATGGCGCTGGGGAGTTCGCAGGCCTCCGCCAACTCGCTAACGGTGTAATCGCCTTGCAACAGCATCTGCACCATCCGCAAGCGGTGCGGGTGGGCCAGGGTCCGCAAGCACTCCGCGGCCTGCCCCAAGGCGTTCAAGTCGGTCAGTCGCAGTTTGGCGGCCATGTATTGCTCTCCCTTCTATATTCAAATATATCGGAAGTTTACGACCTGTCAATGAGTTACTTTGCGAAACCGATTCCTCGGTAGCTGGTTCCCACATTGATGAGAGTGTCTTAAATGATGGTGTACCCGGCCGCGAATAGTGCCGCGTAGGCGGCCAACAATCCGGCGGACAGGGCCGCGACCGTCGCAGCGAGCGGGCCCGGCATACGTGCCAGGATATGGCCGAACACAAAATGTAGCGGCACGACGGAGGCGACAAACCGTCCCATGCCCGCGAAAGCCATGTCGTAGCTCTTTGAGACATACGGTATCGCCAATAGCCCCAGACCCAGCAGCAATTCCCCCGTGTCGATCCAACGCCGCTTGCATCCCCAAATCAACATTCCCAGGGCCAACACAAAATAGATTGGGTTCGCAAAGGCCAAGCTGAAACCTGCCTCGGGATGTTGTTCGATCCTCAACCAGTACGCTGGCGACGACGGCAGATAAACTTGCCAGAGCGGCTTGAGCGTCACCAGGGCCACCAGGTGTTCCCGCCATCCGATGGCAGGCACGGCTTTCCAATGTTCGTTGTTCCGGACGAAGGCCAGCGCGTCTCCAAATGCCCAATACTGGTACAGCATGTAGGCCGCCACGCCCCAGCTTGCCAATGCGCCATACAAAGCCGCGCGTACGAGAACGCGCGAAACGCTACCGCCATCGCACCTCACGCGCCAGAGTAGGGGCAACAATAATGCGGCACCGACCGGCCGCGTGGCGGTTCCCAGCCCAACGATGGCCGCAACCAGCCACAAGGGCCAACGCCGTCGCAGGCCCAAGACGGCCACTCCCGCAAGACAGACAAATAGCCCTTCACTGTAGGCCATCCGCATGAACATCGTGGTGGGAAAAAGGCACAGTGACAGCGCACAGAACAGTCCTAAATTGAGGCGTGCTTCTTCCTCGCCGATTGCCGCATGCCCCTCCTCGATGGGCGCGAAGTGGGGCACCGGGCCAAGGGAACCGCGCGCTGCCACCGCCGCGCAGGCGGCGGCAAAGCACAAGTTGGACACAATTAGCAGTGCCAAATCGGTATGAATTCCCGTGAGTCGGGCCAAACCGCGGCCCGCCAAGGGATAGGCCGGATAGTGGACAATGGCATTGGCCTGGCTGGGATCGTACTGGTATCCGTCCTTGGCGATCTTGACGTAGCTTTGGCTGTCCCATTGGCAGAGGGCCGCCACGATGCCGCGCTGGCCATTGTTCACGCGTGAAGTATGGCGAACAAAAGTCTGGCCGAACGTCGCACCGCCAAAGGCCAAGACAAACGTGGCGGCACACAGCAAAACTCCGCCTACCGGCGCTTGCCATATTGTCTTGGCGGTCGAGGGCAATGGCATGACAGCGAGGGAACGTTCAGCGGAGAAGCCGCCGGCATTCAACTATGAAATTGAAACGGGACTGAGAACCAAACACCCTAGACCTCCTACCATTCCTTGTCATCCAACGGCTCCCTGCCCGCCACCGTAGCCAATGCCCGATAGACTTCCAGCGAAATGCCGTCGTCGATAAACCGCACCGATCCGTCGGCCATGGCAAAGCTCAATCCATTGGGGTGGTAACTGCGAAAGCCCCAAGTCACGGGGTAATTGCCCGGATCGGCGGCACCCGACAGCCGTTCCACATTAGGCGGAATTGCGCAAGTGCCGTAGGCATTGTTGCTGTAGGGCCAACTGCACCAACGGTTGGCGTCTGGCACGTCCTCGCCCACCAAAAACGTGTTACTCAGCCCGTCGCGAAAGATTGCTTGGGTGCGATCGTGCCGGCTGTCGCTGCGGTAGAGTGGCCCGTCCCCTTGGGCCAAGCCATCGTAAGAGCCATTGGTTCCGGCGTTCCGCCACGGCGTGGCAAACGGTCCGCCACCGTCGTTATCGTCCCCCCAATTGGCTCCACTGACTCCTTTGTAACATGTGGCCCCCACCGTCAGGCCTTCCAAATTCCCGGCATCAACGCGCGTGCCGCTGCTGGCATTGGTGGGGCAAAGGTACACGTCAATCTGGTGCCCTGTGGCTACGCTATGCCGCAGCGTTTTCCGGCCTATCTCGCCTTGCTCGTACAAGTCTTGCCGCTCCAAGTAGGGCAGCAGCCGGGCCAGCCAACTCCAGGCGGTCGAATCGGGCCCCCACTTGAATTCGCGGCCCCCCTGGCCCGGCGGATAGCGGCCACGCGAGACATGAAACAAATCCGCCGCCAAGGCCACTTGCCGCAGGTTGCTCTGGCAGGTCGTCCGCCGGGCACTCTCCCGCGCGGCCATCACCGCCGGCAGCGACAAAGCCATCAGCATGCCGATGATGGAGATAACAACCAGCAATTCCACAAGCGTTATGCCGTGGCGACGTAAATGTGGCGTGAGCGTGATGTTCATCGCTGGTGGATGCTGGTTTCTGGTGTTCGGTTTTCAGTATTCGGTGTTCAGAAGGATCGCCTTAACCGTTTGTTGATTGCTGGCAGCCCTTGGCTTTTGTGGTTATTCCTTACTTTTTTTCGTGGCAACTACCAGAATCGCCGGGGTATGCCAGCGAAAGCACTTCGTGGGCCAGTGCAAGTACTGGCCCCAGGGCATTAAGTATCGCAGAATTCCGTGCCAGTGGACAATCTCAAAATGCCGCCCGGCCCAGTCCAGCCAGCGCTGCCGCGGCCATTTGTGCAAGTGGGTCGGGTCGCGGTCCAACTGGCGAATGAGCGGCCCGCTCAAGCCGTCGTACACCGGTACCACGAAGACGAACAGCCCGCCCGGCGGAAGCTGCCCGCGAACGTTTGCGGCCAGTTGTTCGGGGTCGGGCATGTGCTCGATGGAGTCAAAGGCGGTCACGGCATGGAACTGGCGGGGAAACCCTTCTCGCTCCGCTTGGCCCATTTCGGCCACGGCAAAGGTGCATTCCGGCTGTTCCTTCCTGGCTCGGCCGATAGCGTAGCCGCTGACATCCGAACCATAGCGCCGCCAGCCGGAGCCGAGTTCGCCCAGAAACCTTCCGAAGGCGCAGCCAATGTCGTGGATGCGCCGTTCGGCGACGGGCGGTTGTTTCAGGGCCTTCACTTGGGCGGCATAGTGCCGCAACTTGGCGGGCGGATTCTGCCGATCGTAGTCGCGATAGACCTCGCGGTAATAAGACTCATCGAATGGCGACTGTCCACGCTTGGACTGGTCCGCCGTTATGGCGTCATCCTGTTGAACGTTCACATCGCGGCGGCCGAGGGGCCTCTCCGATATTTCTTGTAAAGATACGCCGCCAACAAAATGACGATCGCCCCCCCACCCGCCAGCCACGGCAACTTGTAACTGCGCGGGTGCGGCAAGGCGCGGGCGGGCACGAACGTAAGCACGTCCGCAGTCGCTTGGCCGACTTTATCGATCTTGGGCTTTGTCGTGCTTTCGCGTTTGTCCACCACGACGGTGCCCGGGTTCGCGGCGACGAGGAACTTTTCGTCGTTGACCTGTTCGTTTAGCGTGGCGCTCTCCACGATCACGACGGCCAGCGTAGCGGGCTGGCCGTCGATGTAGGTGGCCTTGGCGCTCACGGCAGGCAGCACCACATCACCAGCATGCACGGTCGGCTGGTACTGGCGGAGGGCAACCGCCAACTGGCCTTGGGAGTTGAACATATCCAACCGCAAGGCCATACCGGTCGCCTCGTCGATAAGCATCTCCCCGCTGTAATCGCCGCCACTCTGCCGCACGCGGACCACGCCGGCCTGTTCCGTAGAGAGAATCTCAGCATCATCCAACAGTGCTGGAATCCAGCGAATTTCACCCACATTCATGATGTGAACGGGCGAGCGGCCTCTTGTGATGGTCGCCTGCCGCCGATCCTTGGTAACTTGCGTCTCGCCGTCGTAGGAGGATTCAAACGTCGCACCGGCCAATTCGGGCTCATCGTCCAAGTACTCTTGCTTCGCCTTGCCGCCGCTTAATACCAGGCTCACGGTCCACCACTGGTCCTTCAACACAGGCATGGGCAGCGCTACCCGCTTGAGAAACGCGGCTTGCAAATCGCGGCTGGTGGAAAATTCGTCTGTCTCGATTAAAGAAAATATTTCGCTTGGCTCAATCGGCTGAAGATAAGGCGTGCCGCGAAATAAATACCGCAAGCGAAATTCGCCACTTACCACCTCGGCCTTCTGTCGCTCCCATAACTCGCGCAACCGCGCCAGCCGCGCTGCATCGTCGGCAAACCCCGACTCTCCCACGACGGCTAGTGCCATGACCGCCATAACGCATCTGTACGTGGTTTTCATGGAACTGCTCCATCTTTGACAATCGTACCGGAACACGAAAATGTGAAAACTGGCATGGCGGGATGAGTCGTCCGCACCGCGATTTGTTCCTCAAACGAACCGCACTCCCGGCCAACCAAGACAAATTCAAGAACCTGTTGCCTTAGTGCCATTGCACAAGGCAAAGGCAACGTTACATGCGAGGCATTACCAGTGATGGATATGTCGTCCACGGAAAAAGGCACTCCGTCCGCCGCCAGCAGCACTAGCCGTCGCTTATACTCCGCCCCAGCGATGATATCTCCCATTGATACAACGCGTGGACCGTATATGCCGCTGGCACGCCGAACGTTGATTGGTAGCGGCTCGACCGAACTAATTCCGTTTGGAGAAACCGACTCGACGTAGGCGCGAAAAGATTCGGCTTGCTCGACCTCAGAGATGCCGCAGAAAATTCGGTACTCCCAAGTTTCGCTGAGGAGCTGGGGTAAGTCGCGGTCGCGCGAACCTTCGTCGATGTTTTCGACGTGAATCAATCGGCTGGATTCAACCTTGAATCCCTCCGGCAATACTACCTTTGGTAATGGACTATTACCTTTGCCCCGAAAAGTGCGAGAAACGCGAACCTTCTTCGTCGCCCCAGGCTCGAAATGAATTCCAACCAAGAAGGTCAAGGCAGGTGGATCGATCACCAGGTCGGCTAATGCGTTAATACTTGCATTACAAACAAGTTCAGACACATTTGCCTCTTCTTGCAATCTTAGTCGCACTGTTATACTACGACGAGCTGCCCGCATCCCGATCTTGGTTAACACTCTGATGTCGGCAGACTCGTTTAATGCGACGAACCATTTTTCGCCGGACACCCTCGCCTTACCACAAGCAAGAACGCCAGCACATCCGCAACTAACGCTAACCACCTCTAATTGGATAGGGCAGTTCTTGCTGCGGGGTATCGGAAAATCCACTTCGCATTGACCGGCTACCTCACTCAATAGACATGCGTAACTAATACCGGCGACCTCTGTGACCACCGGTGGTTTCCTCGAAACCCGCGACGAATGCGAAATTTGATATGAAATTACGCCTATTACGATCAAAAATCCGCAGTACGACAACACTTCGCGACGACCAATCATACCGTACTACTCCTCTGGGCAATTCTCGGTGCAGTCCCAGACGAGCCAAGTACCCTGACCAGTCCACATATAATCGCAATAACAAAGACCCCCATTTGCGATGCAAATTCTATTGTACACGTTGTACGGAACTTCGATCTTAATGCGATTGCAATTAATATCTGGCTCTGGTTCACATTCCGCATCGTGAGTTTCTTCATGTACAGTACCGCTACAGGCCCCGCCGATTGGCATGCACATATTGAATTGGTTGAAGTCGCACGCCGCTTCCGGCGGATCGTCTAATTGCTGCCAATAATCCTCTTTACAACAATAATTTTCCCATAATTGCGAATCCGCATCGACGATTTTGGTGAAGATGCAGATCAGGAATGAGCATACGAGAACCTTCATCGTACTTAAATAACGACTGCGCATGGCGACAACTCCATAACAAGTGAACTAAATCGATCGAGTAATTGGGATTGAGAATGTTCCGTTACGCTAGGAGCAGCGGACGGTCAGGTGCCCAAGGAGAAGTGAAATGCGTTGCGAGAAGAAACGAACGAAACATTTTTTCTGCTTTGATGCGGGCTGAGCATACCCCCCCCGTGGCGTGTGTCAAGAAAATTCCTCGGCGAATTTCAAGAAAGGCGGATAGCAGCGCCACGACGGAAATTTACTTTGGGTCCACCGCGCTTTTATCCCTTGCGGGCGACAATATAGAGTACCGAGCCCGGTTGGGTGTCATCCAGAATCGCGGGCCGCGAGCGATTCCATGCGTTCCGCGGGCGACGGATAAGGCGGCGCAAAAGCCGTGGATGTGCGCGCTTTTTCTCGCTTAACAAGCCGCGCTGCGCGATGGCCGGGAAGCCATTGGCGGCACGGCAAAACTGGCACGCCATGCGTAACAATCTCCCCAGTGCCGCGGCGGGAAGCCGCCGGTCCCATTGGGCGACCGTGCCAGGCGCGACTATTGGGCGGGCGGCCGTTAACTGAAAGCCAGCGCCACTCAGCATGCCCTTCCAGGTTGCCTGATCGTACATGGCACGATGGCCGAACAGCCAGTTTTGGCGGCGCACGTAAGCCTTGCCGCAAGCAGGCAGCCCGCCCCGCGCGATGACACGCGGCCAGTAGAGTTGTTGTTGCAGATCGGACAGGGTGATGGTCGCCACGAGAACGCCGCCAGGGCGCAGCACGCGATGAAGCTCGGCCAATGTCTCGGCCGGATGCTCTAAATGCTCGAATACCGAAATCGACACGACACTACCCAACGAATGGTCGGGCAGGGGTAGGCGCACGCCATCGGCCGCCAACACCAGCGGGTACGCCTTGCGAGCCTGGGCCAATTGTCGCGGGTTGAGATCGATTCCAATATCGCAACAACCCGCCAGCCATTCGGCGGCCAACGAGCCATCGCCACAGCCAAAATCGAGGCATGGAGACTGCAACAGGCCCGCTTCCACATGCCGCATTTCGGCCGCGCGAAACGCCGCATGGCAAACGCCTGCCGTGGGCAACAGCGCCAGAAAGTGGCGGCGGACGTCGGTTTCGCCGAGCGCGAATTCTTTTCCGTGGCCGAGCTGCATTGGACCCATGAGCGTAATTTCCGTTCGTCGGGGTTCGGGAAACAGGGCATTTGGGACCGCGACAATCATGGCACCCTGTTGGCCACCTATCGCCCGCATGTCCCAGGGGCATTCTATCGCCGCGAATGATGCCTTGCGCGGATGGGAATCCCGCTCGCTCGCGGGCGGGGGCTGGGATAGAATGCTGGGGCTGTGATGATTGGGCCTGTTCTTGTTTGCCGCGAAGAGCTTGCATGCCCCACGCTGAATTGCCGACACTGACGATTCTGGACTCTGCTCCCGCGCCACAGGCTCCGGCGGGGTTGCGGTTGCCGAGTTGGTTGAAGCGGAATGTTCCCCCCTCCAACGGCAACCATGCCACGGCCCGGCTGGTCGAGGAATTGGGACTTAATACCGTCTGCGAAAGCGCAAAGTGCCCCAACCGCATGGAGTGCTGGTCGCAGCAGACCGCCACCTTCATGATTTTGGGGAATGTTTGCACGCGGCCGTGCGGTTTTTGTTCCGTACCCAAGGGGAAGACCGAGGAACTCTCCGCCGACGAGCCGGAACGCGTGGCCGAGGCCGCGGCCCGGTTGGGACTGGCCCATGTGGTGATTACCTCGGTGACGCGGGACGACTTGCCCGATGGAGGCGCCGTACATTTTTATCGCAGCATCCTCGCGGTGCGGCAGCGGACTGGTGCCGCTGTCGAGGTTTTGACCCCCGACTTTTTGGGCAAGCCCGGCGCGATCGAAAGGGTGGTGGCCGCCCGTCCCCAGGTCTTCAACCACAATACCGAGACCGTACCCCGGCTTTACCGCCAGGTCCGCGGACGCAAGAGCGACTACCGTTGGACTCTGGAACTGCTGCGGCGCGTGAAGGTGCTCGACCCGGCCATTCAAACCAAGAGCGGGCTGATGCTGGGCCTGGGCGAAACGCGCGAGGAGATCATGGATGTACTGTGCGACCTGCGCGACGCGGGTTGCGACCTGCTGACGCTGGGCCAGTACTTGCAGCCCACCCGCGAGCATTTGCCGGTGGTACGGTACATTCCGCCGGCCGAGTTTGACGAGTTGGGCGCGGCGGCACGGCAACTGGGCTTTCGGCAAGTGGCCAGCGGGCCATTCGTGCGGTCGAGCTATCACGCCCGCGAGATGGCGACGTAGGGCCAAGGAATAATTGCTCCCTCTCCCGGTACTCTCAGAGAGGGTTGGGGAGAGGGGAAGTGGCGAATGATGGCCCATCCAACAAAACCCTCACCCCGGCCCTCTCCCAGAGGGAGAGGGAGGAAGGCCGCCGAAGCTGTTCCTGGCCAGTTCTTAATGCTCTTTGATTACCGGGCAGGTATCGAGCCAGTCACGGCCGTCGCGGAGCATCCATTCATGAAACTCGGGCGAGCCCCATTCGCCGGGCTGATAGTGGCACAGCGGCGGCTGCCCTTGCTGCCAGACAGCCACGATGGGGTCGATGATGCTCCACGATAGCTCGACCTCGTCGCTGCGGGCGAACAGGCTGGCATCGCCGGCCAGCACATCCAACAGCAGCCGCTCGTAGGCCTCTGGCATGGCGGCGTCAAAGCGCTCGTTGAAGCGAAAATCGAGATCGGCCGTGCGAATTTGCATGCCGGCGTCGGGCACCTTGGTCTGAAAGTGAAGTTGAATTCCCTCGGCGGGCTGAATGTGGATCACGATCCGGTTGGCTTCGTGCGAGCGCCGCTTGCCGTGGTTGAACATCATGTGCGGCGGGTAGCGAAACTGAATCACGATCTGCGTGGTGCGGCAGTCCATGGCCTTGCCGCTGCGCAGGTAAAACGGCACGCCTTGCCAGCGCCAATTGTCGATGTGTAGTTTGACCGCCCCCATGGTGGCGACCTGGCTGTCGAGGGCCACGTCTTTCTCGTTGCGGTAGCCGGTGTATTGCGCCCGCAGCGTTTGACGGGCCACGTCTTCGGGGGTGAAGGGGCGGACGGCGTCCAGGACTTTGACCTTTTCATTGCGGACGGCATCGGCATTGAAACGGCTGGGGGCCTCCATGGCCGTGGTCATCAGCAGTTGCAGCAGGTGGTTCTGGAACATGTCGCGCAGCACGCCGGCCGTTTCGTAATAGGCCCCGCGGCGGCCGACGGGGTTTTTCTCCGCGGCGGTAATCTGCACATGGTCGATGTAATTGCGATTCCAAATCGGCTCGAAGATGGCATTGGCAAAGCGGAACACCAAGATGTTCTGCACCGTCTCTTTGCCCAGGTAATGGTCGATGCGGTAGACCTGCTGCTCGCCAAAAATACCGTGCAGCGTGCGGTTAAGCTGCCGGGCCGAAGCCAGGTCGGTGCCAAACGGCTTTTCGACGACGATCCGCCGCACCCCCCGCGATTCGTCGGCCAGGCCGTGGTTGCCCAGCCCTGTAATGGCCGGCACGAAGAATTGCGGCGCGGTGGCCAGATAATAGACCCGGTCGCCCTTGCCTTCTTGGCCGTGGCCTGCTTCCAGTTCGTTCAAGCGATCGGCCAGCCGGGCAAAATCGCCGTCGTGGCCAATATCGCCCGCCTGGTAATAAATGGCTTGGGCAAACTGCTTCCAGCAATCATTATCGAAGCTCTTGGGAACGAACTCCCGCACCGCGCCCGCCAACTCATCGCGCCAGGCATCGTCGCTGTATTTCGTCCGCGAGAAGCCCAAGATTCTGGTGCCCGCGGGCAGCCGCTGCTTGCGAAACAACTGATACAGCGCGGGGACCAGCTTGCGATTGGTCAAATCGCCCGAGGCACCGAAGATGACAATGGTAAAAGACACTTTCTAGAACCTCATGCCGGTGAAGCCGCCGTCGACGTAGTAGGCCGCGCCGGTGATGAAACTGCCGGCGGTGCGCGACAGCAGCAGCAGCGAGGCACCGATTAGCTCGTCGGGTTCGCCGAAGCGGGCCATGGGCGTTTGCCGCATGACGTTGGCCGTGCGGTCGGCGTCAAGAATCTTGCGGTTTTGCTCGGCCGGAAAAAAACCAGGGCACAGCGCATTGACGCGCACTCCTTGGGGGGCAAACTCGCGGGCCACGTTTTGGGTAAGATTGACGACGGCCGCCTTGGAAGCCGAATAGGCAAAGACCTTGGACAAGGGCCGGTCCGATGTAACGCTGGCGATGTTCAGGATGGAACCGCCGCCATGCGTGGCCATGTGCCCGCCAAAAATCTGGCAGCCCCAGTGGACCGCGGTGAGGTTGTTCCGCAGCACCCATTCCCAGTCGTCATCTTTGACATCGACATAGGCGCTGGCCGAATTGACGCCGGCTCCGTTGATGAGAATATCGACCTGCCCCTGTTGGGACAGCACTGTATTTAGCAGGGCTTCGATCGACGGCCGCTGGCCCACATCAACGGCGGCAAAGGCCCCCCGGCCGCCAGCCTGTTCGATCTCGGCCACGCAAGCCTGGCCCCGTTCCTCGGACCGCCCGGCCACGACCACGGTCGCGTCCGCGCGGGCCAGGCCGCGGGCAATGGCTCCGCCCAATACGCCGGTGCCGCCGATGACCACGGCCACCTGGCCCCGCAAACTGAACAGCTCCTCAAGATAGGAATTCGACATTATTTCCTGCTGTGGGGTTTTTGCCGTTGGTGGGAAGCGGTTGCGCGGCCGCAGGATATTGCACGGCCACAATCCGCATTGAACCATGACCGCCATGCCCGCGGGGAATATTTCCTTGCGGCCCAACCCAAGCTTATCGGTGCCGGGGGCGGGTGTCGAGGTCGCGAAGAGGTCCGTAACGGCGAGGCTGCCGCCCCTGGGAAACGGGAAGTTATTTCAGACCATATCCTTAACGGCCCGATGATGGTTCAATGCCACGTTGCGACGGAAAGGGACGGATCACTTTGCCTGGAAGACGAGTTTGGACAAGCCCATGCCCCATGCCGCGCCGACGACCTTGGCCGAGCCTCGCGCGGCATATATCCATGTTCCGTTTTGCGTCCATCGTTGCGGGTATTGCAACTTTACCGTGGCGGCCGGACGCGACGACTTGATCGCCGGCTACCTGGCCGCGCTGGAAATGGAGTTGGCCGCGCTGGGCCGCCCGCGCGAGGTGGAGACGCTGTTTTTTGGGGGAGGCACGCCTACGCATTTGCCGCCGGCCGACCTGTGCCGGCTGCTGCGAATAGTGCGGCGTTGGTTTCCACTGGCCGAGCCGAACGAGATGAGCGTGGAGGCCAATCCGATTGATATCGATGCGGCCCGGTTGGATGTCTTGGAAGCGGCCGGCGTCAACCGTCTGAGCCTGGGAGCGCAATCGTTTCGTCTGGACAAGCTGCGGTTGCTGGAACGCGACCATCAGGCCGAAATGATCGCCCGCGCTATGGAACTGGCCCGGCCGCGCGTGGCCAGCCTGTCGCTCGACCTGATATTTGCCGCGCCGGGCGAGACGCTGGAGGAATGGCTGGCCGATGTGGAGCAGGCCGTGGCGCTAAAGCCGAGTCACGTTTCTACCTATGGGCTGACGTTTGAACGTGGCACCACGTTTTGGGGCCGGCAACTGCGGGGCGAACTGCCTGCCGCTGATGACGAATTGCAGCGGGCCATGTTTGGACAGGCCATCGACCGGCTGGCGAAAGCTGGTTACGAACACTACGAAGTCAGCAACCACGCCCTGCCCGGCTACCGCTGCCGCCACAACGAAACCTACTGGGCCGCCGCCGAGTACTTTGCCGCCGGACCTGGTGCGGCCCGCTACGTGGCTGGCCGTCGCGAGGTCAACCATCGCAGTACGACAACGTACATCAAGCGGGTGCTGGCCGGACAATCGCCCGTGGCCGAGTCAGAGACATTGCTACCGCCCGACCGTGCCCGCGAGGCGCTGGTGCTGGGCTTGCGGCGGATGGCCGGCATCGACCGCGAGGCTTTCGCCCGGCAGACCGGTTTTGAAGTCGAATCGCTGGTCGGCGAGAAACTGCCGCGGCATATCGGGGCGGGCTTGCTGGCCGATGATGGCCGGCGAATCCGCCTGACTCGCGAGGGGCTGTTTGTCAGCGACGGAATTTGGGGAGATTTTTTGCGCGTTTAAGTTGCCCCTGGAATCCTTCAGCCCGGCAGAACCGCTTGCAGCTATTTGGGCTTCGCTGGCGGAGCGGCTGGCTTGGCCGCGGGCGGTGCGGCGGGTTTCGCGGGCGCGGGCGTAGTCGGTTTGGCCGGGGCGGCTTCTGGCTTGACAGGAGCTTTGTCAGGCGCGGCGGCGTCGTCGGCAGGTGCATCGTCGGCGGGTGCGTCCTCGCCAGGCGTGTCTTCACCGGGTGCGTCGTCGCCAGATTCGTCCGCGGGTTCTTTCTCTGGTTCGGCCGTTTTGACCAGTTCGGCCCGGTCGAGCAAGATCTTGTGGTACATCGAGTCCGAAATGACATAGTACCAGTCGGCAAAGCGATCGTTGAGTTCCTTCACGCGGTCTCGTCCGGCCCGGACTTTGCGTTTGTAATCGGCGATCTTGCGGTCGTCATCCTGCTCGTTGCGCAGCAATTCGGCGGCCGCTTTCTTGCGGGCTTCTTCCTCGGCCTGCTTGGCGGCATCATCGGTGGCCGGCTTGTCTCCATCGGCCGGTTTGGCCTCGTCGGCTGGTTTATCCTCAGCGGGTTTGTCTTCCGCGGCAGGCTTATCGGCCGGTTCTTGCTTTTTGTCCGCGGGGGTCTCCTGGAACAACGTCGCCGCTATATCCGTGGCCGCGGGAGCGGTGCAAGAAGACTGGTCTTCTGACGCGGCTTCCTCGGGCAGTGCATCTTCAGCGGGATCATCGGGTTCGGCTGGCTTGTCAGCGTTCTCTGGCTTCTCCCCGGAATCGTTCGTTCCAGGTGCCTTTAGTTTCGGCCCACTTGCCGCCGGCTTGCCGGACTCTTTGGTTTTCGTGGGTTTGTCCCCATCTTTGGCAGGCTTGTCAGCATCCTTGCCTGGCTTGCCCGCGGCATTTTTCTTGGGTGTTTCGCCGGTTGGCTTTTCCTCGGCGGGGGGATCTGCTTGCAGCAGCTCCTCCAGTGGGGGAAGCTGCTTGACTTTGAGTTCCGGCTTGGGGATGAAGCTGGGATCAAACTCGGCCATCACCAGCAAGAAGCGGTTGGCACCGCCATCGTCTTGGGGAACAGCCTCTTCACCTTCGACTGGTTTCTCCTCGGCTGCTTTTTTTCCCTGGCTGCTGGTGTCCAGCCCGCCGAACCGCAGCACATAGCGGACGCCATTGGCGTTGCCGATCTGCGCCTCGCCGGCGGCCCCCAACATGGGACCGTCGGAGAGAGGGTAAAATCCGCGAGGAACCAGCGAGGCAAAGGCCTCTTGGTCGCGTTCGCCGGGACCAAGTTCCGCCCGCAGGTCGCGCCCCAGCCCCTTGGGCTTGCGGTGGACATCGACAATCTTGATCTGGTCGATGGAGTTCTTAAGGTCGTTGACCTTGTCGGTAAGCAGTTCCTCGCCGGTGGCCAGCGGTTCTTCTTTTTCCTCGGGCGAGGCATCGCCCGGTATCAGGCTGGCTAGCGCCCATTTAGAGTCTTTGTCGTTGTAATCGAGGCGGATCTTTTCGCCCTGATCCAGTTTGACACCCCGTTGCGTGAGCTGGGCCGTGTAGTGGTCCAGCAGTATCCGCCGCATGTCGAACGTGTCGATCTTGAGCAGATCTTTCTCGATCCAATCGGCAAACTTGGTGGAGAGCTTGTCTACATTGATTTTTACGCGGTAGATGCGGTCTTGGCTGGGCAGTCGAACATAGCGGATATCGGGCTGGTCGGGTTCGGCCTTGCCGATGATGAAGTCGCACAGCGGGACGCCGGTGGCGTCTTCCATCGTCACTCGCTTGCCCACGCCGGTCACGCCCGACTCGTGCTGTTCGTCGGGGTTGAGCACGCCATAGATGGCGTGGTCGGACTTGCGATCCGAGACGTAGGACGAGGTCGACAAGTCGATCAGGCTGGCGGCGGCTTCCTCCAGTTGTTTGGCGGCATCTGCCGGGTAGTCCTCATGCGAGGGAATCGACCAGATCCCCTTGCTGTTGGCGACTTCAAAGCTCTCCGGCGTACCGGTGACCTCATCGACATCCGAGATTTTCAGCCGGGCGGCGGCCAGTGGATCCTTGAAATCGGGGAACAGCGCACCGATGCCGGCGTTGACGTTGTCTTGGCGCGAGCGGAGCGTGTTGGATGCCACGTAGCCAGCCGCCGACAACAGGACGGCCGCACCCACGAATACCAGTGTCTTGACGTTTTCGTTCATCGTAAATGGTCCTGAGAGGTTATCTCAAAACTTTGGATGGATGGAATGGAGGCCCCCGCGGCAGCTTGCCGCCGACTACTTACGGCGGCTCTTGGGCACGCCCTCTTTCTCGCGGAGGCGGACATTGACAAGCATGATAAAGCCCAGCAGCAGCGGCAAGAGCGGGGCCAAGGCGGTGGCCCAGGCCCGTTGGCCCCCTTGCAGATTGCGGATATCGCGATCGAGCTCGCGCTCGATCTGGTTAAACTTCTCGTCCTTTTGGCGGTCTTTAACCTCGGTCTCTTTCTGCAGCCGCTTGCTGGCGACTTGCTGGGCGATCGCCTTGCGCTGAGCCCGCTCGGTTGCGCTGAGGTTGGGCGTATCGTCGATCTTGGCAACCTCGGCATCCAGCTCTCCCTGGATTTGGGTAATCAAGACCTTGATGTCCTCCAAGAAATCGGCCCGCTCCTTGGCGGCGCTTTTCCTGGCGTCGGAGACTTTCTCTTCGATCTGCTGCAAGGTGCGGTGTTCGCGGCGGCGCTTGCGGACTTCGATAAAGCGGTCGTCGCCCGCCAGCGAGTCGAGCACGTTCAGCACGAACGTTACGTTGTCGGGCCGCAGTTTGAAATCGTCGTCGTTCCCCCGCTGGCGCAGGTCGAAGAATTGGGTCGAGAGCAGGTCGATATCGGCCACCAGCACGACGTCAATTTCCGACCCGCCAGATTTCTTGTCGCCACCTTCCTTGCCGTCACCCTCTTTGTCGGATTCTTCCGAGAAAGGATCGGCCTTGATCTTGCCGCTGATCCGCGCTGCCAACTGGAAAGGCGTGTCTTTGATGATGCGGGAACGGTCCAACAGGCGAATGTTGCCAGTCAATGCCGAGCGCAGGTCCATGGCGGGGATGGTGCCGATGCGAGGGCCGGTCTTGACGAGAACCTCGTAGTTCAGATCGACAGCTTCATTGCGGGTGATGCTGCCCGGCGCGGGAAACAACAGTTCTTGCAAGTTGGATGTAATCGAGTCCTCTTCGTTGAAGGGGACCTCGGCACCAGAACCGGGCCCAATAAACACGAACTCCTTGATGCGCGTGAAGTCGTCGATATTGGGATAAGGATTGTATTCTTGCCAGACGACGTTGCCGCCATCGAACTTGACGCCCAGCATGGTCCACAAGGGGTCGATATTTCCCTTGGGCTGCGGCGGCTGTTGCTGCATAAAGGGGTTCATGCCGCCCGGCGGATCCTTGGGGAAGCTGGTTCCGGCCACCTGAAAGAAAAACGAGAACGGATCCTCAAAGATGGCCGTCTTGCGGCCCGACCGCACGGCATTGATGAAATTGGGCATTTGCTCGGGTGACAGCGTGGAGGGCTGCACGGCCAGCAGCACGTCGAATTCTTGCGTGATGGGGCTGTCGGCGTTGACTTGGATTACGTCGTACTGCTTCTTGAGTTCGTTGACCAGTTGCTGGTCTTGGCCGGGCGTAAAGCGCTGCATGTCGAACGTGCCGAACAGTTTGGCGTCGGTCGTCAGTACGGCCAGGGTCTTGCGCTTCTGCTGGGCGACCGTGACCACCGAGCGCAATAGCTCGTACTCGGCCGGAATGCCCTTGTCGAAAAACGGCACCACGACCTTGTTCAGGCCGGAGGTAAAGGCCACACCCATGTAGATTTCCTCGGCCTTGGTTGTCCCGCGCGAACGATTGATGACCTGCTGGCCCTTGATGCCGAACTGGTCGCTGGCGTATTGGGCGTCGTCGGTGAAGGGTTCGGTGGGGTGGACACGGACTTCGACCTTGCCCTTGGCCAGCGCCTTGAACTCGCGAAGAATCGAGAGCAAGTTCAGCCGCGTTGGCACGTAAGCCTCCGGTACGGTGGGGCTGATGTAGGCGTCGATGGTTACCGGGTGGTCTTCCGGCAGTTCCCGCAAGGCTTTCACCGTATGCGTGGAGAGCGAGCTCAGCCCCTCGGCGGTAACATCCAGGCGGCTGCTGGCAACCGAGGGAATGGCATTGCAGAGCACCAGCAAGCCAACGCAAGCCGCGCCCAAGGCCACGCTGCGGACGATAAAGTGCAACAACATGGAGTGCCCGTCACGCCCGCCAAACCAGTGCCGGCGGCCGATCAGCACCAGGCACAAATACAGCATGATGCCGGTGGCCAGGATGAAGTACAGAATGTTGGTGAAACTCACCACCCCTTGGCCGAAATCGCGGAATTGCTCGGCGATGCTCAGGTTCTTGATATTTCGCGTGAAAGACGTTGGCAGCCAGGGAACCGTATCGACCGCCCCGGCGAAGACCAGTGGAGCATTGAACAATAAACCCAGGATGAAGCCGACCGTGAGATTGCTGGTCAAGAACGACGCCACCATGCCCGCCGCCAGCATGGCCAGCCCCACCAGCCAATAACCAAAGTAGTTGCCGGCGATCAGCCCCAGATCGACGTTGCCATTCGACCAGATCCACAACCAGATTACGTTATACAGTGAAAAAGCCAACGAGACCGTGTAAATCGCCACCGCGGCCAGGTATTTGCCCAGTACCACGTCCAGGTCGCTGGCCGGAATGGTCAGCAATAATTCGTCGGTCCCTTGGCGGCGCTCCTCGGCCCATACGCTCATGGTG
This sequence comes from Pirellulales bacterium, assembly GCA_050247075.1. Taxonomy (GTDB): domain Bacteria; phylum Planctomycetota; class Planctomycetia; order Pirellulales; family JBFWUW01; genus JBFWUW01. The sequence goes on along the minus strand of JBFWUW010000005.1, from coordinate 116,992 downwards.
ATGGCCGGTATGAATACCAGCAAAATGTAGGGCAGATAGGTGTTGAGCTGGTCGAAGTTGGCCAGGTTGGCGTTGAAAAACTCGTGCGGCCAAAACGCCGCGAACGTACAGAGCAGCACGAATACGCAAATGAACACGTAACCCGTCGGGTTGCTGAAGTAGCTCTTCAGGTTCCGCAGAAAGATCGCGGAGATCACATGAGTTTTCATGGCGTCTTTTTCTTCAAGAAATAAAACTACATAAGTCCGGAAACAACCGCGGCAAGAAAAGTTGAACCGGCCCAGCTTAAGCTGCGCCGCGGGTCAATTTATGGAAATGCTCGTCCAGCGGTTTGCCATCCTTGACCAGATCTTGCACCGTGCCGTCGTACTTCAAGCGGCCCTCGGAGATGAACAGCACGCGGCTGCACATAGCTTCAACCTCTTGCAGAATGTGGGTGGAGAGCAGGATGGTCTTGTTTTGCCCCAGCCGGCGGATTGTTTCGCGGACCTCGCGGATTTGATTGGGGTCCAAGCCGGCTGTCGGTTCGTCCAGAATCAAAACGTCGGGCTCATGCAACAACACCTGGGCCATCCCCACGCGCTGGCGATAACCCTTGGACAGTTTGCCGATGGCCTTGCCGACCACCGCCCCCAGGTCGCACAGGTCGATCACGGCGGCGATCCGTTCGCGCGTCCGCGAGGCCGAAAGGCCCCGGGCGGCGGCAAAAAACTGCAACAGGCCGCGAGGGGTCATATCGGGATAGAGCGGGCCGTTTTCTGGCAAGTATCCCAACTTCTCGCTGCCGGCCAGGCGGTCGTCGGACATGTCGTGCCCGGCGATGCGTGCCACGCCGGCCGAAGGGGCCAGGTAGCCGGTCAGCAGTTTCATGGTGGTGCTCTTGCCGGCACCGTTAGGCCCCAAAAAGGCCACGACTTCGCCCTGGCTGATGCTGAAGGAGACATCCTTCGTGGCGGCGAACTCACCGTAAAACTTGGACAGGCCTTGGGCCTCGATCATGGCCGGGCCACGGGTTTCGCTCATGGGTACTCGGCTCCCGAAGAATTACTGGACGGCTGACAAAACAAAATCTGATTCGATTACGTAGCCCCGGCTGACAATGTTCGGCTGGCCGCGGGCGGGAAGCTAACAAGTCCCTGGGCCGGGGGGCTTGCGGTGGCGGGCTTTGCCCCAAGCTGTTTGGCTTTAAGCGGTTGCCGCCTGACGCCCGCGCGCAGCACACAATATCTTACATCCACCCCTGCCTGTCCATAGGGCGAAAGGCGAAAGGCGAAAGGATGAAGGCTGAAAAAGCAGGCGATTTCATCGCCGAGTAGGCTGAAGGAGCCGCCTCTGACGGCGATTATCCGCCTGGCTTGCCGTCGCCCTGGGGGCGGAGGTAGATGAAGCTTTTACCGAGGCGGCCGCCATAGTTGCCGGCGGAGATTTTGACCAGGCCGGGGGAGTTGACCGAGGCAGCAATGGCGGCCTGCGTGGCTTGGTTCAAGGCTTCGAGATCGCGGCCGTTGAGAATGATTTCCATGATGGAATGGACGCCCGGCGGCACGGCCGAGGCATCGCCCAGCTTGGCCCGCAGGGTGGGGCAGAACTTTTCATAGGTGCTGGCCACGCTGAATTTGTAGCGGCTGCCAGCTTTGGAGCCGCTACCCGCGATGCCCCCCGGAAACGGAGCGATCACTCCGGGGACTTGCATGGCGGCGGCCAAGCCTTGCACGGTGGCGTCGAGGGCCGCATCGACGGTGCTCCCCAGATACCACAGGTTGCCCCCCATCAGTCCATCGCGAAAGCCAAACCGCCTGTCGATGACAAACTCTCCTCCCAAGATGGGAATGACCCACACCGGGCGGCCATGCCGCTGGTCGCGAAACTGATGCCCGTCGCCAAAGAAGGCAAGCTTGCGGCCCAGCTTGAAGAAAGGATCGGAGTCGATCGTATTGAAGCAGGCCGCCGTGGGGCACGTCAGCACGTTCTGGCTGAGGCGGACCAGCAGCGAACGTTCCAACGCCTCGACCCGGTCTTTGCGGAACCGGGGGACATGAAACTGCACAATGGCACCGGGCCGGCCGTCGGGCGTGGCCTCTTGGCTGGGGCTGCCGGGACCGACGTAGCGGTCCAGTCCGGCCTCGCAATCGCACATGATCGTGCTGGAGGCATTGCCGGTGGCTGCCGCCACCGCGTGATCGACCCAATTACGGTCGCGGGCGGTAATCAGCACCTCGGCATAAATGCTACGAAACGCCTCGGCGTAGGTATCTTCGATTTCCGCCTGCTGGCTGCTCACGCTCCGCCGCGTCCTTTGCAGAGATAGGTTTGGCTTTCGCTGATGATCTTGTCCATGTAGATATCGTGCGCCTGCGTGGGGATTTCTGGAAACAACTGGCACTCAAAGGCCAGCGCCACCAGCGGCGTTTGCGGGCGGGCTTTTTCCAGCAGCTTATCGTAGTAGCCAAAGCCGTGCCCCATGCGGCCGCCGGTGCGGTCGAAGGCCACGCCGGGAACCATGATCAGGTCCAGTTCGGCCACATCAACGCGCTTTTCCGGAAGCGCCCGCAGTTCGACCTTGGGCTCCAGAATTTTGTACATGCCGACCGACAACTCTTCCATGCTGGTGAGATGGAACAGTTCCAGCTCGCCATCCACGCAGTACGGTACGACAATCTTCTTGCCGCTGGCCAGCGCATCGGACAGGCTATGCCGGGTGCGGACCTCGGTGCGGACATCCAGGTAGTATAAGACCGTCTTGGCCGCGGCGTACTCTGGCAGTTCGGCGAAGGTTCGGCAGATTGCCTGGCTGAGTTCGTCCTTGTCCTCTTGGGCCTTGCGGTTGGTATGCGCCTGTTCGCGAATGGCTTGTTTTTGTTCGCGGGGGTCTACTGCTTGTTCCAAGACGTGGCTCCTGGCTTTCCGGGGGAAAGAATAGTCGAATAACGACGATGCCCTATGTTAGGAAATGTCACGCCAATTGGCGAGTGGGGCCGGCGTTACACATACCCGCGAAACAGCCGCAGCAGCCAGTCGGCGGCTAGCACGCCGCACAGCAGCAGCACAATGCTGTAGTTGTGCCACAGATCGAACGACTGTTGACGCACAACCGTGGCGGCAGGGGGGGCCCCTGCGGCCAGCCAGCCGGTGGGCGAGGCGGGGTCGATGACGCGGCCGCCCGTCGCTTCGGCCAGGCGGACAAGGGCCGCCGTATCGACGGGGGAAGATGTGCTTTCTTGCAGGCCGGCCGAGACTTCCAACAGCGTGGACGATTCGACGGCGTCTTCGGCATCGCCACGGGCGGTGGCTTCAATGCGGTAGCGGCCCGCCTCGGCCACGTCGAACCAGGCGGCAAACCGCCGTGGGTCGCGTTCGTCGCGCGACATGTCGAGCGGCAGCCGGCGTCCGTCGGGCAAGACCACCGCGGCCTCCAATGTCGGGGCAGACTTTTGACCTGGTGCCGCCCACTCGGCCGAAAGCCGCACACGGTCGCCGGCCCGGTAGCGGGTCTGCTCGGGCCGCAGCCACAACTGGGCTTGCGACGAAGCCGGAATCGGCGGTGCCAAGGCCCGCAAGGCATGTTGCCAAAAGGCCGAATGCAAGGTTGCGCCGGCCTCATTGCGTGGACCCAACGTGTGCCAGCGCCACAACGCATCGGTGCCGATGTATAATACCCGGCCGCGGCCGACCGGTTGTTCGGCCACGACCACCAGCGGCCCGTGGGCATTGGCCTGTTCGCTGGCTTCCAGCAAGACGGTGGCAGCTGGCCGCTTGCGCAGCGCCGGATAGATGCCTGGCAGGGCTGGCAAAACCGGCGACGCGGAGGTTGCCTCGCCCGATTGGCCGGGGGGCGTGAGCGAAAACCAGCCTTGGCTGCTTCCTTCCGCCGTGGCCTGGACGGCGATTTGCCCGCTGACGGGCTCGCCCGACTGGCGCGAAAGCTCCACGGGAAGCAGCCGAGAAAGCTCGGGCACATCGACCCAATCGCCCAATCGCGGACCGGCCACGATGACCAGCGACTTGCCGCCGTCGCTGACGGCCAGGTGGATGTTGCGGGCCAGCCCCTTGGGCCATGTGGCGGGGTTTACGTCGCCCAAGATCAACGTGTCAAAACCCTCTAGCTCGTTGCGGCTATGGGGAAAGCCGCCCAGATGGACGCGGCGTTCTGGCTCGCCAAATTGCACAAAGGCCCGTTCGCCGCGCGACAAGAACGCCGTGAGGCTGAAACTGGGGTCGTCCTCCAGCACCCGCCGCAGGTATTTGAACTCCCACCGCCAGGTATCCTCCAGCACCAGCACGTCGTGCCGGCCGTCGGTGACTTGGACATTGACGGCAAAGCCCGCGCCGATGGCGGCGTCGTCATGCATCAGGCGGAACGTGTAGCGTTTCAGGCCGGGTTCGGTCGGGCGATGGGCCACCATGAGGCGGCTGGGCTGGCCGGGGGGGAGTTTGCCCACCGCCTGACGATGGACCTCGCGGCCGTTTTCGTCTAGCACCAGCGACAGCCCTTCGTCCGCGGCGAGAGGATCCAACGTCACCTGAAAAGCGCACTCCGATCCCAACAACACCCGCGTCGGCGCTTGTACGTCTTCGATGGTCACGGCGCTGGAACCGGCCGCCGGGCCTTGGCCGGTGGGAATTAGCACATCGACCGCCAGGCCCAGTAGGCGCGCCTGGTCAACGGCGCTGGAGGTCCCTTGATCTTGGCCATCACTCACCAGCAACAGTCGGGCCGGAGCGCTCCCTTCGCCCGATTCCGCGTTGAGCAAGCGGACGTGGTTGGCCGCGGCGGCCAAACTGGCGGCGAAATCGGTGCCGGTCCCCTGGGCGGAAAGCTGGGCCAAATCTTGCGGTGTGGTGGGCGTGGCGCGGCGGTCAAACGTGAACCAATGCAGATTTCTTTGCTGAGCCGCCGATTGCAAGGCGGGGCTGGTTTGCAAAGTCCGCAAGGCTTCATACCATCGCGAGCCATCTCCGGCAGCGCTGGCGGCGTTCATGCTTTGGGAAGCATCGACCATCACCAGCACGTCGGGGGCTTGTGCCACCGACCTTGTGTACGACAGCACGGGGTGCAACAGCCCCAGGCAGAACAGTACGACCATTGCCGCGCGCAGTATTGCCAAGGCGGCCACCGACCGCGGCGGCACATGCTTGCGGCGCAACAAGCGGCTGCCGTAGGCCAGCAAGGCCAATAACAGGCAGCCAATGGCCAGCACCAGGCCCGGCGAAAAGACCGGAAAGAACCGCAACGAATAGCCGAGCAAGGCGCAGGTCATGGCAGGGTCTCCTGGCGCTCGCGCAGCGGCGGCACAAAACCACGCCGCCGTTTATGCGACGAACTCAACGCAGGATTGATCCGCGGGCAAAGCCAATGGACCAGGAACATTTCCGCCAACAAGACCAGACTGGCCAAGGCAATCAACCACGGCTCCAGCGCCAGGCGGCCGTCGTGGCCGGTCGCAACAGCCGCCACGGCGGATGGTTGTTCAACTTGCAAGTCGGCGGGTTGCCACCACTGACGCAGCGATTCGGCCACAAGCGGCTGCAACCGGCTATCGCCCCTTCCAGCATTCACCACAAAGGTGATGGGGGCCGTGGGAGCATTCTCCGCCAAATCGTCGGCGGTACCGGCTGGTTCGGTGGACGGAGAACTCATGGTGCCCGTGGGTTCGATGGTAAAAAAGCCAGTCTCGGGGGGTTCGTCCAGCCGCAACAGCGTGCGGCCGGCGGCGGCTTCCACCCGCGGCTGTAGCATCTGGCCCGATGGCGTGCGAACCGCCACCTGGTTCGGCTGAATCTGGCCTGGCAGGGCGATGTTGATCGCTTCACCCGCATCGAACGAACGCCGTTCTCCGCCGGCTGCCAGATGCGCAAGCAGGCGATCGACCAGCGGGACGAAGCTGTTGCGACGAGGCAGATCGCACCAGCGGTCATCGGCCGAGGCATTCACCCACACCACGCGGCCTGCCCCGACATGCCGAGCAATCAAAGCGGGAGTTCCATCGCCACAGACGGCCAGTTTTTCATCGGCCGGGTCGATTGGCCCGGCAAAACGGTAATAGGCCGACGATGTGACTAACGGCAAGTCGCCGATCAAGGGATCGACCAGACCGGCCAGCAGCGGGTGCCGTTCTTGCCAACCCGCCCAGGCGAACCGTTGGTTTTGTGCAGCATGAACCGCGCCACCCAGCGCCGCCGGCAGCAATCCGTCGACGGGATGCAGAGGATCGGTAAACCGCTGGTTGTAAACTTGCGGTTGCACGCTTGGTCCCAGAAAGAACAATGCCCCCGCGCCGGCCCGCACGCGGGCCGCGAGCGCGGCCGCCTGCGATTCGTTCAAGCCGGGCGCGTCGGCCAACAACACCACGTCGGCCGCGGCTATGTCGGCATCTTGCAATGAATCGGGCGAGCGAACAACAAGCTGGCCATCGGCGGCGGACGCGCCCGAGTCCGCCAGGGCGACGATGGCCGTGCGCAGCGGCAGACTGGCGGCGGAGACTTCCCGGCTGGCTGTGACCGGCTCGATCAACAGCAAATGAAGCGCACCGGACGAAGCCAGATCTGCATACAGAACGTCGTCTTCCGGCAGTTCGTCCGCGGGTTCTAGCGTGAACGTGGCAAGGCTGCCGGCTGCTTCAAACGTGGCGGGCAGGGGCAGTTCAAGCCGGGTCGGCTGGCCGGGCTGCAGGGTAATCGATAGCTCTTGGTCTTTCACGCCCACCAGGCCGGCGATACGCAACGTGCGCGGTTGGGCCACGTCCCCCACGCAAGAGGCTTCTACCCGCAGCGTGGGGCCGCGGTCGGACTGACGGAGCCGCGCTGCGGTCAGCCAGCCATTGCGCGGGGCGGGCAGGCCGACATCGAACAGCCGCAGTTGCGGCGCGCCTTCGGCCGGCAGGCCGCGGACAAACCCGCCGACAGCACCGGGCGTCCACGCGCCCGACATGTTGTCGGTAAGAAAGCAGATCTCCACGCGGGCCTTCGGCCGGCGCAGGTCGAGCAAGGTTTGCAGCAGGTCAAGTGATGAATCGAGATTGGTATCGGTGGCGGTCGGCTGGGCCGCTTCAATAGCAGGTAGGTAAATAGCGGCGTCGGCCGTCCAAGGGGCCAGCACCGTGGTTTGATGGCCTGTCAGCAAGACGGCGGTACGGTCGCCCGGCAACATGCCCGCCACGAATTGTCTGGCGAGCCCGGCGGCGGTTTGCCAAGGGGTGGATCGCCCGGCAAGCTGGCGGCCCATGCTGGCGCTATTGTCGAGGACGATGATTCGATCGACACTCCCCGCACCCCCTCGCGGCGACCAGAGCGGGCGGGCCAGCGCGAACACAACCAAGATCAAGAACGCCGCCCGCAAAGCAAACAGCAGCACCTGATGCCATTGAATCCGCCGGGCCATGCGCTGCTGCGTCAGATGCAGCCAGCGCAAACTGCTAAACGGCGTCTGCCGCACATGCCGCGGCTTGAACAAATGCACGGCGATCGGTATCGCCAGCAAAGCCAGGCCGAAGAGAGCGGCGGGTGCGAGGAAAAACATGGTGGGAAAGGCGAAAGGTGGAAGGAGGAAAGATAAAAAACAGACTGAACACTAATTCCTAATTTTACTCCTCCGATGCAAATATGCGGATAACGCCTGATCGTAGGGCTGCCGCGTATTGATGAGTTGATAGTCGATGCCTGCCTCGCTCAGGCCCTTGCGGTAGAACTCGCACGATTGCTGGACCTGTTCCAGGTAGCCGGCGCGGACGGCGGTGGGGTCGATCTCTAGCTCCTCGTCCGTCTCCATATCGCGGAATTGAGTGGCACCCTGGAAGGGAAATTCCAGTTCGGCCGCGTCTTGCAGATGAAACACCAGCACGTCGTGCTTTTGGCTGCGTAACATCCGCAGGGCTTTCAGCGTTTGTTCCGGGTCGTCGATCAAATCGCTGATCACGACCACCAGCCCGCGGCGTTTGAGGTTGCGGGCAATGGCCCGCAAGCTGGCCGGCATGTCGGTGCCGCCCGCGGGCGGGTTTTCGACCATCACCCGCATCAGTTGCCGCAGATGGGGGCGGCGGCAACGGGGTTGCACTAACAGGCCCGGTTTGGCCCCAAACAGGGCCAACCCGCAGGCATCTTGCTGTCGAAGCACCAGATACCCCAGGCAACTGGCCAGAAAACAAGCGTAGTCCCACTTGGTGAGCAAGCCGGTGCCAAAGGCCATCGAGGCCGAACGGTCGAGCAGCAGATAGCTGCGCAGATTGGTCTCTTCCTCGAACCGTTTGATGTAGTAATGATCGGTGCGGGCGAAGAGATGCCAGTCGAGATACTTCAAATCGTCGCCGGCGACATACTCGCGATGGTCGGCAAACTCGACGGAGAACCCGTGGAACGGACTCTTGTGCAAGCCGTTCAAAAAACCTTCCACCACCAACCGGGCCAACAACGGAGAAAAGCCAACGCGGGCCAACACTTCGGGATTGAGATAACGGTCCTGGGCGGAGGACTTCATTCCTTCGGCCAACGCCGGGCTGGCCTGCTCCATCAAGGCCCGATGCAGCTTTTGCATCAGTGCCCCGGCCGCCGGCCCCAACCGCTTCCACCAGGCGGTGCGAGCAGTCCGAGCAACCGATTGTGGAGATGTTTGTGATGAGGACATAGGGCGGGGGTGGAAGGCGGGATCGGCGATTCAATGGAAAATAAAGGACCAACAAAATCGGTCGCGGATGGCAACTATGGAAACAACAACTTTGCGCCCGCACAGGACAATGGTTCTGCCTTACTTCCCCTTCCGTTCCGGCACGACTTCCAACAGACGGCGGATGATGTCGTCCGTGGAGATTCCCTCGGCTTCGGCGGCAAAGCTGCATGCCAGTCGGTGCCGCAGGACGGGCATGGCCAGGTGCCGCACGTCGTCGCAAGAGACATTGATGCGGCCGCACAGCGCCGCATAGGTCTTGGCACACAAGATCAACGCCTGGCTGGCCCGCGGCCCAGCGCCCCAGGCGATCTGTTCTTGAATGAAGTCGGGCACGCCGCTTTCGGTGGGACGCGTGGCGCGTACCAGATCGACCGCATAGCCAGTGACATGCTTGCTCACCGGAATGCTGCGGACCAACTTCTGAAACTCCAGCACCGTGGCCTGGTCGCAAACCGGCCGCAGGTCGACAGCCACGTTGGCGGTTGTCCGCTCGACGATCTGCTCTTCTTCCTCCAAGGCCGGATACTTGATAAACGTGTTCAACAAGAAGCGGTCTTTTTGGGCTTCAGGCAGCGGGTAGGTTCCCTCCTGGTCGATCGGGTTTTGCGTGGCCAGCACGAAAAACGGGGCTTGCAACGGATAAGTCTTGCCGCCGGCGGTGACTTCGTGCTCTTGCATGGCCTGCAACAGCGCCGCCTGGGTCTTGGGCGGCGTGCGGTTGATTTCATCCGCCAGCACGACGTTGGTGAAGATGGGGCCGGCCACGAAGACCGTCACCCGCTTGCCCGTGGTGTGGTCGTCTTCGATCACATTGGTGCCGACGATATCCGACGGCATCAGGTCGGGCGTGAACTGAATGCGTTTGAAATTGAGCGACAACAGCCGGGCCAAGGTGTTAATCATCAGCGTCTTGGCCAGGCCGGGGACGCCTTCCAGCAGGTTATGCCCGCCGGCAAAGACGGTCACCAGCAATTCCTCCAAGACCTGCCGCTGGCCAACGATGATTTGCGACATGCCTTCCAACAATTGGAGATACTGTTTATTTAGCTGCGCTAACTGGCGTTCAATATCGGATGATTCGTTCACGGTAGCTTCGGGGGTGGGATGTTGGGGCGGGGAGCTTCACTCATTCTGGCGGGACTGCATAGTATGCGCCTTGGCAAGATGCATTTCCAGATGCGAGTCACATTTACTATGGGTCGCCTCCGTCACGTTGGAATCGCGGCGATGTTGCTGTTATGTTGGCATGGATCCGCGAAAATGGGCTGATCGCCGAATTGGCAAGCCTTCCACCAACTAGCGCGCACGGCAACTCCATGCAGCCTTTTATTCCCACGGGTTCGCTAGCCACGTTTTTCGGCTCCGACAACGCCGGGCCGGTTGAACGCTGGCCGCCCGACCGATTGCTCGCCTATCAACGAGACGCTATTGCCGAGCAGTTGCGGCATGTCGAAGCCAATAATCCCCTCTATCGCGACAAACTGTCCGCGGCCGGTTTGACGGCGGCTGATTTTGGCGAGCTGGCCGATTTGGCGCGGTTTCCCTTTACAAACAAGCGGGAACTGTTGCGTAAGCCGTGGGCCTTGTTGAGTCTGCCGCGCGAACAAGTCTGCCTGACGCACACCTCCACCGGTACGACCGGCGGCGATTGGTCGTACATTTTGTATTCGTGGGATGACATGCACGGCCACGATGTGCTGCCGGCCCCGCGGCTGCTGATGCCGGTCCAGGCGGGCGATGTGGTCATCAACGCGTTGCCGTATGAAATGAGTTCGTCGGGGCAGTCTTTTCAACGGTCCTTGCAAGCCGGTGCCGGCGCGCTGGTGGTGCCTGTCGGCAAGGGTGGCTTCTACTCCGACCCGGCCAAGACTATCGACATCATGGCCGATCTGGCGGCCAACGTGCTGATTACCACGCCCCCCTACGCCATGCTGCTCAGCGAAATCGCCGCGAGGCGAGGGCTGAAGGCTGGGCACTATTTGCGGCCAAGATTCATGTGGATCACGGGCGAAGGCTGCTCGCCGGCGTACCGCCGCCGGCTGCAAGAAATTTGGAACTGTCCGGCGCTGGTGTTCTATGGGTCGATGGAATGCGGCTCGATCGCCATCGAGGGACCGGCCCAGGATGGTTCGTACGTCAGCGGCGGCCAGGTTTACGTGGAAATCATCGATCCCCAATCGGGCCAGCCGCTGCCGCCGGGCCAGGTGGGCGAAGTCGTCTGCACGGTGCTGCAGCGCAAAGCCTCGCCATTGATTCGCTATCGCACGGCCGATCTGGGCCTGCTGGACGTGTCACCCGGCAAGGATGGCTTTACCTTGCCGCGGCTGTTCATTCGCGGTCGGATGGCCGATCAGATCGCGCAACCGGCGGGCGAAGCAGCGGCTCCGCTGATCTCGCCTTACATGGTTGAGGACGTGCTCTACGCGCAACCGGAAATGGGAGGCAATTACCAGCTCTACACCGTTGGACCGCGGCTGTTGATCGACGCCGAACCGAGAGGCAGCGCCGGCGAATTAACGGCCGCGGCCGACCGCATCGTGGCGGCTTTGGCCCAGCGCGGTGTAACCGCTGAACTAAGGTGGACGCCCCATATCCCGCGGGCAGGCGGCAAGACCCGCCGCTTGCGGCCATTCGATACGCGCGACTGGCTGATGTCACAACCTTGCCTGCTGCAAGGGGAATGAGTGATACCGCGGATATGGGGGAAGAAGCGTTGGAAGAGGATTCGCCTTCCGGTCGGCTCTTGTGTGGTACGTGCCCGCGCTGTTATCGTCGCGCCTTCCGCCAATCGTGGGTGCAGTGGAACGGGCTGCCTCATGGAGACGGTCACAACTCGCGGCCGCACGCGCTGCAATAGCGCGTGCGACCGCGAATATCGCATCCGTTGTTCGCTTGCCTGCTTTCGTTGCCCAGGTCATCATTAGAACAATACGATCGTATCCAGTCCCAGCATCACCTGGTAATCCTTGCGGCCATTGTCGTACGGGCGGTTCGGCCCGTCTTGAATGTCCCAACGAATCTCGGGCCGCACGACCAGGTTGGCATTGGGAGTCCAATTCCAGCCAGCCGAAAGCGAGTAGTACGAACCAGGCAGTGGCGGATTGTTGGGGTTGCCCGGCCGGTTCAGACCGACGCGGGTACCTTGTTCGTCGCGGAACCATTCGGCACGGACGCCAAACCGGTGGCAGGCGTTCCAGCGATAGTACAGGTACTGGTCGATGCCGTACCACAGGGCGGTTCCACCACCCGGCGCACCGGCCTGTTGAATCCCCATCCAGTGGTGGAAGACGTATTCCCAAGAGCAGTATTGCTTGTCGACGATAAAGCTGTAGCGCGTACGGTTGGCGTACTGGTTTTGGATTCCGCCCAGACCGGCGGGATTGTTTGGTTCCTCGCCGGTGGTGACGGCAAACGAACTCCAAAAGTCGCGGCAATCGTTGGTGTACTTCAATCCGCCGATGAACGAGACATGGTCTTGCTGGCGGTCGAGCGCATTCCAGCCAAGGTGCGCGCCGCCTTGCAGTTGCCAGTTGTCGTTAGCCTTGTAGGTGGCCAACGCTCCCCAGTGGGTGAATGGTCCGGCGAACTGATAGCTGTACGCCTTGGAATAGAAGAAGTTCGACGGCGCGGTGACTCCCTCGAATCCGACGATGGAGTAAAAATGCCCCACCTTGATGGAAGCTTGCTGATTGCCGGCTTCCAGGTAAGCTTGAGGCATGGCCAAGCCATAGTATTGGCTTTGATTCCAACGGTTGCTCCCGTCTTGATTCAACTCCACGCCAAGCGACTGGGCCAGAAAAAAGTCGAAGCCGTACAAGGCATCCAACCGGCCGCCGACATCAAAGCATTCAGACTTGGCCACCGAGCGCTCGGCAACCAAGTAGGCCTGGTTGAACATCCCCTCGCTACGATCCACGGCATTGTAGGGACCGTGAAAGACGGCCCCGGGACCGTTGGTGGTGTTGCCCATGTAGCCGCCATCGAGCCAGCCGTACAACTCGAAGAAGCCGCTCTGCGGCAACAATCGCATTGGGCCGGCATCGCCGCAATCCTGGCAACAGCAACCGTTGCAGCATCCATTGCAACAGCTATTGCAGCAACCGTTGCAACAGCCATTGCAACAGCTTTGGCTGCCACCGCATCCCGGCGGTTGGATCCAATTGGCCTGGTTCGGCGAATGACCCAGCGAGTGACCCGGCGGAGCGACCGGTGACGACCGCAACGACTCATCGTGCGCGGCGTTTGGTGCCAGGGGGACTTCTTGTTCCAAGGGAGGAGGAGGGTCTTCATCCTCGACCATGGAATCATCGAACGGGGATTCGTCAAAAGGAGCGTCAATGAATCCCTTCACGTCATCCTCGGCCGCACGCGCGGCGGCAACGAAGAAGATCGTCAACAGCAGCACCAGTGGCCAGCGAAGTAGTCGGACCATGTTAAACACTCCATGAATTCCAAGTGAAGGCGGTAAACTTCCGCCCGTCGTGAGGCGAATGAAAGTTGTCGGACGACATACCGCTCTTACAGGCGGTGCAACACGCGCTTTGAGTCCGCGAGACCGCAGGCACGAAATCCCGGCGGTCACCGCTGGCCAGCAATTACGAACGGCCGCGACATGAACGGTCCTGCCGATCGTGGGGGCTATTCCCTAAATTCCGTATCGGCAGAGTTTGACGATTGCCTTGCCTTTTTCGTCAAGCACACGGAACAGATTGCCCAGGTTTCGCATGCCACCAACGGAACGTTGGCGGCAGTGATAGCAGTGAGGACTGCTTTTCAGGAGGGGGGCGCTCGGCGGCCAGAGCTGACGCGGCGGGTGCCCGGCGCGGCTATTCTGGTGGAAAAACGAACTTGAAAAGCTGCAACAGCAGAAACAGCCCTAGTACGGCCAGCAGTCCGTAAAGATAGTAGCCTGCACAGCTTACGCCGGCCCGCGCGGCGAGCGCGGCTACGAACAGCAGAATCAAGCCCAGCATCAGCAGGCCGCAGCCCAGCGAGGTCATGGTCCCCTTGAAGGTCGCCTCTTCGCTGTAGTCCTCGAAATGCAGTTCAATCGTGCGGCCTTTGCGCAGGCTTCTGTCGATCGTCTCGGCCAGTTCCACCGAACGGGCCGCGTCGATCCAATCGGGCGAAGGGGGCTGGCCGGCAACGGCCTGATGGAAGACGTCGAGCGCCATGGCGTTGCCGCTCCAGGCCGCAAAGTTCTCCACACGCTGAGTGCCGTCCGAGGTGTATTCCATGCGGCCCGTCACGGCGTCTGGCCGCTCTTCGTTCAGTGTTAAGGCGGCTTTTCCTCGCGATCCGCGCAAGGTGATACGGAGGAAGTTGCCTGCCGACGCCGGTTCGACCGACCAGCGCACGGCCGCGCCGGCCATGCCGGCGAGTTGCACCGTCAGGCTGGAATAGCGTGCCGACTCATCGGGAGAGGCCGTGGCCGTGAGCTTGTTTAGTTCGCCGCATAACGCCCGCGCCAGGTCGGCATCGCGGGCGAACTGGACCAAGACCTGGTGGCGTTGGCAATCGGCCAGAGAACGCTCCAGCGTGACTTGCTCCAACCGCCCGACTCCCTCGCTGTTGCCTTCACCGGCCAAGGCTTGCAGACGTACGACCGCCGGGTGGAGCCGCATAGGCAAGCATGGGACCAGCAATGTCTGCTGCTCGCCGCGGATCATTTCCAATTCGTAGTACAGCAGCATCGACTCGACGACTGGGTGCGAGACCAGCAATGCCAGCCCTTCTTGCGCTAACTTGCGAAGCTGGTCGGCTCGCAACTCTTCGTCGCCGCGGGCCACCAAGACGGCCTCGACCTCGTTCTGGGCCAGTAAACCTTCCCACGCATCGGCCGCGATAGCCCGCGGCGCGATGCGACGCAGTTCGCCCGCGTGCTCGCCCGCATCATGGAACCAGACAATCTGGTCCCCGGCATCAACCGCGGCGCGTGCCACGCCGAGCATTTCGGAATCGCAACCGAGGAGGGCCAGTTTCATGGACGATCGATCTACGTGACGCTGGGAGTATTTGTCTGCCCGATTATAGCATCAACTCCGCTGGGCCAGCCGCTGCGCTGCCGGCCCAGACACCCGCCGCTTTTGCCTCGGCCGATTGCCCCAAGCTGATGGCTGACAGCTTCTCCGCTGACGGCTCATCGCTTCCTACGCCACTGGCGCGTCGATGCGATACAGCCGCAGCGTCGAATCGTGATGGGCGATGGCCACCCGCTGCTGGTCGGGGTGCATCGCCAAATCGCGGGCCGTGTTGGGAAGTTGCAACTTGAAGAACTCGTCGGGCGTGCCGTGCTTCCAGAAGAACAGACGTCCGCCAGATCCGCCGCCGGAAGCGCCCATCAGAAAGCCATCGGGGTGAAAGGCCAGCCCCCAAATGACGGCGTTGATGGCCTCTTGTCCCTTGTGTTGGCCAGCCGGCTGGCCTTGTTCCCAATCGAAAACCACCACCAACGGATTGCCAATTCCGGCG
The DNA here is from genome assembly GCA_050247075.1 of Pirellulales bacterium. Classification (GTDB taxonomy): domain Bacteria; phylum Planctomycetota; class Planctomycetia; order Pirellulales; family JBFWUW01; genus JBFWUW01. Next base: position 101,862 of record JBFWUW010000005.1, on the reverse strand, counting down.
AAGGCGTTGGAACAGTTGGTCATGCCGCCGGCGGCCAGCAGCTTGCCGTCGGGGCTGAACTGCATGGCGCGGGCACCGCCGATATCGGCGCAAAACGTGGCATCGTACTTGTGCAGCTCGGGTGCCTCTAGCTGGCGAATCTCCGCGCCGTCGGCGACATTCCAGATTTTGACGATCCCCTTGAGATCGGCCGAAGCCATGACGCCGCCGCCAGGATGAAACGCCACGTTGTAAACATGGCTGGCATGGCCCGGCTGCTCGCGGACCAAGGCCCCGTCGGCGGCGTTCCACAGTTTGACCAGGTTGTCGTTGCCGCAGGTGGCCACCAGCTTGCCGTCGGGCGAGACGGCCAGCGCCCGCACCCAGCCGGTGTGGGCCGCCACGGCTCGTTGCGGCTTGGGTTCGTCCCCTGCAACCGGCCACCACAAGAGTTGCCCATCGTAAGCACCGGCGAAGAGCGTGGCACCATCGGGGGAAAAACCCAGTGCCCGCACCCACGTTCCATGTCCAACCAGCAGCGTCGGCTTTTTTTCGGGGTCGGCCAGTTCCCAGCGGACGATGGTGTTGTCTTGCGCGCCGGCAAAAGCGTAGGTGCCGGTAGGGTCGATGCGGCAAGAAATCAGCGGGCTGGTGTGCTTGTACTGGCTGACCAGGGCGGTCTTGGTGGGATCGACGGGCATGCTTGCGGTATCCTCTCAACCGTGTGAAGTCGCGGGCTATGCCAACAATTCGTCGATCGCCGATACCGACGGATCACCGATATTGATTGTACGCCCCTCCAGGTCGAAAGTCGCCGTGGGATCGACCCCCACGGCCTTGAGATAGGTATGAAATAGATGTCCGGCGTGGACCTCGCGGTCGGCTACGGCGGTGCCGTTGTCGTTCGTCTTGCCGATCACCGCGCCCGGTTGGATGCCGCAGCCCGACAGGGCCACGCTCCAGGCCATGCCCCAATGGTCGCGACCGTAGTTGGCGTTGATGGTAGGTGTGCGGCCAAACTCAGACATAACCACGACCAAGGTGGTCTTGAGCAGCCCGCGGGCAGCCAGGTCGTCGATCAACGTGGCAAAGGTCTTGTCGAACTCGCCGAGCTGCTCGATATGGAAATCGAAGTTCTCGTAATGGGTGTCGTATTCGCGGTGGGCCACCTCGACGTAGGTGACGCCGCTTTCCAACAGCCGCCGGGCCAGCAAGGCATGCCGGCCAAAATCGTGCGGGCCGTATTTGTCTTGCTCGCTTTGCGGCTCTTTGGTGACATCGAACAGATCGCTGCGCTCCATGAGTTGCGCCGCCTGATCGTAGCTGTACGTGTAGGCCTCGGTCATAGCCGTGCGGCGGCGGCGCATGAAACGGTCAGTCAGCTTCTTGCGTAAAGCATTGCGGGCGGCGTCTCCCTCGGGCGTCAATCCCGCCGGGCGGGCCGTGTTGGCGATGGCCTGGCCGGCACCGATATTCAGGCCGGCATAACGCGGACCCAAGAATGCGGCATCCGCCTGGGCCAGTCCGCCACCGCCCGGTGTGATGCGGATGTAGCCGGGCAGCGGGCTCTTGTCTGGCGTGAGGTAGCGGGCCGCGACGGAACCCAGCACGGGGTACTCATCGGCGGGCTTTTTGGGCCGGCCGGTGTGCATAAAATAGTTGCCGCGGCCGTGGTCATTCTCCTTGGTGTTGACACTGCGAATAATCGCCAAGTGATGCATCTGCCGGGCGGTGAAGGGCAGCAATTCCGAGATATACGTGCCGGGTACGCTGGTGGCGATCGACCGAAACGGTCCGCCAGTATCGGTCCCCGGTTTGGGGTCCCACGTTTCCAGTTGACTGGCACCCCCAGCCAAATAAACCACCAAGATCTGCTTATGCTGTTTTTGCAGTTCGTCGCCGGCGGCCGAGCGCATGACGTTGCCAAAACCGAGGGCGGTTCCCAAGCCAACGCCCATGCCGCCCAAAAAATTGCGGCGGCCGATGGTGTGTTCAGGTCCGTGGCAGGCGTATGTGCAGCGCATGGTGCTTCTCCTGAAGTTTTTTTGTAGGAGGCGATTCCATCGCCGATGGCCACGGTTTCGAGCCCATCCAGCAGCGTTGGAATCGCCTCCTGCAAATCAATGATTGAAACGAAACTCGCCCGACGCCAACAAGGCCCAGACCAGTTCTTGCAATGCCGCCGGCCGGTCGGTGGTGCGATCGGCCAGGTAGTCGGCGATTTCCAATTCTTCCTCGCGGCTGGGAAGGCGGCAGAGGATGCTCAAATACAAATCCTCGGCCAGGACGTGCGTATCGCTGGCTTTGGCCAATGTGCCCGAAAGCGAACTGGGAGTGGCCCCCAGCAGACCGCTGACCAAATTGCCATTGGCAATGAACAAAGCCTGATGCACCGTCGCCTGCGAATCGCTCGATCCTGGGCCGGGTGCGCCGGCGAACAAGCTGGCAAATTGCTGTCCGTAGCCATGCAATATGTTGAAGGTAAACGATTCAGCCATTTCGTCATGCAGCACGGCCCGGCGGTCATCGGCCGCGTAAAGCTCCGCCAGCCGTGAATCGGCGGCAACCTGATTGAGAAAACTGCTTCGATAGGCCTCAACATGTCCCACGGCCTGCAAGGCGCTCCAAGCCAATTGCTCGGGAGACAGCGGCTTTAATTTCGCCACGGCAAATGCCCGCGGCGGAATGCTGGCTTCGTCGAACCCCTCGGGCAGTTCACTGGACCGCTGATACGTTTCACTGAGGGCAATCTCACGCAACAGGGCACGAAGATCGTAGCCAGTTGCCACCAAGGCGGTACTCAACACCTCTAACAGTTCGGGATGCGAAGCGGGATTGTCGCCGTGGTGAAAATCGACCGGGTGGACGATGCCGCGGCCCATGAGTATAGCCCACACCCGATTAGCCAGATTGCGGTTAAAGTCGGCGTTTTGCCCGCCGGTGGTGGCGGCAGCCAACAGCGACCGGCGGCTAAAGCGCGGCACGGGCCGCACGCCATCCGCTGGTGCCACCACATAAGCCACGGCGGGTTCCAGCTTGGGCTCTGGCATCGGCGCTTCACCCGGCACATGGGGCCCGGTCACATGCTCTGGGTCGTCCGACACAAATACCGACTTGAAGTTCACCTCGCCCTCGGCCTTTTCGCCGATCACCAGCGACATGCGGGCGTTTTGATTGCCAAACGGAAAGCTGCGATTAAAAAACGCCGACAGCCCGTAGTAATCCTCTTGCAGATAGTCGGGAATCAATGGATGGTCGTGGCACTGGGCACATTGAATATCCATGCCAAAAAAGACGCGGGCTACATCGCGCGTCAGCAAGTTTACATCGCCCGACCGGTCCAGGTAAAACTTGGCGGCCGGCCGCAAGGCCGGTTCGTTGCCGTCGGCGGTCAGAATTTCGGCGCACAATTCGTTGAGCGGCTTGTGGTCGAGGAACGAACGTCGCAAGTATTCTCGCCATTCGGCGGCCTGCACGCTGACATCGGGACGCCGCTCCATCAGCATCTCGTCGAAGACATACTGCATGCGGCGCGCAAATTGTGGGCTGGCCAGCAACAGGTCGATCGCGCGCTGCCGTTTGTCGGGTGATGGATCGTCTAGGAATGCCCGCGTGGTGGCGGCCGTGGGCCCCATGCCAGCCAAGTCGATCCAAATTCGGCGGATAAACTCGGCATCGCTGGCGCGGGCGGCAAACGGGCCGGCATGCCCGGCGGCAACGTACTGGTCAATCTGTTCGTGCAGCGATTGCGCGTAAGACGACCTCGCCGGCGCAAGTATCAGGCCAATCCCCAGTGTGATGCACCAACCGACAACGGCGGCACGCAAGGACGGTGGATTCAATAATCGAGCCATCATCGACGCTTCTCCAGCGGTCGGCCCAACGGGGAACGAAAGGCAGGCTTTCCCCGCAATCCAGGCCACTTGGCCAGCGGTTCGGGCAAACCGATTTCACCCGAACCAGCCAACGATCAGGCAGGCATCACACGCAAACAGGTAGGATGTCGGCACGAACCCGAGAATACGCATCGACATATGTTGATGATAACGGATTGGCGATGCGCAGTCAATCTGATTAGGCGCACCCCGGTTTGGCATCACCTTGCAGGACCGTTGCCGACCGCTATACTTACAGATTCGTTTCTGGAGAAATGCCGCGCGCTGCCAGGCCGGCGGGAAGCCGCCGTTTGCCGCGCGGATTGTTGGCTGGAATCAAGGGAGATGCCGTATGTCGCAGGGTGTCGAAGCCGATCCTCGGGAATTGCTGCTGGCCGCGGGAACATTTGGCCCCGCTGAGTGGGATCAGGTGGCCGGTGCCGTCAGCCAAGATTTTTCGCGCTACCGCATGTTGCGGGAAGTCGTGCAACAGATTGAGGATCGTGGCACGCCTGACGCGGCCGCTAAGATTCGGCTGGGCGTCTGTTCGTACTTGTTGGGCCGCTACTCGCAAGCCGTGGGGCATTTGTCGGGGAGTGATTCCGGCGTGTCCCGTTTCGTGCTGGCCAAGGCCCATGCCGCTCTGGAGGACTACCAGCACGCGGTGTCTAGTTACGATGCCGCGGCCAAGGCTGGCTTTGACAGCAACCGTTGTGCGTTGGGCAAGGCGGAAGCCCAACGGCTGGCTGGTCAGGCACAACAATGCCTGACGACGTTGGATAAGCTTTCTGGCGCAGTCGAGCAGACCGCTGAATACCTGTATCAGCGCGGCGCGACGGTTGCGGTGTTGGGGGGCAATCCGACCGAGGTCGTGGCCCTATACCAACGCGCCCTGGAAATTGACCGCCAACATTCCGGAGCCTTGTTCGGCATGGCGGTTGAGACTGAACGCCGCGGCAACGACGACGAGGCCGTACAACTCTATGAGCGCTCGGTGGCCCGTGCTCCGGCGCATGTCGGCGCGCTGTTGAATTTGGGCATTTTGTACGAAGACCGCAACCAGTTCGACCGCGCTCGGCAATGCTACCAGCGGATCCTCGATGAATTTCCCAACGATCCTCGCGCCAAGCTGTTTCTGAAAGATGCGCAGGCCTCGAGCGATATGTATTTCGACGAGGATGCCCAGCGGAAACGCGACCGCTTGAGCCAGGTGTTGGGCATTCCGGTCACCGATTTTGAGTTGTCGGTTCGCAGCCGCAATTGCCTGCAAAAGATGGGCGTCAATACGCTGGGCGATCTGGCGATGACCACCGAGCAAGAATTGCTGGCCAGCAAGAACTTCGGCGAAACGTCGCTGGTGGAAATTAAGGAATTGCTAACCTCCAAGGGGCTGGAACTCGGCCAGTTGGCGCACGAGCGATCTCGCCAAGAGCCCGTGTTTGAGGCCGCCAGCATGTCGCCCGACGAACAGGCAATGCTGACCCGGCCAATCAACGACCTGAATCTGTCCGTGCGTGCCCGCAAGTGTATGTCGCGGCTGAATATCTCCAGCATTGGCGACCTGTTGCGGCACACGGGCGATGAACTGCTGGAGTGCAAGAACTTCGGCGTTACCAGCCTCAACGAAGTCCGCGAAAAGCTCACCGCGCAAGGCATGAAACTGCGGGGAGACTGAGGGGGAAATGCTGAAGGCGAAAGGATGAAGGCGAAAAAAACCACTTCGCCTTTCTTTTTACCCTATCACTTCTTTCACCACGCTGCCGTGGACGTCGGTCAGGCGGAAGTCGCGCCCGGCGTAGCGGTAGGTGAGTTGCTCGTGGTGGAAGCCCATCAGGTGCAGGATGGTGGCTTGCAGATCGTGGACGTGGACTTTGTTCTCGACCGCCTGAAAGCCCAGTTCGTCGGTCGCGCCATGCACGTAGCCACCACGGACTCCCCCGCCCGCTAGCCAGGTGGTGTAGCCGTAGTGGTTGTGGTCGCGACCGTTGATTTTGCCCGCGTTAGAGCCCTCCTTGGGCAGTTCCACGGTTGGCGTGCGGCCAAACTCGCCTCCCCAAATGACCAGCGTTTCGTCCAGCAGCCCGCGCTGCTTGAGATCGACCAACAGCGCCCCGATGGCCTGATCGCACTCCTTGGCCAGGCGGCGATGATTGACCTCCAGATCGTCGTGGCTGTCCCACGGCTGGCCAGCACCGTGCCAGACTTGCACCATCCGCACGCCCCGCTCGACCAGCCGCCGGGCCGTCAAGATTTGCCGGGCCTGCGTGCCGGGACCGTACATCTCCAACACATGCCTGGGTTCGCGCGAGACATCGAACGCCTCGGCCGCCTCGGTCTGCATGCGAAAGGCCAGCTCAAACGATTGAATGCGGGCTTCCAGTTGGGCGTCACCGGGGCGAGCCTGGCGGTGCCGGTCGTTTAGTTGGCGGAGCAACTCCAATTGCTGGCGTTGCTCGTCTGGCCCTACCCGGTCATTGCGGACGTTGTCGATCAGCTTTTCGATCTGGGTGTGCTGGCTATCGACGTAGGTCCCCTGATAGACGCCGGGCAAAAAGGCGCTTTGCCAGTTTTGCGATTCTTGAATGGGGTAGCCGCCGGGGCACATCACCACAAAGCCCGGCAGATTTTGATTCTCGGAGCCTAGCCCGTACACCAGCCAAGAACCCATGCTCGGCCGGATCAGCCGGGCATCGCCGCAATTCAGCAATAGCAGGGAAGGCTCGTGATTGGGGACATCGGCATGCATCGAGCGGATCACGCAGATGTCGTCGATCGACTCTCCCACATGCTCAAACAGCTCGCTGACTTCAATGCCGCTCTTGCCGCGCGGGCAAAACTTGAACGGCGACGGCAGCGCGGCACCGGTTGGGCGTTCGGTCGGCAATCGATTGGGAATCTCCTTGCCGGCAAACTCAGCCAGCATCGGTTTGGGGTCGAACGTGTCGATATGCGACGGGCCGCCATTCATGAACAAATGGATGACATGCTTGGCTTTAGCCGGAAAATGGGGCGGCTTAGGTGCCAACGGGTTAAGCGGCCCGGCCGCGGCCAGCGGCTCTTGCAGCAGCGCGCCCAGGCCAATCGCCCCCATCCCCAGTCCGCAGCGGGCCAGCATGTCGCGGCGAGAGCAGCCGATTGAATTTTGAAAGGGTTGGTGCATGGTTCAGTCCACGAATTGAAACTCGTTCGACATCAACAAGACTTGCGCCAGCCGCTGCCAGGTCGTCAGCGCGGCGGGGGGCTTGCCTGCGCCAAAGTCACCGGCGGAATCGTAACGCCGCGAAGCCGATTTCTGGCTGGAAAGCTTTAGCTGCACGTTCCACTGAAAGGCATCGTGGTTAGGATTGTCACGGCAGCCGGCCACGAAGTCGATCGTATCTCCGGCTTGTACCATGATGGCATCGAGAGCGGTTTGCTGTTCGCCGTGGTGTACGATCCATTCGCCCACCACGCCAGTTTGGTTTAAGACAACCAGGCCTTGCACGCCGTCCCCATCCTCGCGCGGGTGTGCCAGCTTGCCGCGAATGCTAACCTCACCGCTAAAGGGGGCCATCCAGCGGCGGATGGCCGCGTGGCTGGCATCGTTGCCGGGGTGTCCACCAGCCGCATTCAGCAAGACCCAGCCCAGGCTGGCGTCGGGCAGTTTGTCGCCCCCTTGCCACTGCTGGCCCGTCCAGTGGGGCAGTTGCTGGAAAGACTTGATCTGCCTGCTGGCGACATCCAACTCTCCATACCCGTACTGCCAACCGCCGGCGATTTGATCCGCCGACGTGGGCATAACCGTCTCGATAAACTCCCTGCTCCAGGCAAGTTCGTCCGACGATGGCTCACGGGCATACGCCGCCAGAAACGTCTGCCGCAGGCGAATGTCAATCGTGTCTGACACATCCCCCGATGCCGCCTGCTCGGCTCTTTCGGCCAACTTCACCGCCTGTTCGGCCACGAAGGGGCTATTCAGCAAAAACAACGCCTGCTGCGGAACCGAGGTATACAGCCGTTGCGGGCTGTGCGTATCGGGGTTGGCAAAGTCGAACGTGCGAAACACGCCCGGCAAATTCTGGCGGTCGATGAATCCGTAGATTGTCCGCCGCTGGGAAAACGGCGGCTGAGTAATCTCGACGGAGGGACCGCCCAGGGTCAGGTCGAGTTTGTCCGACGCCGCCAGCAATGCATCGCGGAGGCCCTCAAAATCAACCCGGCGGCGATTCATCTTCCACAACAGACGATTTTCTGGATCGGCTTGCGACGCCTCGGCCCGCTCTTGGCTTTGCTGTTGATAGACGCGGGACATCACCAATGACCGAATCAACTGCTTGACCGACCAGCCTTGGTCCATGAACCGCCGCGCCAAATCGTCCAGCAAATGCGGATGGCTGGGGGGATCACTGCGCGAGCCAAAGTCGCTGGGAGTCAGCACCAGTCCCTTGTCGAACAGATGAGTCCAGACGCGGTTGACAAACACCCTGGCCGTGAGGGGGTTGTCGCCGGCCACAATAGCTTTGGCCAGATCGAGCCGTCCGCTGCCATCGACCAGGGGCTGCGGACCATGGGGCGACAAGACAGCGGGAAACTGTCGCGGAGCCTCTGGCCCGGGGCTGCCAGGATTGCCTCGGAGCAGCACGCGGTGATTGCCGGTTTGCGGCTTATCAATCATCCGCAAGGCCGAAGGTGCATCGCCCGGTTCTTGCGAACTGCCAAATACGCCGTACAAGGCGTAGTAGTCCAGCGCGGTCAGTGGGTCGTACTTATGGTCGTGGCAGCGGGCACAACTCAGTGTCAGGCCCATCAGCCCGCGGCTGACGACGTCGATTCGGTCGTCGATAATATCTTGCTGATTATTGAGAAAGCGGCGGCCGAGGGTGAGAAAACCCATCGCCTCGAACTGCTGCTGGTCAGCGGGCAACCGGTCGGCCGCCAATTGCCGCAAGACAAACTGGTCGAACGGCAAGTCTTCGTTCAACGACCGCACAACCCAATCGCGATAGAGATAGGCTTCCGCATAGTTGCGGTCTTGCATGAAGACGTAGCCCTTGGTGTCCGCATACCGCGAGACATCCAGCCAATGCCGCGCCCAACGCTCTCCAAACTGGGGCGAAGCGAGCAAACGGTCGATTAAATGCTCCACGGCATGGGGCGATGCGTCGGACACGAACTGCGCGACTTGGCTAGCCGTGGGGGGGAGCCCGATCAGGTCGTAATGCAAACGTCGAATCAAGGTTGGCCGGTCGGCGTCGGGTGATGGCCCTAACCCGGCGGCTTCCAGCCGGGCCAAAATGAAGCGATCAACTCTGGTTCGCGGCCAGCTTTCGTCCGTCACCGGCGGCGGCTCCACGGTGGCCACCGGACGCAAAGCCCACAACCGGGGATCATCGGCGGAGGCCGCCTTACGCGGCAGCGCGGCCGGCCCCGCGCGTGGATCGGGCGCGCCAAGTTTGACCCAATGGGCAAAGTCGGCGATGACTTCGTCCGGCAGTTTGCCATCGGGGGGCATGGCCGAGACACTATCGTCGTGACGAATGGCCGCCAACAGCAGGCTCTTTTCCGGTTCGTCGTCGTTAATGACCGGGCCATTTTCACCACCGCGAACCACGCCAGCCCGATTGTCCAAGGCCAGGCTAGCTTTGAGATCCTTGGCTTCGCTGGAATGGCACGAGTAGCAGCGCTCAGCCAGCACTGGGCGGATTTTTGCCTCGAAAAACTCGATCTCCTCGGCGGTGGGTGGCGGGGCATCATCCGCCAAAACCGCCGCCAGCGGCGCGACGGCGATCAGCCAAGCCAACATCAAACGGCGGACAAGGAACCGCCCGGCGGCGTTGTGGGAGTTGAATGCGGCAAACATCGGCAATCGGCGGGATAAAGTCGGGGGAATTTATTATACACCACATGCCTTTCCGCGAGACGGGGTTTCCGCCAGGATAGCCCGCGAATTGGCCTGATTTTGGCCCGTTCGCCCGATTGTCTTGGCATTTTCGCCAACTATGCTGTTGTCATGTACGATCTTGTCATCATTGGCGGCGGCATCGCGGGAGCCACGCTGGGCCGGGCGATGGCCTTGGCGGGCAGCCGCGTGCTGATCGTCGAGCAAGAGACGGAGTTCAAGGATCGCATCCGCGGCGAAGCCATTCACCCCTGGGGCATGGCCGAGGCGCGGCAGTTAGGTATTGACCAGTTGCTGCGAGAATCGTGCGGGCACGAACTGCTGTTGTGCGAGAATTACTGGGCTTCCATCCCTATCGGCGTGCGCGATCTGACGCGAACCTCGCCCGAGGGCGTTGGCACGCTCGGCTTCTATCATCCCGACATGCAAGAAGTGCTGCTGGCCGCCGCGGCCGATGCCGGCGTGGAGGTCCGTCGGGGTGCCAAGGCGGTCCACGTTGCGCCGGGGTATCCGGCCAGCATTACCTTGGAATGCGACGGGCAAAAAGAAGAACTCACTGCACGGCTGGTCGTGGGGGCCGACGGCCGCAACTCGCGGGTACGCGGTTGGGCCGGTCTCGTCACCCGTTCCGATCCTTCGCGACTGACCGTGGCCAGCATGTTGCTGGCCGACCTGGACGCTCCCGACGACCGCTTTCATGTGCTGTTTCCGGCGTCGTTCGGCGAGATGTTGCTGATCTTTCCAATCGGCCAGCGGCGGTTTCGCGTCTATTTTGTCTACCAGCCAGCAAGTTTCGATCGCAAGCTAAGCGGTTCGAAGCAATTTCCGGCTATGGTTGACGGCTGTGTGGAACTGGGTGCTCCGCGCGGCTGGTTCCGCCACGCCCGGCCGATTGGCCCTTTGGCGGCGTTTGACGCGGCCGATACGTGGGTCGAACAGCCTTGCGCTGCCGGCGTGGTGGTCATTGGCGATGCGGCCCGATCGAACGATCCCAGTTGGGGATCGGGCCTGTCGTTGGCCCTGCGCGACGTGCGAGTGCTTCGCGATGAACTGCTGGCCCAAGACGATTGGCAGGAAGCGATTGAAAAATTCGCGATCCGCCACGAAGCCTATTATTCGTCAATCCATCGGCTGGAAGATTGGCTGGCCAGCCTGTTCTTTGACTTTGGACCAGCGGCCGACGCCGCCCGCGCGCGAGTACTGCCCAAGATCATGTTTGGCGGCGGTCCCGATCTGATTGGCCTGGGGCCCGATTCGCCCAGCGACGAAGCAGCCCGCGTGACCTTGTTTGGCCACGGGGGAGATCCCGGTTGGCTCTATTGGCTGGCGGGCCGCGGAATGGCGGCCATGGCAAGACTGGTCAAGATTCCTGGCGCGGCCCGCGCCTTGTCGGCAATGGGCTGGTGTTTTGGCCAGACCATCGGCTTGTTCATGCGTCCCACTCCGGCCGTCGTCGCCGCGCCAAAGGGCCAGTCCGCCGAAACGAATGATGGTCCAAGAACCACGGATCACACCGATTTCACGGATAAAATTGAAAGTGCTAGCCGCTAGGCGATGGCCGCTGTTGATGGCTAGACCAGGCATTCATGCTTGATCTTTTTACAGCACCACTTCAACTCTTCTGCAAGTACTCAAACACCGCGTCAGCGCCCGCGTCTAGCGTTTCGATGCGATGCAGGTTGAAACGGTGCGCCAGCACCAGGTCGCCCAATGTGCTAAAGAATTGCGCCGGGTTTCGCGTGCGAATCACCAGTGCATCGTCGCGGAGGTCGATGGAGCGGACCTCCGCCGATTGCACCAGCAAGGCCGCCAGGTCGCGAGCCCGGTCGGCGATGATCTCGACCGAAAAGGGCTGGTCCTCCAGCAGTCCGCGAATTTCCGCCAGCGTGCCCGACGCCAACACCCGGCCCGACGCAATCACCAGAATGGAATCGACCAGGTGCTCCACTTCGACCAGTATGTGGCTGGAGACCAGTACCGTTTTGCCGCGGTCGGCCAGCCGGCGGAGCAAGGCATTGATCTCGCGGCGGCCGCCGGGGTCGATGCCGGTCAGCGGTTCGTCGAGCAGCAGAATGGGCGGGTCGGCCACCAGCGCCTGGGCCAGCTTGATCCGCTGCCGCATGCCGTGGCTGCAACCGGCGATCCGCCGCTCGGCCCGGTCGGTCATACCGGTCTCGGCCAGGGCCTCCTCGGTGCGGTCGCGGGCTTCTGCCCGTGAGAAGCCGCACAGCCGGGCCATGACGCGGACGAACTCGCGGCCGGTCATTTCCTCGTAAAAACTGTTGATGTCGGGGCTGTAGCCAAAGTGCCGCTTGGCGGCGGTGGACCAGGCATCGTGCGGGCCGACGCGCACCCGGCCCAGGCTGGGGCGCAACTGCCCGCTGGCCAGCTTGAGCATGGTCGACTTGCCGGCCCCGTTGGCCCCCAGCAAGCCGGTAATGCCCGGCCCCACCTGGCAACTGACATCGTTGACGCCAATCACGGGACCGTAGAGCTTGGTGACATTGTCAAAAGCCAGCAGCATGTTGGGCGTCACTCCACGACATCCACCGCGCGGACGCGGCGGACGAGGGCAATCAGGGCGATCGCGCAGACAGCGGCCAGAATGGCGGCGGCTTGCCGGGCGACAACACGGTCGTCGTGGTTCTGCACCTGGTCGAAACAGAGCCGGCCCACCAGCCGCATGTTCCGCCACAGATCGAATAGCCGCCAACGGTTGTTGCCGGTAAACGTCCGCAGTAGCTCGGCCAATCCGGCCATCAGAAAAAACAGCCCAATCCAGGCAATGGCGATGGGGGCGGCCTTTTGCAGATGGGCGGAAATGGATACTAGCAAGATACTCAGCGTCAGGCAGATCACGGCGCCAAAGCCGACAACCGAAAGCGCCACCCGCCAGTTATCCATCCAATACGACAGGCTGCCCGTGAACATGCCCCATTCGACGAACAAGATCAACGCGGGGATGGTGGTAATCAGCGAAATAATCGTCGAAACCGCCAGCAGCTTGCCCACGATGTAGTGCCGCCGGTCGATCCGCCGCGATAAGTAAAACGGCAAGGTCTTGTGCTGAAAGTCGCTTCCCACCAGCAAGCTGCCACTAAACGGCAGCAGCAGCCCGACGACGATGTTCTGACCCAACATAAACGAAATATAGCCCGATTCTTGTCCCGCCCTCGCGGTGGGACTGAATCCGAAGCGATCCAGGATCCACTTCTGGGCATTTTCGTCCAACTGCAACTGCGTGAGGATGTAAATGATCGTCCAAAACAACAAGAAATTCACGAGTCCCAGTGCCAACACAATCCAATAAATCTTCCGCCGAAAAAGCTGCATCAAGGCCACGCGGACGATAGCCAGCGTCGCCAGCCAAGGGGAATGCAGCCTGCCTTGCCAGGGGTGATAGTGCGACCGGTCAAGTCCCATGCGCGGCCTCCAGCGGAAAAGAAGGGGGCTGCGTCGTGACGCGGAAGAAGACCCCTTCCAGGTTTTCTTCCTCGGGCTTGAGGTGGTTCAGCACCACGCCCGCCGCACGGGCCAGTTCAAAAAACCGGCCATTGTTCCAACCGGCCGGTACGCTCAAGGTTGTCTTGGCGCCGCGCACGTCGTCCGGCACGTTCAGCCCGGCTAAACGCAATTCGTGCAAGAAGGGGCGGCCATCGCCGATCCAGCCGAGTTCAAATCGGTTGCCGGCCACCCGGCGCAGTTCCTCCATCGTGCCGCTGCGGATCACCGTCCCCTGGTGCAGCACCACGACTTGGCGGCAGAGACGTTCCACATCGCCCAACAAATGCGTACACAGAATGACGCTCTTGTCGGTCTCGCGGATGAGGTCCTCGATTAGCCGCAACATGTCGCGGCGGCCCTGCGGATCAAGTCCGTTGGTTGGCTCGTCCAACAGCAGCAGTTGCGGATCGTGGACCAGGGCCGCGGCCAGTTTTAGCCGCTGCAAGTTGCCGGCCGAGTATTCCTCCAGCCGGCGATAACGCAGCTCTCCCAGGCCGGTGTAGTTGAGGACCTCGTGGGCGCGGCGGCGGGCATCCTGGTGCGGCATGCCGTACAGATCGCCGGCCAGTGCCACGAACTCCACCCCCTTAAGCAACGGTACCACCGCCGCCGCCTCGGGCATGTAGCCAATTTTTCCACGAAGTTGCCGGCTGGCCCGCAGAATATCGCAGTCCAAAATGGTGCCGTGGCCGCGGTCGGGCCGCAGCAGCCCCAGCAATATTTTCAACAGTGTCGATTTGCCCGCGCCGTTATTGCCCACCAAGCCAATCACGCCCGGTTCCAGCGTCAGGCTAACTTCGCGAAGTGCTTGCACGCGGCCAAAACTTCGGCTGACGCGCTGGATATCAACAAGCGGCATGGAGCAACGGCCCAGGTCATACGAATTCGTAAACCAGAATCGTACCAGATGCGATGTAACTGAACACGGGGCGGCCCGCCGCCACAGACAATTGAAGATAATGCATTGCCAGCGAGTTGAATGCGCACCGGCAATTAGACGAGGCTTGTGAGAACCACGAATCAAACGAATCTAACGAATAAGGATCCTACGGTACGAGTTTTTCTAGTCGCTGCCCGCCCCCTTTTCCTCAAGCGAGTTTCCACTCAGGAGGTTCATTCGTAAGATTCGTGTGATTCGTAGTTCTTCTCTTGACGGGGCAATACGATCCCGCCGTTCTCGGCCGCGATGAGCAATCTGGCCTGAGTATACGGCGTTTTTCGCGGTATCGGCCCTCCAGGATGGAACGCCCATTGTCGCCGTCGGAGACGGCTCCTACAGCCAAGTGCCACCCACGGCAACGAGGTGGCCCGCTATCGTTGCATTATCTTCAAATGCCTGCGGCGGCGGCAGTCTCTCCCAGGCTTCGGCCAGTGCCGGTCCGAGTGACGCTAACGATTCAAGATCGGGAATGGCCACCGCGCCGCGGCAGCCAGGACAAAGGACGCGCTTGCCGCGATGCTCGTCGCGGTAGCGCAGCTTGCGGCCGCAAGCCGGGCATGGCATTTCCGCGGGTGTGGTATCGTCGGGCAACATGCGGTTCCCTCACCCCACCACGCGGGCAGCGGCAATGCCCAGCAATACGGCAGCGATGCCCAGGCCGTTCTCCAGCAACAAGTTGCCGCCGGCCGCCAGCCAATGCCCGTTGCGGCCCAGGCTGGTCGTTTCGTAAGCGAAAGTGGAGAACGTGGTGAAGGCTCCCATGAATCCGGTCAACACAATGACGCGGCTTTGCTCGGTGATGATCCGCTGCTCCTCGGCCAAGGACGCCACCAGCCCAAACAAAAAGCAGCCCAGCACATTGACCGCCAAGGTTCCCCAGGGAAAAGCCTTGCCGGCGTAATGGTTGACCACATCGGCCAGCAAATAGCGGCAGATTGTTCCGGCGGCACCAGCCGCGGCCAGCAGCAGAATTTTTTGCCACATGGTGGTTGCCGCCGGCGCAGGGTTTGGCAAGAACAACAGTCTGACAGAATCCCGCCGACGTTACTCCTTGCGTTCCACCACCCAGATATTGCGGTAGCGCACCGGGTTGCCGTGGTCTTGCAGATAAATTGGGCCTGGCTCTGGGCCTTCCGCGACGGGTGCCGCCGTAGTGGCATGGTCCAACTTGACATCCTGATGGATGACCACGTTGTTGTGCTTGACGGTCATCGTGGCATCCGCGGTCTTCTTACCGGACTCATCAAACGTGGCAGCGGTGTAGTCAATGTCGTAGGTCTGCCAAGCCAGCGGCGGCAGGCACATGTTCAGATCGGGCGACTTGATGGAGTAGATGCCGCCGCACTCGTTGTCCTTGCCTTCCAACCCGAACGAATCGAGCATTTGCACCTCGTAGCGGCCTTGCAAATAACAGCCACTGTTGCCGCGCCCCTGTCCGCTGGCGGTCGGCTGAAACGGCAGGCGAAACTCTACATGCAGCCGGCAGCTTTGAAACTTCTGCTTGCTGGTAACGCCCGGCATTAGCAGCTTGTCGTCGCTAAGGCGTCCGTTTTCCCAAGCATCGGCGTTACTGCCATCGAACAGCACGATCGCCCCTTCCGGCGGTTTCATGCCCAGCGTGGGGCTTTCGCGTACAGTCCGCTTTAACTCGCCCAGTTTGGTGCCGCCAGAATCTTGAATGCTGATCACGCCATCCTTGAGAATACCGGCCCCGTCGTTCACGGCAAACTTCACCGCGCCGTCGGCCACCTGGCTATCGACCGTCACCTTGGGGCTTTTGTCCCAACCAGCGCCGGGCAGCCCCCCCATGTAACCGACCGCCCGGAACTTACCGTCTCCCTGGGCGATAACCTGCACGCCAATCTTGATCGTTTCGTTGTCCGCCTTGATCTCGCCGCTGTATTCACCCTGCAAGGCATAGTCCGGCCCAGCCTTCTCGACATCAATAAACGTATTGGGGTCATCGGCGGCCCGCAGTGGCAAGCTCACGGCAACAATTACCGCGAAGAGCAACCATCCGCCGCGCAAGGGCAAGGCTTTGAACATACGAGGCTCATTGATTGAAGTGGCATTGGGAAGAAACCGGCAACGCGGCCCATTGTGATTTGCCCAAGCCACGGATGCAAGCAAGCTGGCTGTTTCGGTGCCAAATCCCATCATGCACCAGCGAAGATTCACACAACGCTTCAAGGCAAGGTTCATCTGCGCGCTGGCAGTCCCCACGAGTACGGGTACGACCCATCGGCTACACCAGCGAGCGACGTATTGTCCGCAGATTAGCGATTAGCCGCACTCCGACTCAATCGATGGATGACCGAATGCGCCGTGCCAATACGATGTGGGTATTACGACGTCGTATTCGTGGCCCATGACGTCAAGGCCCTGGCGTAGTTGGCCCGCTCGAAGGCCGATGCGCCAGGCGAGCGGCCCCGGCAGACCAACCCGCGCACTTGGGCCAGGGATTCATACTTCATTCCCTCCAGCCAGTTGGCGACTTCGGTGAGGACAATTTCCAGCGCGGATGGTCCACGACGCAGCAGCACGGATGCCAACATCACGACATCGGCCCCGGCCAACAGCATCTTCAGCACATCCTCCGCGAAGTGGACGCCGCTCGTCCCCGCTAGCGAGACGGAGAGCTGCTCTCGCAGTATGGCGATCCAACGCAGCGGCAGGCGCAATTCGTCTCGGCTGCTCAACATCAACCGTGGCACAACGCCCAAGGTCTGCAAGTCAATGTCTGGCTGCAGAAAGCGGTTGAAGATCACCAACCCGTCCGCGCCCGCGGCAACTAACCGCGCCGCCATATTGGGGATCGAACTAAAATACGGCCCGATCTTCACGGCCAGGGGAATGGAAATCTGCTGCCGGACCTCCGCCACGAGATCCACATACTCTTGCTCCACCTGAGCCCCCGTGACCTTGGGGTCGGTCGGCACATAGTAGACGTTCAGTTCCAGGGCGTCCGCGCCGGCAACCTGCACCAGGCGTGCGCAGTTGGTCCACGCCCCCCGCCGTGTGCCGTTCAGGCTGCCGATGATCGGAATCGAGACCGTCTTTTTCGCTAGCTCGATCCGCCGCAAGTAACTATCAACCCCCGCGTTGCCTTCGTCCAATTCGCGAACGATTCCGGCGGCTGGTTCGGCGAAAGATTCCGCGACGGATAGTTCCTGTCCATGCAAACTGTCTGCTTCCTCGCGGATTTGCTCCTCAAACAGGGAACTTAAGACCACGGCCGCGGCACCCGCCTGTTCAAGTTGTTCCAGACAGTACAAATGCGCCGTGAGAGGCGATGGTGCGACCACAATCGGGTTGCGCAGCGTCAGCCCCAGGTACTGCGTGGTGAGTTCAACACTCATGGCTTGCACCTCCGCGGGCTTATCAGGAGCGATTATGGCGATGGGCCAAGCACGCATTTCATGTGCCACGCAATTCACCGGCAAGTTGCGGACACGAACGGTCACACCTGATGGCGATTCGGAGACCATCACCATCCGAACCGGGCGAAACGGCACGGCCCGCGTGCAAATCCGCACTACAATGCAATGGCTACGAGGCGGCCGACAATTGGCGTTCGTGCAGGGCGTCGGCGTCGTGGGGGGCTATTTCCAACGCCAAGTCGCAGTCGGCCAGCGCCGCCGTGAGATTCCCAGAGAGGCGGTGCAGCCGTGCCCGGGTGATAAAAGGCCGCGCGTTGCGGGGCATGGCTTCCACGAGCTCGGCGGCCCGATCGAGCGCGGCCGGCCAGTTTGTGTGACGAATGTGCAGTTCAATGAATTCCGTCAAAGCCTCGACGTAGTGGGGATGGTGCGAAAGCAAGCGGCGCAGAATAGCAGCGGCCCGATCGTCGTCGCCCCTTTCGGCGGCCTGACAGGCCAATCCCAGCGCCACCGTGCGATTTCGCAACCGCACCGTGCCATGATGCAGCACCAGCCAGCAGCCGGTGGCGGTCAGCCAGGCCATCAACAACGGCCCGCTTACGCCCATCGTCAGCAGCAACCCGCATAGGGCCGTCACTATCAACAATGTCAGCACGCTAAACTGCCACGGCGCACCGCAGTCGATGTTCTCCACGGGGATCTCGGAGCCTGGCGGCACCGGTTCGCCAGGATCGAAGTCGTCGTCCGCGCGCATGAAATCTTCACCCGTGGCTTGTCACGCCATCAATCGGCCTGGGGGGCGGGCGGTGTGCCTTCGTCGCCGGCCTGCACGAGGTGGCTGACGAATAGCAGCCCCACGCCCGTCAGGCAGATTGGCAATCCGAACGAGGCTAAATCTTTCGGGCCGCCAAACTTGGACCACACAACCAGCCCTAGGCCGTTGATCAACGCCAAGGCCCCCAAGGCGCTGGCGGCATGGCCCAAGGCGATTGCCAGTTTGGAAGGTTGCCGGGCGGCTTGCAACTCCCCCGCCAAGGGCCGCAATTTAATCTCTGGTGCCTGCGGTGACATGGATTGCGTTGGCCCTTCGGCTGCCTCAACGCCTGCTTCCGGTTCCTGGGGAGCGGAATGGTATGTTTCCAGCGGCAGACTGGCCAGCCGTGCCGGCCTGGTGCGGCGCGAACCATGGGCCACTCTCGGCGAGCGGCGCGGGACCGGACGTTCGACCGGCTCGGCTGCGATGGAATCGTTTGGCCCTTCCCCTAGCAGCAGTTCATCGAGCACGCGGGCGCGGTCATCGGGACGGCGCAAAGTGCCTGCCGCGACTCGGCCGATATGCCGCAGGTCTTCATCGAGCAGCCACCCTTCGGCCGCCGAAAGGGGGCAAGGCGTGGCGCGAACACCCGCCGTATCGACATGGGCGATCGACCAGGCCGGCGAGGCCACGGAAGCCGCCGGCGCGGCATCAAAGCGCAGCTCATGGCTGGGCGCGGCGACTTTGGTCCCGCACTGCGCGCAGCGAACCCCGTTGTCACCCGGTTTCAGGCGCACGGAAACTTGTTGCTGGCAGTCCTGGCACCACATGCGTCGCTGGCGTGCTTTCTGGTCAAAAGGGTATCCGCGGGCATCGAATGGCCTATCGCGGCGGGTCTGTTATCGACCAATCGACCGCCAGACTTTCGTCGAAGTTGCCAGAAAGGCGGGAGTCGGCTTTAGGCGTCGGAAACTCCTCCTACAAGAAATGCCGACGACGACTTTACGTCCCTAGCGGCCCGCGGGTGACGCCGATGGTGTTGCTGGCCCGCAGCCTGGTCCAGACATCGCGGCCGTTCGCCGCTCCCGCTAGCAGATCGCCGTACAGGGCCACGGTCTGGGCGATTTCCTCGGGCGATTGCCGCAACAGTTCAATGCGAAAGTGCCGCACGCCACGGGAGACCAAGGCGCCAACTTCCTCGGCGGCGCTTTGCGGAACGGCATTGAACAAGGTATTGCGGCAGCCGACATCGGCTGATAATGGATGGGCCATGCCAACCCGGTCGCGCAGCTCCACGGTATGGCTATCGCAAGGACGTCCGCAGTTGGTGCGGTTGGTGCCGGGTGACAAGACCGCGCAAAACACGCAATGCTCCATGTGAAACATCGGCATGTGCTGGTGGACCACAACCTCCAACCAGTCGGGCGGCAAAGCGGCGGCCAGGTCAAACAGTTGCTCGCGGTTCAAGTCGTAAGAGGCGGTTACCCGCAACGCGCCGCGTTCTCGGTAAAGTTGCGCCGTCAATTCATTCGCGGTGTTGAGCGAGAAGTCGGCCACCACGGGCACGTTCCGCCGCGTGAAGAACAGCAGGCTGCCCAGATTGCGCACCAGAATGCCGTCGGCCTCGGGCCGCAACAAGTAGCGAAACAGGGGCCCTTCCTTGGGCTTTTGAATCCGCGGCGTGGCCAGGAAGATCGTCGCCCCGGCCGCGCGGGCTGCCCGAACCGCGGCAGCGTATTGCCGCAAGTCGGCAAAGTCCGCATAGACACGGCGGACGCCCGCCTCCAACGTGGCCCTGACTTGCGGGAGCGTGCGGCACAACACATGGAGTTGCGGCGCTGGCTGCTCGGTTAGGCCGTTATTGTCGGGCGCGGGAATGCTGGCCCGCAATGCATCTAGGGCCGAACTGGCGGCCAGTTGCCGGCGCGGCTGTTCGTCATGCCAGCGGTCGAGGCAGGCCAGCATCTCGCGCCGCGCCTGACCAAACACGCTATGCGGAACCATCGGCTGCCCGCTGATTTTGGCCGACAGGTTTCGCAGTTCAAACGGGCTGCCGCCCAGCCGGCCAAGCTGCTCGCGGAGCGTCTCCATCGACAGCGGATGTTTCATCGCCACGGCCAACGGTTGGGGCGACTCTACTTGCGCCTGCGCGCCGTTCTGGGCGCTGCATTGAATCCGCAGCGGCTGGCCGGCCGCGGCCTGTACACGAATATCCAGCGGCACGCGATGTCGCGGGTCGGCGGCTGAAAAGCTTTGCCGCAACCGCTTGTTCAGCTCGGGATCGTCGGTCTTCCACAGTTTGTGCCCCGCTTCAATCTGCAAGAAATCGAGCGCATCTCGGCCAAACGCCAACTCGACAAGTCCGGTGGAAACGGGCTCGGTCAGCGATTGCCCTCTGGCAAAGACCTCGTACACGCGGCCTCCTTGTTCCGGCTCGGCCGGACGCCCGCGATCGAACACCACGCCGTCGCCACGCTTCAAAGGGGAGGTCAATTGCACGGCCACGCGGTCGAGGCGGACTTCTTTCACCGTTCCGACAAACACGCCGCGCTTACGCGGGCAGCGCCCCTCCACCAACCGCTTGTGGTTGTTGCCCGCCAGCCAGCCGGGCGAAAAGCCGCGCGAGAACGACATCTTCATCTCTTCCACCTGCCGCGGCGTGAACTCCACGGGCTGGCCCGCCAACGCGGCATCAATCGCCTGCCGGTAGTGCCGGGTAATGTTGGCCACGTACTCCGGGGTTTTCAGGCGGCCTTCGATCTTGAGCCCCTCGATGCCCAACCGAACCAGGTCCGGAACCAAGGCGTAGGCCGCCAGGTCTTGCGGGCTAAGCAGGTATTGCACCTCGGCCAGATCGACGGGCTGGCCGTCTTGGATAACTTCATACGGCAGGCGGCAAGCCTGTGCGCATTGTCCGCGATTGGCGCTGCGGCCCCCTAGGGCTTCGCTGGTCAGGCATTGGCCGGAATAGGCGACGCACAAGGCACCGTGAATGAAGACTTCCAACTCCATCCGCGTGGCCCGGCGAATGCGGCGGATTTCGTCGATCGACAGCTCGCGAGCCACGACCACCCGTTCCACCCCCAGTTCCTCCACGAACCGGATCGACTCTGCGCTGGTCAGCGTCATCTGGGTCGAAGCGTGGATCGGCAGGTCGGGGCACAACGCCCGCGCTAGGCGAATCACGGCCACGTCTTGCACGATGATGGCGTCGGCCCCGGCCCCGGCAATCTTACGTAGCAGTTCCTCGACGCCGCGCAGTTCGTCCGGAAAAACCAACGTATTGACGGTGACATACCCCTTCACCCCGCGGCGATGCAACAACCCAAAGATACGATCGAGCTCGTCCGCCTGAAAATTGGCTGCCCGCGCCCGGGCGTTGTGACCTTGCAATCCAAAATAGACCGCGTCGGCCCCATTTTCGATCGCCGCGCGCAAGCAATCCCAGTCGCCGGCCGGCGACATTAGCTCCGGCGACTGCGTCGGCGCGGCCGTTATCTCTTGATCCAGATCGAGCATGGGGGGCATTCAATGGACTCGCGTAGGTAGGTTTCCTCTGCCCATGGGAACCCGCGGCGGCCGCGGGATTCCAATGATGTCGAGATACCGCCCGGCAGGCGGCCTTTACCTTGTTTTCAAACCAAGGCAGACGGCAGAGGTGAACCTTGGATTGTATCGCCCCACTAGCCGTGTCGGCTATGGGCAGATCGCCTGAATACGCGACTGGTGGCCCACATCTGCTGATGCAGCGACATCGGCCGGCAATTCATGCTGTTTCCAAAGCAATGTTCGCTTTCTGGCCGGTCTCGGCGTTCGTACTGGCGGAGGGCCGCCGATTACTCTCGAGGGTTATCCAGTAGAGCAAGACCCGGCTGACCTGGCGGCGGTACTCTGGGTCGTATTCCTCACTGTAGGCGTTTTCGCCGTAAAAAAACATCCATGAGTCGCGTCCGTAGTAGACGAGCCGATGGATCACGAAAGGATCGACTAGCAACATCAAGGCGATGTACAGCCACTTGCGCGGCGTCCATTGGATCTGTACCGCTTGGAAGTGTTTGCGGTCTTTCACGCCCGTCAGGCGGTAGTCCTCGGTCTTGTCTTCCATCTCGAGCACGTCAAACCAGGGGCGGCAAAGCTTCAGCGGGCCTTCGTCGATAAAGGGGTAATGGCCCGAGTAGAGCTTGTCCATGAAGTAGGAATGCCAGTAGAACTTCCAGTCGCGCGGACGGCGGGTCTGATGCAGGCAGGAAATGAAGACGCGTTGGGATGGCGAATCGGGGCGCAGCATATTGCTGGCCATCAAGCACATGTCGGAATAGATCTGTTCTTGCTTGGCCAGGTTCCGCCGGTCTTCCATGCTCACGTAGTGTTCGACCGTGTCCATGAATGTCACGGCATCAAAACGGCCGTACAAGGCCCGTTGTAGTTCCGCGTCGGTCAGAATCCGCTTCCAATTGGTGACGTGGACCTCCAGCCCGTATTCGCGGCGGGCATATTCCGCTTGCTCGGGGGTGATGTTGATCCCCACGACCTCACAATTCAACTCGTCGCGGCAGTACCGCAACCAGTCGCCGTACCCGCAGCCGACGTCGCAAACCGTCATGCCTGGCCGCAACTGCAATTGCTCGGCCATGTGTTTGAATTTAGCCCGCTGCGACAATTCGCCGTTGATGACAAGGTTGAAGCCCAGGTCGCGGCCGCTGCCGGTGGTGTTATCGTAGAGATTGTGGATCCACTGGTAGTTTCGCCGCACGCGCAACTGCGAATCGAACAGCACCGCCTTGCCGAGTATCAACAGAACATCGTAGAACACCAGCGCCACCAGCCAGAACAAGGCCCCCCAGGGCGTGACGAAAACCGCCAAAAGGACCGAGGCCAGTATCAACCCCCACCAAACCAGAGTATTCCGATCGACGATGGTTTGCAGCGAGAGCGACCTTGTGTTGGCCGTGCCGGAGTCGATTGTCGTGGCCATGATGGGCTGCGCTTTCTCAATAAAGTGATGCTCGATCTGTTTGGGTTTTCATTAAAAACGACAGCGCCGAAATGCGCGTGCCGCTCAAGAGAATGGCCGGAAAGAGTTCCGAGAATGGCGGCATGGAAAATGTCCGAAATAGCCTCGATGATTCACGATTGCCAAGGACGCCAGCTTTTTCCAACGATTATTATTTCACCGCCATTCTGGTAAGCAAGACACAATTCTTCCCGGCTTGGGGATTTGCAAGCATCCGCCGCTGCCCTTGCCGGTGATAGCCTGGGGCCGTGGTTGATCCCCCCGTTTCCGCGACGTATGCTACCAGCCTTGGCTTGCCCGCTACTTCCCACCGTTTTGCACCAGGATTTGCCCCTTATGCCACTGTTTCGTCTTGTTGCCGCCGCGTTGCTGGCGTTGTCTGCTTTTGGGTCCGTGGTGGCGGCTGACGCCATGCCCAAGCCGCTGCTAACCGGTTTGAAGAACCCAGAGTCGGTGGCCATTGGCAGTGATGGCCGCACCTATATCAGCGTGATCGGCGAGTTCGACGTTGACGGCGACGGCTCGATCGTGGTGGTTGAAGACGGAAAGGCGGTGCCGTTTGTCGAAGGCTTGGACGACCCGAAGGGACTGGTAGCCCATGACGGTTCGCTGTTCGTGGCCGACAAGCGCCATGTGCTGC
The DNA here is from genome assembly GCA_050247075.1 of Pirellulales bacterium. Lineage (GTDB taxonomy): Bacteria > Planctomycetota > Planctomycetia > Pirellulales > JBFWUW01 > JBFWUW01. The sequence continues at coordinate 77,898 of JBFWUW010000005.1, read as the reverse complement.
AAATCGACAAAACGGGGCTGCTCAAGCGGTTTGCCCCGGCCAATGCTTTTCCCACCACGCCCAAATTCTTGAACGATCTGGCCGTCGATGCCGAAAGCGGCACGCTGTTCGTCAGCGATTCCGGCGACCTGATGGGCAACGACGGCGCGGTCTATCGTATTTCCACCCGCGGGCTGGTCGATGTCGTCGTCAACCAAAAGAACTTGCCAGAGCTAAGCACTCCTAACGGCCTGCTGTTGGATGGGGCCTCGCACTTGTTGTTGGGGGACTTTGGCACGGGGACGCTGTATCGCATCAAACTGGCCGACCGCTCTTACGAAAAGCTGGCCGATGGCCTGGGTGGCACCGACGGCCTGGCGTGGGACCGCCACGGCCGGCTGTTCACCAGCGATTGGAAGGATGGCCGCGTGTTTGTCATTGGCCGGTCGGGCGATAAGCCCAAGTTGCTGGCGTCGGGTTTCAAATCGGCGGCCGATATTTGCCTGGACGCCTCCGCGAAGATGATCCTGGTGCCCGATATGATGGGCGGCACGCTGACCGCCTTGACCGCCGAGGTGCCAGACGAGGCAGTCGATGACTCCCCGCTGCCGTTGGCCGCCAAGGTGGCCTTTCCCGATTTGGAATGGACTGGTTGGCAGGGCGAAACCGACGCTGGTGAGATCGTCCCCTTGCGGCCGATCGTGCTGACGCACGCCGGCGATGGCAGCAACCGGGTGTTTGTCGCCGAACAGCACGGCACGGTCCACGTCTTCGCCAATCAAAACAAGCCGGCCAAGACCGAGATCTTCTTGGATATTACCGACCGCGTGCGCTACAGCGACAAGACCAACGAAGAGGGCCTGCTGGGAGTGACGTTTCATCCCAAGTTTAAGGAGAACGGCGAGCTGTTCGTGTTCTACACGCCCAACAAGGCCGACGCGCCGTATGTCAATTTGCTGTCGCGGTTCCGTCTGAAGAGCGATAACCCCAAACAGGCCGATCCATCCTCGGAAGAGGTCTTGCTTCGCATCGAGCATCCGTTTTGGAATCACGACGGCGGCACGGTCTGCTTTGGGACGGACGGCTATCTCTATGTAGCCTTGGGTGACGGCGGGTTTGGCAACGACCTGTACGCCAACGGCCAAAGCCTGGATACCTTGCTGGGCAAGCTGCTGCGGATCGACGTTGACCACAAGGATGGCGACAAGCCGTATGCCATTCCCAAGGACAATCCGTTTGTGGGTAAAAAGGATGCCCAGCCAGAGATTTGGGCATACGGCTTTCGCAATCCGTGGCGGTTCTCGCTCGACCGCAAGACGGGCGACTGCTGGCTGGCCGATGTCGGCCAGAACTTGTGGGAAGAGATCAACATCGTCAAGCCGGGCAAAAACTACGGTTGGAATCTGCGGGAGGGGCAGCACCCGTTCGGTGCGCGGGGCGTCGATGTACGCAAGGACCTCGTCGAGCCGATCTGGGAATACCACCACGATACCGGCAAGTCGATCACCGGCGGCCATGTCTATCGCGGCAAGAAGGTGCCAGAATTGGAAGGCAGCTACCTTTATGCCGACTACATTACCGGCATCGTGTGGGCCTTGAAGTACGACGCCAAGCAAAAACGTGTCGTCTCCAACCGCACAATCCCCGGCCCCAAAACGCCGGTTCTGTCGTTCGGTGAGGACGAACAAGGTGAAGTCTACTTCCTCATCGCCTCCCCCACCGGCCAAGGGATTTACGAGTTCGGCAAAAGCCCGTAGCGGCCCAGTCCGGCGGCGAAAAGCCTTCGGGATGACAGGATGATAGCGCTGCCAGCATAGATTCGGCACTTGTCCGGTTATTGGCGTTCTTGGATAGGCATCTGGCTTATCGGGTGACCAAGAATTAGAGTAGCCTTAGGGAACGCCCATGATCGCCCGGTTTAGGCCGTGACGTTTTTTGGCGGCGGCCCCAGTGCATGGCACCGCTATCGGTCGAGGACGAACAACATGTGGATTGGTGGACTACTGATTGCCGTATCGGCTTTGGCACAGGCCGACGACAAGCCGCGTTTCACGCCTCCCCGGGGTTCGGGCACTCCCCGCCCCGCGACCGGCACGCCTCGGCCAGCAACGGGTACACCGCGTCCGGCGGCGCCCGCCACTCCGGCCGAGGCTGACGGCCCGCTTGAGCCAGAGCCGGCCACCCCCGAACCGCCGGCAGCCGCTCCGCCCGCGGTTGTATCGCCGCCAGCTATTGAGCCTGAGCCTTCCGGCCGCCCGCTGGTCGATGTCAAACCGATCAAACATCACCTGGGCGCGGTGGAATTGCTGCGCGAGGCGCTGGCCGCCCCCAAGACTGGCGTAGAGCTTTCCGGCCAACCGTTGAGCCTGGCAACAGCCCTGTCGCTGGCGGAACGGGGCAAACATCTGGAAGTGACCCGGCTGTATTGGAAGCTTAGCCATGCGCTGTGCGAATACCACTACGCGGTCGATGAACATCAACGGTTCATGACCTTGATTGTGCCGGAGGAGCCGCCACAGCCGGCCGCCGTGCGCGTCAAGCCGCTCAATGAGCAACCCCTGGCCGACAGGCTGCAAATCGAACAATCAACCTCGCGGGCCCGCATGCGGGAGGCTGAACTGGAGGCCCTGTTGGCCCAGCATGAACTGGCGACGGCCCTGGGCGGGGTTGATAAGAACAATCTGCCGTTGCCTTCGGACGAACCGCATGTCGGCCAATACCGCACGTTGTACCAACAGGTTTTTGGCTCGCGGAATGTCTCGCCACGCTTGCGGTATATCGACCGTGCCCTGCCGTTGCAACGCCAGGTCATCGACCTGCGGGCCGATGCCATCCTGTCCGCCGAGGATTCGGCGGTGACAGCGGCCGAGTCGTTCAAACTGGGTCAGACCAAGCTGGCAGAGATTGTGGCTCGGCTGGCCGATTTGCAGCGGCACCGCCGGGCATTCATTGCCTCCATCGAGTTGTACAATGGCGAGATCGCGGAATACGCGGTAGCGGCGGGAGGCGAACAAACGGCCGTCACGGAACTGGTGTCGATGATGATCAAGTCACCCTTGCCCGCCGATGGCGCGGCATTGCCTGCCGTGTCCCCTCCCAACAAGCGGCCCAACACGCCGACACCCGCCGTTCGCCCTTCCGATGCCGACAAGCCGCCAGCTATCGACGGGGAAGCGAGTGAGTCCGAGAATTCGGCCGGCCGGCCCGTTCGCCGGTTTGTGGCGCGGGCGGGTGGACGTCGCTTTGCCGACCCGTTTGAAGGCGTGGAATCCACCCCCGCCGGTGCCGATACGCAACATATCGACTCGCCCCTCTACGCGGCTCTTACATCGCTTAGCCCGGTCAAGCGGACCCACCAGCTAGCCGTCTCGCTGCACTTTGACCAGCACTTGCCACCCGACAGCGGCACGCGCACCGCGCTAGACGAAGTGCTGGCCCAGGCCGCGCCTGGCCAGCGCCACGCGCTGGCCGCGGCCTATTGGAAGGCCCGCGAACAAGTGGCGCGGCAACATGTGCTGGCGGAACAGTTCAAGCAGCTTTGCGATTACACGCCCATCTTGCTCGACAAGCGCAAGACAGAGTCGGGTGCGCGGGCCATGGTGGAACTGCGTACCGCGAAACTGGCCGCTGAGGCAGCCTTGATGGAAGGCCGGCTGGCCATGCAAGAAGCGCAATTGGAGCTAACCCGCCTGGCTGGCCGTCCCCTGGATGGACCCTGGCTGCTGCCCAGCACATCGCCCCATGCCGGGCGGTACCGTGTCGATCAATCGGCGGCTCCCTCTGCCCGAGAGCGTTTGGCGACCGCGGCGGTGGGAGGCCGCTTCGATGCCTTGATCGACCGGGCGGCTGCCGTGGTGCTGGCCGATTCGGCCCGCGCGCAGGCAGCCACCGAGTACAAGCTGAACGAACGGGTGATCGACGAATTGCTGGCGGCGGTCGAGATCCAGACCCAAGAATCGTTCGATTTTCTGTCGGCTTTGACTCGCTACAACTTGGCGATTCTGGATTACGTGGACGTCGTATTGCCGCGGACCAACGGCGACCGCTATCTCGAATTGATCGTCGTCAAACCGTGATGTCCCGGGACTTTGCGCCGCGCAACTTCCACACTTGCTCCCTCTCCCAGAGGAGAGGGAGAAAAAGCGCGTAAGTACCTTACGCCGCGCTCGGGGGCTTCTTGCTCTTGGCCGCTTCGCCCGGCGTGGCCGACTCAATACGTATCGCCTTGCGTCCCTTGTAAGCACCCGCGAAGCCCAGATATTTGTTCAACCCGCTGATCTGCACCAACAGCGGCTGCCGCACGTCTTGCTCCGTCGTGATGATGTCTCCCACGCGCAGGCCAATCAGGTCGCCCGTGGTAATCGTCGAGACCGCCAACTGCGCCACCAGTTGCACTTGCGATCCCTGCAGGTTGCCGCCGATCTGGCGGGCCGTTTCCGGCGACGCATCGCGCCGGCCATAGGCCAGCCAATTGTTGGACGAGAGCTTGCTGCCGATCCGCTCGATGGAGTTGAACGGAATGCACAAGTTGAGCATCCCCCGCACATCGTCGTGCAGCGTCAACTCAAAGCTGATCAGCACCACCACCTCGTTTGGCGGAATGATCTGCACCAGTTGCGGGTTGCTCTCCACGCGAACCACCGACAGGTCGAGGTTCAGCACGTTCTCCCAGGCCCGCCGCATTTCGACCAGAAACAACGTCGTGATTTTGGTGACCAGCCGCAGTTCGATCTCGGTCAACGGCCGCCGGGCGGGTGCCACCCCCTCTCGGCCGCCCCCTAGCAGCCGGTCGATAATCGGATAAAGGATGGACGGATTGATATCCAGAATCAGGTTGCCGTCGAGCGCATCGGCTTTGAGCAGATTAAAGCAAGTGGGGTTCTCCAGGCTGAACACGAACTCGCTGTAGGTCAACTGGTCAACGCTGGTCAGCTTGACCTCGACCATCGACCGCAGCAAGCCCGACAACGCCGCGCCAAAGTTGCGGCCAAACCCCTCGTGCAGCGATTGCAACGCGCGCATTTGCTCTTTGCCCACGCGCTCGGGCCGCTTGAAGTCGTATGTGGTGACTTTTTCGCGCGTGCGGATCGTCGGCGCGGGCCCCACCGGCCTGGTCGTATCGCGCCGCGAGGGCGCGGGGCGGGCCCCTTGGTCGAGCGCCGAGAGCAAGCTTTCGACTTCTTCCTGGCTGAGTACTTCGTTGGCCATCCCTGGCTCCTCGTGGGCTATTGCCGCTTACTCGCGTATCTGTCCGTCGTCTTCAAGCTCCCTCGCCCGGTACTCCGGGAGAGGGTTGGGGTGAGGGGGGGGCGGCGAAAAGTTTTCCAATCAGCCAACCCTCACCCCGGCCCTCTCCCAGAGGGAGAGGGAGTACAATCGCCATCACTCATCCGCACATGTTGATTACTCGCGTATCTGTCCGTCGCCATGCACAACGTATTTATAGGTGGTCAGTTCCTTCAAACCGCACGGCCCGCGGGCGTGGAACTTGTCGGTGCTGATGCCGATCTCCGCCCCCAGCCCCAGGCAGCCGCCATCGTTGAACCGCGTGCTGGCGTTGACGATTACGGCCGAGCTATCGACGCGGGCCGTAAAGGTTCGCGCGGCGGCCAGGCTGCCGGTGACAATGGTTTCCGTATGTTGCGAACCGTGGCGGGCGATATGCTCGATCGCCTGTTCCAGCGAATCAACCACGGCGGCGGAAATGACCGGTCCCAGGAACTCCGCGGAAAAGTCCGACTCGGCCGCGGCGGTACAGCCGGGCACCAACCGGCAAATACGCTCGTCACCGCGAATTTCAATCCCTTGCGCCATCAGCGCGCGGCACACATCGGGCACGAACTTTTCGGCCACGTCGGCGTGGACCAGTAGTGACTCGGCCGCGTTGCAGACGCCCATCCGCTGGCATTTGGCGTTGACGACAATCCGCTCCGCCATGTTCAGGTCGGCCGCGCAATCGACGTAGACGTGGCAGTTGCCGGCGTAGTGCTTCATGACCGGCATTTGTGCTTCGGCCGCCACCCGGCGGATCAGGCTCTCGCCACCGCGGGGAATGGCCAACGTAATGTACTCGGGCAGGCGCAGAAAATGCCCTACCGCATCGCGGTCGGGCGTGCCGACCAATTGCACCGCGTCGGCTGGCAGCCCCACGTCGGCTGCCGCTTCGCGCAGCAGCTCGGCGATCGCCTGATTGGAATGGGCCGCCTCTTTGCCGCCGCGCAAAATGACCGCGTTGCTGCTCTTTACGCACAGCGCCGCCGCATCCGCAGTGACATTGGGCCGCGATTCGTAGATGAAGAACACCACCCCCAGCGGCACGCGCACCTTGCTGACTTGCAGCCCGTTGGGCCGCACGCTCGATTCCAGCACTTCGCCCACCGGATCGTTCATGGCGGCGATTTCGTCCAAGGCATCGGCCATGCCCTGGATGCTTTTGGGCGTCAGCCGCAACCGGTCAACAGCCGCCGCGGTTAACCCAAAACCGGGGGCCGCCTCCAGGTCGCGAGCGTTGGCTTCCAACAGCGCGGCCGTTCTCTCTCGCAGCAGCTTGGCGCTCAGCCGCAGCCATTCATTCTTGGCCGCGCCCGATGCCTCTAGCAGTTCCACGGATGCCCGCTGCGCGCGCTTAGCCACATCCAGGCAATACTGTTCCAGATCGGGGAGTGAGGCGATGGACATAACAGCTACGGGCGGCAAGGGTTGCGTGTGGGCGATAGGTACGTTCCTTCTGCCGGAAGGAACCCGCGGCGGTTGTAAGGTTCAATACAGTTCCAGGTTCCGCCCGGCAGGCGGAATCTACCTTCCCGCTCTCACATCGGGAAAGCGCCGGGATGAGGCGGCTTTCGTCCCAATTTGGAGTATCGCTGGACCCCTGCGCGGGGTCAACGCCGTTGTGGCGATTCGGCGGGTGCTAGTTGCAGCGCCTGCCCCGATACGCCGCCGCTAGCGGCAAACAGCAGCAATGCTGGCTTGAGCAGCGCCACGTTGTGAACCCGTAAGATCTGCACCCCTTGTTGGGCCAGCGACAGGCAGACTCCCACGGTGCCGGCGTCCCGGTCGGCTTGCGGCTGGCCCAAGACCTTGGCGATAAAACCTTTGCGCGACGGCCCCACCAGCAAAGGGCAGCCTAGCGAATGAAATGATTGGCAACCCGCTAGTAAGGTCAAATTGTGTTGATGCGTCTTGCCAAAGCCAATACCCGGATCGAGGCAGATTCGCTCCGGTTCCAGGCTCGCCCGCCGCAAGGCATCACGGCGTGCTAGCAGATACTTTGAAATGTCCCGCACCACATCGACGTATTGCGGCTGGTCCTGCATGGTCTGGGGATTTCCCTGCATGTGCATGGCACACACGCCCGCCCGGGATTCCAGGGCTACGGCCAGCATGTCCGGGTCGCCCTCCAAGCCCGTCACGTCATTGATGATCTCGGCTCCAGCCGCCAGGCATTCACGAGCCACGAGCGCCTTCGAGGTGTCGATCGACAGCGGCACCGTGGTTTTGTCACGCAGCTTTTCGATGACCGGCAACACGCGCCGCAGTTCTTCGCGCGCATCGACCTCGGTGGCATAGGGACGCGTGCTTTCGCCCCCAATATCGAGCAGATCGGCTCCGTCGGCTACCAGTTGCAATGCCCGCTCAACGGCCGCCTCGGTGCTGGCAAACTGTCCGCCGTCGGAAAAACTATCCGGCGTAACGTTGACAATCCCCATCACCCGCGGGACGGCGGGGAGTTCCAGTGAACAGGTCTTCAGCCGCCAAACAGAAGCGCGCATGGCGGGCCAAGGTTGGATCGATGCGGTCATAGCGAATCATTGTACCGTGCCGCCTGAGTTGGCAAGGAGGCGGGGAGCTAACGATTGGCCAACCGACGAATGGCCGTGGCCACCGCCAGCGTCAGTACGTCGTTGCCGCGTGCATTAGGATGCAGGCCATCGTCGCTCAGTCGCGACTCTTTCATCCAAAGGCCCGGTGGTGCGAATGGTCCCCACAGCACCAGCTTGCGAATGGGCGTATCCGCTACGAGTTCCAAGTCGTACTGGCGAGCCAATTGGCGTTCCAGCCCCGCATAGGCGTCGTACACAAATCCGCGCGGAACCTCCATCAACACAACCTCCGCATCGCACGCCCGGCATGTGACGATGATCTGTTCCAGATTGTCTTGAAGAGATTGTCGCGAGTGACCTTGCAAGAAATCGTGACCGCCAAGTTCGAGTACCACGATTTGCGGCCGCGAAGCCAGGACTTCCGGTAGCCGACGGACACCATTGGACGAACTGATACCGGCCACGCCCATGTCCACCACCGGCCGCCCGAGGAGTTCGGGCAGAACTTTGGGATAGCCGCCGACGGGTGGATCGCCCGACGTCAGACTGTCACCCAGACAGACAATCGTGCGACCTTCCCGCCAGACGAATGTTTCGCCCCGACTGCTGTGCGAACTACGGTCCCAATCCCAAGCAAATAGCAGCCATCCACAGCCGAGCAAACTAGCCGCGAGCTTTTTCGTTCGACCCGTCCATGCCGCATGCCGCCGCCAGGCAATCAACTCAATCACCAAAATCGTTGCCGAAAAAATTGCCAGTACGATAAGCAGCGGCGGCCAATCAATTCGCTTTACCAATAGAATCGTCGCGCCAACCACCAAGACTGGACTTCCGTAGCCTCCCCGAACCAAGGAATACACCGCCAATCCAACCCAAATAGCGGCCATCCAGGGAATGCTGGAAGGAAAGGTCAACAGCGACAATGTGACCATCAATGCCAGCGCAATCAGGCGGAACAATCGCCGCCAGTTGGTTTTGCGATGGTGCATGGCGAGGAAAACCAGCCCGTCAGATAGCCGCTTCTGGCGCGGCCGGCGGGCTATCGCTGGCGGGCAATCCCATGCGTCGCAGCCAGCGGAAGTGCGAAGTTAGCGCCGACCAGAACGACTCGTGTGCCGCATACCGAACGCCAAAGTCGCGGCAGGTCTGTTCCACCAGCGGCGACAAGGCCGAATAGTGCAAATGGCAGATGCGGGGAAACAGATGATGTTCTATTTGAAAGTTCAGTCCCCCCACGAACCAAGACATCAGCCGATTGCCGCGGGCGTAATCGACCGTTGTCTGGACCTGGTGGACGGCCCAGGGGGCCTCCATGCGGCCGGTATCGGCCAACGGCATGGGAAAGGCCGCTTCCTCGACACAGTGGGCTAACTGAAACACAATGCTCAGCGTGATCCCCTGCACCAGCGAGACGCACAAGTAGACCGCCAGCACCACGCCGGGCGAATGCAGCATCAAGGGGACCACCAGTGCCAGCGAAAAGAACAAAATCTTGCCGGCCAGAAAGCCGGCCAGATTCCAGCCCTTGGGCCGGGGGAAGCGGTGCGCGCCCACGCGGCCCAGCAATACATCGCGGAAGTCGTCGTAGAACTGCCACTTGATGGGGAGCAGCCCGTACAAAAACGCCAGATACCAATGTTGCCAGCGATGAAAATTGAACCGCTTTTGATGGGGCGATAGCCGGCCCAGCAAGCCCAGGTTGATGTCGTCGTCGTGGCCGGTGATGTTCGCGAAGCTGTGATGGACCTGGTTGTGCTTGCAATGCCAGACGTACGAACTGCCCCCCAACATGTCCAACGACATGGCCATCAGCCGGTTGACCCAGGGGCGGTTGGAGTACGCGCCGTGCCCGCCGTCGTGCTGGATATTGAAGCCGATGGCCGCCATCGACAGTGCCAGTGAAACCGCCAGGGGAATGGCTTGCCACCAATTAGCCGACCAAAATACCAGCAGCGCGTAGGACGAGGCGAACCAGCCCAGCACCAGCGCTGTCTTGAAATACATCCGCGGGCAGTCGCGTTGTTTTCGCCCGGTCGATTGAAAGTATTGCTCGACCCGGCGGCGGACCTCTTTATGAAAAGCATCGCCGGCGGCGAACTTGGGTTCGGTAAGCGCGCCGCGCAAACCAGCGGGGGGAACCGGCTCGGCGAGGTCCACGGCGGCGTGATCGACGGAAATCAATGCAAACCTCTTCCAGCGCCAGTTGATAAAGACCGCTGCCTCACGCGGATTATAGAGCCTCGACACGCCAGAAGAAAGTACTTCGTACCAGCCTGTCGCCGCGGTTTTCCCCTTGCTAGCGGCCAAAACGAACGGTCAGCGCGGTTGGGTAAACCGTAACGCTCCTGACACTGCGAACTTGACCCAGCCAGCGTTCGGGGGTAATGTTTTATACAGCAGATGGAAGTTCATTGAATCGAACCGAGATGATCCATGCGGTCGACGAACCTACTAGCCCTATTGTTGCGACGCCGTCGCTTGCGTGGGCCTTAGGGTTCGTTCGTACACGCTTTTCTTCCGGAAAATGTACCGAACCCCGTGGCCCAAATCGCCGCGGGGTTTTTTTGTTGGATTTTGTTCAGAGAGAACCAGGCCCATGTCCGACACACGACGCATCACCATCTTCGATACCACGCTCCGCGATGGCGAACAATCGCCCGGCGCCAGCATGAACATTCCCGAGAAGCTGGAAGTCGCCCAGGCCCTGGCCGCGCTGGGGGTTGACGTAATCGAGGCCGGTTTTCCCATCGCCTCGCCCGGCGACTTTGAAGCCGTCCAAGCCGTGGCCGAGCATATCCGCGGCACAACCATCTGCGGGCTGGCCCGCTGCAACGACCAGGATATCGACCGCGCCTGGGAGGCCCTGCGCGGGGCCGAGCGGTCGCGGATTCACGTCTTTCTGGCCACCAGCGCTATCCATCGCGAATTCAAGCTCAAGATGAACAAGGAGGAAATCATCCGCCGCGCCGTGGCCGGCGTCACACGGGCCCGCGGGTATTGCCCCGATATCGAGTTCTCGCCCGAGGACGCCGCCCGCACCGAGCCTGACTTCCTGTGCCAGGTTGTCACGGCGGCGATAGAGGCAGGTGCCACCACGGTCAACATTCCCGATACCGTCGGCTACGCCACGCCGGCCCACATGCATCGCGTGATTCGCACGCTGAAAGAGCGCGTGCCGAACATAGAACAGGCCGTGATCAGCATTCACTGCCACAACGACCTGGGGCTGGCGGTGGCCAATAGCCTGGCCGCGGTTGAGGCGGGAGCCGGCCAGATCGAATGCACCATCAACGGCATCGGCGAACGGGCCGGCAATTGTTCGCTGGAGGAAGTGGTGATGGCGCTGCGGACGAGGGCCGATGTCTACCACTGCGGCACCAATATCGACACCCGCCGCCTGGTGCCGCTGAGCCGGCTGGTCTCTAACGTGACCGGACTGCTGGTGCAGCGGAACAAGGCGATCGTGGGCCGTAACGCCTTTGCCCACGAGGCGGGCATTCACCAGGACGGCATGCTCAAGGAACGCAGCACCTATGAGATCATGCGGCCCGAGGATGTCGGCCTGGCCAAGACCGACCTGGTGCTGGGCAAACACAGTGGACGGGCGGCCCTGGCCGACCGGGCGCAAGCCCTGGGCTACCATCTCACGCCGGAGCAACTTCAAAGTGTGTTCGAGCGGTTCAAGGCCCTGGCCGACAAGAAGAAGGAGATCTACGACGCCGACATCGCCGCGCTGATCGACGAACAAATGCATGATCTGCCGGAAAGCTGGTCGATTGTGTCGTATCTGATCGCGTCGGGCAGCGGCATCAAGCCCACCGTTTCGCTGCGGCTGAAGCAAGGCGAACACGAGGTCGGCACGCAGATGACCTGTGGCGACGGCCCGGTTGACGCCGTGTTTCTGGCGATCGAAAAACTGACGGGCGTATCGGTCAAATGCAAGGATTTTCGCGTCCATTCCGTAACGGTCGGCAAAGATGCCCAAGGCGAAGTCAACGTCGAGGTGGAGCACGACGGCCAGCTTTATCGCGGCCGCGGCGTTTCCACCGACAGCGTCGAGGCCAGCGCCAAAGCCTTCCTCAACGCCATCAACCGCATCGCCATCCGCCAGTCGGCCCGTCTGCACCCGCAACACAGCCTGGCGGCCACGTAGTAGTACGCCGTAGCCGCACGCCCTGACATAGGCGACCCCGCCGGTTGGCTGAACAATTGCGCGGAGAGTGCCCAAGAAAACAGGGCTGGCCCCCCTCGACCGATGGCGAAATCACGTTAAAATGCCATTAGTTCGGTTGGTTACATTGCCGATAAGGCATGTTGACGGCCAAACGCCATCCACTGACGCGGGGTGGAGCAGCCCGGTAGCTCGCGAGGCTCATAACCTCGAGGTCGCAGGTTCGAATCCTGTCCCCGCCATTCGCATGAATTCGATCTCCTTATCGTTGCGGCCCGCATAACCCTACCGGGCTGTGTTGGGCCGATTTCCTTGGTGGAAGTTTCCTCAGTGTCCAAGCTCGTTCGTCAATTCGCTTGCGTGTCGCGCTTGAGCATGACGGAACCGGGGATCAATCTGGTTCTGCATCTCGAAGACGGCGGAACACTCGACGTACTGATTCCCCACGCTTCCGCGCGAACATTCCGGGATTCCATCGACGAGAGTTACGCCACGCGCCACAACAGCATGGAAAACGCCTTGTGCGAACTGCACGGTGGCGACGCCCTTCCGATCAAACTCAAGTAAGCGACATTTGACGGTTAATACAGTAACCTGTATAACATGTAAATGCAACACATGCCAATAAAATCTGAATTGCATCGCCGCTTCGTCAAGGCGGTCAAGGTTCGCCGTCAAGAGCTGGAGATGACGCAGGGCGAGTTGGCCAAGAAACTGGGCGTGCAACAGCCGGTTGTGGCCGCAATGGAAGCCGGTGCCAACTGTCCAACGCTGGCGATCGTCGAGCGGGTGGCCGCCGCGCTCAATATCCAGCCGGAAGCCTTGATGCTGACGCCCGTTGGGAGCGATTCCAAAAAATAAAGAATAGCCTATTGACCGCATATACAGGACTCTGTATATTTCGCCAGTCGTAACTGACTGGCGTTTCTTTTGGCCCCTCTGGCCAGACCAAACGCCCCAAGCCGCAAACGCCCACGGACTTATGGAAGTCTAGGGCCTGGAGGGGATAATGGATTTGGCGCGAGCTCGCCGGCCGCTGTTGGTCAAGGTCAATGAAATCCGCACCGACGGCGGAACGCAAATCCGCGAAGAGATCGACGAATCGGTCGTCGCGGAGTACCTGACGGCGATTCAGAACGGGGCGGTGCTGCCGCCGATCGTCGTGTTCTTCGACGGCGACGGCTACTACGTGGCCGACGGCTTTCACCGGTTGCAGGCGAACGAGCAGGCCGGGTTCAAGTCGATTCCCTGCGAGATTCACCAAGGGACGCTGGACGACGCGATTTTCTACGCCTGCGGCGCGAACTCTACCCACGGCCAGAAGCGGACCAATGCCGAGAAACGTCGGGCCGTGGAAACCGCGTTGTCGCTGCCGGCCGGCGCGGAAATGTCCGACCGGGCCATCGCCAAGCATTGCGGGGTGAGCGTACACCTTGTCGCCGATGTTCGCCAGGGGACTACAGAAATTTCCGACGCTGAGAACGAGGCTGATGACGTGTTGAGGCGTGAGAAACCTGGCCGAATCGTGCCGCCGAAGTCTAAAGGCATTGCTTTGCGGCCCGCGCGGGCGGGCCGGAGTTTAGAAATCATGCCTGATTCTCTCTCAAGATCGCGGCTACCAGCCCCGGCATCGTGTATTCCGTGGCTTCGGCGGCCGGGGTTAGGCCTAGCTCGTGCAAGGTGGCCGTGGTGACCGGGCTGATGCTGGCTAGCCGGATGCGGCGGAGGTGCTCGCCGAACAGGCGATGCAGCGAGCGGGCGATGGCCGAACTGGTCACGGTGATCCAGTCGATCGTCCCTTGCTCGATACGCGCCGCGATCTCCGGCCGCGGGTGTTCCACATCGCCGCTGTGATAAACCACGACTTGATCGACCTGACCGCCCGCCTGACGGAGCCTTTCGGCCAGAATCTCTCGTCCACGGCTGGCGCGGGCCAGCAAGAAGCGTTTGCCGGCCGCGTCGCCGGAGAGGGCATCGGCTAGGGACTCTGCTCTAAATTCCGGCGGCACGACATCGGCCCGCAAGTGATAGCGGGCCAACTCCTCGGCGGTGCCGGGACCAACGGCCGCCAGCCGTAAGGTGCAAAGCGCCCGCAAGTCGCGGCCGTCGCGGCAGAGCCTGTCGAGCGTGGCCTTCACGCCGTTGCTGCTGGAAAAGACCAGCCAGTCGTAGTCGCCCAGCCGGGCCAACGCTACATCGGCCGCGGACCAATCGGGCGGTTCGCTAATCTCAATGGCCGGTTGCTCCAAGACTTCCGCCCCTAATTGTTCCAGCGGCTGTGTCAGCCCGGCCGCTTGATCGGCTGGCCGCGTAACCAACACGCGGACGCCAAACAGGGGCCGTTGCGTGAACCAGGTAGCGGCGGCGGGTGCATTTACCACCGCGCCCACCACCACCACCAGCGGAGGCCGCAAATGCTTCTCGGCCAGTACTTCCGCCACGGTGGCCAAGGTGCAGCGATGCAGGATTTGATCGGGCCACGAACATCGCCGCACAATGGCGGCGGGCGTATCGGCCGGTTTGCCCCCCGCGATCAATTGGGCCGTCCACTGCCGCGCGCTGGTAACGCCCATGTAAAACACCAGCGTACCGGGAAATGCCGCCAGGCTGCGGTAATCCAGGGCCGGCTCGGCCTTGCTGTCGTTTTCGTGCCCCGTGACCAGGGCCACCGCCGATGACCAGTCGCGATGGGTCAGCGGAATTCCGGCGTAGCCCGCCACTGCCAGCGCCGCCGTTACGCCGGGGACGATTTCATACGGAATGCCTGCCGCCTCCAGCGCCGCCGCTTCCTCGGCCGCGCGGGCAAACACGGCCGGGTCGCCCCCTTTCAGCCGCACGACGGTCTGGCCCGCCCGTGCCGCGGCGATCATCTGGCGATTGACTTCTTCCTGTGGCACAACGCGGCTTTGGCCATGCTTGCCCAAGCTAATCTGTTGCGCGGTGGCCGAGGCATGCCGCAAGATGCGAGGATTGACCAGGGCGTCGTACAGTACAACATCGGCCTGGGCAAGGCATTCCACGCCGCGCAGGGTGATAAGGCCGGGGTCGCCCGGACCCGCCCCGACCAGATAAACCATTCCCATTGGCTACTCGCCCAGTACGTCGTTCAGAACTTCCTCGGAGACGTAAATCGGCAGTGGCGGCTTGCAGGTAACGGCCACGACGATGGCATCCGAGGGGCGGGCATCAACTTCGATCAATTCCCCCTCGTGCCGCAGCCGCAGCCGGGCGAAGTACGTGTGGTCCTTGAGTTCGCTGATGACCACGTCCTGAAACTCGGCACCCAGGTGCTCGGCCATGTTGACCAGCAAGTCGTGTGTGAGCGGGCGCGGGGCCTGCATACCCTTCACGCGGCGGTCGATCATCGTGGCTTCAAAAATGCCGATCAAAATCGGAAAGGTCCGCGAACCTTCCACCTCGCGCAGGTAAATCACCTGCTGCTCGTTGATCTCGCTGATGATGATTCGCGATAACTCCATTTGCACCGGCATGATCGCGGCTCCCAGCGAAGCAATGGTCGACAATACGGAAAACAACTAGGCCGAAAAAGGGGCCGCCGGTGACGGAACCGCAAGACTGGCGGAATATCCTCCGCCCAGGCGGCAGGCCCGGCCCAGTACCGATTATAGGTGGCCGCGGCGCAATGCCGCTAGGGGGCAGGCGGAAGTGGGATTGGATGCCGTTGGCCAGCGTCGGCGGAACGCGGTCAGTCTTTCGGCGTTTCCACCGGCTCGCTGGCTGGCTTGTCGGCGGCGGGCAGCGACACCGGCTGAGGCTTAGGCAGCTTGGGAGAACGCAATACGATGCTCAAGTATTGCAGGCCCCAAAACAACGCCACGACGGCGGCGCCGGCAATTCCCAGATACGAATCAATGATACCCTGCCACTTGAGGACAAACAGGCTGCCCATCGCCAACAGTGCTGTCGCCACGACCAATAGCTTGTTGCCGCGGACATTCGTCAGCCGCTTGCGCGCATGCGTGTCAATGGCGGCACGCGCCTGCATGTTGGCGACCTCGCGGAACTTCCGCAAATCGCTGGTCGATTCCGGGGCAGCCCGCCGGACATATTCTTGTTTTCGCCGCTCCAACTCTTCCTCTTCCTCGGTCAGCACCGGCTTGATCGGTGTGGGTGCCAGCTTCGCGGGTGCCGCAGTCGGACGATACGACGATTCGGACTGCCTGGCCTGGCTCTTGTCCTTGGCGTCGTTGGATACGGTGCGGACGCGATTCAACAGCCGGGCCATGTAGTCGTCGATCGACTCATCCTCACCTTCGGCGACAGCGTTGCCGGCCGATGTTGCCGGCGGCTGCTCCTGGCGAGATTCGGGACGGGCATGGCTGGACCCCAGAACGACGGCTGGCTCATTGGCCGGGCTGGTGTGGCGGGCCGGGGTTGACTCGGTTTCCGCGTCGTCTTCCAGGTTGATGTCATGTCCCATGCGGCGCAGCAGTTCCGCCGCGCTCACGGGTGCCTCATGAATCGACCGTGCCGCGGGTGTTTCCTCCGCTACTTCCTCGGTTGGTTCTGGCCCTGCCTCGCCCATTTCAGGTTCAGCAGCGACGGCGGCCTGTGTGTCGTGAGGCGGCGGCGCGAAGTCGTTCGGCGCTGCGTCTTTCTGTTTCAACAAATGCGAGATTCGCGCGAACGGATCGGCTGGCGGCAAAGCGGCAACCGGTTCCTCCGTCAAGTTTTGCGGCTGTTCGGGCCGCGGATTGTTCGGAATCTCGTCCGCTGGCTCTGTGGTTGGAACCTCCGGTGATGCAGCCGATTCTGGCGATTCTTCAATCACTGCTTCGGGCGGCGTGGCCAGGGGCTGCTCGCTCGCGGGGAGTTCCTGGACGGTAGAATCCTCGACATGAACGGACGACTCTGGCTGCTCGACAATCGGTTGCTCAGGCTCTTGTTCAGGCGCACTCTCAGCCGATGGCGGCGCGACTTGAACCGGCGCGGCATTGGCGTCAGGCGAGATTTTCGTCAAATGCCGCGAAAGGGCCTGTTCGGCCCGTTCCTTGCGCTGCAGATCCTCGAACGCCTCGCGTTCGGCCCGCAAGCCGGCGAGACGGTCTTCCATGCTGTGGCGGTGCGCAGCCGCCCGCGGTTCCTCGCGCGGCTCGGCGGCTGGCTCGGAAACGACATGGGAGGTGGGCTGGCTGGCCCAAGCTTTCAGGCTATCGCCAAGTTCCATCGTCTGCCGAGAAAGCCGCTCATGCTGCTCTTGGCTTTCCGTTTGCCAGGCCAACCGCTCGGCATTCAACTGGTTTTGCTCTTCATGCAGTCCGGCCAGTGCCGCCTCCAGGGCCGCGCAGCGGGCAGCCAGCATTTCAAAGGCAGCTTGCTGATCGGCGGTTGCCGCGCTTTCCAGCGAGGCAATTTCCGCTTGTTCTTTGCGCAGTTCGGCCAGTTCGGCGGAAATCGGCTGCATCGTTTCCGACAGCCGGGTCGTTTCCTGCTGCCAGTTGGACAACCAGGTTTCGCACTGAATTTGAAGTTGTTGTTGCCGGCCATCCAGTTCGGACAGGCTTTCAGCGATTTTCTTGACTTGTTCAGGCAGTCCTGTCAGGGCCGCAAAAAGGGAATCCGAAGTCGATTCGAACCCAGCATCGTTGCCGGCCAATGGCGGATTCTCGACCGGCAGCGGAGCCTGCGGCAACGCCAACTCCGCGGCACGAATCCAACGGGCTTGGGCACTCCACCGCTGCTGCAGATCGTGGGCCAGGCGCAACATATCGCGCTGGCGGCGGCGCATGCGCCGCTCGGCTTTCCGCGATTGGCGGCGGTCATCTTCGGCTTGCGTCATCCGCGCCAGCATTTCGCGATCAACCGTGGCCGCCTGTGCGGGCGGCGGTTGGCGCTTCAGCCGGTCTACGCGAACGGCTGGCGAAAGTGCCAGCCGCGGGAGAAAGCCCGATTCGGCGGCGGAGAACCGCAACTCAATGTCGCCCAGCCGCAGCACGTCGCCGTCGTGAATTTCAGCCTCGCTAAAGGACTGGCGGTTGAGCCACGTTTGGCCGTTCAGACTGCGAACCAACATCCGCTGCTCACCCTTGAGCAGCAAGCAGTGGTAATCCTCTACGCCTGGGCCAAGTACTTGCACGCCGCACGACAACCCACTTCCCCACAACGAGGTTCCCTGGGGAATTCGCACCCATCCATCCAATTGGCTGGCATGGTGGAAAGCGAATTCGTCCGCGGGCACCGTACTGGGCCGGGCTTCCTTCATCGAATTGGCTTGCTGGACCATCATGGGGCACAACTTCCGCGAAAATGCTTGTCGATCGATACCAATACGCAACGAGGGCGCAAGGCCGCTGTGGGGATTTAGCTCAGAATGCGCGACCTGTCAAAATTGCAGGCCCCCCGCACAACCAGCGGAGATCGCTATTCGAGCGGAATGGCCGTCGAATGTACCGTCCGCCACAAGGAATTGCTTGGACTGGCAAAATCGGCTGCACAAGTTCGGCCGATTTTGCCGATTATCGGGAAGTCCAAGTTCGAGCGGGATTCGTGAGTGACGCGCAAGGCCTTTTGGCATGGTATCGCCAAAACCAAAAGTGTCCGACTACGGACTCTTTGATCTCACTAGAACAGGGCATTCGTTCAACCAGACTGCCGCCGGTGCCGTAAACCTAATATCCAAAAGGGTTTGTGGTGATCGGCAAAAATCTGCTGCAAATGACGGTACGGAATGCATTTTTTGCGACCCGTGCCACTTGGCGTGCGTACTATATTTTGGTTGCTGCCTGTGCGGTCGCGGAACGACCGCCAAAGGCTGAGAGGGAAGGCGGCGGAAACCAGAGATCCGAGGCTCTTTTAGGAGTTCGACGCGGCAAGCTTGAAGGGGGGAAATCCTTCGACGCGACCTAGATCGGACCACCAAGGTGAAGGCTACTATGGCACGTAAAGACGCTTATCTGGGAATGCGGCAGTTGTTGATTAAACGGCGCGACGCACTGCGTACCGCCCTGGCCGGCGACTTGAGCCTGCTCAAAGAGCTGCGTCAGCAAACGGCTGGCGATATGGTCGATGCCGCGCTCGATTCGGCCCAGGACGAGATTAGCTCCCAACTGGCCGAGGTCGAAAGCCGGGAATTGGCCCATATCGAAAACGCCTTGGAGCGGATGCGGGCGGGCGAGTACGGCAACTGCGAGGGGTGCAGCAAGAAGATCCCCGCGGCTCGGCTGAATGCCCTGCCGTATGCCACTTTGTGCATCGACTGCCAGCGCGAAGTCGAGCGAACCGGCGGCGGACGCCCCGGCGATCACGACTGGAGCAAACTGCTCGATGGCGGCGGCGACAACGACTTGACGATCAACGATATCGAGTTGGACGTCTCGTAGTCCGCTTCAACGAGCGGCCTAAAAAAATCGCATCTCAACCCGCAACAGAGTGTGCCGGCGAAGCTTTCGGCCCAGGGCGATCAAACCGTTTGCTCGCGGGTCGGCTGTCCAGCCGGTACACTCTGTTTTTGTATTGGGTTTGAGTCCTGCTGGCTGAGAGGAGCCTTGCCATGTTGCGCAGCGGATCGTGGGGATTGATTGCCATCGGCTTGTTGGCGATCGGCGGATATGGCGGATCCTACATCCAACTCCATTGGCTGGGCGATGCGCGAGCTCAGTTCGGCTCGGAGGACTTATCGGCCGAGGAACGCAGCCGACAGTTTGAAGACCTGGAACGCGATGTTGCCGCGTTGGAGTCGCAAGGTGCGCTGCTTAAACGGGTGGTCAAGCTGGTCAGCCCCAGCGTGGTCCATATCGAAGCCGAAAAGCAAGAGAAGACCGCCGGCAGCGGACGCGTACGCAAGATAGAAGAGGCCGGATCGGGCGTCATCCACCATTATCGTGGCAAGGATTACATCCTCACCAACCGCCACGTCATTCGCGACACCAAGCTGGAAAACATCAGCATCAACCTGGCTGACGGCCGCTCTTTGCAGCCCGAGCAAGTCTGGATGGATGCCGACACCGACGTGGCCGTGATGGCGGTCAACGCCCCCGGACTTGTCCCCAGCCGCATCGGCGACAGCGACATCGTCGATATCGGCGATTTTGTGCTGGCGGTCGGCAGCCCTTTCGGCCTGAGCCGATCGGTGACCTACGGAATTATTAGCGCCAAGGGACGCCGCGACCTCAAACTGGGCGACGACGGCGTGCGGTTTCAAGACTTCATGCAAACCGACGCCGCCATCAATCCCGGCAATAGTGGCGGGCCGTTGATGAATTTGCGGGGCGAAGTCATCGGCATCAATACGGCCATCGCCAGCAGCTCGGGCGGCAACGAGGGGATCGGTTTCAGCATCCCCATCAACATGACCATGATCATTGCCCGGCAGCTCATCGAACGGGGCAGTGTGGCACGCGCCTATTTAGGTGTCAGCCTGGACCGCAAGTTTACGCCGGAAATGGCCCGCGAAGCTGGTCTGCCTCGCTTGCAAGGAGCCAGAATTACCGCCATCACGCCAGATTCACCAGCGGAAGCGGCCGGCCTGCAAATAGGCGACATCGTGGTCAAGTTCAACGGCGTGCGCGTGGAAAACGACTCGCACCTGGTCAACATGGTCAGCCTGACCGAGATCAACGTGGAAGTGCCGGTCGTGCTGTTCCGCGGCGGCAAGAGCGTGACGCTGCCTGTAAGAGTCGGTGACCGCAGCAAATTTGAGTCGCGCAGTTTTGCCGTCCCCGACGACGAATTTGATCCGCTGGGCGATCTGGGAATGAACGATATCAAGGCCTGGGATGTCCACGACCTCGGTTTAACCGTGGCCGATCTGGACGACGGCATCGCCCAACAATTGCAACTCTCGAAGAATCTGGCCGGCCTGCTCGTGACGGAAGTCCACCCCGGCGGCCCTTCCGCGGGCCGCATTGACCGAGGCGAGATTATTGACCGAGTGGGCCGGGCACCCATTCAGCAGGCCGAGCAACTGGAAGACGTTCTCGCCGCCCCCGACTGGCAACGCCGCGGCCTGGAACTGCATGTGCTGCCAGGTGTCTCGCACCGCAAGACGGCCCGCACCGTGCTAGTGCGGCCCGGCATGGCAGAGAGCCGGCAGCGTTAAGCGGGGCAATCGCTGCAAGTTTAACTCGCCGCAAGATTTCAGACTTGCCGTGAGGTTTGGGAACGAATCTTCATTGTCCCCCGCGCTGGCCATTGCCACGCTCAGGCTGCCCGATCTTCATCACGGCGGTCGTCGTCCCGCTTAGGGCGCAGCTGCCGCATGGGGGGTCGGACGGGCGGATGGGGCGCATCGAACCGCAAGATGCGCGGCCCCTTGCCTCGGGAAGGCTGGTGTGGCCTACGCGTTTCTTCGGGCTGATCCATATCTGGCCTGGAACAAGGCGTGGCGGCACAAGAAAACTCAACATCATTGGGGTGCGCGGCAGCATAGTGGCCGCCGCGCAATTCGGCAACGTCAATCCGCGGGCAAATCTCCATGCGAAAGCTGGCGATTTAGTCGTGCCGACCGAGTGGTCTTGGCAATCTTGCACGATAGCGATTGTGCCGGTTGTAGCGACTGTGCGGAACCTTGCGCAGGCGCGCAAAGCTGTCGCATAGTTAATCCGGAAACCTCCAAGCCTGCCGGTGGCAACGGTCGATGGGAACTTACGGAGAACAACACTCGCAAGGGTTGTGCCAGATTTGAGGAAAAGGCATGAAGTTACTACAGCATTCAGTCGCGCGCCGATTCTGGCTGGTACTAGCGCTGGCGTTCACCGCGGCATTTGCTACCCCATTTCAATCTGTCGCCAAGGCTCAGCAGCCGCAGTCAGGGCCGGCGGCAAGTCCGTCCAGGGAGGGACTGTCACTCGGGGCCTTTGACAATTCCACCACAGACCCTCTGCCCGTTCCTGGGTATGGAGCGGAATCGTTCGGCAACGACGTCGCGGGTGAGCCAGTCAGCTACCCTTACGCACCGTCCGCGGCTGGCGGCCTTATGGAGGGTATGCCCAAGGCACCCACGGCCGAGGAACGCATTGCGGCGTTGGAGAAGGCGCTCGCCAAACCCAAAGCCGAGCCACCCAAGTTTCCCGTCGTCAACCTGGGCGGATTCTTTCATCTCGACTCGGGTTTCTTCTCACAAGACGCCAATAACGTGGCCACCTTGGGCGACATTCAAGATGGTGTCGGATTTCGCCGCGCCCGTTTGCAAGCCTCGGGCAGCGTGGCGGAGTTCACGAACTTCAATCTGGAGATGGACTTCGCAATCGCCGGACGTCCTAGCTTCATGGATGTGTGGGGCGAGCAGACGCATTTGCCATATTTTGGCAACGTGCGCATTGGGCAATTTCGTCAACCCTTGTGTATGGATGCCTTGACTTCCGTCAAACAATTGGAATTCCTCGAACGGTCACTTCCCTTCCAGGCATTTGTTCCCTTCCGGCGCGTGGGGATCATGGCTTACGACAAGTCCGAGGACGAAATGTGGACTTGGGCCTACAGCGGTTACAAAACTGGCGGGTTTGCTGAACTGCCGCTGGGTGATAGCCGCTTTGCCACGGACATCGGCGACGTGGGCGGGTACTCCGCCTCGACCCGCATCACGCATCTGTTGCATTATGATGAAGGGGCCGACGGCCGCTACCTGTTGCATGTAGGGGGCGGATACAACTACAGCCGCATTACCGCCGGAGGCCCAACGGGCAACCGCTATGACGCCCGCGTGATTCCAGAATTCTTTGTCGGTGATCCGGCTGGTGGCGGACTGACTGCCGCTGGGACGCCGTTCTTTGCTGATACGGGCGTATTATCCGCCGATGCCTTCCACCTCTACAATGTCGAGTTGGCGGGCCAGTACGGCCCAACTCACTTCCAAGCGGAGTATATGGGGACCGCCGTGCATCAAACGGCCGGTCCCATGGTCTACTACGATGGTGCCTACATTCAGGCCGGCTACTTTCTCACGGGCGAACATCGCTCGTACAACCGCATGTTCGGAGTGTTCGACAAGATTACGCCCTACACGGAATTCTTCGGCATCGGCCGTAACAAAGGCATCTGTGGTTGGGGAGCGTGGGAAATCGCCGGGCGATGGAGTTACGTCAATCTCAATAATAGCGCCGCCATGCCCACTTTCGCCGCGGCGACCATTCCGCCCACCCCCAATCCTGGCCGCCTGCACGACACGACCTTGGGCATCAACTGGTACTGGAACGCTTACGCCTCGGTGCAGTTCAACTGGATCCATTGCTTCCTGGACAACAACCTCACGGGCAACAGCCACTGCGACATCTTTGCCACGCGGTTTCAACTTGGATTTTGAGCGTTGCCCCGCCATGCCAACAGAGAGGGCAACACAAAGCCCAAGCCTTGCAGCCCGCCATGTAGCGGCAACATGCGGGGGATATCCAGGAACTTGTGCCCGCTGTACTCGCCCCAAGCATAGATGGCC
This sequence comes from Pirellulales bacterium, assembly GCA_050247075.1. GTDB lineage: Bacteria > Planctomycetota > Planctomycetia > Pirellulales > JBFWUW01 > JBFWUW01. Next base: position 54,536 of record JBFWUW010000005.1, on the reverse strand, counting down.
GCCAACGTCATGGCCGTCAATACCGACAGGGAAGAGACCGACCACAACATCAGCGGGCCGGGCAGGTTGCTGCCCAGCGCCAGACGAAATTGCTGCACGGCCAGCAGCACACATGCCGCGGCCAACAAGCCGGCCGCCAACAGCTCAATCGATGGAGAGTAGGTGAATCCCACCGCCAGCAGCGGCACGCCAACGGCTGCCAAAGCCGCTGCCAGGCTTGTCCAACAGTCGGCCAGCCCGCGTCCGGCCAGTCCGATCAAAATTGGCAACAAACAGCCGGCAAAATGAAAATGGACCGCCGTCAACAACACGATCAAGTCGGAAAATTCCATTGGCCGCAGGCCGCCGCGCGACAGTACCGCCCAGCCCGCCCCACCAGCCAGGAACACCATGCCGTAGCCGGTTGCGGCTTCGTGGACCGGCCCGCGAACGTGCCGTAACAGACGGTCCAGTCCCATCACTGCTACGCAGATGGCCATAATCAACCACGGCACGGCCAACGCCGTCGCCCAAGGGCCGGGTGATAAAGCAAACGACGCACCAAGCAAAATCGCACCCGGCCAGCGCCCCCAGCGATAGAACCTGGCCGCTATTCGGGCGGGCCGTGAACCAGGCTGCCCGGCGACTAATCGCAGGGCCAAGGGCACCAGCGCGGTGACGGCCAACAGCAACATCGCCGCGGCCCAACCGGGACGCAGCAGGGCCATCGCCGCGCCCCAGGTTGCCAGTTCCAACAATACCTGTCGCTTATCCGTGTCGGACGGTTCGCGGCCCATGTGAACTTGCTGCAGATCGTGCGTTAACAGGACGTGCATTTGTATCACTCCTCAGGCGGCAGCGTTGGCCGGTTCCGCCACGGCCAGTGCCATCGCCTGGGCAGAGTCGATGGCAAAGCGGCGTTGCAGCCGCCGGATGTAGGGCAGGCAACACTGCGCGACAAAGTGATTGGGCCACGAAAAAGCCCGCAGGTCGTACCACACGCTGTCGTCGTCCCGGTGCCATTCCACGCTAAAACGTTCCTCACCTCGTTCCATGTGGTCGGGCAGCGTGCCGTAAGCAAAACCAAACCGCCGTACCGGACCATCCTCGTCCAAGGTGTAGACAATGCGGCAGGCATTGACCGACCATAATCGCATTCGTCCAGCCACGATCGCCACGGTCTCACCAACCGCCAAAGGCGTGTCGTAAGCATGCAATTGCACCCACCCCAGCCGAAACTGCCGCCAACAATTCAACGCCGCGCAGGCCCGCTGGAACACCTCCAGGCCGCTCCCCAACCTTGTGCGACGATGATCGTGAAAGTACCCGCTGGGCAGCTTGTCGCGCGAGGCTCCCACCTCCGGATACGAAAACGCCTTCTGGTTCTGTGCCTGCAAGAAGGCACGCAAGTCGGCGGAATCAGGGCGTTGCAGGGATAACATGGTGGACCTCGTTGCCAAGATAACCGCAGCCGCCGCCCGCGGATAACCCATTGTAGGAGGCGATTCCATCGCCGAATCGATGCGTAGAAGCCGTCTCCACAGGCAATCGAATCGCCGCCCACAGCCGCTTACGATCGGGCAGTACCGTTCGCACCGGCCACCAGCCCCTGGAAAAAACTCTTGGCGTTGCCGCCCAAGGTCCGCGTGCGGTAGCCCCCCTCTTGCACCACCAACGTCGGCAGTTGCATGCCGCCGAACATCCGTCCGTTGGTTTCAAAATCCTTGGCGCTGAGCGACCAGGTACCGGTCGGATCCCCCTTGGCCGGATCGAGCCCCAGCGAAATCACCAAGAACGCTGGCTGAAAGTCGCGTACCACTTGTAGCGCTTTGGCGAGCGTCTGGTGATATTGGCTCGGGGCCAACGCCTCGGGCAAGGGCAGATTGAGGTTGAAACCAACCCCCGCCCCTTCCCCCCGTTCATCGGCAAAACCGGTGAAGTAAGGGTAGGCAAAGTCGGGGTCGCCGTGGATCGACACCGTGAGCACATCGGCCCGCGGGTAGAAGATATCCTGTTGTCCGTTGCCGTGGTGATAATCGACATCCACGATGGCCACCCTGCCGTGGTGCCCCAAGTAATTCGCCCCAATCGCCGCGTTGCAAAAATAGCAAAAGCCGCCAAAAGACCGTCGCTCGGCATGATGGCCCGGCGGCCGCACCAGCGCATACGCCAGGCGGCGGCCATCCAGAATTTGGTCCGCCGCGGTCAGCACGCAATCGACCGCCCGGCGGGCAGCCGGGTAGGCGTTGCGATTGATGGGGGTGAATGTGTCGATGCAGTAATACCCGGCGCGGACGGCCCATTCCTTGGGGGGCCGGGCCGCGTTGCGAATGGGGAAAACATAAGGGTAGATCGACTTGCCTTCTGGCGCGTTCTCGCAGGCCCGCTGCAAGTACTCCACGAAGTCCGCGTCATGCACGGCCAAAATATGCTTGAGCGGATATTCCTGGACCGGCACGGTTTCCACCAGGCCGCTTCCCAACAACTCCCCGCTGATCGCCTTCACCCGCACCGGGGCTTCCACGTAGCCCCGCTCGCGAATGTGGTGGATGTCGTGTTTGTCGTTGATGGTCATGGCGATACGTTCCGGCCCGCGAGCCGAGGCTGGTTTGGGGGCGGCCAGCACTTTGACTCCATCGACAGGACGCAGCTTGACCGGATCGTCGCGGTACGACTCGACAACCTTCTGAATGTACTCCGGTGGACAGAGTTCACTGTACTTGCGCTCCAGCACGGCCCGCACGACTTGTCGGGCAAAGGCCTTCCGCAGAGGCTGGCCGCGTCCCAGTCCGTCCCACATCAGGTGCGGCAAGTTGTCGGACGAACCGCCGGGGACGGGCGTTTCGTAAGCCGTGCCAACAATCGGCGCTGCTCCGTACTGCGCGTAGAACCGCATCCTCGCTGCACTTTGCTTGCGGACTTGTGGATTGGCGCAGGCCTCCTTGCCGTCGGGCAAGCACTCGAAGAAGATCCCCTTGGCACCCAGATTGAAGGCTTCGTCGCGGACATGTTCGTAAATCGCCCCGCCAATGCCGCGGCCCGGCGCGGTGGTGCTGGTAGCCAGGTAGTCGAGATAGCAAAAGCCGATCTCGGGATCGTGCAGCACAATGGCAAACCCGGTCACTTTATGGCGCGAATTCTCCGCCACGAACAAGATCGTGCGAAACCGCTTCTTGAAGGGGTTGCGCAGCCGATCGGCCAGGTTCTCCACATCCTCGGCCGGCGCGGCGGAAAACTGTTCCATAAAGATTTGCCGCACCTCGCGGAGCGCCGACTGGTTCACCGGCAGCACGTCATCGTGAATTCTTCGAATGCGAAACATCAGTTGATCCTGATCGAGGGGATGATCCGGCTGATCGTAATCAAGTCCGCCAATTCTGGCTGATTTGACATCGGGTTTCCACTTCTCGCAACCGATGCCGCTCGCGGCGAATTTGCCGTGGCAAATCGGGAGCTAGATTCGATGGTGAACCACACTCCAGAGGCTGATCTAACGCTCCCCTGAAAGACGCCTACGTCAGGGTCTTGATCCATGCCAAGTTCGGTGCATGGCTCAACGGGCACGGACTGGCCCGGCGGGTTCGCGGAGAGTTAGGCCAGGGTGGCGTGTACTTGGTGGCCCTCGCCGGCTACGGCATGCCGGAAGACAAGCGGCCAGTGGCCGAAGCCGGCATTGACGCCCATCCGGTTAAGCCCGCCAAGCGCGACGAACTGGACCGGTTGCTGCATCTCCATATGGCCCAGTTAATTGAAAAAAAGGGGGCAATGGGTGCGGAAAGCTAGTCCATCCACCCCCATTGCCACCCATATGGCCGACAGCCGCTATCGTAGCGGTTTTTTCCCGAATCCCTGGGAAACCGAAGTTCATCGGCCCGCGAGTCTCCTTGGATGCGGGCATGCCGGCGTGATCGTCAATTGTTGCCAACCGCGGTAGACATGGCTTGCGCCAACGCGGCCGGATTGAGCGGCTTTTGGAACCAGCCGTCAATTCGGTTCGTTTCCGGCAGCGGGCCGACCTCCTCGCGGGAACTGCCAGAAACGGCGAAGATTCTCACGCCATCGTAAGCTGGGTTCTGGCGGATGGCCGCGATGGTGGCGGGACCGTCCAGACGAGGCAGCCGCATATCCAACAAGACAAAGTCGGGCCGTTCCTTGCCAGACAAGGCCGCCAGCGCCTCGTACCCGTCGTGGACGGTGCGTACTTCAAATCCGCTCATCCGCAAGTAACTGGCGAGGAGCACTTCCTCGTTCAAATCATCTTCTACGAGCAGTGCCTGGATAGGCTTGCGGGCCGGGGTCGCTCTTGCCTCGCGGCTTCCGGGGCTTGTTTCTGCCTCGAGAGACTCCAAAATTCTGAGAGAATCCAACAAGACCGCCTGGGCCTCTTCGGTTAGGCCGGCTTGCAACTGTTTTTCCACCAAGTACAGCCCCATCACGGCTGTATTCAGCCTTCCACGAACCTCGTGGCTCCAGTTCTTCGCCGGGGACGAGGGAATTACGCCATGCGTCTGGGTGCCATCCGAGATCAGCAACTCGTCTCGCAAGACTTCGACCTGTGGCGGCGCACTGATGCCCAAACGCGTGGTGTTTCCCTTGGTCTGAAGAACCTCGACCGAGACCCCAAGCGATGGGAAGACGATCGACTGGTTGACGCGACGAGACAAAACAAGCATGTGGGTCTCCTTTCGAACTTCACCCCATGCCGCGCGGAAAATCGCGACAGGTGTGCCTCAACCGTGAGGATGTTGTATTGGAACTACAACAACAGGAAGACCCATCCTAGGCCGGAACGACGAATCCTTTCGCGATTCGAGTCGTCGCATCTCAAGGTTCTGGCATAGGGCAATCTGGATGTCAATAGCAGTTTTTTTGTCGCGGAAATTTGGCAAGTTCTCAAGTCTACGCAGCTTGCGCCCGAGGCCTGGGTTAATGTCCAAGGCGATTTCTTGTCAGCGTTGTGATTCTTGGAATTAACTGATGGCTTTTCCGCAAGTCGCTAATTGGCGGCTCAGCCTCCCATGTCGGCCATGCGAATGGAACCGCCAATTCCAAATCAGGCTATGCCAAAACTCCTGGCGATTTGGCTGGCGATTCTCAACTCAATCGCCGATGACGTTGCCAAGGGATTGGAGACAAACAGGCGGCCACTGTCCCCTCCGGCAAATGTTATTAGCCAAGCCTGAAACGGCCGCGAAAACAACACGGCATGCTCGAATACCGAGCGCCGTGTATCCCATCGTGAAAGAATGGCAAGTCGCCGGTTTTGTTGCAAAGCCAGATGGTCAGGTAGCTGACCTTGAGCCGAGGCAACGAGGCGGCTAAATACATCCCTCCAAATGTTGACTGGGGGGCAAATCTGGCATGGAGGCCGAAATGAAAAGTCGCTGGCTGCTGGCAGGGATGGCGTTGATGGGTCTGACATCATACGCGGGGGCGGATGAACCAGCGAAGAGTCCTCTGGAGGTGAGAACGGCCACATCGACATCCAATCCGGCGGTCGATCTCTCCAGGAAGAAGCCCACGCCGGCTCAGCCTGGGCAAGTGGCTGCCGCCACACCCGAGTCGCCCGTATCGGAGGGGGAAAAAGTCGTCCGGCTGCAGCGCGGCATCGACGCCGATCAGGCGCGGTTGCTTGAACTGCAAGCAACGCTCAGCGATCCTCGCGGGGAGTTTGCCCAATCGCAGGCCGAGTTCGAGGAACTCGACAAGAAGTTGATGGAAGCCCGCAAGCTGGCGGACGATCCCGAAGCGGAATCTCCTTCCGAGGAGCAGCAGGCTGTCCTGGCCGCGTTGGATATGAGTTGGCAGATGGCCAAGGAGCGTTTCGACCTCGACCTGGAGGAACGCAAGGTTCTGCAAGAGCAGATCGCCACGCTGCAACTGAAGATTGAAACCAACAAGGCTGCCTTGAACCGCCTGGTCGGTTCGGCCGAGGGGGCGCGGGTAGAGCCGGGAGCGTCACCCGCCGTGGCAGCACCCGCGATACCCAATCCGGCCGTCGCCGCGGCGGCACCCGCGACTTCGCCCGTATCTTCCCCATTAGCGGCCAGCATGGTACCGGGCGCGGCGGTCATGGCTGCCGCCACTGCGCCAGAAAACGCCCCAACCCCACAGGTGCCCGCCGAAGCCGCGCCAGCCCCCGCGGCGGTGCCAGCGGCCGAGAAGCCGCTGCGGGCAGAGGTTGCCGAGGCCGCCGAAGCCGTCCGAAAAACAGAAGCCGACGCCTTGCAGGCCGAGGACGAAGCCCGCTCGGTGGCGGAACGCATTGAACTCTTGCGCGTCAACATCCGCCAGACCCGAGCTTTGCGCGAAATGGCGCGCAAGAAGGTCGATCTGTCGGATGCCGCCGTTCACAAACTGCAAGATGAGCTGCAAGCCAAACTGGCGGCGGGCGACGACCACGAGGCCATTCAAAAACTGAACAAGGAAATCGACCTGGCCCTACAGCGCTGGCGCGACGCCCGCACGGAATCGCGGAACGGCTCGAACCGGCTGGACGACCTGCAGACCGAGTTGGATGACCTGCTATCGGACCATCTGGCCGCCAGCGATGCGGCCGAGACAAAACGCAAAGAGGCCGAAGCCGCCAAGGCCCGCCTGGAGATCGTCCAAAACCCGTTTACGCCGCGGAACTTGCTGAATTGGCTGATCGACCACGGTCCGCGAATTCTGGGCCTGTTGCTGGCCATGATGTTTTGCGTCTGGCTGGCGCGGGCGGGCGGTTCGCGGCTGGTAGAGATCATGGCCCGCCGCAGTGTGCGGGGAGGGGCCGAGGAACGGGCCAACCTGGCCCGCACGTTGGCCGGCGTGTTTCACAACATGGCCACGGTGGTGATTGTGACCTGCGGTTCGCTGGCCCTCTTGGACGAGATTGGCCTGCCGGTGGGGCCGTTGATGGGTGGTGCGGCGGTTGCCGGTTTGGCGATCGCCTTTGGTGCGCAAAACCTGATCAAGGACTTCTTCACGGGATTCATGATCCTGCTGGAGCAGCAGTACATGGTCAACGACGTGATTCGCATCGGCGACATTGCTGGCCAGGTCGAACGGATCACCCTGCGGATGACCGTGCTGCGAGATCTGGAAGGCCGCGTCCACTTCATGCCGCACGGCCAGATTCTGGCGGTGACGAACCTGACGCATGGCTGGTCGCGGGCGGTGTTTGATATTGGCGTGGCCTACAAGGAAAACGTGGACCGCGTGATGCAGGTGCTGATGGACCTGGGACGACAGTTGCGCCGCGACCAGGAATACGGCCCGCTGATTCTGGATGATCCCACGATGCTGGGGGTCGATGCATTCGCCGATTCGGCGGTGATGATCAAGTTCTATATCAAGACCCGCCCCTTGCGACAGTGGCCCGTTAAACGCGAGTTACTACGGCGGATCAAGAACAAATTTGACGAACTGGGAATCGAAATTCCCTTTCCTCATCGCACGCTGTATCACCCGCAGGCAGCCTTGGATATCCAACCGCGGGACAACAGCGACCTGTTGGATGACCGCTCGGCGGCGTAACGTAGCCGCACGGCTCCCGCCGTGCCGGCTGGAATCGGCGGGAGGCTTTCCGCGCGAAGGATGGTTGCTCGGCATCGATCATCGAGCGCGGTGCAAGCCAACATGGCAGCAGCTATGTGGCTACGGTTGCCGCAAGCCGATGGCGGACGCTACTCTTCGGTGGGCTTCACCGGCTCCACCCAAAACTGGAGTTGCGAAGCACCGTCGATCTGGAAATAGTCGATCCGAACCTGGTGTTTGCCGGCTGTGAGTGGCACCACGGCCCGATCTTCCGTGGGACCGTGCCACGTCCAGTTGTCGATGACCAGCTTGCCATCCACCGTCACGCGGATGCCGTCGTCCGAGACGCTGCGCAATTGGAAGGTGCCGTCGGGCAAATCGAGTTCCGCGGAGCAGACGGCGGCAAAGTGCGCGGCCGGCACCTTTTCTCCGGGTGCCCGGCCACCCCAGCTAAAATTGATCTCCGAGAGCCGTCGTTCCTCCAGCACGGGTCCGGCCACCACGGCCTTCCAATCGGCCGGCGGCTGGCCAGCGCCTACCCGCTGCCAGGGGTAAAACTTCACGTTCCAATCGGCAAACAGCAACAACCCGCGGGCGGTCAGCAGGTCGTTGTGGTCCAGGTTCAAGATGTCGAACGAAAATTTCCGCGGCTTGCGGTCGGGCGAAGTGACGTGGCAAATCACCGGCCCGCCTTCCGCGGGATTTTCCATCTCTACTTTGACGCCCCCTTTTAAGTTTTCCACGCGGTAAGGAGGTTTCAATCCCAAGATGGTCAGCTTGGCCTCGTTCCAAAAGATGGAATCGCTCGGCATGATCTTGACGCTCTCGAAATCATACGGTCCCCATTCATCGACAAAGATGTACTGCAATCCACGCAGCGCGCCGGGGGGCAGAAAAGCATCTTGCTTGCCGGTCAGCTCTTGCGGAAGGTAGGCCGGTTCCTTGACTTCACCAAACAGGTAGGATTGTTCGTGGGCTTTTGGGCGATTCTCGACACTATCTGGCGCGGGGCCGCGGAAATAATTGTTCGCGAACTCTATCTCCGGCTCCCGGCCGTGGCGAATTTCTCCGTCCAGGTTATTCTCGGCCACCGTAATCTCTTGGCAGGTACCTGACACATCGAGCGCCACCTTGGCCCCTTGCCCGTCATTCGCCCGGATATCGACATCATCGGTTCTTGCCAGGCGTATATCGGTTTGGTTCTTCTCGAACTGGTTGCCGTAAATAATGTAATCGTGCGACAGGCAATCGTGGTCGCGGCCGTAGGGTTTCTCGGCAAAGCTCGATTTTTCGTTCGCCCACAGGTTGACGGCCACGCCGTTGTCGGAAAACTTGTTGCCTTGAATCCGGTTATGGCCGCCATGTTCGATGGAAATACCGTGATTGCAGCGCGTGATGCGGTTGTTTTCAAAGCGCGAGCCATACGAGTACCCGGCCCAAATGGCATGGTCGGCCTGGTCCATGATGTTCGATATGAACTTGTTGCCGGTGCTGAAGGTCGCCTCAATGCCGTTGTTGCTGGCGTGCGAAAAATCGTTGCCGAACACCAGGTTGTCGTTGCAGCCCCCCTTGCCGGTTTCGTCCAGCGTCTCCAAACCGGCGAACAAGAAAAACCCGTCACCGCCATGCGTGGCGCTATTAAAGGCAAACGTGTTGTTCGAGCATTGCTCGAATACCAAGATACCGGCCGAGTCTTGCCCGCGGTTGTAGACGCCGTGCGAGTAGCCGCGGATGCACCAGTCAAACTTGTTGTGATCGACCGTATTGTGCGACGCCCGGTACAGCGCCAACCCCCAGCCGCTGTTGAACGAAAAGTCGTTGTCGGCCACGGTGCCGTGTTGACTGCGAACCAGGCAGATGCCGTTCTGCCCCCGCTTGCCGGTGTTGCCTCGGAGCATGCACTTCTCGCAATTCTCCAAGTACACCGCCGCGCCGTAGCGCAACCACTCGTTGTCGTCGTTCTCGTGGCCAAACAGCCAGTCGGCCCCACTCTCCGCCCGCGGCGTACTTTGCAGGTGTTGTTTGTAATTGTCAGAGAAGTCGCAGTTTTCAATCGTCAATTCTCGGCAGTTCTTGGCATACAGGCCGATTTTGAACCCGCGAACGCGCGCGTTGCGGATCGTCACCTTGGCCGCGTTCTCCAGCGCGATGCCGCGGCCGGTGAACGCATCGGGCGTGGCACCAGGTGCCGATCCGTCGAGCGTGGCCCCCTGAAAGTCGATCGTCAGCTCGTCCCCTTCAATCCTCACAAGGCCGTCGTCAGCCATATCGGACAGGCGATAGACCTCCTTAGCCAGTCGGGTACTCTCGCGGATCACCGTATCATCGGCCACGATCCGCAGTCCCGACCGCTGGGTGGCCGTGGGTTCTTCCGCCAGCGCGGCTCCGCAAGCCACAGTCAGCCAGGCCCCGATGAAGACCGCACGATAGCAAGGGGAAGTAGTGGGCAACATGGTATCTCTTTCCGCGAGAAGTGCTGAATAGATCGAACGTAGCCGCACGATTCCCGCCGTGCCAGCTTGAATCGGCGGGAGGCTTTTCACGCGAGTAACGGCTGCCAGGCATCGATCATCGAGCGCGATTCAAGCCAACATGGCAGGATCCATGTGGCTACGGTTGCCGCAAGCTGATGGCTGACAGCTTCTCCGCTGACGGCTTCCTTGCTATTCACTCTTGATCACTTCCGGCGCGTCGTACTCCACCAGCCGCACGTTGTCGATGTAATACACGCCGGGGGGCCAGTAGGGGTACAGCATCACCCGCAGGTGCTTGACGTTGGGGGTGTGTTTGGTGGGGGCAAACGGCTTTTCGCGGCGCGAGTAGGTCTGCCACTGGTCGCCGCCGCCGGCCTTCATCCAACTGTCCCAGGTGTACTTTTTGATGAAGGCCTTGCGGCCGCGCTCATTACGAAACTCACCCGCCAGCTTTTGCAGATGTTGCATGAAGGCCCCTTCGTCGGCCCCAAAGGCGGTGTCGGGCGGATTGGGATACCCGCGCATGAAGACCTTCATGCCCGGCCCTTTCACGTCAACTGTCAGCCAGTACTGTTTGCCCTTCTTGATTTCGACCGGATCGCTCCAGAACCAGACTCCGTCCAGGCCGGCCAGCGTGTCGTACTTGGGTTCTACCGTGGGCTGCTTGCTGGGTGCGGCCTTGGCTGTGACGTCCTCCTTGACGAGCCTGGTCCACCAATCGTAGGCCTGCTTTTGGGCCACGTCGGTATCGAGCTTGAGCACCTTGCCCCGTTTCCCTTCGGGGTCATCGACCCAAAAGCTGGACAAGCCATCAATGGTCTGCCAATGCGCCGGGCCGTCTTCCCCCTCTTCAAAGTCGCCATTGGCGATCAGGTTCGGCCGGTCAGCAAACAGGCCCGCCTCCGCCACGTCGCCGGGATCAGCAGCCTGCGGCAGCAAGCTCTTCGGTTCGGCGGCCCACGACATCGGTCCAGCTAGTCCCGCCAACAGCACCAGCGGCAGCCACTTATGTTGAAGCATCAGAAGCCTCGACAGTAGAATCGCGGAAAAAACAAGCCTGACGATATTGTCGCCGATGCCGCGGGCGGTCGCTAGTGGAAGGCCGGTTGAGAGCATGTGTGCTTGGTGTGCGAGTCAATCGCTCACAATCCCTCCCCACGGAAAAAACCTGCTTGTTCACGCCCCTGACTTCGCGCGTAAGATCTGGTTCGTCACCCCTTCCAACCGCAGCGGCTGGCTGTAGTGGTGTACCCGCACGCCGGGGGCTACATCGGTAGGGGTGCGAACGATCAGCTCGATCCAATCGGGGCTGTTGAAGGCCGAAAACGCCAGTTCGATCCGCTCGATCAGGCGGTCGGGTTCGGCCGACAGGTCGGGGAACAAGATGGGGCCAGTGTCGGTTTGATAGACAATGTCGCGCTCGTTGGCGTTGATGGTCTTGATGGGATATTCAATCGTGGCCTGGTAGCGGTCGTTTTGCATGGTCGTGCGGGCCACCAGGTTTTCGTTGGCCAGCACGGCCGCCACGATTTGCTCGCCAGATTCCAGCAGTTCGCCCGGGCACCGCATTACGTCCAGCCGCAAGCTGTCAAAAGCCTCGGCCACGCGGCCCAACTGCCGGTCGGGCTGCACCGTCTTTTGCGTGTAAAGCTGGACTTGCTGTTCTTGCCCCAGGCAGGCGTAGGTCTTGATCGTCAAGAACTTGTCGGCCGACATGATGGGGACGAAATCGGCGTTGGGCATCAGCCAGATATCGCGCGGCACGCCAACCTGTTCGGTCTTGCAATTGGCCCCCATGAAGAAGATCTGGCCCTGGCCGGTGGATTTCTCCACGACCTCCAGCCGGCACTCAATCTGGATTCGCGCGTTGTTCAGCGGGAACGGCGGCTTGTGCGAAACCGTGATCGGCGGCTTCTTCAGCGTGTCGATCCGAAACGTCAAGAACGAACGTGCAAAGTCAATGGTCGTCATGGGCCAGCCGCAGGTGAGGGTTTTTCAGCGTTATAGCACAGCCCAATGGTCCCGCAACCAAGGTTCATTCAATCCCGACTTGGGGCATGGTATCTTAACGCCCAGATTCCGCCCCCGATGGCTTCTTGTTTACCTGACACCCGAGCAACATCGCATGTATTCCACAATTCACCCGCCAGCATTGCGCTTGATCGTCCTGGGACTGGCCTTCTCCGCATGCAGTTCGCTAAGGGCCGCGGAGCCGGATGCCAAGGGGCTGGTCGGCCATTGGCCGTTGTCCGGCGACGCCCAGGATGTGTCGGGACACAACCGGCATGGCCAGCCGCGGCAAGTCAAGTTTTTACCCGCCGAGGGCGACCAACCCGCTTCGACCGCATTCGATGGCACCGGCAGTGTGGTCGAAGTGGAGTCCCAGGCGGTGCAGCCGGGCACGGGCGATTTCAGCATCGCCTTGTGGCTGCATACCGAGGAATCGCTGGACGACGACTTGGGAGAGCTGGTCTCGCAGTTCGATAGCCAGACCCGCCGCGGGTTTTCGCTTTCCCTGCGCAACAATTGTGTCACCAGCAGCCAGTCCAACGTCCGGCAGTTGCAGTTTGGCATCGACAACGGCAGTATTCCCACCTGGACCGACCTGGGCCGGCCGGGCCAGGCTTTGTTGGGCTTCTGCCTGTGTGTTCACGATGGCCGCCTGTATTGCGGAACATGTGAACCCGGCCTCGACCAGGCTGGCCATGTTTACCGGCATGAGGAAGGAAGCACCTGGACCGACCTCGGTTCGCCCGACAAGAGCAACTCGGTGATTGCCGCCGCTACCTTCCACGGCCAGTTGTACGTTGCCACCGGCAAGTATCGGCTGGCGGGGTCGTCCCTGCCGGAATCGGAAAATACCGAACTTGGCGGGCGGGTTTTCCGCCTCGATGAAGGGGACCGTTGGAACCTCGTCGGCCAACTGCCAGGGGTTGAAGCGGTCGCCTCGCTGGTGGTATTTCGCGACCAATTGTACGCCTCGTCGCTCTTTCGGCCGGCCGGTTTCTTTCGTTACGACGGCGAACAAAACTGGACAGCCTTGGGCACCCCCGGCGGAAAAAGGCCAGAGTCGATGTCGGTCTACAACGGCTATCTGTGGGCCACCGGTTACGACGAAGGGCACATCTACCGCTTCGATGGCCACGACTGGCAAGACATGGGCCAGGTTGGCGAGAACACGCAGACCTACTCCTTTGCCACCATGCAGGGCCAACTGCATGTGGGGACATGGCCATCGTGCAGGGTCTATCGCTGGTCGCCCGACGGCCGATGGCTAGACACGGGCCGGCTGGGCGAGGAGTTGGAAGTCATGGGCATGCTGCTGCACAACGGCAAGCTGTACGCCGGTTCGCTTCCCTTGGCCGAAATGTTCCGCCATGACGGCGACGACAACTGGCACAGCCTGGGCCGGCTCGACCTGACGCCCGACGTTAAGTACCGCCGCGTTTGGACCTGTGCCCAGTACCAAGGACGGCTGATCGCCAGTACGCTTCCGTCGGGGCATCTGTTTGCCATGGAGGCCGGCAAATGCGTGACGCACGACCGGCAACTTGCGGCGGGCTGGCAACATATTACCGCCGTCCGTGATAGGGGCCGCTTGCGGCTCTACGTTGGCGGCCAGCCCGTCGCCGAATCGACAGCCTTCAGTCCAGCCCGTTTCGACCTTTCCAACGAGCAGCCGCTGCTGATAGGCGGCGGGCCTGGCGATTATTTCAACGGCCGCCTGCGTGACGTGCGGATCTACCAGCGGGCCTTGTCCCCCCGGGAAATCGCCGAATTGGCGACGCTCGCGGAATAGAACGATTGCGTTCCCCTGCCCCCTCTCCCGGTACTCCGGGAGAGGGTTGGGGAGAGGGGACGCGGCGCAGGATTGCCCATCCGACAAAACCCTCACTCCGGCCCTCTACCAGTGGGAGAGGGAGATGAAGCGCGGACGCTGTTCCGTGGCAATTCCCCGGCGGGCCAATGGCCGTGGCACCGTAGAATAAGGTAGGCTAGCAAGGTGCCCGCCGTGACGCCCCATCCGTCTGGCTGAGATGGCCGCGGGCCTTTCGCCCCCAGGAGCCCGACATGTCGAGTATTCGCACTCCAAGGCTGGCCGGCTGCTTGTCCATGATGCTCGTGGCCGGTTGCGCCGCGCTGGCCCAGGGGCAAGACATTTTCAATGGGGAAGCGGCCCGCGACCGTTTGGTTGATACGGCTGTCGTGGGGGGCGGCATCAAGAACGAGCGCGTCATCAAGGCCTTGCGCACCGTTCCGCGGCATCTGTTTGTGGCCCGCACGCAATGGCGCGATGCCTACTTCGACGCCGCTTTGCCGATCGGCCACGGACAGACGATTTCGCCCCCGTACATTGTGGCCTACATGACGGAGCAGCTCGACCCACGGCCCGAGGACAAGGTCTTGGAGATTGGGACGGGCAGCGGCTACCAGGCGGCGGTGCTGAGCGAACTAGCCAAGGAGGTCTACACCATAGAGATCGTGGCGGCGCTGGGACGCCGCGCCGCCAAGACGCTTGCTAAATTGGAATACAAGAACGTGCATGCCAAAATTGGCGATGGCTACCAAGGCTGGAAAGAGCACGCGCCGTTCGACAAGATCATCGTCACCTGTTCCCCCGAGAAAGTTCCCGAACCGCTGATCGAGCAGCTCAAGGATGGAGGCCGGCTGATCGTGCCCGTCGGCGAGCGGTTCCAACAGACCCTCTATCTCTACAAAAAGACCGATGGCGAACTTCAACCCGAAGCCTTGCAGACGACCTATTTTGTCCCCATGACGGGACATGCCGAGGAGTTGCGGGTGAATCAGGCCGATCCCGCCAATCCAGAGGTCGTCAACGGCAGCTTTGAAGAAACCTTTGGCGACGGCAAATTGCCGGCCGCCTGGTACTACGTGCGGCAAGCCAAGGTGGAGGAGGATGGTTCGGCCCCCGCCGGCGGCCGGCGGCTGACGTTCGCCAACCCGGTCGCCGGACGCCCCAGCAAGGCCGTGCAGGCCGTCGGCATCGACGGCAAGCGCGTGCGCGAGATCGAGTTGTCATTCTCCGTGCGCGGCAGCACCCAACGGCCGCTGCAAACGGTGAAGCAGGCGGCCCCCGGCGCCTTCGTGGAGTTTTACGACAAGGACCGCAAGAAGATCGGCGACGGCGGGCAAGAGACCTGGCTGGAAGAGAGCGGCTGGGAAAAACAAAAAGTCCTCATCAAGGTTCCGCCCGCCGCCATGCTGGGCGTGCTGTGGATAGGGCTGGGCGAAGCAGCCGGAGATATCTCGTTTGACGACGTGCGGTTAAAGGCCACGATTGTCAAATAGCGGCAAGCTTACGTGACGATTTCGCAAGGATTGCCTTTCGGCGTAGCGCCAAGGCACCTCTCGGTGCCTACGATGGATATAATCCAGTAGGATTGTATCTTTCACGCGGGAGTACGCGGCAAGGATCACCCGCGGCGCGGAAGGCTTGGTGTTGATCCGTTGAGGCTCACTGAACAAACGCATCATGGAACTGCTGGTTGTTGAGGATGACGCGGTGATTGGCAAGGCCCTGCGGCAGGGCTTTTCCGAGGCGGGCCACAACTGCGTCTGGTCCAAAGAGGGAGACGGCGGCCTGGAACTGGCCGCCAGCGGACAGTTCGATGCCATCATTCTCGACCTGAATCTGCCTGGCCGGCCGGGGCTGGACATTTTGCGTTCGCTGCGGGATGCCGGACACCGCATGCCGGTGCTGGTGTTGACGGCACTGGGCAGCGTGGAGGAACGCGTGGCCGGTCTGCAAGCCGGGGCCGACGATTACGTTGTCAAGCCGTTTGCCCTGACGGAGCTGCTTGCGCGGATCGATGCGGTCTGCCGCCGCGCCGTCAACCGCCCGCCTGCCGTGACCGAGGCCGCCGGCCTGTCGCTAGACCTGGGCACCCGCCGCGTCACGCGCGAGGGGAAGGAGATCGACCTGACCCCCACCGAGTTCAGCCTGTTGGAACTACTGATGAGGCACGCCGGCCAGGTCGTCACCCGGCGGATGCTGTGCGAGCACCTGTGGGAGGTCGATTGGGAAGGGACCACCAACGTGATCGAGGTCCACATCAACCGCCTGCGCGGCAAGCTCAACAAGGGCTTCGACACTTCGCTGATTCAGACGGTTCGAGGACGCGGTTATGCACTCCGAGCCTCTTGACGCCAACTGGCCGCGTCCAGACGGAGCTGGCGAACAAGGCGCGGCACCCACTGGTAGCCGCCTTCCGTGGCGGACATTGCGGTTTCAGTTGACGGCCTGGAACAGCCTGGTGGTGTTGCTGACCGTGATTTTCACGCTGATTGGCGTACGGGAGGGGCTGCGATTAACGCTGCGGCACGAAAACGACGCCACCTTGGCCGACGACCTGCACGAAGCAGCCCTGGCCGTGCAGCAGTTCTACCCCGATCTTGTGCCGATCGAGCAAGAGATGCGCCGCAAGTCGTTGGGCCATGCCGACCGGCAACTGGTGCTGCAACTGCTGGATGGCAAGGGCCGGCTGATTGCCTCCAGCGGCGATGCGGGCTTTTTGATGCACGAACCCCCCGCCGCGCAAGAGCGACTGCTGTTGAAAGACGTGGGGGGCTACCGGCTGGTACAGCGGCGGCTAGTGGCCGAGGGGCACCCCGAACTGACCTTGCGCGTAGCGGCTTCGCTGCGGCTGATTCAAGATGACTTGGGCAAGCTAACGCGGCTGATGGCCTTTGCTGGCGTGGTGATTTTGTTTCTGGCACCGGTTGGCGGGTATTTCTTGGCGCGGCGCAGCACCCAGCCGATTGCGCAGATCATCAGCACCACGGCCCGGCTGCGCCCCTGGCACATGGAAGAGCGGCTGCCCATGCGCGGCACCAATGACGAGCTCGACCAGCTCTCGAGGACGATCAACCGCTTTCTCGACCGGCTGGCCGACTACTTGGACCGTAACCGTGAGTTCGTGGCCAACGCCGCGCACGAGCTGCGCTCTCCATTGGCGGCCATTCAAAGTTCGGTCGAAGTCACCTTGAACATGGATCGCAGCACTGAAGAGTATCAAGACTTGCTGGTTGATATCGCCGGCGAGTGCGGACAACTGAGCGTACTGGTCAATCAACTGCTGCTGCTGGCCGAGGCCGATGCCGCCACCACCGAGCCGCAGCGCCGCCCCGTCCGCCTGGACAGCATCGTGGCCCGTTGTATCGACATGTTCAGTGGAGCGGCCGAGGACCGCGGCCTGGCGCTGCTGGGGCCGCCCGCCGGTGAGTTGACGTTGCTGGCCGACGGCAACCGCTTGCGGCAAGTCATCAACAACTTGATCGACAACGGCCTGAAGTTTACCCCTCGCGGCGGCACGGTGCGGGTAAACCTGCACCGCGACGCGGCCGCCAACCGGGCCATTGTGTCGGTCAGCGACGACGGACCCGGAATTGAACCCGACGACCTGCAGCGGATCTTCGAGCGGTTCTACCGGGCCGATAAGTCGCGGCAGCGCGATGCGCCCGCCGGCAACGGACTGGGCCTGAGCATTTGCCAGGCGATCGTGGCGGCCCACGGCGGCACGATCGAAGCGGCGAGCCAGCCAGGAAAAGGAACCACCTTTACCGTGCGGCTGCCGCTAGATTACGACCAGACCGCCACTACGGCGAATGCCCCGGCCATCGGCCAGTTGGGCTAAGGTGCCCTGGCAAGATCAGGCCAGCCGCCCCTGGCCGCTGATAACATCCATCGGAAGCTCGATCGACGTTTGCAGCTTGCCGCGGCTGGCCTTGATGTCGAAGTCGTAGCGCTTCCACTCTAGCACCAGCAAGATGATGCCGGTCACGATGGCAATGAACGACAAAATCAACATCGTCGTGTAGACATCCGACCGCGGCTTTTGAACCACCACGCCGGACTGTTGCATCATATCGGGCATAATCACACCTTGCAGACGATGGAAAGACGTGGTTTGAGTGGCGGAAACTTCCGCGAAGACTCGCGATAGCCAAGAGCGGATGACCGCCGCGGCCCAGGAAGGCTACTTGTTGTCGGTTCCCAAATTGGCCTGTTTGACCTGTTCGATCCGTGTGGCCACGCGGTCGTCCACCTGCACGTTGCCTTGCTTGGTTTGTGGCACAATGCGGGCCACCGAGCGGTCTGCCTCAACCTTGACGACCGTGGCGCGGCCCAGGTACTTGTTGGTGGCGGCCGTGGAACCAAGCCGGAAAACCTCTAACGAGTTCCCCACCGCCAGGCCGTCATCGGAACCAATGCTTAGCTCCATCAGGCCGTTGGCGTTGACCGCCAATACAACACCTTCCAACCGCGGCGGGCTGGCTTCCAGCGGCACATCGTAATCTTGAATTAGTTGCGAGTAGCGGGCAAAGTCCTTGGCCAGCTCGACATTCCGCTTGTTCAAGCGGTCGGACTCGGCCTTGGCTTGGGCCAGTTGGTCCTCCAGCTTGACCGACTCGGCCAGTTTTTCGTCCCGCTCTTTGCGAACCGTTTCATTGATGGTTCGCAGATCAGCGATCTCCTCGCGCAGTTTGGCCAAGGTATTCTGGGCGGCCGTCATGGCTGCCACGGCATCCTTGGTGCTCTCGGTCAAGGCGGCTTGCTGTTTTTGATATTCGTCGCGCTGCTGGCGGGTCTCTTCTACTTGGCTGGTCAGCTTGGAGACTTCCCGCATGCGGGCCGATTTCTCGTCGGCAACCTCGGCCTCGATCTTGGCGCGGTTCGATTTAGCGACTTCCAACTCACCCTTGAGCTTTTCAATTTGCGACTTCAGGCCGGGCGGGTTGGCGGTGGCCGGGTTTTCCACCACGGCATACCAGTTCTTATGCGTGGCATAGACCACCACGGCGAACGACATGAAGACCAGGCTCATCACGAAAATGAGCATCACGAAAATCTTGCCGACGAAGGTCATTTGATGCCTCTTCCTCTGATTTCCAGCGGCCTAGGGGCCGCAGCCTGGGACACGGTTCCGGTGCCGTGAATTTGCCGTAAGTTATTGATGGCACCCACTGGGAAAAGGCCTGCCAGCCCCCCAAACCCAAGTGCTGTCAACAGATAGCGAATCGAAACTAGACTTGTACTTTTAGTATAGTTGGGCCGATTGGCCGATTCAAATAAAAATCGCCGAACACCCCACGATATTCCCAGTCGCCGGCGAACACGCGGTGCCACCGGCCAGAACCAACCGCTAAACCACCATCTTGGGTGGTTTGCAGCACTGGAGAACTGCCCCCATTGAGAAACCTCAACAAGCCAGAAGCGTTACCTTTTCAGCCTTCAGCTTTTCGCCTTCACCCTATCCCCCAGCACCGCAGCCAGCTTTTCCACGGTTTGGGGCGCTGTCAGGTCGTTCTTGCCAAAGCCAGCCAGCGCACCCACCGCCACGGCCTGGGCTTGCACGTCGGGGTAATTGGTAACAAGCATCATCGGCACCGCGGCCATTGCGGGATTTTGCTTAAGTTGCCGCAAGAACTCCAGGCCGCTGCCGCCATCCTGGTCGAACAGCCGGTTGACCAATACCAATTGGTACTCACCGCCGCGCAGCAAATCCAACGCCTGCCGCGCCGTGGCCGCCGCTGCCACGCTGGCATCGAAACGGCCTTCAATCAAACGCGAGATGGAACCGTGGTCCATGCCGCACTGGCCGACGCTAAGTACCTGGTGGGGCATGGTTGAAAAGCAGTCCGGCGAATGGAGCGGGCAACAATGGTTTGCAAAAACTGCGGCTGGGCCGGGAATTGACGGCGGGTGCCTGGGTCAGCAGCGAAGCGAATGGCCCAGCAGAGTTGATGTTCCAACCGATCTGCCTGGAAAGGCGCGGATTGGTCGAACTAGACACACATCAACTCCACGGGGCCATTCCGTTGGTCAGTCCCAGGCACCCGACTTTTCTAAATTCATCTTCCATCCTTCATCCGCGCTATTTCTCGTCCGCGACAGCTTCCCCTTCCTCCATTTCCACAATGGCGTACAGGTGCGTCTTGCTGGCGATGTACAGCACGTTATTGGCCACGATCGGCGTGCCATAGACAGAGCTGCCCATGTTGATGCCGTTGTCGTCCTCGGTCAAAATCTCCGGCTGGGTGATGCCCTTCTTATCGGGCTTGCCCTTAGACAACTTGTAAATCATCACGTCGCCATCCTCGTCGCCGACGTAGATCTTATCCTCCACGATCAACGGCGAGCCCCACGTGGCCGACAGCAAATCGTGGGTCCAGTGCGGTTCGCCTGTCTGCGCGTCCAGGCAGTGGACCAGCCCGCTGAAATCGGCGATTACCAAAATGTCGTCCTTGATGCAGACCGATCCGATCGAACGGTGCATCGTCCCGGCAAAGTCCTTGCTGTCGATCTTGCCGTCGTTGTTGAAGTCGCGGGCAGAGTAATGCCAGATCGCGCCCGAGTTCTTGTTGTCGCGGACGAAGTCACCGTCCTTCTCCACACAGGCTTGCAGCCGCTTGTGCGGAATAGGCTCGTCGGGGTTGGCCTTGTTAAAGACCAGTTCCGGGCTGATATCGCCCTGCTTGGTGGGATCGACGCACCACAAGTGGCCGGGGCCCTCGCCATGCTCGGGATCTTCCCCCACCGCCACGTAGACTTTGTCGTCGTAGATGACGGGCGTGCCAATGATATGGTTGCGGGTGGCCCGGCCGCTGACCTCGTACCGCGACTCCTTGGGATTGCAGTCGAACTTCCACAGCAGCTTGGAATTGCCCGCCCCGTCGCCGGCCGGATCAAAGCTGTACAGCCAGCCGTCTCCACCGGCAAAAATCACTTGGGCCTGTCCCTTGATGACGGCGTAAGCGGGCGACGACCACTGCCCGTGCAAAATGTTGACACCGGGCGATTTGTCGGTCCACAAGATTTTGCCGTCGTGCTTGTTGAGGCAGACAAAGCTGGGGGCATCGGGGGCGGGCAGGTTTTCGTTGTGGGCCTCATCCACGCCGTTGGAGGTGCAGACAAACATCAGATCGCCGGCGGTGGTGACGGAGCAACTGGCCGCGTTGTGCTGGCTGACCGACAAGGGAGAGGCCATCATGTTCAGCTCCCACACGGTGTCGGCCTCGTTGTCGCCGGTTTGCGATTCCGACTTGAAGGGGCCGTCGTTCTCGCCGTCTTGAAAGCCATACGTATCGACGCAGACCAGCACATTGCGATTGCTGAGGAAATACAAGCGGTCCCCTTCAACCAGGCCTGTCGAGCAGAGGCCCAACAGGGGCCAATCGTGGACGCGGCCCGTGGGGAGCTTTTCGCTGGAGTGCTGCCACAAGAATTTGCCATCAGCCTCGTTGAAGGCCAGCATTACGCCCAGGTCGATTGAAGCGGGGTAGCGGTCCAGATGGCCGCCGCCGTTATTCGTACCGATGAACAACTTGCCGCCAGCCACCACGGGGTTGCTGTAGGTCTGCGAACCCAAAGGGACCACCCATTTGATATTTCTACCCGACCCGGCGATGTAGTTGCCGTCGTCGTCCAACTCGCCCACGTCCCAATCGGTGGGAATATTCTTTCCCTGGGGCGTGTTGTTGCGAGCGCCATCGCCACCCCACTGGGCCCAGTCACCAGGGCCAACGCCCGCATCGGCGGCGGGCTTGACCGCGGTTTTGGGCTTAGCTGTTGCCTTGGGCTTGGACGTGGCGGCGGGTTTCTTCGCGCCGGCGGCCGGCTTTTTGGTATCAGCGGCTTGCAGCGCGGAGAAGGCTGCAATGCCCAAGGCCAACACCAACAGGGCGGCCAACGAAGTGCGTGTGGATATCATGGTTAGCGAATGCTCCGAGCAAGGGAATTTGTCTACTGCCGCCCCTACCGGGGCTGGTAACGTACTACCTCGTGTCGTTCACCACCGGTTCATACCCGTGGCTGTTGGTTGTCGCCCCCACTGGGGCTATGGAATGACGATTAGACTACTCATTCGGCGTAATGCTGATATTGTCGATGCAAATCTCCGACTCGTTGGCATTGCCAAAAAAGCCGGGGCTGCCGTGGCGGTTGGGGGCCGCGTCGGTCATTTCGATCGACCAGGCTTTGGGTTCTTCCTCGCCGCGGGGCCAAACCTTCCCCTGCACCAATGCCTTATCCCCCTCGACGGAGCAGCGGAATTTGATCGTGTACCACAGGTCGGGCTGCAACGTAAACGGCGTGGTGACTGTCTCGCGACGGGCCACTTCCGCCACCCAACTCCGCAACTGCAACTGCTGCGAGTTGGCCATCAGGGCCAACGTGTAACGCTGGTTGATTAAACCAATGTCGGGCATCTTGCCATTCTTCTTGGTGCCGCGGACATCGGCCTGAAAAGTGTAGTCGTGGAAGTCGGTCCAGCCCATCCAGCCTTGGCTGCGCGTCCCCTTGGGGATGGTGGTAATCTTCAGCATCAACCCGTTGCCGTCGATCTTTCGCGGGCCGCGTTCCGCCAGTACCACCACGCTTTCCGAAGCGGGCCGCAACGATTGCCGTGGAGCCGGTACGGCCGGTTTGGCCGTCGTATCGCCGCCGGCCTCGCCCGGTGCTTCGCTCTTCTTAGGCGGAGCCACCGCCACCGGTGCGCCCGGTTTGGCGGCCGCGGGTGCTTTATCGGCGGTGGTGATGACAAACTTGGCCAACACCTTTTCATCGACCAGGCGCTGCAGCGAAGGCTCTAGTGCCTTCTTCGCTTCGTCGACCGTCGTGATGGTGTCTAGCAGGCCCAAGTAACGCAAGAAGGCCGTGTAATTGCCGACTGGGCCTAAATCCTCGTACCTCGCGGAAGGACGGCCGCTGTTGGTGAAGCTGCTCATTAAATAGATGTACAACTGGCCGGCCAACGGGTCGGTCTTGGTCAGCTTATCCAGCAAATCGCCATCCACGGCCACATGCCGATAACGGCAGCCAACCCAAGTGATCGGCACTTGCCCGTCACTAAAGTCAAATTTCCACGGCAGCGGCGGAATCACCCGCAGTCGCGCGTGCCCCTTCAGGTCGCCCACTTGGGCAGTCACCAGAGCGGCTTGATGCTTCGGCTCGGACTCGGCGGTAAACACGCCTTGCTTGTCGATCTCGCCGGCCGCATCGACTGAGAATTTGGCTTCCGCCTGCCCCAGCGATTGCCCGCGGGCGTTGAACATCTCCACGCTAAACTTCTGCTTTTCGCCCGGCTTGAGGACCACATCGGCCGGCACCACTTGCACATGCGACGGCTTCTTGTCGGTCAGCTTGTCTTCTTGCGGCAAGGCGGGCCGTTCGGTAGCGGACGGTTTGGAGTCTTTATTGGCGAAGCAATACAAGTGCCCTGTCGTGGAGAGATAGACTCGCCCGTGCGAAATCGCCGGCGAGCCGTGGACCTCTTCCTTTTCCTCGCCGGCATCGGGCAGCCGCATCACGCTGATCGGCTTGCCTAGTCCGTCTTCATCCGGCTGAAAAATGTAACAGCGGCCATTGGCCTCGGCGGCGTAGATTTTGCCGTCGGCCCAAACCAGGCTGGCCCGCATCATGCTGCCTAGTTTGAAATTGGCCCGGGCTGTCCGGCCCTTGCGTCCGCCGATTTGTTCGCCCGTGGCCGGATCAAAGACCCATAGCCCGCCGCTGTCGTCCACGCAGTACAGCTTGTCGTCCACCAAAATGGGCGAACTTTTGCCGACCATGACTTCTTTTTCGTGCCAAATCGCGCCGCTCTTGGTGATGTCGCCGCTGCCCGCCCCGTTGATGGCCGCCAGAGCTCCCATCGAACTGTCGTTGGGGTTCTCCTCGCTTTGGCCGGTGTAGACCGTGTCTCCCACCACCAATGGCGAAACATTCAAGCCACGTTGAGAAATCTCGTACCGCCAGATCAGATTGCCCGTCCGCGGCTGCATGGCATAAACCGAGCCATCCCCCGCCCCAAACACCAGCGCGGCCTGTCCGCCCAGAACGGCAATCGTGGGCGTGCTGTAGGTGGTATCATCGGGCAGCAGCCGCGTGCCATTCAGCCAGACGACTTCGCCCGTCTTCTTGTTCATGGCCATGAAGCGATGGGCCGGCTTGGCCATGTCGCCCCAGCCGCCTGTATTGGCGTTGAAAGCCTGGTAGTTCCATTTGGCGTCGGTATTGCCCCAGTTAATCATCACCCCGCTGATGATGACCATATCCTCAAACACCACCGGCACATTGGTCCGTCCGCCGTAGGTATTGAGCAGGCCAAATTCCTCGCTCAACGAGCGCGACCAGACTACATCGCCCGATTCCCCTTCCAAGCAGACGAAATAACCGCACACCCCCATGGCATATACGCGGTGGGTGGTGGGGTCTCCCACGCAGCAACCCCAGCCCACGCGCTCTAGCGGCACGTCGGAATTAAAGACATTGAAGCGGTGTTCCCACAGCACCTTGCCCGTCGCGGCATCGGCACAGATGACCTTTTCCCCCTGACGCGGCGTATACGGTTCGGCCGCCACAATCGTATAGAGCTTGCCGTCCATGATGATCGGGCTGGAGCGGCCGGCCAATTCGGTGCTCTTCCACAGCATGGTGGGGCCGTCAACTTCCCACTCTTCCGGCAAGCCGGTCTCCCGCGAGATGCCGTTTTGTTCCGGCCCGCGCCAGTTGGGCCAATCGAGCGGATCGGCTTTGTACTCCTCCGCGGCCACCAGCGGACAGATGCCGCCGGCCAAGGCCAGCAGCAGCCCCCAGCAGAAGGAACGCACAGCAAAACTCAATGGCATGGCAAGGCTCCCAAGAGGAGGAGAACTATTTGGGCGGGTTAATTGCGTGTCGTGCGGACCTTTAGCTTCAGCCTACAACTGCCAGGCCAATTGCCGCCGGTATTGCCGCATTCAGGAGGGTTCATCCATTCAACGATGCTCCACCAATCGGCGGAATCGTCAGATTCAGGATAAACCCCCAGCCCCCGCCGGGCAAGCCGCCCCAGCAACCGCGAGGCAATTGAAGATAATTGCCACGATAGCGGGCCACCTCGTCGCCGTGGGTGGCACTTGGCTGCAGGAGCCGTCTCCGACGGCGACAATCGGCTGCCCCGCCAAGAGAAGAACCACGAATCAAACGAATCTAACGAATGAATCTCCTGAGCGGAAACTCGCTTAAGGAAAAGGGGGCAGGCATCGGCTAGAAGAATTCGTACCGCGTAGGAATCCTTATTCGTTGGATTCGTTCGATTCGTGGTTCTCACCGTTCCTAGCAGAATTGGCGGCGCGCATTCCACCCGCTGGGCCAGCCGCTTCGCTACCGACTCAGTCACTTGCCGTTTCTTCCACGGCCCGCAATACCGCTTCTTACATCGTCAGCAGCGTATCGAGCTGCATGTCGATCGCTTCCAGCGGCGCGGAAGGCATGCCGACGGCGTGCGGTTTGGCGAACGGATTCTGCGTGGCGGGACAGTCGCCAAAGCTGATGCCGAGCGCCCGCGCCGATTGCACGGCCGCGCCAAACGGATCGACTTGCGACAGGCGGCTGACCGCCTCGCTGATCGCCACGCCGTCGATATGCGGCGGCTGGAAGCGGATCATTTCGCCAAAGCGGCCTTCGTGGATCAGCCGCACGGCATGCGCGCCAAACTGCGTGGCCAACACGCGGTCGAACGTGGTCGGCGAACCGCCGCGCTGCAAGTGCCCCAGCACCACGCACCGCGCGTCGCGATGCAGCCGCCGTGAGATCTCTTGCGTCACCACGTTGCCCACGCCCCCCAGCCGGGCCTGCCGCTGCTGGTTGTCCAGGTCGTGCCCGATCAGGCCGCCGTCGGGCAGCGCGGCCCCTTCGGCCACCACGATCAGCGTGAACTTCTTGCCGTGCCGTTCGCGGTCCAGAATTTTGTGGCAGACGTGGTCGTAGTTCCATTCAATTTCAGGAATCAAGATCACGTCGCCGCCGCCGGCGATACCGGCGTGCAAGGCGATCCAACCGGCATGGCGTCCCATGACTTCCAGCACCATGATCCGCTCGTGGGCGGCGGCCGTGGTGTGCAAGCGGTCCAAGGCGTCGGTGGCGCAAGCCACGGCGCTGTCGAAACCAAAGGTGTAGGCCGTGGCCGAGAGGTCGTTGTCGATCGTCTTGGGGACGCCCACCACCGGAATGCCGTGCTCGTGAAACTGCTGCGCGATCGACAGCGAACCATCGCCGCCGATACAGATCAATCCGGTGATGCCCAATTGTTCGACCGTCCGCCGCACGCCGGCGATCAATGCCGGGTCGAGTTCGGCCCGGTCATCAACTCCCGTCCGCACGACAAAGCGGCCTTGATTGGTGGAACCCAAAATCGTTCCCCCTTGGGTCAAAATGCCAGAGGTGTTTTTGTGATTGAGGGGCATGTAGGTGATGGGATCGACCAGCCCTTCGTATCCCTTGAGAAAGCCGATGCAGTCGTAGCCCAGTTGGGCCGAGGTCTTGACGGCTCCGCGGATCACCGCGTTCAGGCCGGGGCAGTCGCCGCCGCTGGTGAGAATACCGATACGTGGCTGCGAGCTTTTCTTCACGGCAAGATTCCTTGGCAGAGATGATTGATCGGTGGAGGGGCAGCGCGAAATAAGTGCGCAAAGCCCACTAGACCAGCAACCCTAGCTCAGCAAGTGCCCAGACGCCGCCAAGAATGCCACCCCGCGCACCAAAGAAGTCTACCCCTACCGCCGGCAACGATCCTGCCGAATGTAACGGCAAAACCCCACCCCAGCGCCTCATCCTTCATCCTTTCGCCCTTCCCCTTTAGCTCAACTGCCACAGGGCCATCTTCAGCGAATCACCCAGACGGCCGTTCACGCCCAACACCGCGGCCGGTTCAAACCCGCAATGGACCATGCAGTTCTCACAGCGGGGGTCGTTGCCTTGGCCCAGCTTGTCCCATTCGGTCAGTTGCACCAGGTTGTCGTAGGTCTCGTGGTGCGTGTCGGTAATCAGGTAGCAGGGGCCTTTCCAGCCCTTGACGTTGCGGGTGGGGTTGGCCCAGGCGGCGCATTTGAGATTGCGCTCGCCGCGGAGGAATTCCAGGTAGATCGGCGACGTGTTCAGGCGATGCCGCTTGAGCAACACCTTGGCCTGGCGGAACTTTTCGTGGACATCCTCGCGGGTCATGAAAATCTGACCGGCGCCGTCGGGGTTGGTGTCTTGCACCGCCTGATAGCCGTAAGCCGGCGAAAGCAAGAAGCCGTCGGTCCCCAACTCCGTGAGATAATCCATCATCACGGAAATCTCGTTCATGTCCGTTTCTTTGTAGATGGTGGTGTTTGTGCAGACCAGGAAGCCGGCGGCCTTGGCGGCCTTGATCCCCTCGATCGCCTCGGCGAAGACCCCTTCGCGCTCCACCGCCAGATCGTGCGATTTCTCCATACCATCCAGGTGGACATTCCAAAAGAAACGGTTGGTCGGTTTGAAGCCGGCCAGCTTCTTGCGAGTGAACATGCCGTTGGTGCAGAGGTAGATATGCTTCTTGCGTTCCAGGATCTTGGCGACCAGCTCCTCAATGCCGGGATAAATCATCGGCTCGCCGCCACAGATGGCCACCACCGGGGCACCGCATTCATCGACCGCGGCCAGACATTCGTCAATCGAGAGTTTGTTCTTGATCGTGCTGACATATTCGCGAATCCGGCCGCAACCGGTGCATGTCAGGTTGCAGGCGTGCAGCGGCTCCAGCATCAGCGTCAGCGGAAAGCGTTTCTCTCCCGACAGTTTCTTCTTCAGCAAATAGCCGGCCAGTTTGCTGGTCAACGAGACGGGAAAACGCATGGCATCCTCGTGCGGGTAGGAAACTACGAACTCATTCGCCGCGACACCCGATTGCGCATCACCAGGTCGATATCGGCCACGCGCAGGTCGGGGGCTGCACCGCGCGGGGTCGAGTTTTCCGACAAGGCCGCCAGCAGGTCGTGGCGGTCGCCCAGCGCGGTCGACCATCGGGCCAGCGCCAACAGCGGAAAGTAAACGCGATACAGGTGGTAACGCAGATAAAAAACTTGGGGGAAGCCGGTGCCGGTAAACTCCGGTTCGTCCCAGCTTCCATTGACTAACTGGTGCGAAGTCAGCCAGCGGATGCCGCGCACGACCGCCGGGTTTTCGGCTTCGCCGGCGGCAATCAGGCCCAGCACGGCCCAAGCCGTTTGCGATGGAGTGCATGGCCCTTGGCCCCGCTGCGATGGATCGGCGTAGCTGTCGGGCGATTCGCCCCAGGCACCGCTCGGTTGTTGGTACGACAGCAGCCAGTTGACGCCCGCCTTCACCGCCGGATGGTCGTTATCCATCCCGACAGCCATCAGGCCCGTTAGCACCTGCCAGGTGCCGTAGATATAGTTCACGCCCCAACGGCCAAACCAACTGCCGTCGGCCTCTTGCGTTTGCAACAGGTACTGCACCGCGCGATCGACCGAGCGGTCGCCGCGCCGTTTGCCCAGCGCCGCCAAGGCTTCCAACACCCGCGCCGTCAGGTCGGGCGTGCTGGGGTCGATCATGGCATTGTGATCGGCAAACGGCACATGGCACAAAAAGGCCTTGTCGTTGTCGCGGTCGAACGCGCCCCAGCCGCCATCGCGGTTTTGCATGGCCAGCATCCACCGCTGAGCCCGGGCAATGGCCGCCGAGGATCGTTCCAGCATCTGGCAATCTACGGGCAATCCCTCACCGTCTTCATGCGCATCGCCTTGTTCCAACTCGTCGACGACATCCAAACCCGGCGGCAAGGCGTGCGATTTTTCCGACGTTGCCTCGCCAGGTTCTGGCTGGCGGAACTGCTGGGCCAAGGCCATCGCCACCATGGCCGTATCGTCCAGGTCGGGATAGTACTCGTTGGCGTATTCAAAGAACCAGCCGGCTGGCAGGCAGGCCGTCGTCCTCGACCAATCGCCCGGCTGGCGGACTTCTTTATCCAACAGCCAACCCGCCGCGCGGCGCGCGGCGGGCCGATTGGCTTCAACACCGCTTTCCAGCACGGCCCGCAAGGCAATGGCGGTATCCCACACCGGTGACTTGCAAGGTTGCAACCGCACCCGGCCCTCTTCTTCGATCAGCAATCCATCGAGCTGCTGAAAACAGTACCGCAGTTCGGGGCTGTCATCGCCATAGCCCAGGCAGCGCAGCGCGATCACGCTCCAGATCATCGGCGGAAAGATAGCCCCCAATCCTTCGCTATGTTGAAAACGGTCGATCATCCACCGCTCGGCCTTGGCCAAGGCCCGTTTCCGCAGCGGCAAAAAGCCGATCTGGCGGGCGGCCTTCAGTAGCCAGTCGGTCCCGCGGAAAAATTTGTTCCACAGCCCGCCCCCTTGCAAACCGGGGCAACGCGGGTAAGGCCAATCTTGCGGCTGGCGGATGAACAACTCGCGAATGCCCAACCGGGGATCAACCTGCCGTACTGGCTGGCAGGCCGACATGATCGACAGCGGCACGACAATCGTCCGCGTCCAGGCACTCATGGCGTACAGATTGATGGGGCAGGCCCGCGGCAGAAGCACCAGTTCTGGCGGAACCACCGGGCAGGCGTCGTAGGGAATCTGGCCCAGCAGCGCCAGATAGAACCGCGTGAAGCTGTTGACCTTGTCGGCACCGCCGTTGGCCATAATGGCGCGGCGGGCACGCTGCATATATTCGGCGCTAGGCTCGTGGCCTGTCAGCTTGAGCGCAAAGTAGGCCTTCACGCTGATGCTGGAATCGACCGGCCCGCCCGGATACATGGCCCAGCCGCCATCGTCCCGTTGCTGGTCGATGATTTGCCGGGCGGCCTTGGCGGCGACGTCAGAGTTCTCGCGGCCCAACCAAGCGAGGAGCAAGATGTACTCGCTCTCAAGGATGGTGTCCCCTTCCAGCTCACCCACCCAATGGCCGTCGGGCTGTTGCTCATTCAGCAGCCATTGGCGTGCATTGAGAATGGCCCTGCGCAAGGGGCTGGGAGGACGCTCGGACGAGCGCGAACCGGAGATTGGCTCTTCCCTGGACATGTCTTCGTACTCATCCATCAGCACGAGGCGAAACCGGCTGGAGTCCATTCCAGACCTCTTTCTTGTTAGGTGCCGTTTGTCTTCCTTGACGCGGCGACCACGCCGTGGGCTGTTGCCAGCCGTAGCGCAGTGGCAAAAACTTAAGCCATCAAAATCCTACCGGCAAGCCCATTCCCGCCGCATATCTGGCAAGTTGGCCAATTCGCCCGCCGCCGGCGCGAGAATGGGGTATTTGCGTGGACGTTGCGGCCTGTGGGTTGCCAGCGGTAGCAATGCCGCATGGCCGAGAGGTACAATCGCAAGCCAACCGAAAGTTCTGGCTGGCCTTGGGAACTCAACTCATCAGCACGCGCCCCATGAACACGCCATCAACGGCACAACAAACGCCGGCCCAACTGCGGGCGTTGATCCGCGCGGGGGAGTTTACCGGACCGACGGCCGGGTTGTGCCGCGGGTACGTGCAGGCCAATGTGGTGATTCTGCCGGCGGCCGATGCCGACGACTTTGCCGAGTTCTGCCGGCTTAACCCGCGGCCTTGCCCGTTGATTGAGCGGACCGAGCGGGGCGATTACGTGCCGCGTTCCTCCGCCGACAGCGCGGACTTGCGTACCGACGCGCCCCGTTATCGCGTTTTTCGCCAAGGGATGTTGCAACCGGACGAACCGACGAGCGTTGCCGATCTCTGGCGGCCAGATCTGGTCGGCTTCTTGATTGGCTGTTCGTTCACCTTTGAAAATGCCCTGATGAACGCGGGTCTGGGCGTGCGGCATTGGGAAGAAGGCCGCAACGTGCCGATGTACCGTACCAACATCGCGTGCCAGCCCGCCGGTAAATTCGCCGGCCCGATGGTCGTCAGCATGCGGCCCTATCTGCCCGAAGTAATCGAACAGGTCTGCGAAGTCACGGGCCGCTATCCCCACATGCACGGCGCACCGATCCATGTGGATGATCCGGCGGAGATCGGCATTGGCGACCTGTCTCGGCCCGACTTTGGCGAGGCTGTCACTATTTTGCCCGGCGAAGTGCCGGTCTTTTGGGCCTGCGGCGTGACCCCGCAACTGGCTCTGGCCCAGGCAAAACCGGACCTGGTGATAACCCACAGCCCCGGCTGTATGTTCGTCACCGACCTGCGCGACGACGCTATATAGGGGGCGCTTCTGTCGCCGGCCACCTGTAGGAGGCGATTCCATCGCCGATGGAAATTGCGTTATCCCGTCGGCATCGGCGATGGAATCGCCTCCTACAAGCCACTGCCAAATTGGCAGCGAGAGACGGTCTGGCCGACGTATTCGGCGGGCGGTTTAAAAGAGCTACGTAACGGCCAATTAGGGGCAATCGCACTTAACTCGTTTGCTGGACAACGGTTTTGTGGATCACGATGGCTTTGGCGCGCCAGTTGCTTAAATGGCCCGTACCTTAATCCCTACACGCATTTTTGGCAGGGCGGGTTTTATGGAACCGCCTGCCACGATCTTTTGATTTAGCCCACTTTCACCCACTCTCATTTGTTTCTGGAGGCACTCAAGCCATGACGACGGCGACCAAAGCCAAGAAGAAGACCAGCGGCGGCCCGATCAACTTGCAACCGTTGGGCGACCGGATCGTGGTCGAACGCGAAGAGTCCGAGACCAAGACCGCCGGCGGCATCGTGCTGCCCGACTCGGCCCAGAACAAGCCCTCCCGCGGCAAGATCATCAGCGTGGGCGATGGCCGTATCTTGGATGACGGCACCCGCGGCAAGTTGCAAGTCAAGGCTGGCGACCGCGTTCTCTTCAGCTCTTACGCCGGCGACGAGTTCAAGCTCGGCGACCGCGACCTGTTGCTGATGCGCGAAGAAGACGTGTTGGCCGTAATTGATGACTGAGGAATAGCTGATAGCTGTCAGCGGAGAAGCAACCGGCTTTCAGCTAACACATTTCACACAACGACCATTTAAGAAGACAGGCGACCATTCATGAATTGCTGAAAGCTGATGGCTGACAGCTTCTCCGCTGAAAGCTTTTTGCCGACGGCATTCTCCCCATAACCTGCATTTAAGAGAGAAGAACTAACATGGCCAAGATGATGGCATTCGATCAGGAAGCCCGCGAGGCGATTCGCCGTGGCGTTTCTAAGTTGGCGCGGGCCGTCAAGGTTACGCTCGGTCCCAAGGGCCGCAACGTGATTTTGCAGAAGAGCTTCGGCTCGCCGACCGTCACCAAGGACGGCGTGACCGTCGCCAAGGAAGTTGACATCGACGACGTGTACGAAAACATGGGTGCCCGCATGGTTCGCGAGGTCGCCAGCAAGACCAGCGACGTGGCGGGTGACGGCACGACCACGGCCACCGTACTGGCCGAGGCGATCTTCAACGAGGGCCTGCGCGCGGTTGTGGCCGGCGTAAACCCCGTGCAGATGAAGCGAGGCATGGAAAAGGCCGTGGCCGACATCACCGAAAAGCTGCACAAGATGTCGATCAGCATCAAGAGCCGCAAGGAAATGGCCCAAGTGGCCAGCGTGGCCAGCAACAACGACAGCGAAATCGGCGACCTGTTGGCCGAAGCGATGGAAAAGGTCGGCAAGGATGGCGTGATCACGGTCGATGAAGGCAAAAGCCTGAAGACCGAGGTCGAGTGGGTCGAAGGCATGCAGTTCGACCGCGGCTACCTCTCGCCGTATTTCGTGACCGATCCGACCAAGATGGAATGCATCTTGGAGGATTGCTACATCCTGGTCTACGAGAAGAAGATCGCCAACGTCAAGGAAATGGTCCCCGTGTTGGAAGCCGTCGTCAACGCCGGCAAGCCGCTGTTGATTATTTGCGAGGAGGTCGAGGGCGAGGCTTTGGCCACCCTGGTCATCAACAAGATGCGGGGGACTTTCAAATGTGCCGCCGTCAAGGCACCTGGCTATGGCGACCGCCGCAAGGCCATGATGGAAGACATTGCCATCATGACCGGCGCAACCGCCGTCTTCGAGAGCCTGGGCCTGAAGCTGGACAACTTGCCGATCACCGATTTGGGCCGCGCCAAGCGGGTCATCATCGACAAGGACAACACCACCATCATTGAAGGTGCCGGCAAGAGCAGCGACATCAAGGCCCGTATCGACCAGATTCGCCGTGAAATTGGCGTCTCCACCAGCGACTACGACCGCGAGAAGCTCGAAGAGCGTCTGGCCAAGTTGTCGGGCGGCGTGGCCAAGGTCAACGTCGGTGCGGCGACCGAGAGCGAAATGAAAGAGAAGAAGGCCCGTGTGGAGGACGCCCTGCACGCCACCCGTGCCGCCGTGTCGGAAGGCATTCTGCCAGGCGGCGGCGTGGCCTTGCTGCGTGCCACCACGGGCCTCAAGCCAGAAGGCCTGGCTGGCGACGAAGAAGTGGGCTACAAGATCGTCGTGCGGGCGTGCCGTGCTCCGCTGACCATGATCGCCAGCAACGCCGGCCAAGACGGCAGCGTCATCTGCGAAAAGGTCATCGAGGGCAAGGGTAACTTCGGTTACAACGCCGCCACCGATGTCTTCGAGGATCTGGTCAAGGCCGGCATCATCGACCCGACCAAGGTCACCCGTACCGCGTTGCAAAACGCGGCCAGCGTTTCGATCTTGTTGTTGACCAGCGACGCCCTGATCGCCGAGAAGCCCAAGGCCGAAAAGGGTGGCAAGGGACACGGCGGCGACCACGACATGTATTAATGTTGAGTGTCGAATGAAGTGAAGAGTACCAGTTTGTAATTCCGCCCGCCGGTTTGTCTTTGGCAGACCGGCGGGTTTTTTTGTGCGCGGTTGCAGGGTTCAATTCCAACGGAGGTTCGGGCTCCGTAAATCCGTGCGAGCCGGCTCTGACGGCGACAATGCGGGTTACGCCACATGGGAACCGCCTGCCATGAAGGGAACGCGGACGATCGCCGTCGGAGACGGCTCCTACAGCCCCGCGTGCTGGAAGCTTCCACTGGCAATAGCGGGTCGGTAATGGCACAAATTCGCGAACCAGGGCGCAGCCTGCCGCGTCCAACCTGAGTAGAATAACACCGAGGCCGGGTTTTCGGCCGCTACTTCACTTGTGTTGGCAAAGGAGGATTCGTGGCGACCATTGCGACCAGCCGTGCCAGTCGTTCCCCTTCGCACTCGAATCGCAGCTTGCAGTTGGCCTTGGAGGCGGCCCGCACCGCGGCCGAAACGCGCGGGCAAGACATCGCCATCCTCGACATGCGGGAGCAGACCGCGATCTTCGACTACTTCGTGATCGTCACCGGTTCCAGCCGGCGGCAGCTTCACGGTATTAGCGAGGAGATCGAGCGCACGCTGAAAGAAACGCTGGGCGAGCGCCGCATTGGGCAAGAAGGCTACCAGGAGAGCCGCTGGATTTTGCTCGATTACGGCGATGTGGTGGTTCATCTGTTCGACACCGAAACGCGCGACTACTACGATCTCGAGCAGCTCTGGTGTGCCGCCAAAAAAGTGCCGTTTGAGGCGATCAGCCCCATGCCGCGGATGCCTAAATAGCTTCGTACGGCCAATGAGCCCAGGCCGACCAACGGGAAGGCTGATAGCTATGCAATTTGAAGCGTTCCCAAAGGATCATTATCCAAACGAACCGCTATAAATAGCTGCCGGCTGGCTCCGCCACTTTTCAGGAACCCCCGCGTCCATGAATGTCTTGTCGTTGCTTTCGGCCCGCCTGAAAAGCGCCTGTAGCCAGTTCGTGCCGGCGGACGATCTGCCCGACGAGTTCGTGCGGGCCAGCCAAGAACCCAGGTTTGGCGATTACCAGGCCAACTTTGCCATGGCGTTGGGCAAGAAGCTCAATCGTCCCCCGCGCGATCTGGCGGCGGACGTGGTGGCCCGGATGGATGTGAGCGACTGTTGCGAGCCGCCAGAAGTGGCCGGGCCGGGCTTTATCAATTTTCGCCTCCAGAACGATTGGCTGGCCAGCCAGATTCAGCAACTTGTCGCCGATCCCCGCTTGGGCGTACAGCCCGCGGACGCGCCGCGCACCTACGTCATCGACTATTCGGCCCCCAACGTCGCCAAGCCGATGCACGTGGGTCATATCCGTTCGACGGTAATTGGCGATGCGCTTTATCGGACCTTGTCGTTCTTGGGCCATCGGGTGATTGGCGACAATCACATCGGTGACTGGGGGACGCAGTTCGGAATGATCATTTATGGCTACAAGCATTTTCTCGATTCCGGCAAGTACCAGTCCTCCGCCGTGGCGGAACTGGCCCGGCTCTATCGCCTGGTGAATCGGCTGGTCGATTATTTTGAATCGCGTGATGGCCGGCCCAAACTAGCGGCCAAACTGTCCGCTGCCGAAGCGGAATCGTCCCGCTTGCCTACGGCCGAAATCCCCGCCGATGCCAAGGCCGCCAAACAAGCGGCCAAAGCCCGCGATAAAGCGGCTGCCTCGGTGACGGAAATCAAGAAGCAGCTTGCGGCACTGGACGACAAGCTGGCCCAGTGCGAGGGCGACGCGGCCTTTAGCAAACTCATCGCCGCGCATCCCACGATCGGCAGCGACGTGCTGGCGGAGACAGCCTCTTTGCACGCCGGCGATGCCGAGAACCGTAAGCTGTGGCAAGAGTTTTTGCCGCCATGCCTGGAGGACATCGACCGCATCTATCAACGGCTGGGGGTCAAGTTTGACCACACGTTGGGCGAGAGCTTCTACCACGAGGAACTTGGGCCGGTGGTCCACGATCTGCTCGATCGGGGCATCGCCCAGCATACCGAAGGGGCGGTGGGGGTCTTCGTCGAGGGCTTTCCAAATCCCTTCTTGATCCGCAAGCGGGACGGCGCATTTCTGTATGGCACGACCGACCTGGCTACCATCACCTATCGCATGAAAGAATGGCAGCCGAACGCCATTCTGTACGTGGTCGATCATCGCCAGGGGGACCACTTTCAACAGTTGTTTGCCACGGCACGGCGTTGCGGGTACGAGCAAGTAGAGCTACAGCATGTCGCCTTTGGCACGGTGATGGGGCCGGATGGCAAACCGTACAAAACGCGCAGCGGCGATACCGTCGGCCTGGAAGGGCTGATCGACGAAGCGGTCGAGCGGGCCCTGCAAATCGTCAGCGACAATGACGACGCCAAACCCGACGGTGGCGACCTATCCGCCGCCGACCGCCAGGCGGTGGCCGGCATCGTGGGGATCGGTGCGCTCAAGTATGCCGACCTGGCGCACAGCCGCACCACCGACTATGTCTTTAGCTACGAGAAAATGCTGGCCATGAACGGCAATACGGCCACGTACATGCAGTACGCCTACGCCCGCGTGCAGAGCATTTTTCGCCGTGGGAAAGTCTCGGTGGAGGCCTTGCGAAACAGCGGCGCGGCAATCAGCCTGGACCATCCGGCGGAGCGGGCGTTGGCAATCGAAATCCTCCGCCTGCCCGAGGCACTCGACCAGGTGATCGTCGATTACCGTCCTAACCACTTGACCGACTATCTCTGGCGGCTGGCCAACGCCTATTCCAGCTTCTTTGAACACTGCCCGGTTCTCAAGGCGGAAACCCCCGCCCTGCGCGACAGCCGGCTGTTGCTGTGCGACCTCAACGCCCGCGTCCTCAAGCAAGGGCTGGCCCTGCTGGGAATTGGCGTGGTGGAACAGATGTAAAACAACGCGAGGCGCCGAGCACAACATAAGGCGCCGAGCACAACATAAGGTGCCACGAACAACTCAGGGTGCCACTGGCGGCTTGTCCGCCAGTGGGCCAGTGTATCGTAGCGCCACCGGCGGACGAGCTGCCAGTGGTACCGCTTCGGATGCGTACAACTGGTGACGTTTCCGGCGGTGCTTCACTAATCTGACTGGTCCACTGGCGGACAAGCCGCCAGTGGCACCCTTATATCGAAATGAGTCAACCTATTATCGAAATGAGTCAACGCACCATACCACCCGCGAGATGAATCGCATGGCCCGATATTTCCTGGCAACGCTGCTTTTGGCCGGCGTGGCCGCTACCGCCAACGGGCAGCTCCTCTCGTATCCCGACCCTTGCCTGGACTTTGTCTACCCGGCGGGTG
The DNA here is from genome assembly GCA_050247075.1 of Pirellulales bacterium. Taxonomy (GTDB): domain Bacteria; phylum Planctomycetota; class Planctomycetia; order Pirellulales; family JBFWUW01; genus JBFWUW01. The sequence continues at coordinate 17,700 of JBFWUW010000005.1, read as the reverse complement.
GACAACAGGGGACGACCGTACCGGTGGAGTTAGGCGGGCCAAATGGCCTGGCTGGCGCGACCGAGGTCATCGTGGAAGGTCCGCCCGGCGTGACCGTCTCGGAGGTCAAGGCCGCCAATTTCGACGACACGCGGGCCGTGTTGACCATTGCCCCCGATGCACCGTCGGGCCGCCGCCGCGTGCGCGTGGCGGGTGGAGCCAACGGCCTGACCAACTATCGCTACTTCTTCGTAGGCCAACTGCCCGAAGTCACCGACAACGACCAGAACAACACGCCCGAAACGGCCCAGCAAGTCAGCACGCCGGCCGTCATCAACGGCCGCATTCATCCGGCCCTCGATGTCGATTGCTACCAGTTCCAAGGAACGCGGGGCCAGTCGTTGGTGGCGGCCATTCTGGCCCACGGCATGGATAGCAAGTTGCGGGTGTCATTCAACCTGGGCTTTATTGATACCAGCCTGGAACTGCTCGATCCGTCCGGAAAAGTCATCGCCACGGGCGAGGACGAAATGGGCCTCGACCCGGTGTTGCGATGCACCTTGCCGGCCGATGGCGGGTACACCATCCGCGTGGCGTCGCTGGGTTACAAAGGATCTCGCACGGCCGTTTATCGCCTGACCCTGGGGGACGTACCTTACCCCACCAACCTCTTTCCGGCCGGCGGGCAGCGCGGCACCACCGTAGACGTAGAGCTGCAAGGTCCGAATGTTCCACCCGGCACCAGGCAACCGGTAGAGGTCTCCACCGACAGTTACCCTTGGCAAGACGTGTCGCTCGATAACCCCCTGGCGGGCCGTCACGAATTGCCGTTCGTCCGCGGCGACCATCCCGAAACGCTGGAAGTCGAACCGAACGACGCCGCCGCGCAAGCGCTGCCATTGGCGGTTCCCAGTACGGCTAATGGACGCTTTCTAACGGCGGGGGACGAGGACTGGTATCGGCTGTCTCTCAAGGCCGCCGCCGGCGTGATCTTGCAAACAACCGCCCAGCGGTTGATCCGTTCGCCGCTCGATACGGTCATTGAGGTCTTTGATGCGGCCGGCAAAAAACTGGCCGAGAACGACGATGGAAATCTACTGGCGGGCCAGACGCATCATGATTTTGCCGCCGCGGATAGTTGGTTGACGTTTACCGCGCCGACCGACGGCGACTATTTTGTCCGCGTCCGCGACCAGACCGGCGCGGCCGGTCCCCAGGCCGTCTACCGACTGACGGTTGAACCGCTCGTCCCCGACTTCCAACTTTTTCATTGGCCCGACGCCGTGCCGGTCTGGGGACCGGGAACCTCCTCGGTGTTTGTCGTGCAACTCTTTCACTGGGGCGGAATCACCAACGACGTGCAAATCCGCGTCGAGGGGCTTCCGCCCGGCTGGAAAGCAAGCGCGGCCAACTTCGCGCACAATTACTTTGGAATCTACAGCGCCCCGGCCAATTCTTACGGCGCTCAAATCCTGGTCACGCTGACTGCGCCCGAGGATGCTCCCATTGGCACGATCGTCCCTTTTCAAGTCGTCGGCACCTGCCAGCAAGAGGGGCAAACCATCGAGCGAGTGGCCCAAGCGCAGACCCTATATGGCAATAGCCACAACGACCGCATGTTTTTGCGTGACAGCCCCGGCGCGATGGCGGTCGTCGCCAAACCGATGGATTGCCGCATTGACACCGCCGTCACGGAGTTGTCGGTGGTTCAGGGGGGGACGGTGGAGATCCCCATTCGCGTGACCCGCTCTCCCGATGCCAAGGGCGATATCGGCATCGGCGTGGATGGGCCCACCGTGGCCGCGGGCACTGGGTGGCGGCCGCCATTGACGCTCAAGCCCGACCAGAGCGATATGATCGTACCCCTGGCCGTTTCGGCCGAATGGAAACCGGGACTGTACGGAATCGTGGTCAGCCGCTCCTGGAGCGCCGATTTGCGGGCCGGCCGCCCCGGCCCCTGCACCCCGCTGATCCAACTGCGGATCAACCCACCCGCCGCAAAGTGAAAAGTGGCCTGCTAGCATCCCCCCTGGATGTGCGGAGTTGCTCGACAGGCGGGCCGTTCGCGCCTAGATTGGATGAACCTAAGTAGTTGGGGCCTACGTACCATTGGACTGCCAGCGGGATCCAAACCGCAAGGCGGATAGAACAGGCATGGTTGATTTCAACCGGTTGCTGGCGGCCTACGAGACTGCCCGCGCCGATCTTCTGGCGGAACAAGAGCCAGCCGGGCATTGGACGGGCCGGTTATCGAGTTCGGCCCTCTCCACGGCTACCGCTGTCAGCGCCTTGGCGATTGTGCAGCGGCACGCGCAAATTACACGGCAAGGACGCTTTGCCGACGAAGTGGAGGAAGCCCAACTTAGCGAGCTGATCGTCCGCGGAGTCCATTGGCTGGCGGATGCCCAAAACGAGGATGGCGGCTGGGGAGACACCGACCAAAGCCTCTCCAACATCGCCACCACCATGCTGGTGCGGGCTGCCTTTCGCCTGACCTGCGTTCCGGCCAGCCATCCGGGGCTGTGGGAGCGATCCGAGGCGTACGTTCGCAAACAGGGGGGGCTGGCGGCTTTGCGTCGCCGCTATGGCGTGGACAAAACCTTTGTCGTGCCGATTCTGACCAACTGTGCCTTGGCGGGCTTGGTCTCATGGAAAGAGGTGGCCCCCCTCCCTTTTGAGTTAGCCTGTCTGCCGCAGAGCCTGTATCGCTTCTTGCAATTACCCGTCGTCAGCTACGCCATTCCGGCACTGGTGGCTATCGGCCAGGCAAGGTTTTTTCACCAAAGGCCTGTCAACCCGCTAACCCGTTGGATTCGTGGCAAGTCGGTCGAGAAAAGCCTGCAAGTCTTGACGCAAATGCAGCCGGCCAGCGGCGGTTTCTTGGAAGCCACACCGCTGACGAGCTTTGTGGTGATGAGCCTGGCCAGCATCGACCGGGCACAACATCCGGTCGTGCAGAAGGGGGTCGATTTTCTCCTGGATTCGGTTCGAGAAGACGGCTCTTGGCTCATCGACACCAATCTGGCGACATGGAACACTTCGCTGGCGGTGAATGCCCTGGCGGCCGACGGCGAGCCACTTGCCGACAAGGTCGATCTCGACTGGCTCTTGAATTGCCAAAATCGCCAGGTTCACCCCTACACAGGCGCTCCGGCGGGGGGCTGGGGATGGAGCGATCTGAGCGGCTCGGTCCCCGACGCCGACGATACCCCCTGTGCCATGCTGGCTCTTCACAAACTGCGGCCAGAGCTTTCCACCGCCGACCAACAGCGAGTCGATGAGGCGGCCGCGGCGGGTGCCGATTGGTTGTTGGGCCTGCAAAATCGCGATGGCGGCTGGCCCACTTTCTGCCGCGGATGGGGCAAATTGCCGTTCGACCGTAGCGGAGCCGACCTGACAGCGCACGTCATTCGTGCTCTATCGGCCTGGAAAGATCGGCTGGCCGCCCAAGGCAATGCCCCCGCCACGTTGGCACCCCAAATCGACGCGGCCATTGCCCGCGGCTTTGCCTATTTGGGCCGCCAACAGCGTCCAGACGGCAGTTGGATTCCCCTGTGGTTTGGCAATCAACACCATCCGCAAGAAGAAAACCCGGTCTACGGCACGGCCAGGGTGTTATTGGCCTACCGCGATTGCGGTTTGTTACAGAGTGAGGCAGCCCAACGCGCAGCGGCCTGGTTGGTCGGCCAACAAGAAGCCGATGGCGGCTGGGGTGGGCCTTACGGCGAGCTAGACCTGGCCGTGGAACTCCCCCGTTCCTCGACCGAAGAGACCGCTTTGGCGGTCGAAGCCTTGTTAACCTGTGCCACATCGCCCGAAAGCCGCCGCTCGGCCGATGCCGGGCTCGACTGGCTGACCGAGGCCGTGGAGACAAAAGTTTACCGTCAAACCTCGCCCATCGGGTTTTACTTCGCTAAGCTGTGGTACTACGAAAAGCTTTACCCGCTGTTGTTTACGGTCTCGGCCTTGGGCCGGGCGGTAAACCGGCGTCAGCCGACGGACGTGGATTCGGCCACGAACCAGCCGGCCCACGCCTGACGAACACCCACCGACCTAGAGGCTTTGCACCTTGGCGACCGTCGATACCAACACACCCACCGACACGGAAGGCCGTCTGGCCGACTCCGCGGTTCTTAATCCGGGCGGCAAAAAACCCAAACGCCGCGGCACCAGCCATCTTAAACTGGTGCCGGAAACAAAGGCCGCCCGCGAGGAACTGCGCCAACGCTGCGCCGACGTTAGTTCCAAGCTGGACAAATCGCAGCCCTTGTCTAAGGACGAAATGGAGCAAATCGCCAGGCGGCTGCTGCAAGACGCCAGCCAGCCCGAGGGCTTCTTGGGCTGGACGATGGTCATGCTGGCCAGCGAGTTCTGGCGCGAGCAGGTGGCCGGGGTGCCGTTCGAGCGGCGGCTGTTTTTGCTTCCCCATTGCTTGAAGCATGCCGAGGGCTGTCCTGCCGACTACGACGAATTCGGCCTCGATTGCCGCAAGTGCGGCGCGTGCTCCATTGCCGATTTTCGTAGCATTGCCGAAGACCTGGGCTACAAGGTGCTGGTGGCCGAGGGTTCGCCGATTGTCCTCAAGATTATTATCAGCGGCTATGTCGATGCGATCATTGGCGTAGCCTGCCTGAACGTGTTGGAAAAAGCCATCGACAAAATCTTGCTGGCTGGCATTCCCTGCCTGGCGGTGCCGCTCCTCTCCAGCGACTGCCGCAACACCAGCGTGGACGAAGACTGGGTCATGGAAATGATCCAGGCCCAGGCCGAACCGTCCGCCTCGCAGACCAGTTCGTATGTCCATCTCATGCGGACCGCCGCCGAAATGTTTGAGACGAACGAGTTGGAACGACTGGTCCCCCGGCTGCGCGGCGGGCCAAGCCTGGCCGAAGCCAACGGGCATGGCGTATCGGGGCTTGACCCCATCGCCGGCACCGAGGCCATCGCCTACGACTTCTTGGCCAAGGGGGGCAAGCATTCACGCCCCTTCATTACCTTGGCCGTGCATGATGCCATGACAGGCGGCAAGGCCACGTTAGCGGAAGGGGCGGCGCATGTGGCGCAACTCCCCGACGCGGTCAAGCGGGCCGCGATGTCGATTGAAACATTCCACAAAGCCTCGCTGGTCCACGACGATATCGAGGACGACGACCAGTTTCGCTATGGCGATCCGACCGTGCATCGCAAGCATGGCGTGGCTACGGCCATCAACGTGGGCGACTATCTGATCGGCATGGGTTACCGCCTCGTCAGCCGAGAGTCGGCGGCGCTCGGCCCAGACTGCGTGGCCGATATTCTCGACCGCTTGGCCGATGCGCACATGAAACTGTGTGAAGGCCAAGGAGCGGAACTGTTGTGGCGGGATTCGCTCAACAAACGGCTCAAGCCGATCGATGCCCTCAAGATCTACGCGCTCAAGACCGCACCGGCCTTTGAAGCCGCGCTCTATTCCGGCATGCGGCTGGCAGGCACCGTTTCCGACGCCAATCGTGATGCTTTGGGCCAGTTTGCCCGGCATTTGGGCGTGGCCTTTCAGATCTTGAACGACCTGGGAGACTGGCAGGGCGATTCACACAATAAGCTGCTCGCGGCTGGCGATGTGCTAGGGGGACGGCCCACCGTGCTATGGGCCTTGGCGCTGGAAGGCCTGCCCGATGCCGAACGCGAAGAGCTGGAGAGGCTTGTGGCGCAAACCCCGGTCGATGCTGGCCGGCTGGCACGTATCAAGGCCCTGTACGAACAGGCCGACGTCTTTGAAAAAGCGGCCCGGCTGGTCGACAAGTACCGCGAACGGGCCGAAGCCGTGGCCGATTCCCTGCAGCCCGACGAGCTGCGCCGCTTGTTGTACTTCCTCGTCGATACCGTCCTCGACCGACCCGCCACCGAACCTGAACCGGCCGTGGCCACGCTGGTTCCGCTCGCCCCGCCCACCCAGTTGCCCCTCGTGGGCCGCTAGCAACCGCCTCCCTTGAAACCGATTCCATCGACACCGCGATTGGAAGAACTGATCGGGCTGTTCTATCAGCAGCCCGCCCGCTTGGGGCAATTCACCGAAGTCTCCGTGCCGGACATGCCGGCCGGCTACGCCGAGTTGCTGGCGCACGAACACCACATGACCGTCACGGTCGAGCGCTATCACAATAGCCCCGTCGATGTGCAAGTATTGCGCAAGGTCAAAACGCCGACACACTACGCTCGGCTGATTCTGCTGCGGCGGCAAAGCGACCAGCAAGTCGTGCAGTTTGGCATCGTGCGGCTGGTGTTGGGACTGCTCAGCGAACCGGTTCGCCGCGAGATCGAGTCGGAGCAAACTCCTCTGGGCCGGGTGTTGATCCAGCACGATGTGCTGCGCCGCGTGCGGTTGTTTGACCTGTGGAGCGTGATGCCGGGCGAAGACATGTGCGGCTGGTTCAATCTGCCGCGCCCCGTGAAAACCTTTGGCCGCACGGCCATCATCGACTGCGACGGCGAGCCCGCCATCGAACTTCTGGAGATTGTCGCGCCGCTGCCCCCGGAGTCTGGCGGCTGAACGCGAACTTATTTTGATTGCGGGAAGCAACACATAAGCGGAGCCATTCCATGCGGCGTTTCTTCTCCATGACGTTGTTAGGCTGGGCGGTGGCGATTGGCGCTTACGCGATTGCCGCCGATACGGCGCGGCCGCTCCCCGTCCGGCGGGACATCGGCGAACCTTCGTGGCTGGAAATGCCTCGCGAGGTCTCCGCGGAGAGCGTGGCCTACCTAAAACGACTGCGCAAGAATACGCCTTTCGGCACCGTCGAGTTCGACATGAAAGGCCTGCGGGCAGGCATGGGGACGCGCGTTCCGCCGACGATCAAAGACGTTACGCTTATCCCGGTGAAAGTAGGTGACATTCCTTGCGAATGGTGCCTGGCACCCGGCGCGGACCCTCACGTTCGGCTGCTTTACATCCACGGCGGGGGCTTTGTGTCGGGGTCGGGCGGGCGTTATCTTCCGTTGGCGGCCCACCTCTCCGCGGCGGCGCATTGCGCGGTGCTGCTGCCAGACTACCGGCTGGCGCCGGAGCATCCCTTTCCGGCGGGCCTGGACGATTGCGTCGCCGCGCACGAATGGATGGCGGCCCATGGTCCCGACGGCCCCGCGCCCGCCCGGGTGACATTCATCGCGGGCGATTCCGCCGGCGGCAGCCTGACACTGACCACGCTACTAGCGCTGCGCAATCGCAAGCTAAAGCTGCCGGCGGGCGGCATCCCCTTGTCGCCCACCACCGACTTTACGCTGGCCAGCGAATCGCTGAAGACCGTGGCCGATCCGATCATCAGCTCGCGGACCATGCCTGTCTTCCGCGAACACTACCTGGGCCAGACCGATCCCACCAATCCGCTGGTCTCCCCCGTCTTCGGCGACTTTCGCGGCCTGCCGCCGCTGCTGATTCAGGTGGGCGAACATGAGATGCTGCTCGACGACAGCATCCGCGTCGCCAAAAAGGCCAAGGCGGACGGCCTGCAAGTCCACCTGGAAATCTGGCCTGGCATGTTCCATGTGTTCCAATCGCACGAGCCCCTGCTGCCCGAAGCCCGGCAAGCCATCGAACACGTCGCCGAATTCATGCGCCGCCTGCAAGAGTAAACGACTTCACAACGGACAATAGACGCCGCCAAAATTCTCGTCGCCGCAACCATCGCGGGCGTTGCGGCCTCCAAGGAAAGGTAGGGATTGCCGTACATTGACGCGGGTGCGGCATTATACTGATCGCAAACCGTTTCCCTATCCCCCTGGAGGTTGCCATGATTTCGCGAAATCTGTTGGCCTGTTGCGGTGTGGCCACCTTGTTGATGGGAAGTTCGGCGACCGCGGCCGACGATGGCCCCGTCAAATTGCCGGGTGGCTTTTCGATCGCCTTATTACCTGGCTTTACGCACGAGCCGTTGCAAGGCATCGATAGCATCGTGGGCCAGATCGTACAGGCCGATGGCCTGCGCATTCAGTACGAGATGGGCAACATCCCAGCGCCCGGCGCACTCCGGCTGGGAGGGAGCTTTGTCAATCAGGCGCTGCAACTGCCAGAACAAAACCGGTTGTGGTTGAAGGAACAAAAGGCGGGCGGACGGACAATCCTTGTCGCCTATGGCAAGGACCTGCGGTTGATCGTCAGCAGCGTAACGGCCAAAGAGGGAATCAATTTTCATGCCGAGGCCAAGACCCCCGCGGAAGTGGCCGACGTGCTGCTGATGGTGCTGACGCTGACGCAAGAGCAACCCAAGCGGGGCAAGAAGGCCCCATAGCCAGCGGGCGGCCCGGCGTAACCACCTGTTGAACCACCCCTTTCGCCTGGCAACCGGTTGAAAAAAGGGTCGAACCCTCTCCGGGCATGCGAGTACAGCAGAAACTGCGTAACGAGGCCAATCAATCGAGCGGAGGGCACGGGAATCTCTCATACCAGAAACCGCAACCCGATACCGGTGCGGAGATTTCGACGAAAGATCTGAAGCCCCTAGGGGTTGCGATTCTCGTGTTGCTTCTGGTTGCTTGGGGTCATTTGCGGTTGTTTGGCAACGTTTCTAGCACACTTTCAGCACAGTTCCATTGCTACTATTCGCGACCGTCCAAGGAACGCCGCAAGCGGCGCGCGAGGGGAAGCCATTCGGGCGATGCGGCAGGGCCTGTCGGGGCGAGTTATGCCCGGTACAGTTCGGACCGTCAGGACGCGTCGAGCAATGCCCAGCAGCGAGTCGAATGTTGCCGTTTGGCTAACAAGAATGGACACCCCATGCCCGCGAAATTCGACTTTTCGGATGAGGCAATCAGCGGGACGAAATCGGATAGGCCCGGCGCCAATGCGATGATGGCCGCCGCCCGTGCGGGTCGGTTCCAGGTTTTGTATTTCTTTGACCTGTCGCGACTCGCGCGAGAACTCGTGATCACGCTCCCGCTACTTAAGGAACTCGTTTACGTTCTCAACATTCGCGTCATCAGCGTCGCCGAAGGCATCGACTCCAATAATCCGGGGTGGGAACTGTCGGCGATGCTCAAAGCCTGGCAGCACGAGGAATTTCTCAAGACTCTTCGCGAACATGTCCTGCGCGGTCAGGTCGGCGCTTTGGATTGCAATTACTCCGTCGGTGATTGGTGCTTCGGCTATGCTTCCGAACCCATACCAGGAAGCGAACTGGCACGCAGAGGTCGGCACCCCAGGCCGCGCATGCGGTACATCATCGACGAGTCGCAGGCCAAGTGGGTTCGGCGGATTTTCGACTGGTACGTTACGGAACGTCGTTCGGTGAATTGGATTGCCGCCGAACTCACCAAGCAGAATGTTCCGAAGGACCACCGCTCCAAGAGGCCGGGATGGCATCGGGCGTCGGTGACACGAATCTTGGCGAACCGGAAGTACATCGGCATCTGGCCGTGGGGCGAGATGACCAACATTCGGAATCCTCTGACGGGACAGATCACTCGCGAAACCCGCTCCGACGACGAGACCAAGGGCTGGCTGCGTGAACTCCCTCATCTGCGGATCATCGACGACATTCAGTTCTTCAAGGCGGAATCGCTGCTGGAGGAAGCCCACGATCGCTGGCTGAGCCATCGGAAAGAAAACGGTCAACTCGCTGGAAGTTCAACAACGGCCAGTCATCCACGCCATCTGCTGCAACAATTGATCTACTGCAAGAAATGCGGAGAGTGTTTTCAAGTCTGCGGGAAGAACGGGCGCTACCTCCGCTGCAATGGCTTCAAGAAAAACATCTGCGATTGCCGGCGTCAGCTCGATCGGAAGGCTGCGGAGAAGATTCTGTTGGAAGCTATCGGGCGACGCATTTCCGAATGCGTCAAATGGAAAGAGTTGGTACTCGAGAAAGCTATCGCGGCTTGGCACCAGCGTCAAAGCGCGATACCCGGCGAAGCGGAAGGTTTGAGCACGGAACGCATCGCCATTGAACGTAAAATAAATGGTCTCTTGAACTCGATCGAATCTGGGGTTGCCGATCTCTCGGTGCATGGGCGATTGCGTGAGCGGCGACTTGAGCTGGACGAAGTTGTGCGTCGGCTCGCCGAAATAGAACGGTCTAAGCCGGTTCTCCCCACGCCACCCACGGAGGCTTGGATGGCCGAAAAGTTGTCGCACCTCGCCGAGGTCTTGCAAGGTGACGCACCCGCTGCGAACCTGGCACTTAGGGCGTTGGTAGGGAAGGTGTTCGTCGAGGAGGTTTTCGAAACCGGCAAGACGAGAAGTTTATTTCGTGGCCGATTCCGGATAGCGGCATCAAGGCTGCTGACCGCGACCGGTTCCGCCGACCTAGGCGAGACCGTGGAAACCGTCGACGAAGAATTGTCGGTGGAGTTTCGCGAGCCGCAACGTTGGGAAGCTCTGGCCGACCGCGTGATGGACCTGGTGAACAGTGGTGCCCGGTTGCGTGAGATTGCGATTATGCTGAAATGCCCGTTTTCCTGGGTGCGAAAAGCCCGCGCGTTTTGGCACGATCAACGTGGCGTTCAACTCGTGGACGGTCGCAAGCTCAAGGAGCGCCTCGAGCCAAGCGAGACTACTCGCCAGCGCGACGACTTGATCATGGAGCTTTTTCGTCAGCATGTTTCGATGAAGAATATTGCCCTGGAGGCCAAATGCTGCTCGATGGTCGTCACCGAAGTCGTGCAGGCGTGGCATCAAGAGCGCGATCTGCCGGTGCCCGATGGCCGGACGCGACGCAAGGCGATTCGTCTCCAAATCCACGACGACCGCAAGCGGTCGGTCGATGGACAACCCGCCAACGACTTCGAGGGATCTGGCGAGATTCGTAAGCTGGCCCCCGAGCCTTGACGTTGCGTAAGTTTCGATTTGGAGATCATTTTCCAGGTTAACGAGGAATGCCCTTTGGCATTCCTCGTTTTTTTGTCCACTTCACATGGAAGAAGTCATGTCCCATATTGTCACCATTCAAACCGAAGTCCGCGATCCAGCGGCGATTGCCGCGGCCTGCCGGCGGTTGCAATTGGCCGAGCCGGTATTTGGCACGGCCAGGCTGTTTTCGTCCGATGCCACCGGTTGGCAAATCCAACTGCCGGGATGGCGGTACCCCGTCGTCGCCGATACTGAACGCGGGCAGTTACACTTTGACGACTTTGAGGGGCGGTGGGGAGACCGCCCTCAGATCGACCGGTTTCTCCAGATGTATGCCGTCGAACGGGCCAGGCAAGAGGCCCGTCGCCAGGGGCACGGCGTTCTGGAACAACCGCTGGCGGACGGTTCCATCAAGCTCACCATCCAGGTAGGAGGTTCCGCGTGAAGATGATCGTCTTACTGATTACGACCGAGGGTCAGGCTTGCGTGGAAGCGCACGGCTTTTCCGGGGCCGACTGTCGGCAGGCTACCGAGTTCATTCGGCGGGCATTGGGGGCCACGTTATCCGAACAACTCACCCCCGAGTTTTACACGCAGCCCCAGTCTCAGCCTGCGCAGACGGAACAGCACCCGTAAGCCCGTTCTCAAACGCAGGCTCACTTCCCTGAGCCTCTCTCGGCCGTGGGAATAAGCGATGCCCAGGACCGGTTCAATCAGCTCCCCCACCTGATGTCCGAAGCGACCTGGCTCGCCGTGGGCGAGCCAGGCTAACGCCACGGGCCGGGTAATGGCTGGCTAGCGTTACGCAGCTCAGGTCCATCTCTCTGTCGAACGCTGCGACATCAGGGCTACGCGCCCGACCAACGCCGACTCCGTCGTCGTGGCAAGGGCGATTCGACCTAGCCAACCGGACCGGCGGTACCCTGCCGGCGCAAGTACCACTCATTCCTTTCTTGGAGTACGTCATGTCCCTTGCCATGCAACTGGCCGAGTATGTTCGGGCCGCTTTTAGCGGCATCTATATTCCGACTCTGGAGCCCGATGACGCGCTGGCCGAGATCCAGGCCTTGTGTCGGGAGCAGCAGTGGCGGCTGGCCCACTGGGATCTCAACCGTGGCTTGACCATCCCCGGGGTGGAAGACCAGTCATCCGCTTCATCGCACGATCCCTTGGCCACCGTCCGAGCCTTGGCCACCTTGGATTCGTCCGGCCAGCCGACCTTGATGGTGCTGCGGGGATTTCATCGCTTTCTGGGGAATGCCGAGATCGTGCAGGCCTTGGAGCGACAATTGCACCAAGGCAAGGTGCAGCAAACGTTCCTGGTGATCCTGGCACCCGTGGTGCAGTTGCCACCCGAGCTGGAACGAATGTTCGTCATCCTGGAGCACGAACTGCCCGATCGGCGGCAGTTGCTGCAAATCGCCCAGGGCGTGGCTACCGAGGCGGGCGAACTGCCAGCCGAGGCCAAGCTCGACTCGATCTTGGATGCCGCCGTCGGACTGACACGTTTTGAGGCGGAGGGGGCCTTTGCCTTGGCGCTAGTGCGACACGGAGTCCTGCAACCCGAGACGATCTGGGATCTCAAGGCCCAGACGCTCACCAAGAACGGCCTGTTGTCGTTGCATCGGGGGGGCGAATCGTTCGAGTCGCTAGGCGGGCTGTCGGCCATGAAAGCGTTCTGCCAACGGTCGTTGTTGCAGCCCGCCCGCGGCAATCCCGCCAAACGTCCACGAGGCGTGCTGCTGCTGGGTGTGCCCGGCACGGGCAAGTCGGCCTTCGCCAAGGCGCTGGGCAGCGAGACGGGCCGCCCAACCCTGATCCTGGATATCGGTGCCTTGTTGGGATCGCTCGTCGGCCAAACCGAACAGAACATTCGGCAGGCGCTCAAGATCGCCGACGCCATGGCGCCCTGCATCTTGTTCTGCGATGAGATCGATAAGGCCCTGGCCGGCGTTTCGTCCGGCCAGGCAGGTGACTCGGGCGTCAGCGCACGGTTGTTTGGCACGCTGCTGACCTGGATGAACGACCACTCCAGCGATGTCTATGTCGTGGCCACCTGCAACGACATCAGCCGCTTGCCACCGGAAATGTCTCGGGCCGAACGGTTCGACGGCATCTTCTTTCTCGATTTGCCCGGTTCACGGGAACGGCAAGCGATCTGGCGGATGTACTTGCGGCAGTTCGAACTCGACGCGGCCCAACCCCTGCCGCCCGACGAGGGCTGGACCGGTGCCGAGGTTCGAGCATGTTGCCGTCTGGCGGCGCTGCTTGACCTCCCCTTGGTCGAAGCGGCTCGCAACATCGTGCCGATCGCTGTCACCGCGGCGGAGTCGGTCGAGCGGCTTCGCACCTGGGCCAGCGGACGTTGCCTGTCCGCCGACCAGGCGGGCATCTTTCTAGGCGCCAAATCTCAAGGTAACTCCTCCCGCCGTCGTGTGCAGCGCGATCCCTCCTCCAATTGAATCCATCGTCATTCTTCGACTTCCCAATCACATCAAAGGAGTAACCTATGCCCACAACGGTTGAACGAAGGCGGGCCGCCACGGATACAGCACCAGCGCGCCGCCTCCGCACCGAAATGGCCGCGGCCCGCCTCCGTTTCGTCTGGTTCGGCACGCGCAAAACCTTGACCCCCGAGCAGAAAGCCGAAGCGGCCGACGCTTTCGGCGCTGAAGGCCAATTCCTGTCGGCCGGCAAGAAGCTGATCGACACCTGCCACCCGCGCGTCAAAGGGGTCTCGGCCGTCCGCAATCGGGCCGTTTCGTACTGGCGGGCCGTGAGTCTCCCCTACCCGGAACCGGGCCTGCGCTTGATCCGGCAAGATCGGCTCGATGCCTTCGACGTACAAATGACGGCCTACCAAGCCGAACTGGCGGCGGCCGTGGAAGAACTGGACGAGCATTTCGACGCGCTGAAGAGCGCGGCTCGCCAGCGGCTGGGGAGGCTGTTCAACGCCCGCGACTATCCCGACTCCTTGCTCGGCCTGTTCGAGGTGAGTTGGGACTTCCCCAGCGTGGAACCCCCCGATTTTTTGAGAGAACTGCATCCCCAACTCTACCGCGAGGAATGCCAACGGGTGCAAGCCCGCTTCGATGAGGCGGTTCGCCTGGCGGAGGAAGCCTTCGTGGAGGAGTTGTCCCAACTAGTGGCCCACCTCACCGAGCGCCTATCGGGCGCCGAGGATGGCAAGCCCAAGGTGTTTCGCGACTCGGCGATCGGCAATCTGCGTGAGTTCTTCGCCCGGTTTCAATCGCTCAATGTCCGCTCCAACGAACAGCTCGATCGATTGGTGGCCCAATGCCAGCAAGTGGTGGGAGGGATCGAACCGCGGCAATTGCGGGAAGATCAGCCGCTACGACAGCGGGTGGCTGGCCAACTGTCGGCGGTCGAGTCGGTCTTGGATGGCTTGCTGGTCGACCGGCCCCGTCGGCGGATCGTCCGCCATCCCAAATAGGAGCCTGCCATGGAACTGCTGATTTCTCCCGGCGGCCAGGTGCACTGCCTGTACGACGAGTCGATCGACTTGCATGTACTGGGATCGCCGGCCATTCGCCGCGCCTCCCAGGTTGAACCCGACGACACGGGCCAGTGGTGGGCCGACCTGCGGACCATGAACGGGCCCCAACTAGGGCCCTTTTTATTGCGCAGTGCGGCGCTCCATGCCGAACGGGAATGGCTGGCGGCCAACTGGCTGTATTGCTCGGGGGCAACCGACAATCCAATCGTACCGGGAGAAGACTACCCATGAGCCGATCAAAGCGTGCCATGCGGCCACCCATCGCTCGCCTGGCCGGCCTGGCGATTGATACCCACTTGTTTCGTCGCCAGCGGGCCATGCTGGCGCGCCTGCTGTGCCGCGGCCGGAACACTCCCAGCATTACGTTGACGGCCGGCGATCGAGAGATGTTGTCCGGCCTCGAAAACCTCTGCGACGCCATCGCCGATCACTTGGACAACCTGCCTGTTCGTCCCAGGGCGGCGGCGCGGCCAAGAGCTCGCCGTCGTAAATAGCCTACCCCTTGGCATCGGCCACTCGTCGAAGAGGCCCAACTGGAACTCTCCCTCTGACCCCGTCTTGGCGGCCCGCTGGCCCCAAGACGGGGTTGTTTCGTTTCCCCCTTTTTTCCTGAAGGAGTCTGTCATGCGAACTCGTCAATTGTATCAGGCCGTGGCGCGGGCCACGGGCGAACCGATCTCCACCATCAAGCGGCTGGGGTTTCTCCTGGCCGATCCGGCCGTCGAGGTGCCCGATGCGGACCATGAACAACTCGGGCCTTACGTCATCGATTGGGACCAACTCCAGGCCGATCGCGACGCAGCGGTTGCATCGGCCCCGGAAGTCGTATGCCCGGCCGTGGCGTAGGCCACGGACCAAAGCGCCAAGCCGCCCATCCTGGCTATTGGTCCGTGGTGGCCAGCGGCGTGGCCGGCGGCGATTCAGGATCTCCGGCGAACACCGTCGGAATGGCCGCAGCTCCCAGACCGGTCCGGCAGTCGCAGACGTCGCTGCTTAAAAACTCCCCGTAGCAACGCTCCTTAACTAACCTCTTTCCCCACAGGCTCAATATGAAGATTCTGGTGATCAACAACGACGGTGGTGGTTTCGCGGATTACGTCGAAGTCGCCGAGGGAACGACCGTCAAGCAACTCTTCGAGCGCCAAGTCGGCGGCTCCAAACCGCAGAACTACCTGATCCGGGTCAATCGTCTGCCCGTCTCGGCCGAACAGGCCCTGCAAGATGGCGACCGGATCAGCTTCACGCCGGTCAAGATCGAAGGGGCGGCGTAACACTATTATCGGGCGGGGCCGCCGCAAGCTTGTCGGCGGCCCCGCTTTTTTTCTGTTCTCGGAGCTAATTCCTCATGACCATGCCTTCACTGCGCACCATGGTGCGCATGGCCGTGCGATTACAGTCCAGACTCCCCCCATCCACCGAATCCCCCGATTTCTCGCCAGCCATCGCGGCCTGGCAGCAACTCCTGCAGGCCAACGTCAGGTTGGAGTTTGTCCGTCAGCGTGCTTGGCCGACGGCCCAACTGTCCGTCACATCGGAGGTCGCCCGCGCGGCCTCCTTGGTTCGATTGCGGCTGGAAGATGAACTCAATATCTGCAAGGCGATCAAGCCGGCCCGCGCCACCCCCACCCTGCGGGACATCCTGGCCGACCTGCAGGCGCTGGGCAGGGAGTTTCCCGAGCTGCGCATCGACCTGCGTTTAAACCAACTGTCGGTCGTCACGGAGCCGATCCACTTGGAAGAGGTTTCCTTGGGGCGGTTCGAGATCGTGGTCCGCTGCGATCAACTCGACGAGTTCCGTGCTTATCACGTGATGGCCCTCGATCCCTGCCCGGCCGCCAGCAACTCCGATACCATTCATCCCCACGTCCAGGATGGCATCCTTTGCGAGGGCGAGGGGCACCATGCCATCCGCGCGGCCTTGTCTCAGGGGCGGTTGTGGGATTTCTTTGTCCTCGTGCGGCAAGTCTTGCAGACCTACAACGGGTCGAGCGCGTTCGTGTCGTTGGAAAGATGGCATGGGTCCGACTGCGGTGACTGCGGCGACCTGATGTCGGACGACGACATCACCTCCTGCGAACGCTGCGATAGCCAGATTTGCCTCGATTGCAGCGCAAGTTGCGAGGATTGCGGCCATTCGTACTGCTCGGAATGCCGTGGCCTCTGTCACACCTGCGACCAATACGTCTGTATGGCTTGCTCGCGGGCCTGCACAGGTTGCGACCATCATTTCTGCCAAAGCTGTTTGCAGGCCGGTCGTTGCGCCGCCTGCGTCGATGACCTTCCCCCGGAGAATTCACCCGATGAGAACCAAGACCTGGCGTCACCAGAAGCCCCGCCCCCAGCCGACGCTGCGATTCAGCCCTTATGCCTGGGCGAAGTTGCTGTACCTGCGTGACCGGGGACCGACCGAAATTGGCGGCTTTGGCCTCTCCTCGGATGATGACCTGTTGCGGATCGAGGATTTTGTCCTGGTCGACCAGGTCTGCTCGTCGGTCAGCGTGGTGTTTCAAGATGCCGCCGTTGCCGATTACTTCGATCGGCAGGTCGATCTGGGCCGGCATCCCCAGAGCTTTGGGCGGATCTGGCTGCACACCCATCCTGGCAGGTCGGCCGAGCCGAGCCTGACCGACGAAGAGACCTGGGACCGGGTGTTTAGCGACTGCGATTGGGCCGTGATGTTCATCCTGGCCCGCGGCGGCCAGACCTATGCCAGGCTACGCATCAATGGCGGCTGGCGGGGAGACTTTCGGCTCCGCGCGGAAGTCGATTACTCGGGCCGTTTTCCGGCCAGCGACCTATCCTCCTGGCAGGCGGAGTACGACAAGCATGTCGAAAAGTGGGTTCCACGACCGGCCTTGGCGGCGGCGGGGCCCACGGCAGCCGCAGGGTCCAATGAACGGGCCAGGCGGTTGGATGATTGGGAACTGGACCTATGGGTAGGCCCAGATCGGCAACTTCCTTAACGGAGAGATCTCGATGGATCACACACGCGTCTCGCGACGCGGCTTTTTGGGACAAATCAGCCATCCCCCCAACACCAGGAGTCATCCATGTTGACCGATCGTTTCGTCCGGCAAGCTGAGTTGGTCCCCCACCAGCAGTTGGCCGCGACCTTGGTGACCGTGATCGGCGTGGGAGCCATCGGTCGGCAGGTGGCGCTGCAACTGGCCTCGCTCGGCGCGGCACGCCTGCAACTGGTGGACTTCGACCGGGTTGATGCCAGCAATGTCACCACTCAGGGCTATTTACAGTCTGACTGGCTTTGTTGACTAACTCGATTCGGTACGAGGCATTCCAAGTTGTGTGAATTGATTGAGAATCCTACATCTCAGACGAGCCTCGGTGGATTGGTTTTCGAAAAGTCGGTTTTTCAAACCCCCGC
>JBFWUW010000004.1:0-171045 GCA_050247075.1 Pirellulales bacterium | reverse complement strand
CTCTTTGCTCGGGCGGACCTGCAGGTACGATGGTTTCATGCCTCGGATCATCGCGACGCTGACTTTGCCGAGCTGGGCGATGAGATGGCCGAGGGGCTGTACGAAAAAAGCGGCGCGCCGGCGGCGGCATTGTCCAACGGTCTCGGTGAAGTGGGGCCACCCGGACAGCCATCGCCCGCCAAACCACCGGCGGCAGCCAAGAAGGACTCGCCTGCGCCTGCCGCGCCAGCGCCCTCGGCTCATGCTTCTTCACCCGCTCTCGCTCCCGCGCGGCCAGCGGCGGCCGCTGCCGTGCTGGCTGATGGGCCCACGGCCGACGCGGCTCCGGGCGATTCGGTCGCCGTTTCGGGCGAATCGGTGGACCGCTACGCACAAGTTGCCGTGGAAGTTATCGGTTCGCCAGAGCAAGTCCATCGCCTGGTGGCGGCAGCCCGTGCCTCGCCAGATATGTTTCTCGAGGTGCGCGAACATTCGGCCGACGATACGGCCGCTCAGATGGCAAGACGCCGTCGAGACAACGCGGAAAAGAGTAAGTCCGACGAGACGTCCGAAAAAGACGACGATCCGCTGGCGCAATCCACTGCGGGCGATGCCGGATTTGCCCGTCCCAAAGGCGATGGCAAGAACGGCTTCGCCGGCGGCGGCGCGGCCTTTGGCCAGGCCAAAGGGAGGGACGCGGATCGAGGATTGGCCGACGAACGAAAGCAAGGAACCGATGCTCAAGCCGAGCGTTCCGCCACGCGCAGCGCAGGTGGCCAGGATAGAGCCGAAGAGGAATCATCACCGCCCATGATGGCGAGGCTGCTTAACTTGCAACCGGGGTCGGATGTCCTTGCCCCGGGCGCGGCGTTTGACGCGGATGGAGAACAGATGGTGGGCCGGTTGCCGGGAAGCGATGCCCGGCTTCGCGTGGAGTTGCAAAGGAGATCTGGCATGGGCCGGCCCCTCGCGGGCGGCTCGGGTGCTGAGTCGAGCGACGAGCCTTCCGGCGAAAAGCAGCGTTTGGAGGAAAAGCCGCAACAAGAAACCGCGGTCGACAAGAAGTCAGCGTTTTTCGACGACGAACGAGAGTCGGAAAAACTTGCCGAGAAGGACAACCAGGCCAGAGCGAACGGCCAGCCGCGTCAGGATCGCCAAGGCGCCGAGCCGCCCGAGAAACGTGACAACGAAGGATCGCAGTCTGGCGTAGTCAACCGGGCGATTCGAGTGATTTTGGTCTTTCGCGCGAGTGAGCCAATCGCTGAAACCGCGCCTGCCGGCCCCGTCGCTGAGCCTGCCAGCAACGAATGACCGGCATTCGACAGCCGGTTGTGTTGGCGGCGGAGTTGGGCCGTGACAGCCCCGCTGGCAAGCGTAGCCAGCATTCGGCAAGACTTGCCGGAACGCGCGAATCGTGCCGGTTTGATGGCGGTCCAGACTCTCCACTGCGCCACAAGCTGCATGATGCCATGGGCTTAGGGCAATAACAATGGCCCTCAACATGCCTTGACCGTGCGCGCAGGGGACTCCTATAATCCGCCCCGCTTCTTTCTACCTTTTCGACATCGTCATTTCCGTTTTTCGATAGAGCGCCGGTCTGGTTGGACCGAGTGGTCGTCCCCCTACCGCGCCAAGCAAGGATGCTGTACCTCTGAACGGCCGGCTCACTAAAACGTCGATAGGCGCATGCGCAACCGCATACGGTTGGCGCGGGCTGTCTATTGCGCTGCTGGCCTTGGCGTGGGTGCTGTACTGCCCGGTGCCAAGGGTTTTGGCACAGTCCGATGCGTTCGAGCCGATGCATCTGCACGATGCGATTACCATCAAGGCCGACGCCGCCAATCGCTGGAGCGATGGCAAATATGAGATTTGGGCGCTCAAGGGTAATTGTTCAATTCAACAGGGGCAGTCGTTCGCCCGCAGCCAAGAGGCGGTCTTGTGGATTGAACTAGGCCGTTATGGCGAGCAGACGAGCCGCTTCACCGCGTACATGGAGGGGGATGTCACGCTCGACGCCACTCGCGATGGTACAGTCTCAAAACTGGAAAACGCCAGTTGGATGGGAGCTTATGAGTCGCTGGAGCCGTTGCGGATTGTCACGCCCTCCCCGGGCGGAGAGCCTGCCCGGCCGCCAGAGATCTTTCAACGAGGCGTCGCCCGGCGCGATCCGGCCTTGTTCGGACAAATTCGCCGTACGCAGTACACCCAGTTTCAATCGGGCGGAATCATCGAACCGAGCACGCCCGGCACACGGCGTTTGAGGGTCTTTCCTCGTAGCGACGTGCCGGTGCAAGCCAAATGGTTCCCCAACGAGGCCCGCAACGAGTGGGTGGCCGTTATCGACTCCGGGATCAATCTCATCATCGATGGTGATCCGGAGTTGGGATCGGTCGATATTTCCGCCGACCGAATCGTCATCTGGACCCAAGGCGACCAAGAGCCCGATCTGTCCGGGCAGACAACGCAACGCAGCGATACGCCGTTGGAAATTTACATGGAAGGCAATCTGGTCTTCCGCCAAGGCGAACGTGTGATCTATGCCGAACGGATGTACTACGACGTTCCCCGCCAGACGGGGACCATTCTAGATTCGGAAATTCTCACGCCCATTCCCAGTTACCAAGGGCTGCTGCGGATTAAAGCACAAGTCTTGCAGCAGACGGGCAAGAACTTCTTCCAGGCACGCGATGCATTGGTAACTTCCAGCCGTTTCGGCAAGCCCAGCTATCGGCTGCAAGCTAACGACCTGGTTTTTACGGACAATCCACAGCCGGTCGTCGATCGGTTTTCGGGCTTGCCGCTGGTCGATCCCGAATCGGGCGAACCGTTGGAAAAGCACAATCGTCTGGTCACCAGCCGCAACAACTTCATCTATATGGGCGATGTGCCCGTGTTCTATTGGCCGGTGTTGAAAACTAATTTGGAAAATCCCACCTACTACATCCGCAGGGCACAGTTCCGGCAAGACCAGATCATGGGAACACAGTTCCTGGTCGACTTCGATGCCTACCAGATTCTCAATATCGATCCCGTCGAGGGGACCGACTGGACCTTCAATCTCGATCTGCTCAGCAAGCGCGGCGTGGCCCCGGGCACCACGTTCAAGTACTCGCGGCAAGATTTCTTCGGCCTGGTGGATGGCCCCACGGCCGGCACAATCGACCTGTGGGGGCTGTACGACAGCGGCCTGGATACGTTGGGCGCGGACCGCATCAACCTGGCGCCCGAACAGCGCGAGCGATACCGCGTGCTGGGGCAGCATCGCCAAAAGCTGCCGGGTGATTTTCAGATCACGGCAGAGTTGGGCGTGCTCAGCGACCGCAACGTGCTGGAACAGTACTACGAAAATGAATGGGATAACTTCAAGGACCAAACCACCGGATTGGAACTGAAGAAGACCATCGACAATATGTCGTTCGACGTTGTTGGAGATGTGCGGCTGAACCGCTACTTCGCCGAGACGCAAGGCGTCCGGGGCGACCATTTCTGGCTGGGCAAGTCGCTGCTGGGGGACTGGGTGACTTGGTACGAACACACCCTGGTGGGATATCAGCAACTGGCCGTCGCCGATCCACCTGCCGCCGGATCACCCGAAGTGGCCCAAACCACGCCGCTGCTGTGGGAAAGCGAACAAGCGGGCGAACGGCTGCTGACTCGCCACGAGTTCGACATTCCGCTGCAAGCCGGCCCAGTCAAGATTGTCCCCTACGGCCTGGGAGAACTTGCGCACTGGGGAGCCGACATCAACGGAAACGGGTTAGAGCGGCTTTACGGGCAGGCCGGCGTGCGGACCAGTATTCCGTTTTGGGCGGTTAATCCGGCTATCGAAAGCGAATTGTTCAATGTTCACGGCGTAGCCCACAAAATCAACCTGGAAGCCGAGTACCTGTTTGCCGAAGCGACCGAGGATGTGACCCAACTACCGCTGTACGATCCACTGGATGACAATTCCACCGAACACTTCCGGCGGCGTTTGAACCAGAGCGCCTTCTTCTTGCCGCAAGGAACGCAGCCCGGTGCCGTCCCCGGACTACAGCAATTTGATGAGCGGTTCTATGCCATCCGCAGCGGCGAGGGGAGTTGGGTGACTTCACCCACGCCCGAGGTAGTCGAGGACTTGCAAGCCGTGAAACTGGGGCTGCGCCAGCGTTGGCAGACCAAGCGGGGCGCGCCGGGCGAGCGGCGGATCATCGACTGGATTGTGTTCGATACGCAAGCCACTCTGTTTCCTAATCGCAACCGCGACAACGCCGGCGAATACGTGGGCCTGCTGCAGTACAACTTCCGCTGGCATGTGGGGGACCGAACTACGTTGGTTTCAGACGGCATCTTCGACATGTTCGATATGGGGCAGCAGGTCGTCTCGATCGGTGCCTTCTTAAACCGCGTGCCTCGGACTTCCATCTATGTGGGGCTGCGTTCTTATTCCGGCGTGTTCGACACCAAATTATTCGTGGCATCGGCCACCTACCGCCTAAGCCCCAAGTGGCTGGCGACCGCCTCGACCACGGTCTCCATCACGGGCCAGGCCGTCATGGGGCAGTACCTGGCGCTGACGCGGATTGGCGAATCGTTCCTGGTTAGCGGCACCTTTACCAGCGATGTCAGTAAGAACAACACCACCGCCATGCTAAACATCGAGCCGCGCTTCCTGAAGTTCACGGGTGGCGGATCTGGTTCTGTCGCTGGTGCCTTCGTGCCCCCGGCGGGGATTTATGGCCTGGAGTAAAGGCAGAAGGATGAAAAAGCGGCAAAGCCCAAAGCTGATGGCTAATGGCTTCTCCGCTGATGGCATTCCCGCCTAGGGCACAGCTACCACGATCCGCCCTTTTACCTGCCCCGCGAGAATCTCCTTCACCGCCGCGGGCAGTTCCGACAGGCCGATCTCGCGCACGATGCTTTCCAGACCGCCGGGCCGCCACTCTTGCGACATGCGCTGCCAGAGCAGTGTGCGGCGGTCCAGGGGGCAATGGTCCGAGTCGATACCCGCCAACGTCACGCCGCGCAAAATGAACGGATAGACGCTGATATTCAGGTCGGTTCCCCCGACCATGCCGCATGCCGCCACGCAGGCTCCTTGCTCGGACTGGCGCAAGATCGTCGCCAGCATGGCACCGCCAACAGTGTCGATGGCCGCCGCCCAACGCGAGGATAACAGCGGTTTGGGGCTGGCATCCAAGACCTCCTCGCGCGGGACCACGCGGGCCGCTCCCAGCCCGCGCAAGAATTTCTCGGCGGACGGCTTGCCGGTCACGGCCACCACGCGGTAGCCGGCCTTAGCCAACATCGATACCGCCAGACAACCAACTCCACCGGTAGCGCCGCTAACCAGTATATCGCCGTAGCTTGGTTCGATGCCCCGTTCGACGATCTCCAGTATAGAGATGGCTGCCGTCAGGCCGGCCGTGCCCAGCACCATGCAATCTCGCAAGGTCAGGCCCTTGGGCCGCTTAATAACGCTGGCGTGGTTGACTTGCACATAGCGCGAGTACCCGCCCCAACGGTCGGCACCCAGGCCAAAGCCAGTCGTCAGCACTTCGTCGCCAATCTTGAACCGGGGCGAATCGCTCCGTTCCACCGTCCCCGCCGCGTCGATCCCCGGCACATGCGGAAACTTGCGGACCACGCCAGGATGCCCGGTGGCGGCCAGAGCATCTTTGTAATTCAACGA
The DNA here is from genome assembly GCA_050247075.1 of Pirellulales bacterium. Taxonomy (GTDB): domain Bacteria; phylum Planctomycetota; class Planctomycetia; order Pirellulales; family JBFWUW01; genus JBFWUW01. Next base: position 165,395 of record JBFWUW010000004.1, on the reverse strand, counting down.
CGAGTAACGGACCCGAATGAGTACGTCCCCCTCGGGCAAGTCGCCGTCCGAGGCCTCGCCCATGGCCGCGGCAACACTACCAGCGGCGTCCTTGGTCACCTGGTAACACGGAAAGCGGTCGGCACTCATGGAGTTAATCGTCGATGGCGTCTCTTGTGGCTGCTGATCTTGAGCCAACCGGCAAAGTTGGCAACGTTATTTCGGCCCCAACGTGCAAATGATTCGCTTACCTTGCTGGCTAGCCGGCGATTCAATCTTGCCCACCTCGGCCAGCCGCACCAAGATCTGGTTCATGACCTTCTGGCCCTCTTCAATGTGGGCCAGTTCGCGGCCGCGGAAGATGACCGAGACGATTACCTTGTCCTTATGTTCCAAAAACTCGGTCGCCCGCTTGACCTTTACGTCAATGTCGTGGGTGCCGGTCTTGGGACGAACACGTATTTCCTTGATCTTGCTTTGATGCGTGTGCCCTTTATGCAGCTTCTTGTTGAGCTGGTACTTGAACTTGCCAAAGTCCATGATCTTGCAGACGGGCGGCCGCTCGTTCGGGGCCACCTCAACCAGATCCAGGTCGGCCTCGCGGGCCAGATTCAGGGCTTGTTCCGTGGGTATGATTCCGAGCAATTCGCCCGTCGCCGAAATGCATCGCACCGGGGTGATGCGAATTTGCTCGTTAATCCTCTGAGAGCGTTCGATAGCTGACATCCTCCTGCGGGACTGGAGAGCCCGACCGCGAAAACTGGCGAGGCCGGGGACTCGGATAGTGGTAAACAACCGCGATTGGCGCAAACCCAACGCCACCCTGCGGCAACAATATAAGAAAATCTACTCTCTGGCCCGATTCTAGCAAGCTTTTTTGGCCACCGGACCCCTAATTTGCCTGCGAATTGCGCCGTCGGCCTTGGCCAATCCAGGCGGCGGGCTCAATATTCGTTTTCTCCGCTCCCCTCGCTGAGGCCGATCTTGGGCAATTGTTCGACCTTGCGGACGGTTTTGTCGGCAATTTCAGCCTGTAATCGGGCTAACGCCGCCTCCACTGTCATGGCCCCCAGGTCGCCGTCGATGCGGTCCCGAACCGCCACCGTGCCAGCGGCCATGTCGCGTTCGCCCACCACAAACATATACGGCACCAATTTGATCTGGGCCTCGCGAATCTTTGCCCCGATCTTTTCCGAACGATAATCGCCCGCGACGCGCAAGCCCGCCATCCGCAGCCGTTCCTCCACCTGCCGGGCATAGTCTTCCGACTTCTGGCTGACGCACATCACGCGGACCTGTTCTGGCGCTAGCCACAGCGGAAACGCTCCCGCGAAATGCTCGATCAGCACCCCCATGAACCGTTCCAGCGATCCAAGCGGCGCGCGGTGGATCATCACTGGCTGGTGCGTGTGGTTGTCGGTACCGATGTATTCCAGGTTGAACCGCTCAGCGCTGGGAAGGTTGTAATCCAACTGCACGGTCCCCAGTTGCCACTCGCGTCCCAGGCAATCGGCCACGATAAAGTCGGCCTTCGGCCCGTAAAACGCCGCTTCCCCCACGGCAATCGCCAGGTGCGGCAAATCCATGCCGCGGCAGACCGCTTCCAACTCAGCTTCGGCCCGTTTCCAGGTCTCCGGGCTGCCCACGTACTTGTCGCTGTCGGGATCGCGAAAACTCAATCGAACGCGATAGTCGTTCAGGCCCAAGGTCTTCAAGATGTACTGCGTCATCTCCAGGCAACCGCGGAATTCCTCCGCCACCTGGTCCTCGGTGCAGAACAAGTGGGCGTCGTCCTGGGTAAAGCCCCGCACGCGGGTTAGTCCTCCCAACTCGCCCGACTGCTCGTAGCGGTAGACGGTGCCAAACTCGGCTAGCCGCACTGGCAGATCGCGATAGCTCCGCGGCTTGCTCTTGTAGATCATCACATGATGCGGACAGTTCATCGGCTTCAGCAGGTAACGCTCATGCTGCCGTGCCCATTGCTTGAAGTTGGCCAGTTTTGTCTCGACCGTATAATCTGGCTGGTAGTCGCCATCGAAACCGGCCACCCTGGCCGCCGCGATCAGCTTGGCTTCCCCCTCGGCGGTCAGATCGTGGGGCATCCATTTATCCGCTACGTCCAGCTTGCGGATCAAAAAGTCGATCATCTGCCCGGCGTCGTGCCCAAACACGGGCGGAAACTGCGCATCGCGATAGTACGGGAAATGCCCGCTGGTCTCGTACATCTCCACACGGCCAATGTTGGGTGTGTAGACCGGCTCGTACCCGCGCTTGGTCAGCTCGTCGCGGACAAAGCTTTCCAACAGACCGCGAATGATGGCCCCCTTGGGCAGCCACAAAATCAACCCGCCGCCAACCAAAGGGCTTGTGGTGAACAATTCTTGGGCCTTGCCAATCACCCGATGGTCGCGGCGTTTGGCCTCTTCAACCAGCTTAAGGTGGTTCTCCAGGTCTTCCTTGCTGAACCAGGCGGTGCCGTATAGCCGCTGCAATTGCTGCTTAGAGGCATCCCCTTTCCAATAAGCACCCGCCACGCTGAGCAGCTTGAAGGCCCCAATCGCCCCGGCACTGGGGATATGGATGCCGCGGCAGAGATCGACAAACTCTCCTTGGCGATAAAACGACAGGTCCTTCTCGGCCGCCAGCCCGGTCTCGATATGCTCCACCTTCAGGGCTTGCTTCAAGTCACCGCAAAGTTGAATCGCTTCCGCCCGCGGCATTTCCACCCGTTCAAAGGCCTCGTCGGCCTTGATCAGCCGGGCCATTTCGGCCTCGATGGCGGGAAAATCCTCCTCGCTGATTTTCTTGGGCGAATCCATGTCGTAGTAGAAGCCGTTGTCGATCGTCGGCCCAAAGGCCAACTGCACGCCGCCAAACAGCCTCATTACTGCCCGCGCCATGATGTGGGCGCACGAGTGCCGCATGATCCGCAAGCTGGCCGGGTCTTTCTTGGTCAGCAGCCGCAGAGAGACTTCCCCCTCGGTGGGCAACAGGGTGACGCTATCGACCATTTGGCCATCGACCTCGGCCGCCAGCGTGGCCTTGGCCAGACCCGCTCCAATCTCCTTGGCTACGTCAATCGGCCGCACGGGCCGGGTATATTCCTTGGCGGAACCGTCGGGTAGTTTGACTTTCAGCATGATAGTGCAAGACACCTCCGTGGTCGGGTCGCGAGTTGCGCGGCGAGGGCATCGATACAGAGGATGCCACGGCCCAACAGGTTCAGCCGGCAGTACCCGACCCAAAACGCAAAGTATAGAGCCTCATGGTTTTACGACAAGAGAGAGGGTGGCCTGGAAGTCCCGCGGCGACCTCGAATATCCGTCGTCGGTTGAATCCCGCGCGCGGACGCTGTTGTAACCGCTGGTGGCTAGACCAGCTTCATGCACCGCGCCGCGCTGGCAGATCGCCCGCTGATATAAATTGAGCACTCTTGGCATGGCGCGTCCGTTTGTCATTTCCATCAGACGGGTCCGTTTTCCGGTTGGCCCGCCCAACTCCTTAGGCTGATAGCGGACGGCTCCTCCCTCCGCCTGCCCCTTTTTCCCCATCCTGCTATAATTCGCCCAGCGAAACTACCGACCATTTATTACTCGGATGCAGGATAATTCTCGTGGCTGAAAAGGTTGTCATCATCGGCAGCGGGCCGGCTGGCTGGGCCGCCGCTATTTATACGGCCCGTGCCAGCTTGAGTCCGCTGGTCTTCGAGGGGAAAGCCCACCCGGAAATGATCCCGCTGGGGCAGTTAGCCTTTACCACCGAAGTCGAAAACTACCCCGGTTTTCCGGCCGGCAACATCCGCGAGTTCGTGGAGACCGCCGTCTCCAAGGACCGCCACTACAACCTGCCGCCCCCTCCGGCCGGCCACGTCCACGACGGCAAGCCGCACTACGCCGTGCAAGGGACCGAACTTGTCGAACTGATGAAGCAGCAAGCCATCAACTTCGACACGCGGGTGGTCGGCGACGACATCGTCAAGGTCGATTTCAGCCAGCGGCCTTTCACGGTCTTTCCGTCCGACGGAGAACCGGTGCAAGCGCAAAGCGTCATCGTCGCCACCGGGGCGCGGGCCAACTACTTGGGTTTGCCGTCGGAAGAAGCTTACAAGAACCGCGGCGTCAGCGCTTGCGCGGTCTGCGACGGCGCGTTGCCCCGTTTTCGCAACAGGCCGCTGGTGGTTGTCGGTGGTGGCGACTCGGCCGTGGAAGAGGCGACCTATCTCAGTAAGTTCGCCACCCGCGTCTTTATGGTTCACCGCCGCGACCAATTGCGGGCCAGCCAGATCATGGCCGACCGGGCCCTCAACGACCCCAAGATCGAACTCGTCTGGAACCACGAAATGGTCGAGGTTTTGGGCGAGGACAAAGCGGGCGTGACCGGTGTGCAGCTCAAGAGCACGGTTGACGGCGGCAGTAAGAAACTGGAAGCCTCGGGCGTGTTCCTGGCCATCGGCCACACCCCCAACACCGACTTTCTCAAGGACAGCGGCATCGAACTGACCTCCAAGAAATACATTCAGTGGAAAGTCCCCTTCCGCACGAATACCAACATCGAAGGCATCTTTGCCGCCGGCGACGTGGCCGACGACTACTACCGCCAGGCCATCACCGCCGCCGGCAGCGGCTGCCAGGCGGCGCTAGATGCGGAGCGTTGGCTGGCGGGACAGGGAGAACACTAGGATTTTCGATTTTTGAGTTTCGATTTTGGATTGAAAGAAGGAATGGCTGATTGCTGACGGCTTTTCCGCCATGGAGGATTTTCTTGACCAAGCTCACTGTCGCCGCCGCTCGCTTGCCGGAATCGGTTGGCAAGAACGTAACGCTCCAAGGTTGGATCCGCACGCGGCGAGATTCCAAGGGCGGCTTCAGTTTTTTAGAGCTGAACGATGGGACTTGCCTGGCCAATGTGCAGATCGTGGCGGACGGCGCGTTGGCGAACTACGAGAGCGAGATTAAGCACTTGACCGCCGGTTGCTCCGTCACGGTGGAGGGGTTGGTCAAGGAGTCCCCCGCCAAGGGGCAGGCGACCGAAGTGCAGGCCGAGCGCGTGGTGGTGCATGGGCTGGCCGATGCCGAGACGTACGTGTTGCAGAAAAAGCGGCACACGTTTGAGTATTTGCGGACGCAGGCCCATTTGCGACCGCGGACGAATACCTTTGGGGCCATCGCCCGCGTGCGGAATACCGTCTGTCGCTCGATCCACGATTTCTTCCAGGAAGAGGGCTTTCTGTACGTCCACCCGCCAATCGTGACGGCCAGCGATTGCGAGGGGGCCGGCTCGATGTTCAAGGTCACCACCCTGGATATCGACAAGCCGCCGCGTGGACCGGCCGGGGTGGACTACTCGCAAGATTTCTTTGGCAAGCCGGCTTTTCTAACGGTCAGCGGCCAGTTAGAGGCCGAGATCATGGCGTGTGCCTTGGGCAAGGTCTACACCTTCGGGCCGACGTTTCGGGCGGAGAACAGCAACACCTCGCGGCATTTGTCGGAGTTTTGGATGGTCGAGCCGGAGATGGCCTTCTTCGACCTGACCGACAACATGAACCTGGCCGAGCGGTTCCTCAAGCGGATCTTCCGCGATTGCCTGGAAAAGTCGGCCGAGGACATGGCCTTCTTCAACGAGCATATCGACAAGACTGCGCTAGAAACGCTGCAAGCCATTGTCGAGGCCGAGTTCGTCCGGCTCTCTTACACCGAGGCGGTGGACATTTTGGAAAAGTCGGGCCAGAAGTTTGAGTTCCCCGTGGCTTGGGGCAACGACCTGCAAGCCGAGCACGAACGCTACCTGACCGAGCAAAAGTTCCAGCGGCCTGTCATTCTGTACGATTACCCCAGGTCCATCAAAGCCTTTTACATGCGGCAGAACGACGATGGCCGCACGGTGCGGGCGATGGACGTGCTGGTCCCCAAAGTGGGCGAGATCATCGGCGGCAGCCAGCGCGAGGAACGCCTGGACGTGCTGGAAGCCCGCCTGCAAGAGATGAAGCTCGACCCGGCGCACTACTGGTGGTATCTCGACCTGCGGCGTTACGGCAGCGTGCCTCATTCCGGCTTTGGCCTGGGCCTAGAGCGGGTGGTGCAATTCATCACCGGCATGGGAAACATCCGCGACGTGATCCCCTTCCCCCGCACGCCCGGCAGCGCGGAGTTTTAGGGGAGCAACTCGCACTCCCGTACTCGTTCCGCCTTCATCTCTTCCTCATGGCTCCCGCGCGGATACGTTGGCCAAGCCACGGCAACCGGCTCGCAAAATCGCCACGATGATTGGCTATTCTCGCGATTCATTCGTGTTTATTCCAGCGATAATCAGGCGGTTCTGGTACAGGATGTCAAACGAGCGGGCGAACGCCAGTTCCGGCTGTTGCAACATGCTCTCCGCAATCCGTCGCACACGGCCATCGTCGAAATCTCGGTGAAATCGAAACTCGATACGCCGCATCTTCACCATTGCCGCCAAGGCGTTTCCCATGTAGTTGTCTGCGTAATGTATCCCCTCTTGACCGCTATCGCGATGTTCCGTTGTAGGCGGGAACAACACGACACATTATTCGTTGGCGATAAGCTTGAACAAGTAGTGCTCAGCCTTCAGCAGCATGGCAACACTGTCCAGGCCGATAATCTTCATGGCAGCGACTCCTCCCTCAAAGCGAAGTTCGCGACGCAACTGGCGTGCCGGAGTGGACGTTCCGACAGCCAAGTCCGATGGGCCGATTGGAATTGTATATTAATCCAAGCGAACATGGCTCCATGTTGTTCGCTTGCCTGGCGCTCAATGGCCCATGCCGTGCGGCTACGCTGCCAGACCGCGAATTCCTCCCCGCTTGCCCCTATAATGTCGGGCCGAATCGCCATTGCCGCCGCCCTTTCTTCTTGAGGACCGCCGTGCCACGCATTTTAGTTGCCGAGTGCAAGCAGGAAGTCTCCACGTTCAATCCCCTTCACAGCCACTACGACGACTTTGCCATCTCGCGGGGGGCGGAGTTGCTGGCGTATCATCGGGGCGTGCGAAACGAGATCGGCGGGGCAATGGGCGTGTTTGCCGCCCAGCCCGACGTGGAATTGATCCCTACGTTTGGCGCACGGGCCATCACCAGCGGGGGAACGCTGGCCGCGGCCGACTTTGCCCGCCTGGCCGATGAGTTTCTGGCGGCGATCAAAGCAGCCCCTCCCGTCGATGGAGCTTATTTCTCCTTGCATGGGGCCATGGGGGCCGTGGGAGAGGACGACCCGGAAGGCTACTTGCTGGGCGCGGCCCGCAAAATTCTGGGCGAGCGGATGCCGTTTGTGGTGTCGCTCGACCTGCACGGCATTCTGACCGACCGTATGCTGGAACATGCCGATGCCGTGGTGGCGTATCACACCTACCCGCACATTGATTTTTTTGAGACAGGCGAGCGTGCCGCCCGGCTGCTGCTGCGGATTCTGGCGGGTGACGTGCGGCCCGTCACGGCCCGCGTGCGGGTGCCGGCGTTGGTTCGCGGAGACGAGCTCATTACGGCCACCGGCCTGATTGGTGAAAGCATCCGCGCGGCCCAGGCCATCGAGCAGAGCGCCGGCGGCTTGTCGGCCGGCATGTTCATTGGCAATCCATTCACCGATGTCCTCGATCTCCGCAGCAACAGCTTTGTCGTCACCGACAACGACCCAGCCCGGGCCGAGCGCGAAGCCTTGGTGCTGGCCGAGAGCTTGTGGCGGCATCGCCAGAAAATGCAGGTGCCGTTGACTAGCTTATCAGAGAGCTGCCGCCTGGCGGCCGAGTGCCTGGGCCGCGGGACCGTGGCCTTGGTCGATGCGGCGGACGCCACCAGCAGCGGCGCATCCGGAGACAGCAACGCCATCTTGCGGCAATTGATCGAGTCGGGCTATGGAGGACGGACGCTGTTGCCACTGGTCGATCCGGGCGCGGTCGCCGCCGCCTTCAAGGGGGGCGTGGGAAGCACCATCCGCACGCCGTTGGGTGGCTTTCACGATTCCCGCAGGTATCAACCGCTTACGGTGGATGCCCGCGTGCGTTTGCTGTCCGATGGCCAGATCCGTAGCGAATCGTATGGAGAAGCCTGGTTTGGCGGGCCGACGGCCGTATTGGAGTTCGACGGCTACACCGTCGTCGCGACGACGCGGGCCGTCAGCCTTTACGACCGTTCGCTGTTTTACTCGCACGGCCAAGACCCGCGGCGGTTCGACGCGGTCGTCGTCAAATCTCCCCATTGCCAGCCGCACATGTTTGCCGCCTGGTGCCAGCGGATGATCAACGTCGACGCCCCCGGCTCGACCAGCGCGAATCTGCGTTCGCTGGGGCACACCCGCTGCCGCCGACCGTTATTTCCGTTGGATGAAGGGGTGGAATTTCACCCCTCCGCCCAAATCTTCCGCCGGGACGGCCGCGGTTAGGCAGTAGGTGCCGTCCACGGCCCCAACTACAATAGCGGCCAGGCATGATTTCGACGGTTCCACGGCGACGCCCATTCATGACGCAAGTTCAGACCACCGCCCGCAAGATTATCGCCAATGTCGAGAAGGTGATTATTGGCAAACGGCAAGAGATTGTGCTGGCGTTGGTTTCGTACTTTTGCGAAGGGCACATCTTGCTGGAAGACGTGCCGGGCGTGGCCAAGACCATGCTGGCCCGGGCGCTGGCCCGCAGTGTCGATAGCACCTTTAAACGGATGCAATGCACGCCCGACCTGCTGCCGACCGACATTACCGGCGCGTCGATTTTCAACCAGAAGACGGCCGAGTTTGAGTTTCGTCCCGGGCCGGTGTTCGCCCAGATCGTGCTGGCAGATGAGATCAACCGGGCCACTCCCCGGACGCAGGCCGCCCTGCTCGAGGCGATGGGCGAAGGCCGAGTGACGGTCGATGGCCAGACGCATATTTTGTCCAAGCCGTTTTTGGTGGTGGCCACGCAAAACCCCGTCGATCACGAAGGGACGTTTCCCCTCCCCGAGGCGCAGCTCGACCGGTTTCTGGTGCGGCTAAGCCTGGGCTATCCCAGCTTGGAGGAAGAAGGCCTGATGTTGGAACGGCTGCAGCGCACGCACCCTATCGACGACCTGGCGGCCGTGGCCACGGCGGCGGAAGTGGCCGCCTGCCAGCGGGCCTGCCGCGAGGTACACGTCGATGAAAAAGTGCGCAAGTACGTGCTGGATATCGTCCGCAACAGCCGCCTGCACGACGATGTGCAATTGGGTGGCAGCCCCCGCGCGTCGATCGCCCTGTTTCGCACGGCCCAGGCCTTGGCAGCTATCCGCGGGCGATCGTACGTGTTGCCGGACGACGTGAAGCGCATGGCCCCCCCCGTCATGACCCACCGCTTGATCTTGCGGCCCGAAAGCCGCTTGCGAAAGATCACGGCGGCCTCCGTGGTGGAGGAACTGCTGGCCGAGGCCCCCGTCCCCATTCTGCCGCAAGCGCCGGGCGAGGCCGCGTTCTAGCGGACCAGTTCGCCACGTTGGCATTGTTGTTTGCAGGCTGTTCTCACCGGGCAAACGCCCTCAACTATACTTGGCCGCCTGCCGTCCAGGCATTTGAAGAAAATGCAACGATAGCGGGCCACCTCGTTGTCGTGGGTGGCACTTGGCTGTAGGAGCCGCCTCCGACGGCGACAATGGGCGTTTCATCCTGCAGAACCGAGACCGCGAAAAGCGCCTTATACTCAGGCCAGATCGCACCTCTCGACCGAGAACGGCCGGATCGTACTGCCCGCCAAGAGGAGAACCACGAATCAAACGAATGAATCTCCTGAGTGGAAAGTCGCTCGAGAAAAAGGGGGTGGGCAGCGACTAGAAAAACTCGTACTGTAGGAACCTTATTCGTTTGATTCGTGGTTCTCACCAAGCCTCGTCTACTTGCCGGTGCGAATTCAACTCGCTGGCAATGTGTTATCTTCAAATGTCCGCCTGCCGTCGATTGCCCTTGGTCGTGGGCGAGCTATCCGCGTAGAATGAGGGGACTGCGTTATTCATCGGGTCGGCGCAAGCCGCCAGGGATCCGCCCTTGATTGCCAACTCCCCTTTTTCGCATGTCTTACCGCGCCCTCAAAACCGTGCTGGGCGAGACGAACCTCGAGCGCAAATGCCTCGTGTTGTTCGGCGTGGGGTTATTGGTGCTGATTATCATCAGTTTTTGGTGGTACGGCAAAACGGTCGAGCGGTTGGTGGGCCAGCAAAACCGCGAACGGGGCCGGCTGTTGGTCGATACGATCATGACCTTGGAGCACTTCGACAAGTTGGAGGCCAACGCCGACTTCCGCCGCGATGTGCTGCAGCCCACGCTCGATACCATGAAAAGCCGCGACTACAAATGGAGCTTTATCCATCCCGACGCGGCCACCGGCCAGATTGCCACCCGGGACAGCTTTGAAGAAGCGCTGTGGTCCCAGTTTAGCCAGTCGGGGCCGCCCGCGCCTGGCCCCGATGCGCCAGAGCCGCTCAATGACTCAGAGCTGAAGAATGACACCGAGTTGCCCAGCAACCCCGACCAGCGCACCGAGGAAGTCCCCTTTGCCGAGCAGTATCGCGAATCTCCCAGCCAGGACGGCACTTCGGTCGCGCAAGTCTACGACTACTACCAGCCGATCTACGCCACCACGGCTTGCATCGACTGCCATCGGCTGCAACGGGCCGGGCTGCTGGATGTGAACCTGGGCGGGGCGGCTCCCCCCGCCGCGGCCCACCCGCCACTGGTGGAGGGCGACCTGATGGCCGTGGTCAAGATCAACATCCCCAACGGCCGCACGCAGCAGCAGATCATTTGGAACCGGGCGCTGCTGTTGGCGTTTGCGATCGGCACGGTCTTTTTGGCGGTGGTGATGGCTTACATCATCGTCCGCTATGTCATCGTCAAACCGCTCAAGCACTTGACGCGGGTCAGCGACGAGATCAGCCGCGGCAATATCGAGCAACGGGCCGAGATTCAGACCGGCGACGAGTTCGAGACGCTGGCCCTGGCCTTTAACCGCATGTTGCGGCACCTGGTCGATGCCCAGCAAGGGCTGCGCAATCTCAACACCGAACTCGACACCAAAGTGGACGAACTGGCGCGGGTGAACATGCAACTCTTCGAGGCCAACCGCCTGAAGAGCGATTTTTTGGTGTTGATGAGCCACGAGTTGCGCACGCCACTCAACAGCATTATTGGCTTTAGCGATGTACTGGGGTCGATCGACTCGTTGGACGACAAGCAAAAGCGCTACGTGCAAAACATCCGCAAGTCGGGCAAGAGCCTGCTGGACATGATCAACGACATCTTGGACCTGGCCAAGATCGAAAGCGGCAAGGCCGAGATCCGCCTCAGCGATTTCCGCCTGGACCTGGTGATTGGCGCCCATTGCGACATGGCCCGTCCGCTGCTAGAACGCAAGAATATTGACTTGGAAGTACACATCGCTCCCGGCTTGCCGGAGATGCGGCAAGATCAAGGCAAGCTGCAGCAGATTTTGAATAACCTGCTGTCGAATGCCATCAAGTTTACGCCCGACGGCGGCCGCATTAACGTCTCGGCCCGCCGCGACGACCGCGATTGCCTGCTGCTGACCGTGGCGGATACGGGCATCGGCATTTCCGAGGAAGACCAAAGGCAGATCTTCGAGAAATTCCGCCAAGGCAAGATCGTGCTTCCCAGCGGAGACGCCCTGACGCGAGAGTATTCCGGCACGGGCCTGGGCCTGTCGATCGTCAAGGAACTCTGCAAGGTCTTGGGGGGCGAGGTCTTGCTGCGGAGCGAACTCGGCCAAGGAAGCGTGTTCACGGTTCGCCTGCCGTGGACGCTGCCCGACCCCGTCCGCGTGGAGCCATCAACCCTGGACGCCGCGGCCACGTTGGTTCGCTCGCGTAGTTTCGGCAACGGAGCGGCGATAGCCAACTCAGCCACGCCCGCCCCGGATTGATGCCCGTCGCGCCCGGCAAACCATTGAACTCTCAACAACGTTAAGGCCTAACCATGTCCCATGCTCGTAATTTTGGTGCCCAGGGAGATGGCGAGACGGACGACACCGACGCCCTGCAACATGCATTGGAAGCGGGCGATGGCGTGTTGCGGCTGAAGAAAGGAACGTACCGCATCACCCGGCCGATTGTGCTGGATACCACCAAACAAGGCTTTGGGGCCGTACTGGGCGAAGGGGGGACCGCGCGGATCGTGATGGCCGGGGCTGGGCCGGCGCTGCGCGTGATTGGCGACCATCAAGGGACGGCCTCCCCCAAGTCGGTACAGGATCATACTTGGGACAAAGAGCGATTGCCGCAAATCTCCGATATCGAGATCGCGGGGGCGCATCCGATGGCGGTGGGTATTGAACTGTTTCGCACGATGAAATGCACGATAACGGGCGTGTTGGTGCGGCAGTGCCAGCACGGCATCCGGCTGATCGGACGCAATCGGGACTTCGTGCTGGCCAATTCCCACTTGTACGACAACCGAGAGATCGGATTGTTTTTCGATGAGTGCGACCTGCATCAGATCATCGTCCACGGCAACCACATCAGTTGGAACAAAGTCGCCGGGATCAAGTCGCAAAACGGCGATGTTCATAATCTGCAAATCGTGGGAAACGACATCGAGTACAACAATGTCACCTCGGCCTTGGCGGGCAAGCCGGCCGCGGACCACCCCGACCTGGCCGAGCATCACGGCGGCGCGGAGATCTGGTTTGAGGCCACCGGCGGCACCATCAGCGAGGTCACCATCAGCGGCAACACCATCCAGGCCACCGTGCAACAAGGGGGGACAAATATCCGCGTGGTGGGGGCCGACGCGGTACGGGCGCGTTCGGCCGCCGAAGACAAAAACGCCAAGGCCGACACGGCCCATCTCATCAATATCACGGGTAATGTGCTGGGCAGCCAATGGCGGGCGGTCGATCTAAGGCACGCTTCGCGCGTGACGATCACCGGCAATACCATCTACGACTCGGCCGATCTGTCGATCCGGGCCGTGCATTGCAGCGGCCTGGCGATTAGCGGCAATACGTTTGGCTGGCGCGGTATCGACTCCATCTCCAGCCGCGACGGCTTGCTGTTCGAGGATTGCGAGAACGTCCTGCTAAGCGGGCTGGTCACGCAGCGGCTGTGCGCTGGTTCCGCCGAGAAAGGCGCGGGCATTGCCTTGGTCCGCTGCCGCGATTGCGGTGTCAGCGACTGCCAAGTCCTAGACCCCCTGCATCGCGGATTGGAACTTCTCGACTGCGTCCGCTGCCGGGTAGCCAACAATACCATCGTCGATCGCCGCCCCCAGCCCAAGATGCGGCACGCCGTGCGCGTATCGGGCAACAGCCGCGACAATTTGATCGTCAACAATATGTTGGGCGGCGCGACGGTAAAGCCGCTGGCAATGTCCGACGAACAAGGCCAGCAGCGCGGCAATCTGGAATTGCCGACGACGGAAGGGTAATCTGGCCGCATCGGCCAATTGCACCCCCCGTAACGGCCGAATTGTCGTTACTTCGGAAGTTCTTCTCCCACCGTCGGAGAACTTCCGTTGTTGATCGGCCATTCCCACATTCCCCGGACCATGCCATGCCTTTCAAATTCATGCTGGCCGCCGTGTTGGCCATGCTGGGCAACCCGCTGCTGGGCGGCGAGCAAGAACTGCTGTTGCAACTCAAGCCATATTACCAGCCGCCGACCGAGTTCGCGGGCAAGCTCGGCCCCTATCGCAGCCCTCTGGAATTGAAAGACGGCAGTCGCGTCGATTCGCCCGCGGCCTGGGCCAAACGGCGAGAGGAACTGGCCGCACTGTGGCGGCAGCGGTTGGGTGCCTGGCCCCCCTTGGTGGAGCAGCCCAAAGTAGAGACGTTGGAATCGGTCGAGCGCGAAGGCTACACAGAGCACCGCGTCCGCTTGCAAATTGCCGCCACGGGACAAACCGCCGACGGCTATCTGTTGATCCCGCCGGGCGAGGGGCCATTCCCTTCGGTACTGGTGCCATTCTACGAACCGCTGACCAGCATCGGCCGCGGCGAGAAGGGGCAAGGCACCCACGACTACGGTTTGCAACTGGTGCGGCGCGGCATGGTGACGCTGTCGATCGGCACTCCTGGATCGGTTGACAGCATTGGCAAGGACACTCGCGAAGTGCTGACCGCCGCCGGGGCTGAACAACGGCGGCAGCCCTTGACGTTGCTGGCCTATGTGGCGGCCAACTGCCACACGGCCCTGGCCGCCATGCCCCAGGTAGACGCCTCGCGAATCGGCATCGTGGGACTGTCGTACGGAGGCAAGTGGTCGATGTTCGCATCGTGCCTGTACGACAATTTTGCCTGCGCCGTCTGGTCCGATCCTGGCATTGTGTTCAACGAACAAAACGGCAATGTCAATTATTGGGAGCCATGGTATCTCGGTTTCGATCCCAAGAATCAACGCAAGCCCGGCATCCCCAACGACAGCAACCCGCGGACGGGCTTGTACAAAGAGCTGGTCGATCAGGGCGAGGACCTGATTACCTTGCACGCCTTGATGGCCCCGCGGCCCGTGCTGGTGTCTGGCGGAACGGAAGACCCGCCGAGGAACTGGCAGGCGCTAAACCATCTAGTGGCCATCAACCAACTATTGGGCCACGAAGATCGGGCCGCCATGACCGCCCGAGCAGGGCACATCCCCACGCCCGCCGCCTTGGAACTGGAACTGGCCTTCTTGGAGTACTGGCTGAAATTTGGTTTGAATTGAAGTCGGCCGTCAAATTCGTCATATCCGCGCAGCTCACCGTGGCCGGTTGACTTTTCTTGATGGGCACAATCGTTTAGCTGCACAAGGTTGCCGGGACCGGCCGAATTTAACCCTGCCAGGCTCTCCGCGCGGCGTCATTTGCCGGCGGCGCGGGCCAGGCAACTCACTTCGGCCAACTCAACACGGCAACAGGTGCGGCATGGGCGACATTGCATTGGAAAATCTGGTTTCGGAAACCTTGGGGCAACACCCCCACCTCAATCGGCGTTGGCTGCGGTTCGAGACCGATGCGGGCCGGGTTACGCTCAAGGGGACCGTCAGTTCGTACTACCAAAAGCAGATGGCCCAAGAGGCCGTCCGCCGCGTCCACGGCGTTTGTGCGGTCGAGAACCAACTGCAAGTCGCCTGGCCCGAGCTAATGCCTGTGTCATGAACGGCGTTGGAATCAATCGTAGATCGCAACAAGAGGTCCTGGCGGCCTATTGAAACAAGGAGTTGCCAGCAGGTAACCCGCCGCAACCCGCGCTAGCAAATTGCACTGAGCGACTTGCCGATTTCAAGCAGATCTTACGCACCCAGCACTATGGCAACCGTCAGCCCCGATAGGGGCGGCAGTCAATAGCCTGGGGGTGTTAGCCCCAGGTGTGGGTACTCTTACTCCGTTGTTAGCCCCGGTAGGGGCGACAGTAGCGTCGGCATTCCTACTGTCGCCCCTACCGGGGCTGACAATGTTCCCTCGCGGAGGCCCACCTCGGGCTCACGCCCGAGGCTATTGACTGTCGCCCCTAGCGGGGCTACCCACTTGGATAAACTCCCTGCGGGTCCGCGGTGTCACGGCACAATGAATCGAAGAGCTATTCCGTACCGTATCCTTAGCGGGCCAGCCGCATTAACAGGAAAAGGACGATCAGAGCGGCCACCACGGCCACGCCAATCCCAATGGCCGATCCGATTTTGCGCCAACTCAGTGGCGCACGGCCGGTGGCCCTGCCGCTCTGCCCGTTGACGACAAACCGAAACAACTCTTCCCCGTAGCGGTAGGCCATAATCCAGACAGGTAGCAACAGCGGTTCGCTGGTCATGCCTTCGATCCGCACGTTGACCCGCACGTTGCGTGCGCTGCCGGGAACGTACTTGCCCTGGCAGGCTGCCCGCTCTAGTTCCTCCAAGCCGCCGCGAGCCAACGGACGGGCGTACTTGCGATTGATGCCGAACTGCTCCACGATCACGTTATCCAGATCGACCTGGCTGGGATCGACCGCCCGGGACAAGTCGAACGGGCAGAGGGCGCTGGTCTCGCCATGCGACAGCGCGCCGCTGGCACCAATCAGCACGCCTTCGTAACGGCCCCGATGCTCGCCCGACAAGGGATACCAATTAGCCCGCGCTCCTGGGGGCGTTTGGTTGGTATCGGCGGACCAATAAGTATGTGTCTCGGCGGCAAACACCCAATACGGCACGTAGACCGCCGTCATATCGACCACGCGGGCTTCGTCCTTCAGATCGCTTGGCCGCCAAAACCCCTGGCCCAACCAGTTGCGCATCAGGGAAATCGCCTGGTCGTGGCCAATCGCAAAGGGAACAATCCGACTGGGTGCAATCTCCTTGGAAGCCTGTTTCTCGTTCAGCTTGTCCGACCCGCAAAACGGGCAGCGCAGCGTGCCAGCCGAAGCATCGTAACTCATTGAGGCACCACAGCCGGCGCACTCAAACTTGTGGGTGAACTCCCGCGCGGTTGGCGGGGCAGGGGGCTGTTGGCGGGGGGCTTCCGTGCCGCAGTTGGCGCAGAACAGGTCTTCCTCGTCCAGCAGGGCCTGGCAGACGGCGCATTTGGTCAGCAGGTCGCTCATGTCGCACGGCAGTCGATTCGCGGGCCAACGAGAGGAACAATCCCTGTCCATTCTCTCGATCGCCGCGCCGGGTGCAACCGGGCGTGCGAAATCGTCTTCCCTACCGCGTGGCCCGTCTTGGCGTCAGGGCGACACTAATCCAACCGTCCTCAACGGAAATCTGGCTGAATTCCGTATCGCGCAGTTTGGGGTTGTTGGCCCATTGGTCGCCCAGCAGCGTCAGGCTGGTCTCGGCGGAGAATATACGGCTGAACAGTCCGCGTAGAATAAACTGCGAACGCGTATTCAGTCGCTCGGCGGCAAGGCTCACGGAACCATCCCGCACCAGGACCAAACGGTTGCCCTGCGATTCTGGCACGTAGCCCACGCGTACAACCAGGTCGCGCCACAGTTTGTTGTCCAGCACCAACTCGGCCAACTTCAGCGTCAGTTCCACTCGCCCCTGTTGGCATTGCACCTGCACGGCATCTTTCTCGGCAAAGGTCAGCCACAAACGGTCCGTGATTTCCTCGCCCACCGAGGCATTGTCGCGATTTAACTTCTTGGCGACATGGTGCATCAAGTCAGGTGCCTGAAAGGTCTTGCCTTCCAGGCCAAGTTGTTCGATGACGTTGTTCAAAGCCGACTGATGGACTTGCAAACTGGCCAGGCTGTCGGAAGGGGCTTGGGCCCGCGGCGTGTGGGCCGCCAATTGTTCGTCGGTGGCCAGACGCGCCCGAAACACAACCCGTTCGGCCGTTGTCTGATAGGCGACGGGTGTATCTTGCAGACCCATGCGGCGCAGCGGGACAATCACCGATTGATCGATCTGCTGGTTGGCGGCAGCCAAACGCGGCCCGCTCATTTCGTCAAACTGCCTTTCAGCCCGCTGGCGGACCTGCTGCTCCGACTCCCACTTCGCTTGGGCGTGTTTTTCATCGTGCTCGTCCAAGGCCATTTCGCGAACGACCGAACCGACCAGAGGAAAATTGTCGTACTTGGTACGCAGCCCTTGCAACCGCTGATTGCTGCGGGCCGTGGCTTGGGCCGGTCCGGCCGTCAGGCCACGCAAGGTAAACTGCAACGGCTTGCGAGCCTCAAACTGGGCCGTGCTGTGGCTAAACGCATCGACCGGGCCGCTGCTGGTCTGGGTTGACGCATTCACCGTACCGCTGGCCACAAGTTCCATCTTCACGCTGCGCGAGTCGGGAATCAGCCGCAGTTCCACGCGAGAATGGGTGGTGCTGCGGCCGAATACCGGCAGGCCGACAATCGTCGTGCGGACGGGGTCGGTGCTGGGGGCTTGTTCCGGCAGCAGGCGATTCAGCAGGTCCGCGGTAATGGCGATCCGCAGATTGCAGGCCCGATAGTGCTCGTCGATCTGTTTCGCCAAGGCCAGCGACTCTGGCCGGCGGGCAGCCACCAGCCGCAAGCGGTTGTCGGCCACATAACGGGCGTCACTGGGCAGCAGGGTCTGCTCATACCGCTCAACGTCGGTCAACAATTCGCGGCGGTCCACCGGGTCATCGGTCAGCGAGCGAAGCTGCATCGCCAATTGGTCCAACGGCGCATCCGCCAAGAATTCCTTGCGGCGGGCATCTTGCTCGGCCCGGTCAAGACGGCGCAACACGCGCCGCGCCAAGGTCCGTTCGTCAATCGCCGAATAGTCTTGACGCCGTGACAGGTCGTACAGGGCATCGACCAGCAGAAACTCCCGCCACTCTTGCTCGTGGGTACCGCGGGCCAGAACGACTTCCAGACCGGCCACGCTAGAGGCTAGTTGTTCTGGGTTGGGTTGGCCGACCATCCGCAAACCATCGGCCGGCCGAAACTTCCACGCCGATTGCCAAACTTGCAGGCGGCGTTGCACGGCGTATTGCGCCCTCCGCCATTCTCGGACCAGTTCCGCCGACAGTTTCATTTCACCGGCCTGCTGTTGCCCTTGCTTCAACAACCCGTCGAGCTCCGTCAACAGGGCCGCCGACTCCGGCGAAGCGAGCGGTGTTACGGTCAGTCTTTTCAAGGCGGCGGAAACCCGCCGGGACCAACCCGTAATGACCGCTGGGCCATTCAGCCGATCCAAGCGATCCAATAGCTCCTGCGGGTGCAGCCAGGCCGATGCCGTGGCACCACCGGCCGGGTTCAAACGCAGATCAGCCGGATCACCGCGAATCTCTGGCACCCTTACCAGGTGCGATGGCGTGTCGATCCGCGTGGGATCGGCCACCCGCGCCGGCCAGGCCGGCCTGGCGGGTTGCAAGGTCGGCCGCTCCAGGTCGAGCGTCGAAATGAACGTCTCGGCGTTAAAGGCCGTACCCACCCGCGGGCTGACTTCGCTGGAGACCAACGTCATGGACGTTGCTTCCTCGACGTCGGACGAAACCTCGCCATCCGCCTCGTCGATCCCCAAGGCATGGTCACTGACAAAGACGGCGGGCACCTTGCAGTCCGCCACTCGCTCTGTCTGCTGGGCGGCAGCCGGTTCCGTCAGGGAGGCTTCCGTAGCGGCAAACGGCGGCAATTGGCAGGCGCTTGCCTGGCCCAGGCCGGTAGCGCGCGGTTTGACCGCTGCGCCAGGCCATTGTGGCGGCGAAACCGTTTGCAGCATGACCAGGAACAAAATCACGCAGACCCACGGCCAGATAACTGGACGGCGATTTTCCATCATGTCGAATCGACCAAGCCTTCCTGGCTGTAGTTTCAGCCGGCGTTTAGCGCACCGCGAACAAGTCCAACGATTCAAGCAGCCCAGGCCATGCGGATGGCCGGTCGCGTTCCACACGGCCGGCGGACTACAATGGCCAGTCCCGCGGCACTGGCTCCGCGGAACGCCGCCCTCGGGCGCGCACCCCCACGACCGTAGCGACAGGATGTTTCGGAATGGACATAACGAATATCGGCACCGTACCGGCCTTCACGACAAAGGACGGCTCTCAGATTCGGGAAGTGCTGGCGCATCGAAATTCTGTCATCCGCAAGCAGAGTTTGGCCGAAGCCCGCGTAGCCCCCGGACAAACCACCACGGCCCACTATCACCCCCAAACGGAAGAGATTTACTTCTTGCTGGCTGGGCAAGGAAGAATGAGGCTGGGCAACGAGTTACGCGATGTGGTCCCTGGCGACGCCATTGCCATTCCCCCCGGAGAGACCCACCAAATCACCAACACCGGCACGGAACCGCTAATTTTCCTATGCTGCTGCGCACCCGGCTACGAGCACGAAGACACGGTGCTGGTGGAATAGGGGGAAGGGACTTGGATAGGGGGTAGGTATTCCCAAAGTCCCGTCAAGGTGGTGCCTCTACTCGCTGTCCAAGTGAGGGCTTTCCCTTTGATTGCGTCGTCGGCGACAACGTTCGCAAAGGCTGATGGCCTATCTCGGCAGCGGGCACGCGCTACTAGAAATTGGCCTGAAGGGCCAAGGGATTCTAGCCCTGGGTCCAGCGACGCAGTCGCGCAGACCCAGGGTAAATACGCCAAAAAATCGTCGTAAGGCCCTGCATGGGCCGGGGAATCACTGCCGCGCGTAGTCCCGTGGCCCTACAGGCCACACGACTAAATGTCTTGGCGGCTAACCCTGGGTTTCGTGGCCTTGCCACTCAACCCAGGGCTAGAATCCTTCAGCCTTGCAGGCTGGGCCTGCTGTAAGGAGCGGCCCATACTACTCCGCTCACTCGTTGAGAAATTCGTCCACATCTTCTTGGATTTCCACCGCCAGGTCGATCGGGCACGGGTCTTCCGGGATATCGAATTTCTTCACCTCATTCGCATAGGCGAGCGTTTCCTCCAGGAGGGCCAGCGACTCCCGCATTACTTTATCCGGATTGGCTTCCCGGCCATGCCGTTTCAATTCCACGGGGAGATACCTTAGTTTGAATTGCAGGTGGTATTGCAGCAAATTGCCGCGTTGCGAGGGCGTATTGCGCATGATGCTGAGGTCTAAAGGGAGCTTGTCGGCGGCCAGGGCGCAGAGGGCTCCGTTGCAGGTCTTCACACCCTGTTCCTTCTCCTCGTTCGACAACCCGGAAGGCGGCAGGTATTCGTCCCGGATCGCCCTCACCTGTGCCATGGCCAACAGGCGATCCCCCGTGACGACCTGGTAAGACCAGCCTCTTTTCCAGTCCTCGCCCGGCCTCGTTTCGATCATTTGCAAGTACGCCGATTGAATCCGATCAACTTGCTCAAGGGCAATCTTCTTTTCCTCCGAGGTAAAAAACGACTCATTCACCCGGCCGTCGGACTGTTGATGACCTTCATTCACGCGACGCACGTGGATCGGCTTCGCGTAATTGTCCGCCCAATTGCACCCCGATAGACCGAACGCGAAGACCGACAACGCTGGCAAAGCTATCCTGAACCTACGCTTGGTGATCCGATCATTCGCGAACATGCAGAGGTTTCCCTTTCCAAAGGCTACGGGGACCAGCCATCCTATTGGGTTGAAGATGACGGCCGTCCCCGATGCCGCCGTAGCGACCAACTTAACCAGCGTTGTGGCGCGCGCGAAGAAAAGGCGGGAAGAAAAGGGGACGTTCTACTTTTCTGTCTTCTGCGGCCGCCCGCGGGGTCGGAGACTTGGTTCGAGGCTCAGCAATTTGGCGGTGGATTGCTGCCAAGACCGGACCTCAAATGGCGGGCCATGCGGCTAGCCAGCCTTTACCGACACCAAAGCTGGCCGCCCCAATGCCGCCGTACCCGCACCACCGATGCCGTTGGAATCATAAGCAAGGCTTGATACAATCGGCGATCATGCGGCAGCCGTTGCCGAGCAAGTCCAAGACTTCCGAAAACCGGCGGGCTTTCGATGTTGCCACCTCCTGGCCTGGGACTATTCGATCGCCGCGAGCTGATTCGCATTGGCTCGTTGGCCTTGGGGGGCTTGGGGCTGGATCAAGTGTTGGCCGGGCGGGCAGCGGCCGGCCAGCAGTCGCGGCAGACCGCCGTGATCTTGTTGTACCTGCACGGCGGGCCTTCGCAGCTAGAAACATACGACCTTAAGCCGCAAGCGCCGTCCGAATACCGCAGCGTCTTTCAGCCCATCGGCACCAATGTGCCAGGTTTGGACATCTGCCAGCATTTTCCGTTGCAGGCCAAGATTGCCGACAAGTATTCGCTGGTCCGCTCTCTGCACCACGATGTCGGCATCCATAGCGATGGCGGCATTATCACCTTGACCGGCAAACGGCCGACCGTGTTGGATGTCACGTCGCAATCCAAGAGCGAGCATCCCGATGTGGGCATGGTAGCCAGCCGCATGCGCGGCTTGGGTGAAACCTGCCTGCCACCTTATATCGCCATTCCAGCCGCCCCCTACATGACGCGCCCCGCCTATCTAGGCCGTCAGCACGAAGCCTACGTCGCCAGCGATCCCGGCGCAGACAGCTACGCGCCGCCGCGGCTTAAATTGGCCGGCGGCAGAACCAAACAGCAATTCGATGATCGCCGTGGACTGTTGCAACAGTTCGACCGTTTCCGCGGCGACATCGACGCCCGCGGAGTCATGTCGGCCGGCGATCGCTTTCGCGAGCTGGCCTTTACCATGCTGACCAGCCCGCAAATGGCGGAGGCGTTCGATATTGCCCAAGAAGATACGGCGTTGCGCGACCGCTACGGGCGGCATTCGTGGGGCCAAAGCTGTCTGCTGGCGCGGCGATTGGCCGAGGCCGGATCGGCCGTGATTTCCTTGTATATCAATACCCCGCGGCGTGGCTCCGAGTTCACCAACTGGGACGACCACATTCAAAACGCCGGCCAGCCGGGCCATTTTGGCGGTTTCATGGAGAGGCGGCTGCCCTTCCTGGACCAGGCTCTTTCCGCGCTGATCGAGGACATCCATGCCCGCGGCCGGCAACAAGAGATCATGGTGGTGGTCATGGGCGAATTTGGCCGCACGCCGCGCCTCAGCCATAACAGCTTTGGAACGGGCCGCGACCACTGGCCGCAAGCCTACACGGCGCTGGTCTCTGGCGGCGGGCTGCGGATGGGGCAAGTGGTGGGTGCCACCAACTCCAAGGCGGAATACCCGACCGACCGACCCTATTCGCCGCAAGACTTGTTGGCCACCATCTACCGCCACTTGGGGATTGACTGGAATGCATCGCTGATCGACTATTCCGGCCGGCCGGTCCCGATTCTGCCGGACGCGCGGCCGATCGCGGAGTTGATTTAGGGGCCTGTTGAAAAAGAGTGCCGACGCTCTCCAAGCATGCGCGTCGTTCGGGCATTTCACTCCCCTCTAAAGGGTCGGTCCTCTTCTTCAGCAGGCCGTTGGGACTCGCCAACTGGTGTTTGGATTCGGAGAGGGACATCGCCGCGGCGCTATATTCCAAGACATGTGCCGGGGTAGGGCACCCTTTTGGGCACCTATTAACTCGATTCAGGCCATTGACTTCCGGCTTTGATCAAATTCTTGACCCCTAGCGGTCCGGTAGACAAAATCGCATTGTCGCCTGTCAGAAAAGTAAGGGCCAGCGCATATCCGCATGTGGGCCCGCAAGGCTCCTTGTTCCAAGTTCCAAGTTCCGTCCGGCACGATTGCCTTCCGAACGCACCATGACCAATGCCACTTGCCCCGATCGGACGGTCTTCAGCCGATTGTTAATGGGAGATTTACCCGATGAAGAACTGGCTCTGGCGGTGGAACACTTGGAGGAATGCGAGAGTTGCCTGGAGGCAATACGCGAGGCTAGCGCCAACCAACCCTTGCCCAGCGGCATTCGCCATTGGGCCGGACAAACTCGAGACACGGTCGGTCGTTCCGGCGAACCAGACACCATAGCGACCGACCCAGCGGGCTGTTCTCCACGGATCGACTCGCTGGTGGTAAGGTTGATGGAACTAATGAGGCAGGCCCCCGATGCCGATACGTTGCCATCCACCGGGGAAGTTTCGCAGGGCACTGGCGATCCGCAAGCGGAGGACGCATACAGATGCTTGCGTCCTCCACAGGCAGCGGACGAATTGGGCCGGCTAGGCCCTTATCGCGTGTTGAAGGTGCTGGGCCAAGGGGGCATGGGGGTGGTGTTTCAGGCCCAAGACATGCGGCTGAACCGTTTGTGCGCCCTTAAAGTCATGCGGCCCGAGATTGCGAAGCGCAAAGGCATGAAAGATCGCTTCTTGCGCGAGGCACGGGCCGCGGCCGCGCTAGAATGCGACTATGTCCTGCCAATATATCAAGTCGATGAGGATAATGGTGTTCCGTTCATTGCAATGCCGTTTCTGACAGGCATGTCGCTGGAAGATTGGCTGCAAGCACACCAGCGTGAAACGCCTGGGGAAGGCTTGCCGCCGGCCGAGATATTGAAGCTGGCCAGCGACATCGCCAACGGCCTTTCCGTGGCGCATGCGCACGGCATGATCCACCGCGACATCAAGCCGGCCAACATCTGGTTGGACAACAACGTCAGCGGACGGGCGCGAATTCTCGACTTCGGCCTGGCACGGTTTTCCGACACCGCCGGTGAGCAGCACCTGACGCAGGCAGGCACGATCCTGGGAACACCCAGTTACATGGCGCCAGAGCAAGCCAAGAGTGGGCAGGTTGACGCCCGGGCGGACCTTTTCAGCTTGGGCGTGGTGTTGTATCGGCTATGCACGGGCGACTTGCCGTTCCGCGGGCACGATTCGATGGCGACGCTGTTGGCGTTGACGGGGCAACACCCTCCCGCTCCAAGCCAAGTCAACGTGGCCACGCCCAAATCCCTGTCCGACCTGGTGATGCGGTTGTTGGAAAAGGACCCTAGCCAACGGATTGGCAGCGCGCAGGAAGTGCTGGACGAGGCTCAACGGATCGAGAGGGAATTGGCCGCGAGACCGAATGCCAACGTCGAGGAAACATCCGCGGAAATCGCTCCGCTGCCTGCCCGCTTTTCGCCCACTGCACGCCGCGCCAGCATGTTGACGCTTTGCGGTTTGGCGGCGTTGCTGGCCGGTATCATCCTGTATTGGCAAACGGGCAAAGGAACAGTGCGGATTGAGATCAACGCAGCGGGCATTTCAGCCCAGATCGACGGAGAGGGCGCGACAATTACGCAGGCGGACAAGCCCAGCGTGCGGCTGTCGCCCGGCGATCACGGTCTGCGGATCAAGCATGGCGATCTGGACTTCGAAACGGATAAATTCGTGCTGGCTCGGGATGGGAACGTGGACCTGAGAATCGAACTGCTGCCGGGTGTCATCCGAGTGGCGCAAGGCGAGCAGATACTGCACGAACGAGCGCTCGACGTGCCATCGGCCAGCGGGAAGACGCCATCGATCGACTTGCTGGGGCTGGTTGATCTGTCGCGTGACGCCGTAGCGGGGGAGTGGCAGCGCCGCGACGATGGCGCGCTGGTCTCTCCGCGTGAGCCGCCGTTTACGCGAATCGAGATTCCCTACGTGCCTGCGGAGGAATACTCCCTGGAAATCGTTGTGCAGCGACAGTCGGCGGCGGCGGCGGGACTGGCGCTGGGATTGGTTGCGGCGGGCAACCGGTTTCGCGTGGGATTCGACAAGCTGGTCGAGAACGACTTGCAGACAAACGTCGAGGCACGCGACGGCAAAGGCGCTTTTTATCGTGGCCAAGTACTTCACGAAGGGCGGCCGACACGGATTCGCTGCACCGTTCGGAAAGGCCATCTGCTTGTCGAAGCGGAAGACCAACCGTTAATCGATTGGGCTGGCGATCTGAATAAACTGATGACTGGCGATGTATGGGCGACTCCGCATGCCAGCTACCTGATGATCGGCAACACGGGCGGGGTATTGATTCACGAGATGAAGCTGACCATTGCTCCCCGAATTGACGCGCGGGAAAATGCACAAGGCGACAAGAGCCAGGCTGTTGAGGCCAGTCCAATGGAGCGGTAGCGGGCCGGAGTGATTGTGACACTGGCCGGGGAGAGTCGCGATAGGTGTATAGTGCGGCCATTCAAGGATGTCCATGTTTTCTTGGCGGCCGCGGTGCCCAAACTCGTTAGAGAACTCGAATTAGATTCCCCAATCGGCTCGCGAGTGCGCGACAAACGCAACTTGGAAATAGGGAGCAATGCCCATGAACCCGCCAGCCGATCCAGCGGTCAAGACGCTTAAGGTGGAGGATGAACCACCGCTGCGGCACGCCACGGCGGCGGCATTGTTTGCCGCGGTCGATCGCATGCGGCCGGTTGGCCCATCCTTCATCATTGTTTCGCGGGACGACGGAAACTACGCGCAAGCTGGCGGTGGCGATGGCGTATTCACCGTGGAATGGCGCGAATACGGCGAGCCCTTCGTGCATTTGGTGGCGGGCAAGGGGACTCCCTCGCAAGACCCCATTGCTATCCAGATGAGCGGCGGAAAAACCGACGTGTTGTTGCACGAAGTCTTGAACGCCGACGACGTAAAGCGGCTGCTGGGCGCTTTCTTGCTCCATGGCCGCCAGCCAGAGGGCTACCTGTGGCGCAACATCACGCAAGGGTTCACGCGGAAGGCCGGCCCGCCCGCGGGTGAAATCTCCGAATTGTGAGCGAATGGCCTGGCCGCGGAGCCGCCACCAAGGGTTCTCAACAAGCCTGCACTCGATTTCTCTCGCCGGGCCTAGGAAGACACTCGCGGATTAAGGCGGATCGGAGCACTCCCCATTCCGCCCACACCTTCCGCGTCGCGCGCCTTTGGATATTGTACTGGGCTATCAGCGGGCAGGAAGCCTCTCCGCGCCGGCCCAGGTTACAAAGGAAGGAACGTGCAGCGTATTTTTAATAAACTAAATAATAAAATATAATACTATTGACACAATGAACATAGTTTGTTATTATGAATGCAGGCACCTCCGCGCGCCGACGTGGCTTTTGCACGTCAATTTGTCGTGGAGTTCCCAAACCGCCCAGGTATCGCCGGCCGTCGCGTGCTCGCGCAACATGGCCGTGGCAGTCGGCGCGACGGGCGATTCCTTGACCAATGGCTATCGCAGCCGGCCGGTCGGCGGCTTTGAGGGGGCGATATCATCGCTTTGCAGAAGGCGATTTTATCGCCGAACCCTCAGCCGACCGGTACGTGCCGCGGGGCCTGTTCATATTTTAAAAGCGCGGCATCCACGCGCGGCGCAACCGGTATGCGCCGCCGACAGCGGCCGCCAAGGAGCCTTCTTACTTGTTCCACACCCCCGTGTTGGAACAGGTAGCATGGTGCGGGAACCAACGCCCCCCTCAAAACGCCTGGAACAGCTTGCGCGACCGTACAGACAGAAAGCCCGCGTTTTCGCGGAGAAAACCAGGCCTGTTACCCGTTCCACACCGTGAAATGGTGCAGGTAACATGGTCAGGAAGCCCCCCAGCCATAGAGCTGGTTCCTTGAATCCGCCCCAAGCTGATGGCTGACAGCTTCTCCGCTGACGGCTCTTCACCAGCCCGCGCCCAGCATCGACCGTTACGCCAAAATGCCCGGTACGACTTGCCCGTGGACGTCGGTCAGGCGGTAGCGGCGGCCTTGGAATTTGTAGGTCAGTTGTTCGTGGTCGATGCCCAGCAAGTGCATGATGGTGGCATGCAGGTCGTGGATATGCAGCCCGTCTTGCGCGATGTTGTAGCCAAACTCGCACGTCTGGCCGTAGCTGCCCCCTGGCTTGATGCCGCCGCCGGCCATCCACATGCTGAAACAGCGAGGGTGGTGGTCGCGGCCAAAATTGGTGGAGATTTTGCCCTGGCAATAATTGGTGCGGCCGAACTCGCCTCCCCACACCACCAGCGTGTCGTCCAACATGCCGCGCTGTTTGAGGTCGGCCACCAGGGCCGCCGCTGGCTGGTCGGTCTCTTTGCACAAACCGGGAAGCGCGCCGGGCAGCCCGCCATGGTGGTCCCAATCTTGATGATAGAGTTGAATGAACCGCACACCCCGCTCGGCCAGGCGGCGGGCCAGCAGGCAGTTGGCCGCGAAGGTCCCCGGCTTGGCGGCGTCGGGACCGTAAGCATCCAGCACCGATTGCGGCTCGGACGAAATATCGTTGGCTTCCGGTACGCTGGACTGCATGCCAAACGCCATCTCGTAATGGTCGATGCGGCTTTGAATTTCGGCGTCGGGCGTTTCGGCCAGTTGATGTTCGTGCAGTTCGCGCAGCCGGTCCAACAGCAGTCGGCGGCCGGCTTCATCCACGCCCGCCGGGTTGCCCAGGTAGAGCACCGGGTCTTGTGCCGCGCGAAACAGTACTCCTTGGTGCCGGGTCGGCAAGAAGCCGCTGCCCCACAGATGCGCGCCCAGCGGCTGCCCCCCTTTGTCCTTGGTAATCAGCACCACGAACGACGGCAGATTGGCGTTCTCTTGGCCCAGCCCGTAGCTCAGCCAGGCCCCCATGCTGGGCCGGCCGGCGATTTGCGTACCCGTCTGCAAGAAGGTCACGCCCGGCCCGTGGTTGATGGCCTCGGTATACATCGATCGGACTACGCACAGGTCGTCGGCAATAGCGGCCGTGTGAGGCAGCAGTTCGCTGAACCAGGCTCCCCCTTGCCCATGCTGGCGGAACTTGAAAGGCGAACCGACCAGGGGGAGTGACGACTGGTTGCCCGACATGCTGGTCAGCCGTTGATTGCCGCGGACGGAGTCGGGCAATTGCTCGCCGTTCCGCTCGTTCAGCAGCGGTTTGTAGTCCAGCAGGTCAAGCTGCGACGGCGCGCCCGACATGAACAGGTAGATGATTCGCTTGGCCTTGGGGGCAAAGTGCGGCTGCCCCAACACGCCCCGGTCAAGCGGAGCGGCGCGGGCGGAAGTGTCGCCAGCCAGCAATTCGGCCAGCGCCATTCCCCCCAGCCCCAAGCCAAAGCGGTTGAGGAACTGGCGACGGTTATGCATGGGAAATTGACTCATGATTATCTCTTCACCACACAGGCATCGTGGTTCAACAGGGCTTGCGCCAAAATGGTGGCGGCCGCGGCTTGCGGGGGGGCGATGGCGGCATCGCGGGGCGTGTTGCCAATCGCCAAGAGTTGTTCCGCCTGGTCCGGGTGCTGCTGAAAATGGGCCAACTGCTCGCCATACAGCCGCGTGACAATTTCGATCTCTCTCGCGTCGGGCCGGCGGCTCAGGCAGCGCAAGAAACCTTGTTCGATCATTGCCGGGAGTTCGCCCCCCGCATCGCGGTGCAGCGTCTCGCCCAACACGCGGGCTGCCTCTACATATTGAACTCCGTTCAGCAAGATCAAGGCTTGCAGCGGAGAGTCTGTCCGTTCGCGCTTGGCGATACAGACAGCACGCCGCGGCGCATCAAACGCCAGCATGGCCGGCGGCGGCCCTGTGCGCCGCCAATTGGTGTAGAGGCTGCGGCGATAGACGCCGTCTCCACCGCTGGCGGCGGCCGGTTTGAACGACTCGGTCATTTCGTAGGGGTTGACCGGCGGGCCTCCCGGCTGCAACTTCAAAAGGCCGGCGGCCGACAGCGCGTTGTCGCGGATCATTTCGGCCGGCAGGCGAAACCGCGGCCCGCGCGCCAGCCATTCGTTGTCGGGATCGTCGGCCATCGTTTGGGCATCGGCCAGGCTGCGCTGGCGGTAGGTCTGGCTCATCACGATGGTTTTAACAAGCTGCTTCATGTCCCAGCCGCTGTCCATAAATCGCAGCGCCAGCCAGTCCAACACATCGGGATACAACGGCCGCGCACCTTGGCTGCCAAAATCCTCGGAGGTCTTCACCAACCCGCGGCCAAACAAGCCTTGCCAAACCCGATTGACCGTGACCCGCGCCGTCAGCGGGTGGCGGCGGTCGGTCAGCCATTGGGCCAGCCCCAACCGATTGCGAGGAGCATCCTTGGGAAAAGGGGAGAGCGCCGCCGGCGTGCCAGCCTGGACTTCCTCGCGACGTTCGTTGTATTCGCCGCGGAACAGAATATAGGCCGGCTTGGGCTGGGGCAGCTCGCGCATGACCATGATCTCTTGAATGCCATCGCCAAACTGGTGCAGCTCGTCGCGGGCTGCCCGCAACGCCGCCAGGTGGGCGGTCCACTCCGCATCGGCGGTGGCCAGATAGTAATCAAAGAGCATTTCCGTGGCGGCGGCGTCCGGTGCCGGCGCGGCCAGAATGGCTTGGGCGGCGGCTGGGTCGCTAGCGGCAAGCGCTTCCAGCGGCGTCAGTTCGCGCGTGAACACGCGCAGATCGTCGATCAGCCCGCCGGTAAAGCCACGGTCGCGAAAGCGTTCGCCCAGCGCGATGTTGTCGCCACCGCCGCCGGTGATTTCCTTGCTGAGGTTGTCCTTGACGGTGACGGTCTTGGAGGGCCGGCCGTTGACATACAAATGCAGGCCGTCCGCCCGGCTGCTGCCGTCCGAAGTGACAACGACATGTGTCCATTCACCCGGCACAACCTTGTCTTGGGCGGCGATGGAGATGGCGTTGCCGGGCCAAAAGTGGATCAACGACCACTTCAAACAGCCCTCTTCGATCAGCAGTTCGTAGCCGCGGCTGGCGGCATCGGTCCAGGCGCGCGACCGGTGCAAGACGATAGCCCGCTCTTTTTCGTCGGGCGTTTGAATCCACAACGACACACTAAACGGCTGTTGCCGGGGGAAATTTCCCAGGGGAAGATCGACCGCGTCATCCCCGGTGAATTGCAAGGCATTGCCTTCGTGGCCGGGCACCAGCTTGTTCTCGCCGTGCGGTACGGCAGGCTGATCGGCTTGGATATCGTTGGCCAGCTTACCCTGTTCCAAAACATCAAAGCGAAACCGGGCCGCTTCCCCCACGGACCACGGAGTGGCTGGCGGCTGCGCAGCAACCGCGCGGCCGGTTGCCAGCCACTCGGCAAATGTTGGCCGGCGCGACTGCCGCAATACAGCGGCTTGTGCTTCTTGTTCGGCGGCCTTTTGCCGCAGTGCCGCCAGGCGTTGTTTAGCCGCATCGTCGGCCAGCAACAGCGTGGGCGTGGGAGGCGACGAAGTGAAGTAGGCGTACAGGCCCGCTTCGTCGATGTTCTGAAACATCGAGAAGAACTGGTAATACTCGCGCTGGGCGATCGGATCGTACTTGTGGTCGTGGCAACGGGCGCACTCAAACGTCAGTCCCAAGAAGGTGGTGGCGAAGGTTTGCACGCGGTCGCAGACATACTCCACGCGGTACTCTTCCTCGACGCTTCCCCCTTCGGTCTCTTGCTGGTGCAGCCGGTTGAACGCCGTGGCCAGGATCTGCTCGTCGGTGGCGCCAGGCAGCAGGTCGCCGGCCAACTGCCAGGTAATGAACTGATCGAAGGGGAGGTTGGCGTTGTATGCCTTCACCACCCAATCGCGCCAGGGCCACATGGCCCGTTCTCGGTCAACCTGAAAGCCAAAACTGTCCGCGTAGCGGGCCACATCGAGCCAATCGACGGCCATCCGTTCGCCATACTGGGGGGATTGCAGCAGCCGATCGACCAGCTTCTCGTAAGCATTGGGCGAATCGTCCGCGACAAAGGCCTCGACCTCCGCCGGTGTCGGAGGCAAGCCGGTCAGGTCAAAACTCACGCGGCGGATCAATGTCGAACGATCAGCCTGGGGCTGTGGCGAAAGGCCCCGCTGGGCCAGTCCGGCTTGGACGAAGGCATCGATCGGGGCTGCATCCTGGGTACCGTCGGCAGCGGCTGGCAGGGCAACTTCCGCCAGGGGAATGAACGACCAGTGGTCTTCGTACTCGGCCCCTTGTTCGATCCAACGTCGCAAGGTCTCTATTTCTTGGTCGCTCAATTCCCCCAGTTTGGCCGAGGCGGGCGGCATGTGCAGATCGACATCTGGACTAGTGACGCGGCGCAACAGCTCGCTCTCTTCGGGCTGGCGCGGAGCAATGGCACCGGTGTCGACAGCGGCCTGGCGGACATCCAGCCGCAGGTCGGCCTCGCGTTTCTTGGCGTCGGGTCCGTGACAGTGAAAGCACTTGTCGGACAAGATCGGCCGCACATCGCGGTTGAACCGCACGCCGTCTTCCGCGCGCAGCAAGCAACACGGCAGGCCCAACAGGGCCACCATCAGCATCGACCGCGGAAGAATGGGCTGCATGTTCATGGGCCGTCCAACCATTCGCCAAAGCGCATTCGACCGAGAAAACTACAGAGCGCGTGGGAGTGAGGCGGCCGCGCTGGCGGGAGCATTTAGTTTAATAGGGGCTGGCCTGGGACTCAACATGGTGCCAATGCGAGCGAACCGGGCTAGCGAAGCACGTTGCCAAACCGGGGCGGCCCACTTACGATCAGGCACGCCCTCGCCAAAGGTAGCCGGTTCTTCGTCTCGACAGTTTCTCCCTCTTGGATGCTACGCAAATTCTCATGGAAAAAGCCCCGATTACCTACGATGATTTCGCCAAGATCGAACTGCGCGTGGCCACGGTGTTGGCCGCCAAGGAGCATCCCAACGCCGACAAGCTGATGCTGCTGCAAATCAAAGTGGGCGAGGCCGAGAAGCAAATCGTGGCGGGAATTCGCGGACATTATCAGCCGGACGAGTTGGTTGGCCGGCAGATCATCGTGGTCAACAACTTGCAGCCCGCCATGCTGCGAGGCGAGGAATCGAACGGCATGTTGCTGGCGGCCAGCGACGCTGGCGGCGTGGTGCTGCTGCGGCCCGACCGCGAATGCCAGCCAGGATCCGGCGTGAAGTAGGCACGTAGCCACACGGCTCCCGCCATGCTGGCTACGAATGCCTCTGGGTAGAGTTTGCCCGCTGGCTGAACTAAGATACCGGCTCGGCCGAATGGCGGCCGTGCGGCGTTCATCTCGCTATCCACACACCTTTGAGGAACCACCACATGCAAACCTTCTGGACGAAATGGCGTATTGGCCTGGCCTGCCCAGCCGCGGCGCTGGCGGCATTGCTGTTGCTGGCCGCGCCGGCCGCCGCCGATGTGGCCATGCCCAATATCTTTACCGAGCACATGGTCTTGCAGCAGGGGCAGAAGAACACGGTTTGGGGGACTGCCGCCGCCGGCGAAGAGATCAAGGTCACCATCGGCGAACAGACCCAAGCCACCGCGGCCGGTGCTGATGGCAAATGGCAAGTCACGCTCGATCCGCTGCCGGTGGGCGGTCCGTACACGTTCACGGTCAAGGGACAAAACGAGATCAAGTTTAGCGATGTGCTGGTTGGGGAAGTTTGGATCTGCTCGGGCCAGTCCAACATGCAATGGTCGGTGAACAACTCCACCGACGCCGACTTGGAACGGGCAGCCGCCAAGTACCCCAATATCCGCTTGATTACCGTCCCAAACGTCGGCACGCAAGAGCCGCAAGACAACTTCAATGGCAGTTGGCAACATTGCACGCCCGAAACCGTGGGCAACTTTACGGCGGTGGGCTATTTCTTTGGCCGGCAGTTGCACGACACGCTGGACGTGCCGGTGGGCCTGATTAACAACGCCTGGGGCGGTTCGGCCTGCGAAGCCTGGATTCGCCGCGATCTGCTGGCCGGCGAAAACTACAAGCCGCTGATGGACCGCTGGCTGGCCCTGGAAGAGAACTACGACAAGAACGTCGCCGAGTGGCAGGCCGCCGCCGACAAAGCCAAGGCCGAAGGCAAGAATCCCCCGCCACATCCCGATGGCCAGATGAAAGGCAACCACCGTCCGGCCAACATCTATAACGGCGCCCTCAAGCCCACGATTGGCTACGGTATCCGCGGTGCCATCTGGTACCAGGGAGAGTCGAACGCCAGCCGCTCCTATCAATATCGCGAGATGTTCCCGCTGATGATTAAGAGCTGGCGCGACGAGTGGCAGCAAGGCGATTTCCCATTCTTCTGGGTGCAACTGGCCGACTTCATGGCGGAATCGCCGGAACCGCAAGAGAGCGGGTGGGCCGAGCTGCGCGAAGCCCAGACCATGACCATGTCCAAGCTGCCCAATACCGGCGAGGCGGTCATCATCGACATCGGCGAAGGCAAGGACATTCACCCCAGAAACAAGGTCGATGTAGGCAAGCGGCTGGCCCGGTTGGCGCTGGGAGACGTATACGGAGTGGCGAACATCGCCACCCGCAGCCCGATCTACAAGTCGATGGAGAAGCAAGACAACAAGATCGTGCTTTCCTTCGAGCATGTGACGGGCGGTTGGCGTCCGTTCGATGTCAACGAGCCGCGCGGGTTTGCCATTGCCGGCGACGACAAGAAGTTCGTCTGGGCACAGGCTAAGATACTGCCCGACGGCAAGATCGAGGTCTGGAGCGACGAGGTGTCGCAACCGGCCAGCGTGCGGTATGCCTGGGCCAACAACCCGGTCTGCAACATGTTCAGCTTTGCCGGCCTTCCGTTGACCCCCTTCCGCACCGACGATTGGCCCGGCGTGACGATCGACAGCAAGTAGGCTTCAGGAACTGTCAGCGGAGAAGCGATCAGCCATCAGCTTACGGCAATTGTCCGTGGCAAGTATGGCGGGTGGTTGGGTCAGTAGCGAAGCGAATGGCCCAGCGGAGTTGATGTTTTAACCAGGTAGTTCCGAGCGGAGCCAATCGATCGGATAACATACAACATCATCTCCGCTGGCCAGACCCAGCCACCCTCGCTTTATCCCTCATACCTTCATGTTTCCCCTTCCACCTTGCAGCCCGTCCCACCCGGCACGATAATCAATCAAGCATCAATCCACGTTCATGCGTTGCCGTGGATGGGATCTTGAACTCCCGAGTCGATACCAATGGCTGCAACCAGGTCGAAGCTTCAACGGCCTTGCGCCTGTGCCAAGATGGCCCGGCGATGCCTGGCGGTTGGTTGTCTGGCGATCGGCGGGCTGTTGACCTGTTCGCCGGCACGTTCGGCCGATGAGATTGACTTTACCCGCGATGTCGTGCCCGCGCTAACCAAGGCGGGTTGCAACATGGGGGCCTGTCATGGCTCGTTCCAGGGGCGGGGCGGTTTGCGGCTGTCGTTGTTGGGATTCGATCCAGCGGCCGACTACGACGTTTTGGTGAAAGAGGCCCGCGGGCGTCGCGTCTTTCCGGCGGCACCACGGCAAAGCCTGATCTTGAAAAAGCCCGTCCTGGATATGCCGCACGGCGGTGGGCGGAGGCTGCAAACGGACGACCCCGCCTATCAGGTCTTGCTGCGTTGGATCGAATCGGGTGCCCCGCCGCCGCGCTTGACCACGACGGAAACCTCTCCCCTGGCCCACGTCGATCGCGTGGTGAAGCTAGAGGTTACGCCGGCCGAAGCCCTGCTGGCGGCCGGACAGCAGACGCAACTCCAGGTGGTGGCCCATTGGTCCGATGGCGAAGTTCGCGACGTTACTCCCTGGGCACTTTACGAATCGAAGGATGACCGCGTGGCCGAGGTCACGCCAACCGGCCAAATCACGTCGGCCGGAGCGGGCCGGGTGGCCATCATCGTGCGTTACATGGGGCAGGTCATGGCGGTGCCGATGACAACTCCGTTCACCCAACCCGCTGGCGATGTCGCTGCCACTCCGGCCAACTTTATCGACGATTTGGTTGCCGCGGAGTGGGACAAGCTGGGCTTGCGGCCAGCCCCCTTGTGCGACGATCGCACCTTCTTCCGCCGCGTTTACATCGACCTGATCGGTACGGTCCCTACGCCCGCCGAACTGCAAGCGTTTCTGGCTTCGCCCGCGCCCGACAAACGCGCACGGCTGATTGACGAATTACTGGCCAGGCCGGAGTACGTCGATTATTGGGCCATCAAATGGAGCGACCTGCTGCGGGCGCATCGCCGTGTGCTGGGGGACAAGGGGCTGGCCAGCTTTCGCGGTTGGCTCACGCGGTCGCTGCGTGAGAATGTTCCTGCCGATCTGATGGCGCGGCAGTTGCTTACCGCCGAGGGCAACTTGTACACCTCGGGTCCGGTGGCGTTCTACTTTGTTGACAAAACGCCCGAGGAATTGGCGGAGACTACCGCCCAGGTCTTCTTGGGGCTGCGGATGCAATGCGCCAAGTGCCACCATCACCCGTTCGAGGTTTGGGGGCAAGACGACTACTACGGGCTGGCGGCGTTCTTCTCGCGGATCGACCGCAAAGACACCAAAGAGGCCGGCATGTACGGCGGTGCTCAGTCGATCAGACTGGCTGCCACTGGCGCAATGAAGCACCCAATTACGGGGCAAGAGGTTCCCCCGCGGGCGCTAGGCTGGAATGTGCCGGCCGAGCAAGCATCGGGCGATGTGCGGCGGGCCTTGGCCGAGTGGATCACCAGCCCCGACAATCGGCTCTTCGCGCGGAATATCGTCAACCGTTACTGGGGCTATATGCTGGGGCGCGGGCTGGTCGAACCGATCGACGATCTCAGCGCGGCCAATCCCGCGGTCATGCCCTCCGTGCTGGATGCCTTGGCCGCCGATTTCGTAGCCCACGGCCACGATCTGCAACATCTTCTGCGCACGATGTGCAACTCGCGGGTCTATCAATTACAGACCGATCTGGCACCCGCCACCGATGCCGAAGGCAAGTATTTCACGCATCATCTGCCGCGGCGGATGCCGGCCGAAGTGCTGCTGGACGCCATCAACCAGGCGGCCGGCACGGTTGAATCGTTCAAGGACTTGCCCCCTGGCACGCGGGCCATTTCGCTGGCCGATCCGGCGGTCGATTCGTACTTTCTGGAAACCTTTGGCCGGCCCAACCGCACCAGCACCTGCGAGTGCGAGCGCGTCGGCAAGGCCGACCTGAGCCAAGTGTTGCATTTGGCCAATGGCGAGGCGATCCACAACAAGGTCATCGCTCCGCAAGGGCGGCTCTCGCGGTTGGTCGAACAAGGCCGCTCGGACGCCGAAATCATCGACGAGCTCTACCTGGTGACGCTAACGCGCTCACCCGACGCCGATGAACTGGCGACCGCCAGCCAGTTCGTCGCTGCCGCACCCAATCGCCGCGAAGGCCTGGAAGACCTGCTGTGGACGCTGTTGAATTGCCCGGAGTTCGCGTTTAATCATTAAACAGACAATCCATTCATCATGTACATCAACACCTGGCCAATAATGGCCGTTCTAGGCGTCACCATTGGCCTCTCCCCGCTGGCCACCGCCGGCGAGGTCGCCATCCTCACCACGCCTGCCGGACTGCGTTTTGGCTTGGAAGGGGCCAAGCCGGACAAGCCCGCCCCCACGTTGCTGGTGCTGGGCAGCAGCATCGAGGCGACCCTGGGCAACGATGTTTACAACAAAATCGGACGGCTAGCGGCGGAGCAAGGTTGGATCTCGGTCGGTATCGACCTTCCCTGCCACGGACAAGAGCATCACGAAGGCACGCCCGAGGGGCTGTCCGGCTGGGCGGCGCGGCTGCAACAGGGGCAAGACTTCATGGCCGAACATGTCGCCCGCTGCAAGGCGCTGGTCGATTATCTCATTGAGCAAGGCTATGCCGATCCCGAACGAATCGCCGTGGCCGGCACGTCGCGCGGCGGGTTCAGCGCCCTGCACTACGCCGCCGCCGATCCGCGGGTGCGTTGCACGGTGGCCTTTGCCCCAGTGGCCGATCTCACCATTCTGCGTGAATTCGCCGGGCTGGACGAACACGAACTGACCCGTTCGCTGGACTTATCGCGACAGTCGGCGGCCCTGGCCGAGCGTCCATTGTGGATCTGCATCGGTAACAATGACGAACGGGTAGGGACTGATTCCATCATTTCCTTTTCACGGGAAGTCACGGCCGCGGCGGTCCGGCTGCAAATTCCGCCCGACACCGAACTGCATGTCATGACCTCCCGCGGCCACACCATCCACCCCACCGCCCACGACGAAGCCGCGGCGTGGCTATTGCGGCAGGTGCCGTGAGATAGAATCGCCGGGTGCCCTCATCCCGAGTGAGATGCCAATGACGGAACGAATGCGCTGGTTTGGCCTCGTTGTGCTGATCGTCATCTGCCTCGGCGCTGGGGGACTCGGCGCTGTAGCAACCACACCGGAGATCGATGGTTGGTATAAGACCATCGAAAAACCAACATGGAATCCACCCAACTGGTTGTTCAGCCCTGTTTGGACCTGCCTGTTCGTCCTGATGGGAATCTCCGCCTGGCATGTATGGAAGCCGGCCGGGTGCAAAGACGCGGCAATTCCACTGACGCTGTTCGCCGTTCAATTGGCGCTCAATATAGCATGGTCCTGGATCTTCTTTGGCGCACACCAGATCGGCTGGGCGCTTGTGGAGATCGTCGTTCTTTGGTTCGCGATACTGGCAACAATAATCGCCTTCTTTCGCCGCTCTAAACTGGCGGGCTGGCTGCTGGTTCCGTACCTCGGCTGGACCACTTTCGCAAGCATTTTGAACTTCGCCCTTTGGCGCCTGAACGTGGTGTGACGCTCCGGGCGACGACGGACGGGAGTGAAGCAAGGTGTTGGGTTTGTGCCCCCGAGCAGCAAAGCGATCGCACAATTGGTAGATTGCCATGTAGTTCCAACCCAGAGGGATCCCGAAAACTCTCCCCAAATCCGCGCTAACACCGATGAAAAAGAATTTAGTTGCCGTGTTGTTAATGATGGTGTTGCGTGCGGCATTCACCGCCGCCTTGGCCAAAGATCCGAATCCCGCCGAGACCAGATCGACAGTTCCCGCTTTATCGCCCGTCGTCGCGGAATTACGGCGTCCCAAACTGCAATTTATCAACGGCAGCGAAGAACCAATCCAAATCTTCTGGTTGAATTCCGACGACGAACGGATATCCAACGGGAGCGTCAAGCCTGGCCAGGACACGGTCATCATGACCACGCTCGGCCACCGTTTTGTGATCGTTGGACAACAAGGCAAGACGGAGGCCAATGCAACAAGCCAGGTGCCGGTTCAGGCCGTGCGATTTGATCCGCCCGACCGGGAAGGAATACCGAATTTCTACACACAGCGCATCAGGGCCCACGGGTTTCCGATAGTCGCGTCCGCCAAGGTCAATCCCTACGCCCTGCGGGAGGCCGCGTACCTGGTTGATCTGATGCTGGCGGGGCGTCCGGACGTCCGTACCGCGATGATTAAGAGCGGTGCCCGGCTTTGCATTCTGGCCCATGACGAATTCACGACCGATCAGCCAGAATTCGCGAGGCTTGCGGACGAACCGTTACGGCAGTTTCCAGGCATCACGGGCAAGGACTATTGGGATGCCAGGGCGCGCGGAATGGGTGGAAGTGAACGCGACCCATTCTGCTCGTGCGCCGAGGAAAACTTACTCGGTTATCCCAGCGACCCCTATGCCGCGGAGTGCATCCTGATTCACGAACTGGCCCACAACATCCATTTGCGCGGGATGGCGAATGTCGATCCAACTTTTGACTCGCGGCTCAAGGCGACTTACGAGGCAGCCATGTCCGCCGGATTATGGAGGGGAAAATACGCGAGCGTGAATCACCATGAATACTTCGCCGAGGGAGTTCAATCTTGGTTCGACAACAACCGTGAGAACGACCACGACCACAATCATGTCAACACGCGGGAGGAACTCATCGACTACGATCCATCTCTGGCGGAGCTTTGCCGTGAGGTATTCGGAGATACCGAACTCCGATACACCAAGCCAGCCTTGCGGCTCCATGGCCACATGAAAGGCTATGATCCGTCGACGGCACCGACATTCGAATGGCCCAAGCGGCTGAATGAAGCGAAAGAGCGAATCCGCCGCGCCGCCCAGCAGCGTAATCAGGACCAAACAGACGTTTACCGGTAACCGGAATCCAGCATTGCGCTTGCCAGACCAAATAGGCCTCTTGCCAAGGAACAACTATCGCGGCAAGGAATGAACGCCTGCCTTAGTGGCGTCAATCGTCACTTGCCGCGGGCGCGGCAGCCTCCGGTCTCACGACTCCAGCCTCCCGCCTGCCTTGGTGGCGTCAATCGTCGCTGACTGCGGGAGCGGCCGCCCCAAGGCGTGCCCGGGCAATCGCGAAGTCGATTAGCTCTTGGCAACGAAAGAATCCTTGCCAGTAGTTGTGTCCCTGGCCTTCGGCGACGATTACGGTCGCGATCTCCTCGGCACCCGCCGCCTTGTAGCGGGCCAGAAATTCGGCCGAATTCGCCGCCAGCGGCACTACCTTGTCGTCGTCGCCGTGGATCAGCAAGGCCGGAATCTTGGCTTGGGCCAGCGTACCTACGCGTTCAATCGGGTTGAATTCCTTCAGGCGATCTTGCAACTCCGCGGGTGTCAGCCCATAGGCCGACGCGGCCTTTTCCACGCCAGGGTAGGACCGCAAATCAAGAACCGGGTAGATCCCCGCGATGCCGGCCACCTTGTCCGGGTTTTCGATGGCCCAACTGGCGGCCCACAGCCCACCCCGGCTGCGCCCGAGCAGGCATGGCCTCTTGGCATAGCCCCGGTTGCCCGTCAGTTCCTCGTAGAGCGCGGTACACAGCTTGCAGCCAGCCGGACTACCGTACGACTCGCCAATGTCGATTCCGGCGACAGCCACTCCGGCCTCCAAGAAGCGTTCGTGCATCCACTTCTCGGACTGATCGGGCAATCCGGGCAGCGTCGGGGCGTACATGATCCACGGCTGCGGCTTCGCCCGCTTGTCCTCCGGCGGAAGGAGCACGAATGCCGGGCGGCCTGCCACCAAGAACGACTCACCCGGCAATATAAGCTGCTTGACCGGTGCCGGCGCGGCTCCATCCTCCCCCGCTGCGCACCAGCGCCCGGCCATGGTGACGACGGCCCAAGACAGGCCTACAAACAGTAGTGTGCCGCGGCGCATAGGTAACTCCGATGGATCGTGGTCTGCCGCTGGGGCTTGGACCAATCCATTCATTCTAGCCAGGCCGCGATTTCAATTGTCTTATTTCGTAACAAATGCAGCGAGAAGCAATCAGTGGAGAAGCCGTCAGCCATTAGCTTGCGGCAATCAAAAGTACTTGAAATGGAACTCCACGTGCCGAGCCAGGCCCGCAAGGCGGCAGCCGTGCGGCGACGTGGCAACAAAAAAAACCCAACGCCCTTCCGCCACGAGGTGCGGAAGGACGTTGGGTTGGATCATCGCGATGCACTCTAGTGGTGCAGCAGCAGACGCCGCTCGGTTCCCACGTGCAGGCGGTCGTCTTGGAAGTTCAAGAACCACCAGCCATCGTCCCATTCCAGGGTGACTTTACGCCAGCCCAGTGGAACTTGCGGGTAGGGGTAGAACGGACCAATGTACGGCCAGGCGGTCGGCGAGTACTGCTTGGGGTAGGTCACGCCGGCATAGTTGGGGTAGGCCGCATAGCTCGGCCAGGCGTAGTTGGGCATGTTCGGCTGGTCGTAGACCGCCGGAGCAACGCCGCCGCCACTGCCCGGCACATAAGCCGGCAGCGGACCGCCCTGGGGTGGCCCTTGCTGGCCCTGTTGGGCCCGCATCATGGCCACGTATTGGGCTTGTTGGCGAGCCGCGGCGTAGTCTTGGGGAGCACCTTGCTGCGCGGCCTGGCCCACGGGCTGCCCGACGGGCGGGCCCTGGTAATACTGGCCTTGGCTAGCCTGTTGCTGGTAGCCCTGGCCCTGCATGACGCGGCCATTTTGACGAATGCCGCGGCCCTGACGGGCCATCCGCGGCGCGCCGGGGTAGGCAGCCGGCTGGAGAGCCGTTTTTTCGCTCTCAATGGGGGCGCTGGCTACGCGATCAATGTCGCCGTAGGAGCTTTCCTGGCTGGGTGCTACTTCTTCTTCCTCGACGGCCGGAGTTTCCGCCAGCTCCTTCATGGCAGCCGGCTGAAACGTCTGCGGCTTGCCTGGGGCGGCCCGCGTTACCGAGGGATCGGCCAGCACCGTCAGTTCGTTGACCACGTCGGCCACGTCGGCCGATTCGCGGGCGATTTCCATCGCCCGTTCCATCTGTTCGGCGTTGCGAACCCAGCCTTCCAGCCGGGCCACGCCATCCTTGTAAGAGACACCGATGCTGTAACCTTTGAGCTTTCCGCTCTGCTTAAAGCTATCGGCGATTTTCTGCGCGACCTGTTGGTCGCCTGGGTTGGCATCTTCCGCGGCCATGGCCGGCCCCGCCAAGATGCACATTCCGATTGTTAAAGCCAGTACCATCCGTCGCATGATTTCCCCCTCCTCGTTAGGGACTGTCCACCGTGTATTCGTTGGTTGAGCGGCACGCCAACTGTCGGTGACCGTGTTGACGATCGACAGCGCGGTGCGCGCCGTTCTATAGAAGTCGGCTGGCGATTGTGCCGTGGGAAAGCTTTTTTTGGATTTTGTCGATCATGGGGGTTGTAGCGGCAGCATTGCTAGCTGCCAGCAATGGCCTAGCAACATGGCTACCGCCATGTTTGTTTGAGGCGAGTTCGACGGTCCGCGCTGGGCAACCGCACACTGGTTGATAATCCGACCCCGCATCATGCCGTGCTTCGATCATTGCGCGGAATGGTTGCGCAGCGAGTTACGCCCGTCGGCGGAAGAGCCGCACCCAGTCGGGCTGGCGGTAGAAATGGCACAGGGCGATCGCCAGGGCGTCGGCCACGTCGGCCGGCTCCGGCAGAGCGGCCAGCCGCAGCTCGCGCTGCACGGCCTGCTGTATCTGGCGCTTCGGCGCGCGGCCGCTGCCCGTAAGGATTTTTTTGACCTGGGTCGCGCTATAATGCAACACCGGAATGCCCGCCTGGGCAGCCGCCAGGCAAATCACGCCGCGGGCATGGCCCATCAAGATCGACGTGCGGGGGCGGTCGTAGTGCGAGTACAGTTCCTCCAAAGCCACCGCCGACGGTTTCAGGGAGGCGATGACTTCGACGATTCCGGCGTGGATTTCATGCACGCGCGAAGTGAGAGATGTCTTGGCAGTCCCGCGAACCACACCCGCCTCACACAACCGCGGCCCCCCCACGGCGGCCTCCAAGACACCGTAGCCGGTGGTATTCAAGCCGGGGTCGATCCCCAATACTCTGGGTAAACGAATGGCAGCATCCATGTCGCGATAGTCCCTTGGGCAAGCCTGGGGTTGCCGGCAGTTCTACCGTATTTGACGGCTGGCGGAAATGGCACCCGCGACGCCGCGCCAGCAACGCTACGATTGACGACCGCTAGCCAGCGTGATAAAAGGACGGTCCCTTGGCGGTTGGCCGCGAGGGTATTTTCCATCAGCATCGGGACCAGCGCGGAGAACACAACGTGGGTGGCATCAGCGAACGAGCCAAGGAAATCAAGCGCCGCCGCAAGCGACGGGAGAAGCTGGGAAAATTTCACAAGAAGCTGGGCAAGGCCACGGCATCCGATAAGCTGACCATCGCCCAGAAAATACGCGAAATGACTCCCGGCGCAGAAGTGATTCTGAACAACTGGGGAATCAACGAGCGGTAGACGCTTGGTTGGTTGGCGTACTAATACCGCCCATTGTAGGTGCGCGTGGGGGCTTCGCCCGGCTTGGCGGCGGTGGCTGGCGGAGGGATGGCGACTTTGCCCCGCGATTCCACCATCACCAGCAGATTTGCCCGGGCTGGGCCGGCCACCATCTTTGGCAGCGGAATGCCCAGGGCCTTGGTTTCGCTGGGGACCGGTGTAGCCACCACTCCCAGCCCAATCAACAGCACCTGGTTGGCGGGCCAACGAAAGCGTTCCGCCACGCGGCAATGGCTCATCTGCGGCACTTC
The DNA here is from genome assembly GCA_050247075.1 of Pirellulales bacterium. Taxonomy (GTDB): domain Bacteria; phylum Planctomycetota; class Planctomycetia; order Pirellulales; family JBFWUW01; genus JBFWUW01. The sequence goes on along the minus strand of JBFWUW010000004.1, from coordinate 122,495 downwards.
CAACTTGGACTTTTGCCGCGGCGCATTGGCCGTGGGGACATCGACCACGATCGAGTGCATTTTTTCCACCTGGTCGATATTGCACTTGAGGATGGCATCGATCATTTGGCCATCCAGCGACAATAGCGGGCTGAGTTCCAGCGAAAAGCCCTCGTCGAGTTGTGCCATGGCGTTTTCGTATCCGGGCCAGGCGTTTGGCTTGAGCATCACATCGCGAATGTAGCTGCGCGACTGCATGGAAGAGACGACCGTCGATTGGCCGTTGGCGGCCATCAGGTTGGGCGAGCTATGCTCGCGGAAGTCGTTGCGGCGGCGCATTTCGCCCACCAGCAACGCGGCGTCCTCCTGGTGCATCAGCCAGGCTTGCACCCCTTGGGTTTCGACCGGCACGGCTTGCATGACGCGCTGCGCATGGGCACGCCAGTTGGGGTTGTCGATGGTGATCACGCGCAGGGCAAAGGCTTGCTGCTCGACCTCCGGATTGATGTACCGATCGACGATCTCGCCGACGACTTCTTGCATTTGGGGCGTGTGGTAGCAGATCAACGTGTTCTTGTTGGCGGTGAGCAGGCCGACCGGCTCGGAGTGCCAGGCTTCGTAACCGGTCTCGCGCAAGATCCAGTCGATGATGGCCTGCTCGGGACGGTTGGTGTTGGAAATTCTCGCGGTGTAGCCCGAAATGTCGTACTCCCGCCAGACCTGGCCATCACCGCCGGGAAGGCTGGCCTTGCCGGAGATCACCTTGGCCAATGGCGTGCGGGGCGCGGCGGCCTCCGCGGTATCGACCGCGGCAACCGTGCGCGTGGCGGGGCTGCTGGTGCGCGAGCGCCGCCCAACCGTTGCTCCCTCAGCGGGGGAAGCATCGGCCACTTCGCGCCGAATACGCGCCCGCGGCGATGTGGTATCGGTGCCCGTAGTGTCGTCGGCACCGCGGGTGCTTTCTCGCCAACGATGGTTGCTGGCCTTGGCCGAGGGTGCGTCGGGCATATCCGCTGTTTGGGCCGTAGCGGCCAACGGCAGACAGGCGATACAAGCAACAGCAATCAGCGTGCGTAAAGACATGGCATCAATTCCTTCCGGCCGAATACGGGCAACGGCGGCCAACCCATCCAAAATTCGCTGGCCTATGGGGGGCGGGAGTATAGGAAGCCAGCCGGCCGGGGGCAAGGCCGACGGACGAAAACGCCTTCAATGGGGGCTTGCTGGCACCGTTTGTAACCTACTCTTGGTAAACGACAGTCCGGTGGGCGACGAATATCGACCGCGCCGCTGGCAATACCGCTATAACCGGCACAGACGAGCCAACCTTGCCATGAATGAAATCGACGCCAAAGACAAAGTCGCCGACGAACTCCGCCGGCTGATTGCCCACAATCAAGAAATGGAAAGCCGGCTGCAAGCACTGCAACTATCGGTGGCAGGCATGCGGGCCGATTTTGAGCAAGTAATTGCCGCCCGCATGCGCGAGCTGCAAGTTGTCCACACCGACGAGGATGTCGCCGTGGGGATTATGTAACCGGTATGGCAGGCGTTTTCGCCAATTTGTCGTTGTCGTTTCCACGAAATTGTAGGAGGCGTTTCCAACGCCGATAGCCCGCACTTGGCCGGCTGCGCCGACCTTAACGGTTGCAAGATTTCTGCTCGATTTGCCGCCGCGATTCAGTCGAAATCTGTTGAGTGCAGGACGGAATCCCATCAATCATCTCGAACGGAATCGAGAGGCGCAGCGTGCCCGCAGCCGGCCGACTCAAGCGACTGTTTCTGTCGTATCTATCGCGGCCCCAGCCAGACCGGTTGCTGTACCGCGCCGTCCGCCGCCACCGCGCGCGGCGAATCGTGGAACTGGGTATTGGCGACACTCGGCGCGCCGTGCGTCTGATCGAAATGGCCCAGGCGGGCGAGGGCATCGGCCCGGTGGCCTACACCGGCGTGGACTTGTTTGAGATGCGTGCGGCCCATGAACGGCCCGCGACCACGCTCAAGGGGACGTACCGCCAACTGCGTGCCACGGGGGCCAGCATTCGGCTATTGCCCGGCGATCCCTTCGCGGCGCTATCGCGGGGTGCCAACAATCTGCTGGGAACCGATATGTTGATTGTCTCGGCCGACCAGCACGGCGAAGCCCTGGAGCGGGCATGGTTTTACGTGCCACGTATGCTGCACGCGGGTTCGCTCGTCTTTTTGGAGACGCCCGGCGTTAAGCCGGAAGCCCCATCCGTGTTCCGGCAACTCTCGCTGGAAGCGGTCGAGGCGCTAGCCCATCCCCGGGGAGAACGCCGCCGGGCGGCCTAGTGGCAGCGTCGTCCGTCACGGCAGGTCGGCGGATTTTTGGAGTTCCCCCAGGACCTCGTCGGTAATATCGAGCCCTGGATCGTAGAGCACGAACCGCTGCAAGATGCCAAACACCACGGGGGCGTCCGCTTCGTTGACCTGGTCGTTCGATCGCCGCAGAACCAGGCTAATGTCATGCTCGCGACGGTAGCGTTCGGTGGCCTGGTGGATCTCCACGAGAATCCGTCCGAATAATGCATCGCCATCCAAAGGCATGGCGGTTTGCCCGCCACCTAGCTCTTCGTTTAGTTCCAAGCGGCTGATTTCTGATTCGCTCCGCTTGTATTGCCGTGAACCCTTTTCGGCCTTTTGGAGCCGCTGCCGGGCCTCTGCCAGCCGCCGTTGGTGCCGTTTGGCTTGCTGTTTGGCGAACTCCTCCTGTTCCTCGACAAGTTCCACTAAGGCCTGATGCAGCGGATGTTCCTCGAACAGCCGTTCCAGATCCAGCGTGGCGATGCGAAATGGCGTTGCCTCTTCACACCTGGAGCTTTGTCCGCCGGCTAGCAAAAAGGCACAGGTACAAAGCAACCCGCCGATGCACCTCCTCCAGGCAAATCGCGGCGGTCTTGGCATTTGCAGCCCTCTCCTACTTGGTCAAAGCCAAGTATTGGGGTGCCAATGGCGGCTTGTCCGCCAGTGGACCAGTGTGCTGTAGCGCCACTGGCGGGCAAGCCGCCAGTGGTAACCAATCGGTTGGAACCAAAATCTTGCCTTCCGCAAGGCGGTGACCCGACGGAGTGCGACAGGGAGTCAGCGGCAATCCATTCGCGGTACTTACTCCGCTGGCTGGCGGTCGGGCAGCGACTTCAACTGTTCCACGATGGCTTGGGTAATGTCGATCCCCTTATCGTACACCACCTGGCGGTTCAAACCTTGCATCACCGATTGCGGGTTAGCCGGATCGATCGGATCGTTGGTCGTGCGGACGACCATCTGAATGCCGTGGTGCTCGCAGTAGTCCTCGATCACCTTCGACATTTCCTGGTGGCACTGCCAATAGATGTCGGCTTCGCGCGCGGATAAGGCGTTTTTCTGCTCTTGCACCGAGGTTTGCAGCAACGCGGTGTCGATTTCGATCTCCGACTTCAGCCGGTTGAACGTGTCGCTGCCTGGGGCCATTTTTTGCAACAGCCGCTTGCGGCTATCGAGCGAAGCCCCCTTGGCCCGCACGGCGTCCTCGGCGGTGCGGATACTGGCGGTGAGCTCCTCGCGCTGGCGAATGAACTTGGGGTCACTCTTGTACAGCAGGGCCATGTCGATGGTGGCTGCCCGAAAGGCATCGGCCACGGCCGTGCGGCCGCGCGAGGACTCTTTGGCCCGCGACATGGGAACCGCGAACAAGTAGCCCAATACGGTGCAGATTAGTCCCACGGCAATCAGCGGCCATGCCGATCTTGACTGGCGATCCATCGCACATCCTCCTGGTGATTGGCTGTAGCGCGCGGGCCGGCGTCCTTCCAAGGACGCAACGAATTTCACCGTCGCGGGGGGGCCAATCTAACGCAAGATGTGCTGCCGTGGGAATGCGAGTTGCGGCGGCTGCCTGCGCTGCTAGCGGTCCAGGGCAAAATCTCGACCCATGTCGCGCCACACGGAATGGATATGGTTCGCGACGTTGCCTTCGGCGTCGGGCTGCACATTCACAAACTCAATGCAGAAGGTGGGCCCTTGCACACGATAGTAATGGCCAATGCCAGGCTCGCTAGCACCGGCCCAGGCAAAATGAACTTTTTGGATGCCGGCCTCGGTGATGGCGTCGAGCCGCGCTTCTCCCACCTCTTGCCGCACGTTGGAACAATAGGCATCTAGCAGTTCCCACAATGCGGCGACCTGTTCCTCGTTCATCTCGGCGGCCGAAAGTCCCTCGGGCACGGTAGCCGGCGATTGCGGTTCGCCAGCGGCCCGTATATCGGCCGGTGCCTTTTCGTCGATCATCGCGGTCTTCTTCTGCGCGGGTGTCAGCAAGGCCAATAAGGCAAAACCGGCCTCTTCCTCGGGCGCTAAAACGCGCGTCCCTGGCTTGGGACCAAAGTCCAAGCCCGACTTGACCGTGGCCGGGTTGGCCCCAAAAAACGTCGGCGTGCTGGCGGCGATTTCTCCATCGGTGACGACAAAGTTGAGCGAAAGGTGATGCCCCTCGATGCTCAGGCCCCATGTTCCCTTGGGAGAAGGTTGGCCAAAAATCGTGTAGTAGTAACGCTCCGGATCGCGGATCAGAGGATTCTCTTTGGATTTTTCCAGTTCGTGCAGTAAGCCTTCCAGGCTCATGATGGTCTCGGCCTTCTGATAACCCAAATTGCTTAGGCCGGCTTGCAGCAGCACGCGGGCGGCCTTGCGCTGCTGGTCGTTCATGTGTTTAACTTGCAGGCCCTCGCGCTCCGGAAAGTCTTGCAGAGGCTTGGGAATGAAGTGCCATTCAATGCGGAGCGGGTCGTCGTACGCCTTGACGGCAATTGCTTTCTGTTCCGGCGTTAGCGTCGCCACAAAGGCCTGCCCAGCCGCCGAGAGGTCTTGCCCCACGCCGCCGCGCAGCAGCCAACCGCCCGAAATCACCAGCACGGCCAACGCCAATCCAACCCAAAGCTTGCGGGATATCATCGAAGCGAACATGGAAATATCTCCTCAAAGTTATTCTGTGCGTGATGGCGGCAGGGAGGTCGCACCCAAGAATACCCGACGCCAAGGGGGCAAGCCAGAGACCGATGCCGGATTGGCCGGCAAACCTCAATAATGCGGATGGACGTGCGACAGGTTGGGCAACGCCTTCTGCAAGGCCCGCAGGCCCTCGGGTGTGGTTTCCGTCTCCTCGACATACAGCGATTCCAACTTGCCAAGGCCGTGCAGATGCGCCAGGCCGGCGTCGGCCAGTGGCGCCTTTTGCAAGATCAAATGCCTTAACTCGGCCAACTCGGCGATGTGCCGCAGGCCGGGACCGCGAACTTGCGAGCTGCCCAGCCGTAACAATTCCAGCCGAGGCAATCCGGCTAGCGCCGCCAGACCTTCATCGGTAACGGTGGAATTCTTGAGATTCAATGTCTTAAGATTCATCAGCCCGGCCAGGTGGGCCAGCCCAGCATCGCTGATTTCCGTGGGGACTTGCAGAACCAGCGACTCCAACGGAGCCAGATCGGCCAGCAGTTGCAAATCGTCATCGGTGATAATCGCGCCCTCGATCTTGATTTTGGTGCTGCCGCCCGACCGCACGGCGGCAATCTGTTCCTCCAAGGCGGGACGGCCCGAAACGGCCGCCGGCAGGGCAGGTGGTGCCATTTTCTGGCAGCCGCCAACGAGCAACACCAAAGCCAGGCAAGTCATGGTAGAATGCCACGACGCGGCGGGGCCAATGCCAACTTTCACCGACCAGAAGGCGTTGAAATCCAAGGAACCACCAATCGTTCAATCGTTGGGTCAATTTCTACAAGGTAAGGAATCACTTCGGTGAGCCGGTCGGCGGTGCCAATTGCTTGTCGGCCTTGTAGCTTTGCTCCAGAATTGTAGAGGATTTGGCGGGCAAACGTACTAGCCAGTTCACGAAAAGCAGCCATGGAATCCAGGAGCAAGCGGACACAATGTCCACGGAATTGACAGGCGGGCCTAAGCGTTCTCGTGCGGCGTTAATCTTGGTGCTGGCCGGCGGCACGCTGGCGGTAGCGGCGTTGGTGGCCTTTCTCAAGCTGCAACGGCCCGTTGACTTCATTCCTGGTCCCGGCCGCGTGGCCAATGGCGACGGCCAGCCGCCACCCGACAAAGGCCCCGCGCCGCCAAATTTGACGCCCGATCAATGCCGGCGATTGTTGGAGATTAAGTCACAGGCGCTGGCCATGTTGGAGAATGGCGGCGTCAACAATCTGCGCGAGGCGGAACCGCTGCTGGTGGAGCTGGCCGAAATGCTGCCCAACGACGCCGGCGTGGCCCGCAATCTGGCCGTGGCCCGTCTCGTTGGTTATGAGGATTCCAAGACGGAGGAACGTCGCAAATTGACCGTCGAGCCAATCGAAGCCGCCATAGAGGCCGACCGGCGACTCGAGCCGCGCTCCGCTGTCTCGTACCTGTTGGCGGCCCGTCTGGCCGAGGCGCGGCGGGTGGTGGAATTCAACCGCCTGGACGAACTGGAAGCCGCCGCCGAAGCCGCCCTGACGGAGGCCGCCACCATTGATCCCGACAACGCCGCGGTCTGGTACGCCCTGTACACCTTAGCGAACCAATCGAATCGGCCAGAACTTAAAGCGAAGGCCCTGCCAGCACTGCGGGAGGTAGCCCGGTTGGAGCCGAAAAACTCCCATGTCATGGTCAAGCTGGCCTATTTGCAGGCCGAGGAAAAGGAATTCGCGGCCGCCCGCGACACGCTGGAAGAATTTCAAAGCTGGCTGCCACGATTGCTGCAATCGCCCGATCGACCAACCTCGCTGGGCGCGGCGGAGGCGGTCGCGCAGGCTGAAAAGTCTTTGCAGGCAGAGCAGTGGCCGCAAGCTCGCAACGATGTCTTGAAGGTATCCAATTTAATCGTCGGAGACGAATGGGAAGCCAGTGACCGCCGCCGCGTCGTCCGGCATCCTCTAAACTACATCGTGTTGGACTTTGCCAGCGGCCTCTGCCCGTTGGAAATCGCTGGCGGTTTGGACGATGAAGCACCGCTGGCCAATGTCACTTTCCGGTCGTCGGGCGAACAGGACCGCATTCCATTGGCGGGCGTGGTCGATCTGCTCACGCCCGACTTCGATCTGGATGGCCGCGCCGATATAATGGCCTTGGCGGGCGGCCGCGTGGAAGTCTTCGGCCGGACGGAGGGGGGCGAGGCCTGGCAATCGCTGGCAGCGGTGGAGACCTTGCCCGGCATGTCTGGCTTATTGACGGCCGATCTGGACCGCGACCTCGTAAAAACCAAGGACAACGGCCTGTGCAATCAGGCCGATATGGACGTGGTGGCCTGGGGCAGCGGCGGCGTGCAGGTGTTTCGAAATGAGATCGCCGCCGACACTCCCAGCCGACAATTGACGCTGGTCGAGCAGTCAGAAGCGTTTCCGGCTTTGCGGAACGTACTGGCGGCCACCCTTGTCGATATCGACCACGACGGCGACTTGGACCTGGCTCTTTCCACCGCGGACGGCCTGCAAATCTGGGCCAATCGCGGCGAGGCCCTGTTTTATGACATCACCGACCGCTCGGCCTTGCCACCCGACGAGGTCCGGTCGACCGCCCTAGTGGCGGTCGATTTCGATCGGGATCTCGACCTGGACCTGATGCTGGCCGGTCCCAACCAGCCAGCCGGTTACCTGGAGAACTTGCGGCATGGCGTGTTGCGTTGGCAGGCGCTGCCGGCCGGTTTTTCGGCTTTGAACCAAGGTGTCACCTCGCTGGCCGCGGCCGACCTGACGGGCACGGCCTCGTGGGACTTACTGGGCGGCAGCGGGGAACAGTTGGTTGTGGTGCGGACGGAAACCCTGGAGCCCGGCCAAGCCAATGCCCGCTCCCCCGCCATAAAGTTGCCCGCCGCGGCCGCCAAGCTGGCTATGTTTGACTTGGACAACGATAGCTACAGCGACGTGGTGGGCTGGGCGGAAGGCCGGCTGACGGTGCTAGGGGGGACTGCGAATGGCTTGCAGCCCATTAGCCGCGAGCCATTCGACGAGGTTCCCACGCAAGTCGCGGCTTGCGCCGTGGCCGATATGGATGCCGACGGCGACGGAGACCTGGTGATCGCCAGTGATTCGTTCATTGAGGTCTACGACAACGACGGCGGCAACAAGAACCATTGGATCAACCTGCGTGTCCGCGGCGAGATCGACGACAAGGGGACGGGCCGCGTCAACCATTACTCCATCGGTTCAACCGCCGAACTCAAGTTTGGGCCCTGGTATCGCGAACAGATGATCACGGGCCAGGTCACGCATTTTGGCCTGGGACCGATCGACAAGCCCGACGTGTTGCGGGTGCTGTGGACCAACGGCGTACCTCAGGTGATTGTACACCCACAGCCGGACAGCGAAATCTGCGAGGTCCACCGCCTGTCAAGTTCGTGCCCGTACCTTTACACTTGGGATGGCGAGCGGTTTGTCTTTTTGACTGACACTTGCTGGAATGCGCCGCTAGGCTTGCAGCACGTGGAAGGCGTGTTTGCCCAACCGCGAGCCTGGGAGTATCTGAAGATTGCCGGCGACAAGCTGCTGCCGCGCGACGGCCAATACACCATTCAGTTGACCGAGGAACTGTGGGAAGCGACCTACTTTGACAGCGTCAAACTGATCGCCGTGGACCACCCGGCCGACGTGCAAGTCTTCACCAACGAAAAGGTCGGCCCGCCGGAGATTTCGCAATTTAAGATTCACACCGTCAGCCAGCCGCGCGAACCGGCCGCCGCCCGCGACAAGCATGGCCGCGATGTCGCGGAAGTCTTGCGTCGGGTGGATGGCGATTTCTTTCGCGGCTACGACCGTTTAAAGATGATGGGCTACGTCGATGAGCACTACCTGGAGTTGGACCTGGGTGATCTGCAAGATCCTCAAGCGATCACGCTATTCCTGACGGGCTGGCTACGCCCGACCGATACCTCGCTGAACGTGGCGATATCGCAAAACCCCGATTGGCCACGGCGTCGCCCGCCCGCCATTTACACGCCCGACGCCAGCGGCGAATGGCGCGAAGTCCGCCCTTTCATGGGCTTTCCGGGGGGCAAAACCAAGACGATCGCCGTTGATCTGTCGGGCCTGTTCACGCCCGGCGACTACCGCCTGAGGATCGTGACGAACTTTGAACTTTACTGGGACCAGGCCTTCTTTACGGTGGACGAGCCTAAGGCCGAACTGCGCCTGGCCGAGATGCGGCCCGCCGCGGCCGATTTGCACTTTCGCGGTTTTTCGGCGGTGCGCGACGGGCACCACCACGGACCCGACTCTTACGACTATGGCGATGTTTCCACCATTCCCAAGTTTGCCCCGATGCGCGGCAACTTCACGCGGTATGGCGACGTAGCCGAACTGCTGGCGGCCGACGACGACCGCCTGGCCGTGCTCGGATCGGGAGATGAAATGACAGTCTCGTTCGACATGCCTGCCGACGATCCGCCGGCAGGCTGGAAGCGGGACTTCTTGTTGTACAACAACGGCTGGGACAAGGATGCCGTTTTGGCCACGGCCTATGGCCAACAAGTAGAGCCCCTGCCGTTTCAGGCCATGCATGGCTACCCCTTTGCCGGCGACGAGGCCTTTCCCGATTCGCCCCATTACCGCGGCTACCTTGCCCAATACCAAACGCGGCGGCAAGACCACGCCGCCTTCTGGCGGCTGCTGCGCGGCGCAGGCGACACCCGCCATTGGCCTACCGACGAACAGAACAAAATGCCCTCCAATTGCGGGCAACACGTCCGGCCAGGCACGTAGCAGCTTAGCGAAGTTGGCCGGACCCAGACACTTGAAAGGCCGTCAGCGGAAAAGCTGTCAGCCATCAGCTTTCGAGAATCAGCCGAGGCGGAAGCGCCGGGGGGCTGGAGCCGTGCGTCTACGTAGCTCCGCGGCTTGCCGCTGGTTATCCTGCATAGGTGCCCGTGCATCTTCTTACTGCGGAGACTGTCTGATGAAGAATCGCTGTTGGCTGCGGTTGTTGCTGCCGTTGTTGCTTGCCGCTGGGTCGGTTGGAGTCCGTGCCGACGAGGACTTTCACTTTCGGGTGGAGTCGAACTTGAAGGCGGGGGTGGCCAAGGCCGATATCACGCCGCCGCCCGACACGCCCGTGGTGGGACATGTCCGTCCGACGAGCGGGGTGCGCGATCCAATCCGCGCGGGCGTACTTGTGCTGGACAACGGCGATGTACAGGCCGCCGTGGTCACGCTCGATCTGATAAGCGCGAATGGAGAAATGGTGGCGGAACTGCGCGAAGCTATCGCGAATAAGGCCGGCATTCCGCGGGACCGGATCATGGTGGCCGCGTCGCACAACCACTCCGGGCCGGGCTGGTCGCGGGAAACACCCTGGAGCCGCGAAATGGTGGACAAGGTCGCGGCCGCCGCGGGCGAAGCAGCCCAGAATAAGCGGCCGGTGACGATTGGCTACGCCGAGGACAGCATCGACTTCAACATCAATCGCCGCCAGGTCGTCAACGGACGGGCGCTGGTGCGGCTGAATGCGGACGGCCCCTGCGACCACCGAGTGAAAGTTCTGCGGCTTGACGACGGCACTTCCATCGAGCCGATGGCGGTCGTCATGCACGCCGTTTGCCATCCTTGCATCTTCACCTGGGGCGACCGTTTCACCCCGCCGCATCCTGGCGGATACCCCAAGATCAGCGCTGACTTTCCCGGCGAGGCCCAGCGCTTCGTGGAAATGGTCTACGGACCCAAGACCAAGTCGCTCTTCTTGCAAGGCTGCGCCGGCGACATTCGCCCCAATCTGCCCGGCGTGCCGTACCGCTGCGGCGACGAAGCCGATATCCAATGGGCTGGCCGCGGGCTGGGGTGCGCCGTGGTGCGGGCAGCCGACCGGGCCGTAGTCCGCGAACAACTCGCCCGCCGGCCCAGTATTTACCCGTTGAAGATGGCCACCGGCACCATCGAGCTGCCCGGCAAGAAAGAGCCGCTGGCCTGCGAGATGCAAGCGCTGCGGGTGGGCAACTTTCTGCTGCTCACGATTCCCGGCGAGCCGATGGTGGAGTACGGATACCAGATCGAAAAGGCCATCGCCGACCGGGCCGTGCCCATCGTGGTGGGCTACGCCAACGGCAACCTGGGCTACATCTGCACGGCCGAGTCGCATCAATTCGGCGGCTACGAACCCGAATCCTCCCCCTTGCTGCCAGAGGCCGAACCGCTAATCGTGGCGGAAATTGGCCGGCTGGCGGACAAAGTGCTGGCCGACGTGTTTCAGTCGTTTGCGCCAAAGAAGTAAGGATGCGACATGAAATAACTTCCTCATGCGAACTCCTCTCCCTTTGGGAGAGGGCCGGGGTTAGGGCCGGCTGTTGGCGTCCATTTCGTCACATCCCCCCCTCCCCAACCCTCTCCCGGAGTACCGGGAGAGGGAGCCAATTGGGGAAGTTATTTCGTACCGAATCCTAAACAGTGCTCGGTTGCTTCAACCCACCACCATCAAATCGCGGCTGAAAGTTGATAACAATTCCGCACCTCGCTCGGTGACTAGCACGTTGTCGATGATGCGTGCCCCAAGTTTTTCATCGCCCAGAAAAACGGGCGGCTCGACCGTAACCACCATGCCGGCTTGCAGCGTGTAGGTGCTGCCGCCGAACATGTGCAGCGGTTCGCCCCAGGTCGGCGGAAAGCCGGGGGCCAGGCCATAGCCCGACGTGTGGACGCGGCCGCGGTCTAGTCCCGCTTGGGCAATCACGCGCTTGGCGGCTTCGTGCGGAACAATGGCCGGCACGCCAGCGCGAATCTCGGCGATCTGCGCATCGCAGGCCCGCCGAACCAGGTCGTACAGTTCGCGCATCCGTGCAGTGGGCGTGCCCAGGCAAAACTGCCGGCCGATGGTGGCGGTGTAGCGGCGGTACATGGCCCCGTATTCCACGCTGCCGTAATCGCCACTTTGCAAGATGCGCTCCGTGGGCGCGCCGTGGCTAAAGCACGACCGCTCGCCCGACACCAGATTCATGGGGCTGGCCGCCATGCCGCTGCCCGCGGCCAGCAGGCTGCGGTAGACCTCCCCCGCCACCTGTAACTCGCTGCGGCTAGGAGCCAGCGAATCGGCAAAGACACGCATGGCGGTATCGGCGATCTGGCTGGCCCGGCGGATGTACGCCAGTTCCGCCGGCGATTTGACCAGCTTGAGATCGTGAATCAGGTTGGTTGGCTCGGCCGCCAAGGCTGTTCCCAAGTACTCTTTGAGCTGCACGTAATGCAACGGGTGCAAGTAATACGCTGGCACTTCCATGCCGACGCGGCCGCTGCGCAGGCCAATCGAATCGGCCAATTGCCGAAAGGCCGCGATGGGGTCTTCCGGTTCTCTTCCGCCGACAGTAAGCACGCGGTCGATCAGGGCATCGTCCAGAAATTCGTCCCGTTCGCCCTCGCGCGTCAGCACGGTCAGCGGGCCTGGCTGGGCCGAAACCAGCAGGCACTGAAACTCCTGGTAGCTCTTGGCGTCGGAACCGGTCAGCCAATGGATCGAGACGGGATGAAACACCACCAGCCAATCGAGGCCGGCGGCGCTGAGGGCATCTCGAACGCGCTGGCGGCGGCCGGCAAATTCTTGTTCGGAAAAATCGTGTTTGGACATGGGAGATAACGCATGGGGAAAACAGCCAGCGGACGCGGCCAGTCTTAAACGGCCGTCAATCTGCTCGCGGGACTTAATTACCTGCGATAGGATACCAAACCCTCGCGGCGATAGCGCCGCCTCCTCGAACTCTCGCCAACATCAACACCGCATGACCGAACCAGCCTTCCAGCCGCGCGCCACCAACATCCGCTGGCTGATCGTGGCCATGCTGATGGGTTTTACGTTTCAAGGGCATTTCAACCGCAACAGCATCGCGGTCGTGGGGACCGAGAAGTTCATCGAGTCGGAGGAGATCTCTCAAACAGAATCGGGCAAGATATCCAAACCAAAGTCGGGCAAGTTGTCCGAAACGCAAATGGGCTGGGTCTACACGGCGTTCCTGCTGGTCTATACCTCGGGAATGCTGCCCGGCGGCTGGCTGATCGATGTCATCGGGCCGAGGCGGGCCTTGGCCGGCATGGGAATGGGCCTGGGGCTGTGCGTCATGCTGACCGGCGGGCTAGGGCTGGCTCAATTGCCGATCGCTTCGCTGCTGCTGCCGCTGATTGCCATACGCGCTGTGGCGGGCGGCATGAGCGTGGCGCTACATCCCGGCGCGGCCCGTAGCGTCTCGCTATGGATGCCGCTGACGAGCCGTTCCACCGCCAATGGCCTGGTGACGGCCGGCGCGTTGGTGGGTGTCTCCGTGGTCTTTCCGTTGTTCGGCTGGATGATGGATCTGCTCGATTGGCCGCTAGCCTTTGTAGTGAGCGGGATGGTATTGGCGGTGTTCTCAATTCTGTGGCTGCTGTTGTCGGCGGATGACGTGGCCTGCCATCGATGGACAAACCGGGCCGAGCGAGACATGGTGCAAGCTGGCGGAGGAGTTCCCGCCCGTACCAAGGTTGCCCCGCGCGACCTGCTGGGGCTGCTGCGCAATCGGCAACTGGTGTTGCTGTCGCTGAGCTATGCCGCGGTGGGCTACTATCAATACTTGTTCTTCTACTGGATCGGGTACTACTTCCAAAAAGTCTTGGAACTAAAGGAACAAGCTAGCCGCGATGCCACGTTTGTCGTGTACATGGCGATGGCCGTCGGCATGGTCTGTGGCGGCATGTTCGCCGACCGCTTGGGGCGCTGGCTAGGTCATCGCCGCGGCAGCCGCGTGGTGGCCATGACAGCCATGGGCCTAAGCGCGACGTTAGCGCCGCTGGGGCTGGCCGCCAGGCAGCAGGGGATGATCGTGCTCTGCTTTTCGCTGGCGCTCGGCGCACTGGGGTTGTGCGAGGGACTGTTTTGGACATCCGCGCCGGCGCTCGAACCGCGCCGCGGCGGGCTGGCTGGTGCTTTCTTGAATACCGTGGGGAACGCCGGCAGCCTGCTGGCGCCGATCTGCACTCCCTGGATTGGCAAGCATTACGGCTGGCCGGCGGCGATCGCCGTGGCCTGTGTGATTGTCGCCCTGGGTGCGTTGTTGTGGCTGTTGATCGATACCGAGTCCGCCCTGCGGCGGCCAGGCGGCGAATAGGTTACCCACTTGGAATAGCCGCGGCGGTTTTTCTCCCTCTCCCGGAGTACCGGGAGAGGGAGCGTGGCGCGCGTTTCCAGACGTGGCCCAACACTTTGACGCGATGCCAGCACAGCGAGCGGTTCAAATCGCCGTCAACTTGTCAAGCATTTGACCGGTACAATCGTTCGCGGTAAGCAATTTCTTTTCTTTCGCGGAGTACAAAAAAGCCTGCAACCTCACTTGCTCCCTTTTAGAAAATGGAGTTAGGATGGAGTTGAAGGTTGCGTAACGGAAGTCTGCGCTCGCAAGGCACGTCGCAACGCACGAGGGGGAATTATTTCCATGGTTCATTACACCTGTGACCGCTGCAAGCGTGAGATTGATTCGGACGAACTACGTTACACCGTCAAGCTGGAGATGAGCGCCGCGTTCGATCCGCTGGCGGCTGACGAACAGGACGACGACCGAGACCATCTCCGCGAGATCCAGAATATACTGGAACAGCTCGACAACAGCCAGGAAGAAGAAGTCTGCGACGAGATCCACCAGGAAATGAAGTTCGACCTGTGCGTGGAATGCAGCCGCAAGGTGCGCAAGAACCCGCTCGGGGCGGCACCCGCCAAGAAGTTTGAGTTCAGTTCCAACTAACGCCGTGGCGCGCCGTTTTGGGCCGCGGTTCGATCCGCTGAAAATTGCCGGCGCGATCGTGGGCTTGCTGATTGTTTGGCGGCTGGCGTGGCACTTTACGCGGCCAGTTCCGCCGGAGGCTTTGGCCGAGGGGGAATACGCCGTGGCGCGCGTCGTCGATGGCGACACGCTGCTGCTGGCGAACGGGGCGCGCATCCGCCTGATCGGCGTCGACGCGCCGGAGACAGTCAAGCCAGGCGAGCCCGTGGCCGCCTGGGGACCACAGGCAGCGGAGTTCACCCGTGCTTTCATCGGCCGCCAACCGGTAACGCTCCGTTTCGACCGCGAACGGATCGACCGGTATCAGCGCTTTCTGGCCTATGCCTATGTGAACGGCAAGTTGCTCAACGAGGAACTGCTGCGAGCCGGCTTGGCCCGCGCTGCGCTGGGCTACAACTACTCCGACGCCTTCAAACGCCGCTACCGCGCTGCCCAGCAAGAAGCCCGCGACGCGCGACGCGGGCTATGGTCGGATGGCGGCGAGTTGCCACTCCATGAGAGTGAGGCCGCGGAAGAAGAGGCGTTGCCGTAAAATCGCGGCCAGATAAGCCGTCGGCGGAGAAGCTGTCAGCTATCAGCTTTTCGCTAAGATACTGAACTCGCCCGCAATCATTTGTTCGCGAGGGCCCGTTGGGAATCAAACAGGAGTGTGCGCCCATGTGCTGGCTAGACCGCCCCGGTCCGTGGAAGTTCGCGGGTTTCGTGCTTTTCTTTTTGGTGGGCCATGCCTGGCCCTTGTCGGCCCTGGCGCAACGTTCCGACGGAAGAGAAACAGACGCGCCGCCCGACGCCGCTGCCGGTGATCTGGCTCCAGCCCCGGCCAAGGTGGACATCAACCCCGTGGCCCGCGATGAAGAGATCAGCCAGCGGTTGCAAAAAGTGCTGGAGGCCACGGAGTGGTTCAGCGATCCGCGCGTGCGGGTGGAAGAGGGTGTGGTGTTTCTCAATGGAGTGGCGGAGACGGCGGATCTAAAAAAGTGGGCCGGCGATCTGGCCCGTAATACCCAGGATGTGGTGGCGGTCGCCAACCGCATGGAGGTCCGTGAGCCGGCGATCTGGGACTTCGGTCCCGCCTGGAGTGGCATGCGCATCCTGTGGCGCGACATTCTACGCTCGATGCCGTTCGTGGCTTTCGCGCTGATGATCTTGGCCATCTCTTGGGGAGCCGGCCTGCTGGCATCGCGCGGCATGCGACGGTTCTTGGCCAGCCGCATTCAGGCCCGGCTGCTGTTGAACACCATTGCTCGCGGGACGGGCGTGCTGGTCTTTCTCATGGGAACCTACATCATCTTGCGCGTCGCCGGCCTGACACAGTTGGCCCTGTCGGTGGTCGGCGGCACCGGCCTGGTGGGGTTGGCCGTCGGTATCGCCTTTCGCGACATTACCGAGAACTTCCTGGCCAGCATTTTTCTCAGCATGCAGCGGCCCTTTGCCACGGGCGACCTGATCGAAGTCGCCGGCGCAACCGGCTACGTGCAGCAATTGAACATTCGCACCACGGTCTTGATGGCGCTAGACGGTAACCTCGTACAAATACCCAACGCCACGGTCTACAAAAGCAATCTGCGCAACTTTACCATCAACGCCAACCGCCGCGAGGATTTCGTGGTCGGTATTGGCTACGACGATTCCATCAACGAGGCGCAAGAACTGGCCCGCCAGGTGCTGCTGGAACATCCCGCCGTGCTGAACGATCCCGAGCCCGCGGTACTGGCGGACAGCATGGGGACGGCCACTATCAACCTGCGGGTCTATTTCTGGCTGAACGGCCGCGAGCATAGCTGGCTGAAAGTCCGCTCGAGCGTGATTCGCCTGGTGAAGATCGCCTTTCAATCGCATGGCATTTCCATGCCCGACGAAGCCCGCGAGGTTGTCTTTCCGCGCGGCGTGCCCGTCATTATGCAAGAGGGCGGATCAACCGCTTCTTCCGCCGAAGCTGGCAAGAAACCCGCTTCCGCCCCCCGGCCAACGGAAGCGCTCGATGCCACGTCCACCTCGGCCGAAGGCGGTTTGACCAGCGAAGCCGCCACGATCGAAAAACAGGCCCGCGGGGTGCAGCCACTGCACGAGGGCGAAAACCTGTTGCAAGCACCGCCGCCATCCCAGCCGGCGGTGCTATCATCGGAAAATTCGTCAAAGGCGTAAAAACCCGCAAGTTCCACCCCGATTATCACGATAACTAGGGCTGTGCGAACCCGAATGGATTTGCAGCGCCCGAAATGGTCGGGCTTTGGAAGGTCGGGTTTACTTTCGCTACTCAACGACGAGGGCTTCCAGCCATGTCGGTAAAAAAAGCTTCCTGGCTCTTGTACGCTCTCGTGCTGGGATGTTTCGTCCCGTTTAGCGGCTGCGGTTGGCTAGGTGCCCCAGTCACGGCGACCGGACCGAGCATCGGTTTGCTCAGCTTTCCGATTCCACTCAGCCCTTACTTCCAGAAGCAGCAAGAAGACCGCTACTGGGAACAAGAGCGCTACGAACGCGTGCCGATTTTGGGCCCGTTGACCTCGGGCGGGCCGGCCGTGGCCTTGGATCCTCCTAGCCCCGACGAAGTCATCCGCGCCATGCCCACGATCGAAGGGGGAATTCCCTTCGGCCACGAGCGGCAGCGCAACAATGTCCGCATGACGATCGAGCCAATCGCCGACTACGTTGATCCGCCACGCGTTTATCCGCTGATCGGCCCGGCCCAGTTGCATCACGCCCACTACAAATGCACCATTTACTACACCGAGATCACGCGGGTGGGCTGGCCCATTCCGTATACCACGGTTGATGAAGACTCGCGCGAAGTGATCTACATCGACCACAACCACCTGCACATGGTGGGCAACGTTGACGAAGGGGACATCCCCTTGCAGTAGCGTTCCGCGGCAACGCCTGAATCACGACGGCGGAGTTGGTGCGAGGCGAGGAGTTCGCCAGGCCCGCTCCGTCGTCAACCGGCCACCAGCGGCCTGGCGGTCTGATTTTCTCCTGGTTTTTGGGAGAAAGTCAGAACTCCAGGCCGTTTATGCGTTCCCCGCAACCAAGATTCCGGCACGCCGGGACCGTTGATTGCGCCGCTTACCCGCGCGTGCTATGGTAAACCGCAGCAAGGAGTTAACGCTAGCGATGCTGGCTGCCTTCCACGGTAGTTGGCTTGTCCCAAACCGGCCCACGGCGATACGATAGTGAAATGCACTCCGCGCTGGCAGCGCTAGGCTTGGGTGGAGTTCGCCCACGAACCCACTGCCCCATGATCATGGTCCGAAGAATCTTGTTGCTCGCCGCCCTGCTGGGGTTGGGCGGGCCGCTGGCGGCTAGGGCAGAGCCGGGAGATGACTCGTTTACGGTTGCCGCCGCGCACTACAAGCGGGCCAAGTGGAAATTGGCCAGCGAGGAGTTTACATCCTTCCTGGAAAAGTTCCCCCAGCACTCCAAGGCGGTCGATGGCCGCTTCTTGCTGGCCGAGGCACTGGTGCAGTTGGGGCAAGTCGAGGAATCGCGCCAGCATTTTCGCGACTTTCTGGAGAAGTATCCCGACCACCGCTATTCGCGGCAGGCCTTGTTCCGCGTGGGTGAATCGAGCTATCTGCTCGACGACTTCGCAGCCGCCGGGCCAGAACTGAAAGCCTTTCGCGACAAGTATCCCGACGACAAATTGAACGCCTACGCCTTGCCCTATCTGGGCGAGATTGTCCTGGCGGCCGAAGATGCCGCCGCCGCCAGAAAGTTGTTTGAGCAAGGACTGGAACAATTCCCCCAAGGCCAAATGCAAGACGATTGCCGCTTTGGGCTGGCCCGCTCGTTGGAAAAGCTCGGTGATACCGACCAAGCCGGCAAATACTACCTGGCGCTGGCTGGCAAGGCTGACAACCCGTTGGCCGACGACGCGCAGTTTCGGCTGGGGGCGTTGGCCTATGCGCAAGGGCAACATGCCGAGGCGGTCAAGGCCTTTGACGACTTTGCGAACAGGTTCGCCGACAGTCCGCTGTTGCCACGGGCACAACTGGGGCGCGGTTGGGCCTTGTTTCAATTGGGCCAATACGATCAGGCTGGCCCAGTCTTCGACAAGCTGCGAACTTTGCCCGATGTCGGCATCGAAGCGGCCTATTGGTTGGGGCTGACGCAAAAGGCGCAACAGCAATGGGAAGACGCCGCCGAAACGCTTAGCAAGCTACAGATCGACTCGAGCCACGAACTTGCTCCCGCAGTGGCCTTTCATACGGGTGATGCCCTTTTGCGGGCCGGCGACACGGCCGGCGCGGCGGCACGCTTTGATCACGTTCTGGCCGAGTGGCCGGGCCATGCCCTCGGGGACGAAGCGTTGCTGGCCCGTGCCCAGTTGGCGCTGGCAGCGGGCGATCACGAGTCGATCGACAAACTGGCCGCTCGACAGGCCGAGCAATACCCGCAAAGCCCCCTGCGAACCGATCTGGCCCGAACGCAAGTCCGTTCGCTAACCGCGCGGCAAAAATTCGCCGAGGCGGAAGAGATCCTAAAGCCGATTCTGGCTGCGAACAAAGACAACCCTGCGCCGCTCGATTTGTATCTGCTGGCGGCGGCCTACATGGGCCAACAGCGTTTTGAAGACGCCGTGCCGGCGCTGCGGTCCGCCATCGCCCACGCGCCGGACGAATGGCGAGCCCAGGCAAGCAATTCACTCGGCACATGCCTGATAGGCCTTAAGCAGTTTGCCGAAGCGGTGCCGCCGCTGGAGGCTTGCCTGAAACAACAGCCCGACGGCCCGTTGGCCGCCAAGTGCCTGGCGCAATTGTCGATCTGCCACGCGCAAGGCAAGGATTTCGACAAGGCCCAAGCGGCCTTTCGCGAGCTAACGGCCCGCCAGCCGGCGGCCGATCTGCTCCTTCCCACGACGAAGAGCCTGGCCGAGTCGGCCTTTGCCGCGGGTGAACACGCCTGGTCGGCTGAACTATTTTCAGGGCTAACAGCCGACGGAGTACCGGCCGATCTGGCGGCGCCAGGGCTGTCGGGACTGGCTTGGACCCAATTCCAGACCGACAAACTTGCGGAGGCCGCTGAGACCTTTGGCAAGCTGTTGGCCAGATTTCCAGACGACGCCTTGGCCGCGGAGGCCGCGTTGATGCGCGGGCAAGCACTCGAAAAACTGGACCAGCCCGAGGCAGCCCTGCCCGCCTATCAATTGGTCGTGGACAAATATGCCGCTACTGGCAACGTGGCGTTGTCATTGCGTTCCATCGGCCGGCTCCAGACGCGGTCGAATCAATTGGCAGCGGCCGATGCGGCCTATCGGCGGTTGGCGGCGGATTTTCCCCAAGCGGCCGACCGCGATTTGGCGCTGTACGAATGGGCTTGGGTCTTGCGGCAGATGGATCGCGGCGACGACTCCGACGGTGTGTTTGAGAAGATTCGCGCCGAATATCCCAAGAGCAAGATTTGGGCCGATGCGGTTTATCGCCTGGCCGAGCGGGCCTGGCAACTCAATCAGCCCGACCGGGCCGTGGCCCTGCTCCTGGAATTGTTGCCAGCCAATCCGCCGGCCGAGATTGAAGCCTTTGCCCTCTATTTGCAGGGGCAGATTGCCTTCTCGCGCCAGCAGTACGCGGCCATGGAACAGCCGTTGAAAAAGCTGGTGGAAAAACATGCCGAAAGCCCGCTGGTGCATCGGGCCGAGTACTTGCTAGGCGAATCGGCCTGGAAGCAAGGCAACCATGCCGAAGCCGCGCGGATCATGGCCCAGCTTGCGCCGCGCGTGCAAGGGCAGGCCGACGACTGGGTGCCCATGGTAGCCTTGCGGCAGGCGCAATCGCTGGTGCATCTCAAAAAGTTTGCCGAAGCCAAAAAACTGGCGCTGCAATTGGCCCGCGATCTGCCGGAGTTCGAGCAACGGCACGAGGTCGATTACGTACTGGGTCGCTGCTTGGCCAGCCAGGCCGAGTTCGACAGCGCCCGCGAGGCATATCGCCGCGTTACCGAGTCGGAGATGGGACACGGCACCGAGACGGCCGCCATGGCCCAATGGATGATTGGCGAAACATACTTTCATCAAAAAAACCATGCCACGGCGTTGCGCGAGTTTTTGCGGCTAGAGATTCTGTACGACTACCCCACTTGGCAAGCCGCGGCCTTGCTGGAGGCGGGAAAGTGCCACGAGCAATTGGGCGAATGGAAACAAGCGGCTGAACTCTACCAGCGGATCGTCAAGGAATACCCCGATGCGCCGGTCCATGAAGATAGCCGCCAGCGGCTGCGAATCGCCCGCGAGCGGTCCAATGGCAAAAAATAACAAGGGGAAATCACTTTCTTCGTGACCAGATGGCCATGTATGGCAACGAACAGTGCAACGATTCGCCGAAGAATAGTTAGGGGCGGTGCAACGGCCGCTTGGGCGGCGATTCGCCCCTTTTTTAATGGCCTGGCAACAGACAGAGAACCGAAATGATTGCCGCACGTAAAAAACGCAACCGCTTGGCCATGCTAGGCCCATTGGCGGGCTTGGGCCTGATGTTGTTGCTAGCACTGGTCCTGGCGATGCAGGCCCGCGCCCAAGATAGCGACGTCCCGTTTGACGATGGCTCCGCCGAGGCATCGCTGCCAGCACTGCAAGCAGCCGACGGCGGGCTGATCCCCACGTTCGATGTCCTGCATGTGGTGCGGAAAGCGGGTCTGCTGATCTGGCCCATCGTCCTCTGCTCCGTCATTACGTTGGTGTTCGTGTTTGAACGGATGATTAGCCTGCGCCGCAGCCGGGTGATCCCCAAGCCGTTTGTGAAACGGTTCTTTCACCAACTTCGCGAGGGACAGCTCGACCGGGCCGAGGCGCTCTCGCTGTGCGAGCAAAACGGCAGCCCCATCGCCAGGGTGCTGGCTGGTGCCGCGGAGAAATGGGGGCGTCCCGCGGTCGAAGTCGAGCAGGCCGTGTTGGATGCCGGCGAGCGCGCGGCCAACGGATTGCGCAGCTACCTGCGCGTGTTCAATGGCGTCTCCACGATCAGCCCTTTGCTGGGCCTGTTGGGGACGGTGTTCGGCATGATTAAAGCCTTCAATGCCGTGGCCGAGGCCAACAGCATGGGCCGCGTGAATGTGGTGGCCAGCGGCATTTCGGAAGCCTTGCTAACCACTGCGGCCGGGCTGGCGGTGGCCATACCCGCGCTCATCGCCTATTGGGTCTTTGTCGCCAAGGTCGATCAATTGCTGATCGAGATCGACGCCATCGGCCAGGACGCCGTTAAACTAATTTCCAGCGACGGCCTGGGGGAAATCGCGGCCTCCCGCGGTCCCCGCACCCGCAAACGCGAGCCAGCCGCGCCCAATGTGACCTAATTGTAGGAGGCGTTTCCAACGCCGAGCCTGTAGGAGGCGATTCCATCGCCGATTCCCCGGAACCAACCCAATAATCCGCCACGACGATACTCAATCAATCCTTCGCCATGCCCATCAAGACCCATCTCGACGACCCGCCCTCGTTGAATTTGACGTCGATGATGGACGTGGTCTTTTTACTGCTGATCTTTTTTTTGACCGCCACGGAGTTTTCCCAGGACGACGCCGAGCGTAGTATCGACTTGCAGGTTCCGCTGGTGAGCAACGCCGGTGCGCTGACCGCGGCCCCCAGCAAACGCGAAGTCAACGTCTTTCGCGACGGCCGCCTGACCTTGGACAGCGAGGATGTTACGCTAGAGGAGTTGACCAACCGACTGGCGGCGGCCCATCGGGGCTACCCCGACCTGGGCGTGATTGTCCGCGGAGATGGCGATGGCCGCTTTCAACGCGTGGCCGAGGTACTAAACGCTTGCAAGCAGGCCGGCATCGGCGAATTAGCGATTTCCGTAAGACTCTCCCAGTCCGAGTAGCCTCCGCATGGCACTTCGCCTCGATCAAATCCTGACGCTGCTCAACGATCCGCAAATGCTGCGGTCGATCGTGTGGGGAGGGTTCGGCATGGTCACGGGCAGCCTGCTAATGCTGATGGTCACGCGGTTCGGCCAATCGAAGCCGCTGCGCAAATGCGCCATGCTCTCGGTGCTGGCCCACGTGTTGCTGGCGGGCTACGCCGGCACGGTGCGGATCGACTCCATCATTACCGGCCCTCCGCAAGAGACCGTGATGACCGTCGCCACGATCGAGGACATCGGCGAGGAGCAGCCCGGTGCCGGAGAAGAAGAACGGCCCGACCAGCCGTGGGAAAAATTCGCCGACAGTTCCGTTCCCACGCCCGAGGCGGCCGAACTGGACCAGCCGCTGGTTCCGTCGGAAAACAAAGTCGAGCGCATGCCCGCGGACGACGCCCAGGCCGTGGCTGCCGAAGCCAGCCTGCCGCGGGCCAGGTTCACCGAGTTCGCTTCTCCACAGCCAGCCAAGATCGCCGCCGCCGCGGCCGTGCGCCCCACGCAAGCCGCCGAAGCCACCGAGAGCATCGACGCCCCCGCCGCCATGCGCCGCCCAGAGAAATCGGCCGCCGCGCCGCGCCAGCCAGAACTGGCCCCCAACGCCACCATGGTCGAAGTCACGCCCAAGCCCGAAAGCCGCAAGGTCAACCGCCAGGGCGTGCCGTCAAAGCTGCTCGAACAGCCAACGTTGCCTCCCCAGTTGGCTGATGTTCTCGCGGTCGATACGCCCGCCCCAGCGCTGCTGGCCCTCACCGATCGCGCGGGCCGCGCCACCAGCCCGGCAGCCGATGATGCCAATACCACCGATGCGCTGGGCGAGGAAGCAGCGGACGCGGCGGAAATGTCCAACACCAACAGCGGGCGGTCAACCTCGGCGGCGGGCGGGCAGGCCGTGCAGTCGCTCATTGACGGCAGCGGTGTGGCGGGCGAGGTAGTCGCCAGTACTGCTCCACCTAGCCTGGCCACGGTCGGCCAACGCGCCCAGGCGGAAGAGGGACATTCCCCGCCAGAGCTTTATCAAGCCAGAACCGCTCCGAACCGGCAGGCCGTGACAGCCGCGCGTGGCGGCGACACCCGCACCGAAGGGGCCGTGCAAGCCGCCTTGGCCTGGCTGGCTAGCGTGCAAAGCGACGATGGCCGCTGGGACGCCGACCAGTTTGGAGCCGGCCGCGAGGGCAAGGTCGAAGGCCGCGACCGCAAGGGAGCCGGCGCCGATGCCGACAACGCCGTGACCGGCTTGGCGCTGTTGGCTTTCTTGGGGGCGGGCCACACGCACATGTCGGGTGAATATCAAGAAACGGTTCGCGATGGCCTCAGCTTCTTGATTCAATCGCAAGGCCGCGACGGCAACCTGGGGGGCGGCGCGGCGACCTACGCCTTTATGTATTGCCACGGTATGAGTTCGTTCGCACTCAGCGAAGCCTACGGCATGACGCAAGATCCGCGGCTGGCCCGGCCGGTTCGAAGGGCCGTGGCCTTTTCGCTCTCGGCCCAGCACCCCAGCAACGGCGGCTGGCGCTACAAGGCGGGCGATCCGCAGGGAGACACCAGCCAGCTCGGTTGGCAACTCATGGCCTTAAAGAGTGCCGAACTGGGCGGAATTGATGTCCCCGCCAAGTCGCGCGAGGGGATGGTGCGGTTTATCAAATCCGTGGCGTCTGGCAGGCACGGGGGATTGGCCAGCTACCGTCCCAATGAAAAAGTCACGCCGACCATGACGGCCGAAGCGCTCGTCTGCCGCCAGTTCCTGGGAATGGACCGCTCCAATCCGGCCAGCGACGAAGCGGGCGACTACATCATGCGAGAGCTGCCCGGCGAAAGCACCGCCAACTTCTACTACTGGTATTACGGCACCCTGGCCACGTTCCATCTGCAAGGCGAACATTGGCAAACCTGGAACAAGGCCCTCAAGCGCACGCTGCTGCGGCTACAGCGGACGGAAGGCGAAGAGAGCGGCAGTTGGGATCCCGATCCCTTGTACGGCAAACACGGTGGACGCATCTACAGTACGGCCATGGGTGCCCTCTGTCTGGAAGTCTACTACCGCTACCTGCCCCTCTATTCGCAATCGCCCCACGCGCCGTTGGAGTAGCCGGTACAGGCGTAATTGTCGCCTTCGGAACGGCTACTACCAGATAATTTCGGCCGAATGGACTGTAGGAGCCGTCTCTGACGGCGACAATCCGCGTTCCATCTGTAGGGCCGCACCCCCGGAAAAAGCAGCTTGTCGGCCAGTTCCTGGTTTGACAGTCGATTCCCCGTCGATAAAATGAAGGGAGCAAGCAACCTGCGTACTTGCGCGGTTTGCTTGTGCCCGCACGGCAAACGGGGGATCCCCTACAAGGCCCGCCAGCTACCTTACCCGGCAGCGCCCCGTTTGCCACGGCTCTTCCCAGGAGTTGTTCTTCGTTCATGGGGGCTAACGCTCCCGCCTGCCTCTCTTGTAAAGCCTCTGCCATGTGCAATCTGTTCGCCTTCATGGGCATCGGACCGATGGAGCTGATGATTGTGGCCGGCATTGTGCTGTTGCTATTCGGCAACCGCCTGCCCAGCGTCATGCGTTCGCTGGGCCGCGGCGTGGTCGAATTCAAGCAAGGGCTGCAAGGTATCGACGACGACAAGGAAGAGCCCTCCGAGCGCAAGCCGTAAAGGGGGATCGGGGATTCGTATCCCACGTTTCGTTTTTTTAGACCAGTTGGCTCCTGTCCGCGTCACGGGCCGGTACTTTCTTTCCTAGAGGAAAGGACCGAGCAATGTTTGGTTTAGGACCGATGGAGATGTTGATTGTGGGCTTGGTGGCCGTTGTGCTGTTCGGCAATCGTTTGCCGAGCGCCATGCGCGGGCTGGGCCAAGGTTTCCGCGAATTCAAGGATGGCATGACCGGAATCGAAACCAAGGTTGAGGAGGCACGCCAATGACACACCTGATGACAAATTTGCCGCTGGCTTTCATGGGCATTGGTCCCATGGAGATGGTAATCGTCGGCATTATTGCCGTACTGTTGTTTGGCAAACGCTTGCCCGAGGTGGGCCGTTCGCTAGGCAAGGGTCTGATGGAATTCAAAAAGGGCGTGTCGGGCATTCAAGACGAGCTGTACGGCGCGACCAACCCGCCGGCCCGTTCGACGACCGCCTCGTCCAGCAGCCGCTTTAGCGACATCGACGACCGGGACGAAGCTACCGCCCCCAAGTTCGAGCCACCCACGGCGGCCCCCCAAGACCAGGCCACCGTTGGCTAAAGCAGCCGCCGCCCGCCGGGCGGTAGGTTGATGTAAACAAACGCCAAAACCAGGGCGGGTTCCTTCCCCAGAAGGAACCCGCCTTTTCTTGTGGATCCCCCTGGCGCTATTGCTGGCACTCCAAAATAGGCCAACCGAGGCAAATCTCCCCCGCCAGAGCCAGCTTTTACCGTCCAACAGGGATGGCAGCCCGCCAAAAAAGCGGTATCCTATTTCCTATCTTTTGGCTGTCTTTGGTTCTGGCCCGGTCCCGAACAAAAGACAATCCGTCGGGCGACTAGCTCAGTTGGTTAGAGCACTATCCTCACACGGTAGGGGTCACAGGTTCGAGTCCTGTGTCGCCCATTGCGCAGCAACGCAGTGGTGGGAACTCTCGCGAAACGCCGAGAGATATGGGGCGAAACACGACTGGCGGGCCGGTCGGATTCCCCCGCGTTCCCCGCATCAATGGATGCTCGCCGCCCCGGCGTTCGCCCCGCCTCTCGGCGCGGCCGCCCCCGCCCATTTGCAGCCGCGCTCAAATCCGGCCATGATGCACCACCCATAGTGACGCACCTCCCAAGGGATGGCTGGGATAGCGGCAAGGTGATCGATTCGCAGCTCTTGGATTTTCAGTCTCGATTCTTGATAGGTCAACGACATGGCGACTCGCGCTTTGCAGGCACGGATCGATTGTGATCGCGTCACGCTCGAGCAATTGTGGCGAACGCATCGAGTATTTCACGAGCGACTTCCTCCCGTAATTCGTTGGCTCTTCAGGATGCGACGCGGGGAGTGCAGCCCAGCTAGTCAAAGAGAAATCGGAAGGCCTCGGTACCCATGAATCCACTCGAACGATTTCAGTTCCGTTGCCCTGAATGCAAGGTCAATGTGGTAGCGCGCAATCGCGTGAGGGGGGAAACGAAACAATGTCCTGGTTGTGGCGCACCAATCGTCGTGCCGGGTGTTTATTTGCCCGATCCACCACCGGTCGATCCTAACGCAGTTAGGTCGCTTGACTTCGTAGCTCGGAGAGCAGCATCGCTGATTCAAGAAGTCATCAACAAGGACCATCGCGCAGCCATGCTGATAAATGGCATCTTCGTCTACTTGCCGAAGCAACACGAACTCGAAGGGTTGCCCCTGGATCAAACCGATAAGGTGTGGCAAATCTGCGTTGAGGTAAACAGGATTCTGGACTTTTATGGGGCACATCATCGCCAGGTCTGGAAAGAATGCATGGAACGCATTCCGATTCTCGGTGGCCGTTCAAGCGCAACTTCAAACCGCGTTCAGACTCCCCGCCGTAAATGGTCGATTGCAGTGCGACGAGAGGTTTGGTCGCACTACGGTAGAAAGTGCTTTTACTGTGCCGTCCCTTTGACCAGTTGGCAGGGTGAGTTCATGCATCTCGATCACTTGCGTCCATTGGCTGGTGGCGGTGAAGATGATGAAGAGAACCTGGTTCCAGCTTGCCCAGACTGCAACCTTGAAAAGGGCAAACAGGAGTTTCCTGAACTCGGTGACTGAGAAGCCGACGAATCACGGAGAGAACCCTTGTGGCGGCTTTCCCGCATGGGCAAATTGCATCACTCGCCAAGATCCTCAGCCGGATCGTAAGATTCCGCGATCTCGTCGATGAACTCCGGCTTTAAGTACTGAATGACGTTCTTCACCTCCTCCAGGCGGCTGCAAAGCTTGGAATATGGCAAGAAGTTACACAAAGTATGCAGCGGCTTGTTGCTGGCATTAAACGTTGGGCGCGATACCTCTTTCACAAACTTGGTGTAACGCTCATCTGGCGCGACGAGATAGAGCTTGATGTTGATGTTGGCCTGCATGTAAAGCAAATCGGACATTCGTAACAGTCCGGAATAGATCGACGTAGAATGCTCGACCTCGAATGCTGCCTCAAACGTCTTGCCGTTCAGCCAAATCACGTCGAGATTTTCGATCGTCTGGTGCGTACCTGGCTCAAATTGAACTGGCAGCGTGTCCAGCATCTTCGGAATGTCGGATAGTTTTTTTGCCGTTCCAGCTTCGCCCACGATCTGGTTTGGGTGCCCATACATTAAGGCCCATACGACAGCCAAGATCGAGCAACCTCCATTGAATCTCGGTGTGGGTCAGTCCGACAGTCGTGGTTTCGGCTTCGTCCGCCACTTCGTCATCTGCGGAAGGGATCACGACAACCGATTCAACCTTCTTGCCGTCAACCTCTTTCTTCAACTTGTAGAGGCTGCTAGGCCGTTTCAGTTTGGCTTTGTCGATCTCTTTGTTGACCGGCGCCTTTTTCGCCTCCTTAATGGCTGCGGCGATTACGTCCCCATCCTTATCCTGATACTTCTGCGGAGAACTCCGAACCAAGCCAGTCCAGCGCCCAGGCAGACAATCTTTTGGAAAGAATGAGAGCTTACCCTCCAATTCGTTCATCATTACGCCAAACTCAGGGTCGAGCATGACGACTGGTTCAACGGGCAGTCGAATCGGAAAGACCTCTTCCTGCCATATTGGCGTTTTGTCTTCGTACATGGGGCCAGTCACCTTGAGCAGGCCGACCCACATTTTTACCCCCGTCACGTAGCATAAGAACATGTCCCCTGCCTTGATCTTGGCCGCACGATTCTTGTTCTTTGGGCGAAAGCCGGTTACGGCAGCGCCCGCTTTTCGAAATTCATCCCAGGTAGTTCCCGTGAAGAGGTCTAGGAAGTAGGCCATACGGCGTCTTTCTGTTCACAGTCAATCACACAGTTGATAGCGCCTCCTAATGGGGTTCGCACAAGATCGCTAGGATAGCAGCTTGCCGAAGCATTTCCACATCCACTCGTTAGATTCCATCGCCTCAAGATCGCTAGCCCAGTCAGTAGGCCGACTGGATAAAGATTTATTACGTCCATAAACTGCCATCGCCGGAAATCCCGGCCGGGGCGTTCGCGGAATTCCCGTTCGACACGACGGCCCCAGCCAGAAGTAAAGCGGATGATTCAAAACGACCGGGGGCAGCCGCCCGAAAGGTTCGCGCCGATTGAACGGCCGCCGCCCGGTCTGCCGGGGTGGACTCAGCGGCGGTCACTCTGGCGCGGATGGGCCGTGTTGTGTTCCTCCACATAGGCTTGATGCAAGTCCGGGTGTTTTTCCACCGTGCGTGCCAGCTTGGTGTTGGCCGCATAAGGAATTGGCCCGCCGGGCCTACTCGGACCTTTTCGCAAGAAAGAAAAAAATTTTATAAATTTTATAAAATAATAGTATTATAAAATGTTACTTCTGTTACAATGGCAAGCGTTCGGCTTTGCGCGCCGACGTGGCTTTTGCACGTCCAACGGGCGCGAAGCCCCCAAACCGCCCAACTGTCGTCGTCCGCCGCGTGCTCGAACAGCATGGCCGTGGCGGGCGGTCGATCGGGCGGGTTATTTATTACGGCTACCGTTGCCGGCCTCTCGGCCAACCTGGTTGCGACGTCTTTCTCGTCGCTCCCTCCGCCGACCGGTACGTGCCGCGGGGCCTGTCCATATTTTTGAAACGCGGTCGTCACGCGGTGCGCTGGCGGTGCGCGCTGGCGTAGTCGTCATCCCCGACGGCGATTCGGGGCAATCGCAACCCGCACCACACCCCCGTTGTTGGAACAGGTAACGCGGCCGCTTCGACCAAAAACCCAGCGATTTCGCGGAGAAAGGGCCGTTTTGTTACCTGCACCACCCCGTGAAATGGTGCGGGTAACGTGGAACAGGAGCCGCCTAGCTATCGACTCGAAACCCGCCAATGGAATGCCGATTGGGGGCGATTCTTACCCGCACCACACCTCCGTGGTGGAACAGGTAACGCGGCCTCCACATACCGCAGATCGGGGATCTTCAATCTCGTTGGATGATTCGCTCATGGCCGCTTCCCGTGACTCAACATTCGTGGCGCGGGCCCCTCGTTATCATACAACACCCACGCATCGAGCAGCGGTTTGTGGCGATTCGCGAAGTTCGTCCACCCGGCCTTGTAGCGTCGGCGAATGACTGCTTCCGGAGTGTCATGGCCGCCGTGTTCCATCAGCCTAAGCTACCGAAGTAGTTTCGCATGTCTGCAATCAGGAGGCAAATTGCGCCGGTGGAAATTGCCGTTGCGCAGATGGCCAGCCGAACGCGGCCCGGCTGAAACGGAATGGCAAAGGTGCCGACGACGATCAACGCCAACGACAAGGGATATTGCAACAGGCCGATCGAGCTAACCGCGTCGCGCAAGTCGCTATTGGTCACATATCGCGAGGTAGGCAAGTCTCGTTCGACCCGTTGCGCGATCGCCTCGGCCGCTGCGGGAGGGAGTGGAATCGAATATCCTTCCAGTCCGTTGGCCTCACGGTATGCAATCTCGTAGTCTTGCCTCAGGAATTCTCGCGGCTTGCCGGCTACGCGCCACTTCGACATAGAGCCGTCTGAATGGGGACGCCGCGGCAGGATGTTGCCTGCCCGCTGGTTGAGTACTTCAATTCGCACGCCGATGGCCGGTGCCAGCAAGATGCCAGCCAACAGCAAACCAGGCACGATGTTGCGTTGCATGCCAGCTTCCTTCCAGCTCATCAAATCCTCCTGAATTAGGATTGAGTACGAAATAACTTCCCCTCTTGGCCCCCTCTCCCGGTACTCCGGGAGAGGGTTGGGGAGAGGGGGATGTGGCGAAATGGCCGCCAACAACGAAACCCTCACCCCGGCCCTCTCCCAGAGGGAGAGGGAGGTTTCGATGGGGAAGTTATTGCGTACTGAATCCTTACTTCGCCAGGCACGTCGATCAGGTGCCGTTGTGGCGGAAGTCCGCCGCGTGCGATTGATGCCCAGCAATCGCCCCCTGGCTTACACGCTGAACTTGATGTGCAGGATGTCGCCGTCCTTGACCACGTAGTCCTTGGGCTCTTGCCGGGCCAGGTTCTTGGCTTTGACTTCGCGTTCGCTTCCCAGACGGATCAGGTCGTCGCAGAGGATGGTTTCGGCCCGGATGAAGCCGCGGGCCAGATCGGAATGGATGTTCTCGGCCGCTTCCAGGGCCGTCCCCCCTTTGTGCAGCATCCATGTGCGGACTTCCTTCTCGCCCGCCGTGAAGTACAGCATTTGCCCCGAGACATCCAAGATCAGGCGGATCAGGTCGTCGCGGCAAGAACCCGACAGGCCCATCTCTTCCTGGAAGGCTGAGCGATCCTCGGGCGTCATGCGGGCGAGTTCCAGTTCCAGACCCAAGGGAGCGGCAAAGATGCGCTGCTCGTCGGCGGCGCCCGCCCGGTATTTTTGCAGATCGGTCTCGTCATCGGCCACGTTGACCAGGATCAAGGTGGGCTTTTCGGTCAACAGCCGAAACGAGCGGGTATGCTTGAGTTGTTCCTCGGTCAGGCCGACGTCGGAGAGTGCCTTGCCGGCTTCCAGGGCGGTCAGCATTGGCTCTAGGGCGGCCAGTTCGGCCAGTTCCTGGTCGCGATTGGGGCGAGGTTTTTTGACCGATTCTTTCAGCCGGTCAATGCGGCCCGACACAATCTGCATGTCGGCCAGCAGCAAATCCTCGCGAAAGCCGTGCAGATCTTGCCGCCAGTCCTGGCCGGCAAAGGCACCCACCACCAGCACCAGGCAGCCCGCCTCGCGCAGCACACTAAGACGGGTGGCGTTTCCCTCGTGCGAACGGGCCAGGCCGGGCGTATCGACCAGTTCCAAAGAGGCCAGCGTGATCTTCTTGGGGTTGTAGACCTTGCACAGCGGCTCCACGCGGATATCTGGCACCGGTGCCATGGCGCTTTGGCCGACATGGGCCTGGGCCGGGTCGGGGCGTACGCCCGTCAAGAACTCAAACAGCGTACTTTTGCCGCTTCCTTGGTAACCAACCAGACCTATTTTCATGGAGTTTTGTGTCCTACACCGATGACTTGCGTTTCTTGGCGGGTGCCAGGGCTGCTTCCAGCGTTTGCAGAGCCTTTTCTACCCCGTCGAGTTCCGCATTGTCCAGGGCCTGGCCGCCAAAGCGGACGCGGTAGAAGGCATCGGTCACCATTCGCGGCGCGGCTGCCGCGCGAGAATCGGTCGTGTCGGCCAACCGGCCCCCAATGTCGCGGGCAAACTCCCGCTGAGTCTGGCCGGTGGCGCGGACCAGCTTGCGCTTGGCCAGAACTTGTTCAAAGCGGCGATAGAACAGCACCACCGGTGAAACCAGTTCTCGCCGCCGGCGGAAGACCTTCTTAGACGCCGCGGTTTTCCTCGACGGCCAACGCACTCGCACCAACCGCTTGACTCCCCGATAGATTGCCACCGCCAATAGCGAAGCCAACAGCAAAACAATTCCGCCGGTTGAGGGTTCTTCACCGGAATCCTCGTCGAGCGGCTCATCGCCAGGACCAAACAACACCGCACGCAAATCCTTGGCAAATGTGCGCCATGACCGGGGACTAAAGATTCCCCCCACGAACGCCGCAACCGGTTTGTAGATATCCTGACGCTGCTTTTCGGCCGTCAGCCCCACCACATAGCCCGACCACAAGTACTTGACGAAGTCGGCGATCTCCCGCAGAGTGGGCAACTTTCGCTGTTGGGCGACCTTATTGGCGGTGTCGTCGCCCGCCGGTGTGGGGTCCAATCGCAGCCAGCCCTTCTTGTCTTCTAGGTACGCCTCTACCCAGGAGTGGGCATGGAGTTGCCGAATTTGGTAGAAGTGCCCCAGTGTGTTGTAGTCCGAGGTCTTAAATCCCATTGCGATTCTGGCGGGAATGCCTTGGCTGCGCAGCATCAGAGCCAGCGCGCTGGCGAAGTACTCGCAATGGCCAGCCTTGGAGTTCGTGACGAAGTGTTCGACCGGATCAAGCTGGGGGTCGCGCGAAGAAGGAACCAACGAATACGTAAACTGGCCTGAATCGCGGAGGTAGCTTTCCAGTGCCAGGCAGCGGCTTTCGTGCTCGGATGGGGGAATGTCCTTCACGACATTCTCGGCTGCGGCAATCAGGCCGGCCAAGGAAGTCTGCTGACTCGGTTCCAACTGCGAAAGGTACAGATTGACCCGCCCCTCGTGAGGGACCAGCCGGGCTTGTTTCCCGTCTTTTAAAGATGGGCTGACCAGGTTGTAGCGATACTCGCTATTCATGCCGCGAAAAGTGCGGAACAACCGCTCACGGCGGGTGTCGTACATGATGGTGTTGCTGGAAGAGACTTTAGCGAATGGAAACACGGCAAACAGCGTATCGTCTTCCGATGGCTTCAAAATGTATTCCTGCTCGACCTGGCCCGCCAGGTCGGCTCTGGTGGCTTCCGGCACCGACCGCCTTTCGCCACCTCGCTGGGCCGCGGCCCAGGTAGCGTCGCCGGCGTCTACCTCGTAGTCCGTCAATACCGCGCCGCGCAGCAGCAAGGGCCCGGTGAGCTTGAATTCGGCGCGGGTGTCGTGATGGAACAGCCGCACGCGCATGACCTCGGACGCATCTTCAGTGACCTCGTCTGTATCGCCTAGTTGTATGCGAGTTCCCTCGTACCCAACGCTACGCGAGGTGCTTTCGATTATTTGCCCCCAAGGGCCGCTTTCGCTGCGGGGCGTAATGACAAACAAGGCACCCATCAGCACCAGCGTGGCCAGCGCCACGCGAAGCAACTGCCGGGCCATGGGCCAGGAAAGGGCGTCGTCCAGGTTGGCCGTAGACATGACGGGTGCGCCCCCAAAAGCAGGCCGCTGCTCGTTATGTTCGCGCATCAACAAGAACAACGCCAGCGTGGCGATTCCCACAAGAAAGTAAGTCACCAACAGTCCCGCAAACATCAGATTGTCGTTGAGTACCGCGGCCACGGCTACTTCCAGCACACTCAACAAAGCCAACATCCAGTAGATCCGCGGTTCTTTCTGGCGAAACAGATTGACGCACTGCAGGTAGAACAACAAGTTGGCCAGGGCCAAGACTTGCACCTCGACATCCACTTGCCGTAGTTCCCAAAAGCAGACCGCCACCGTAGCCAGGCCCGCCAGGTTGGCCTGCCGATTGTTGAGCCGCAGCCAGCCGCGGATGTCGGTCAGATAGACCGATCCGGCGCAAGCCATCAAGGAAACGATGGGTATGACAAAGCTTTCCTCGCCCATGCCCAACATTAAGGTGCCCAGCCAGACAAACACCGCCATGCTGATCTGCAGCCAGCGTTCGAGCCGCGCGGCGGATGGATTCATAGCGGTTCCCCCGGATCGAACCATTGTTGAAAATCGTCGCCGTCCGCCGACAGCACCAGCGCTTGCGACAAGGCCGCTTGTTTGCGGCTATCGGTCCAGATCGATGCGAACCGCGCGGTTTCGGTGAAATCGACCCCTCGCGTGCTGGCCACGACGATCTCGGCATGCTGCGGCGCGGCCGCCCAAACGCGGTCGAGTGTGGCGGGGAGTTCATCGCTTGCGGCCGGCAGCGCCACCGCCAATAGTTCCAGTGCTTCTCTGAGCAGCGCGGCAGAGGCCATGCCCGACAACAGTGCCGCCGACTGGCCAGCCACGGCCAGGGCCAGACGGCTCCCTCCGCTGCGGCAGCGGTCGTCGATCAGCGTGGCCGCGAAACTTAGCAATTGCTCTACCCGGCGCTGTTGCTCGTCGCTCGATTTTTCGGGCTGCCAAAGTTCGACAACCAACACCAGGTCGCGGCTGCGTTCTCGTTCAAACTGCCGCACGGTCAGTTCGCCCCGGCGGGCCGTGGTCCGCCAATGAATCCAGCGGCGGCTGTCACCCGCCCGCCAGTCGCGCAGACCGTGGAAATCGCCCTCGGTCATTCCCAGCGGACGTTGTTGACGCGATGCGCCGTCGGCGGATTGCATTTGCAGGGCTTGCCAACGGGCCGTCAGCCTTCCCAAACGTGGGTGGACAATCAGCGAATCGTCGATTTCCACGAGGCGGCTGCGCCGCAACAGCCCCAACGGAAATCGCGTCGAGACTCGCAGCGGGCCCAGGCGATACAAGCCGCGATGGGCGAATTTGCCATGATAGGACATGCCGCGGCGCTGCCGGGCGGGGATCTGCGCAAACAGCAGCGAGGCGGTCAGCGGAGGTGACTCAGGCCGCGGTTTAACACATTGGATTCGGTCTTCCACGACAATCGCCCAACAAGGAAAACGCCGTTGCGTGTTGCGGATATCCAATTCCACCGCGACAGCCTCACCCACGCCCGACATCGAAGGCATCCGGCGATGAACCTCCAAGGGGCGCAGCATGGCTCCCGCCAGTCGCCAGCCGAAGAGCAAGGCTCCCAGCATCAACCCAAACAAGACCATCAGCAGATTGATATCGCGAACCAGGGCGGCGCTGAAGACGAACGCCATGACAATGAGGTAGTACCAGCCTTCTAGGCAGACGGTCGTTTTCCATTTTTTGCTCATACGGTCTCGCCAGGGCAAGAGCGAAGCGCCGGCCGGCGCATGAGAAAGGGACATCTGCCTGCATCCGCCGCCGCGCGCCGCCCGCGCCACTCGCAGTATAGCAAATGTTACGGCAGCCGGCCCTGTGCGGATAGCTCCCATTGGCCGTCGCCGGCCACTGGGGCTACGCCCTTCCCAGTACGCAAGATGCCCCCTAACATAAGGCAACGGACGAGCAAACTCGTGATTTGGAAGGCCGGAGAAGTGGCACGATGGAATCAGGCAATCCTACAGGTGATGTGCGGACTCTGTCGCACGACATCTTGGCTTACCTGAACTTGTCGAACGGCGGGGCCGATGGCCGCATTCGGCGGCAGATGAGCGATTTGTGGGCCTTGGCTGCTGGCCAGGCCGTTGACCAGCCTTGGGCGGCTTGGCAGTTGGTGTACCGCTGGCTGGCGGAAGAACTAATCGGCGTCGATCGCAATTCCGCGGCGTTTGGCACGGTCGATCAGGTGCAAGCCGTTCTGCCGCTTGTATTTGAGCAGTTGCTGCCCGCCTATCGCCAGCATCACCACGACCTGCTGTTTCAGCAGTCGGACGAGGAGCTTTTTCAGCCCTTTTTTCTGGCCAGGGCCTGCGAAGCCGTCCTCAGCCAGGGCCCTCCCTGGGATCAGCCGGCACGGATCATCCGGGGGGCCATCAAGACTCTCAATGACTTTATTGGATATCGGCCGGTGGCGGTGTTGCACACCGACCAGAAGATTGAGCCGTACGAGCATGAATGGGTCTGCCCGATCCCGCTCTATTTTCGCGAGGCTGGCGTAGCGGCAGGCAAATACCACGAGCTCGTCTCGCGGGCCATGGCCGTGCTCGAGGCCACACCGGCCCGCCTGCGAGAGGCGGCCTGGTTTGATCCGGCCTTGCTGGACGAACTGTCGCTCGACCCTCGGGCGTACGACTTCGACCATCCGGTCAACAAGCGGCCCAACTACCAGTTTGGCCAGTGGGATCCGCACCGGCTAGATGCCCAAGGCCGCTATCGGCGCATGGTCCTGCAAGGCGTAACGCTCGATGCCTTGTTGACGCGGGCCAATTCCCCCGGCGATTCCGAACCGCACGAAGCCCTGGCCGAGGCGGCCATTGCTTTGGCTGGCACCATTCTGATGGCTTCGGGCACGTCGGGCAGCAGCCCCGAAACACACGACTCCAGTGTGACGCTATCGACTCTGCTGCCGCGGATCGCCCGCTATCGTGATGCCTTCTACGAGCATTGGCTGGCCCATGTGCCGGGCGAGCATGGCATTCGCCTGCGGATGGAGGCCGAACGCCTACGGCAGCCCTTTGGCGGCACCCGCCAGAATTTGAATCAGACGTTGTCGCGGCTGCGGGCCACGCAATTGCAGTATGTCTGCCTGGCGCAGTTGTTTGCGCGGATGGGCTATCCCGAGGCCAGCTTGCGGCAAGGGGCGATAGTGCCCGTAGTGTCCGCCCGATTGCTGTGCGAGATCGACTGTAGGCTAGCGTCGGGCCGGCATGCGCTCGACCGGGGAGAACTGTCGCGGGCCGCCGCCGCCCTGCCGGAGATCGAGGATCTGCTGCGCCGCGGCATCCATTGCGGGGCAATCATCGACCCTTGGAACATTTTGGGGTTTGGCGGCAATTTCAGCCTGTTTCCGGCCGTCGAGAATACCGTCCACGATCATCGCGTGGACGTGTTGGTTTCTTTGATGGAGCGCATCTTTGACCTGTTTGCCCGCGTGTGGCGCGAGGCGGCCGCCAGCGACGCGCGAGAGCTGGAACAGAGAGCCCGTTCGTCGTTGGGCGAGCTGACGCGCTGGTGGGACCAGTATGCGGCGGAAGCGGTCAGCGACGTCGCGCCATTGTCGGGCAGCGACGCCTGGACCTCGGCCTCGCAGGTGGCGCAGGCGCTCAGCGCCTGGCGCAAAGCGGGCGAAGCGGCGGGCGACGTGGCGTTTTGGACGCGGCATGTCGACGAATTCACACCAACCCAAGCTTACGCCCAGGTGGTCGAGGCCCTGCTGGGCAAGGGAGACATGGTCGCCTCCATGGCGCTCCTTATGCAATGGTTGAGCCAGGCCAACCGCATTCTGCTGGAGGAAGGAACCCACTCGTTCCATCAGTTGGCTGGGCGGTGGATGCACCGCGCTTGCGAGACGGGTGCCGGTAATCCGCCAGCTCAGGCTTGGGCGCGGATGCGGCGGTTCTTCGACTTTGCCGAAGCCAATGCCGAAGGCTATTGGGAACCGCCCAAGTTTGGCTGGACTTCCCAACTTCGCGGTGATAGTGGCCTGCCAGCCGGCGAACCCGATGATGATCCGCCAGATTCCGGCGAGGACGATGAAGACAACGTGTACGGTGCCGCCTACGAGGGAGTTGTCTATCGGGACAGCACCGGCGACGGCATCGAAGGAGACATGCTGGAAGGGGGCGCGCCGACCGATTTTGAGCTCGACCTGGAAGCGACCCGCCTCTCCCGCCGCCTGGCGTTTTTGAACTCGGTGGCGCTACTCTGGAAACGGGCGGCCGCCGCGCTGATGTCGGGCGAACTGGCCCAAGCGGATCTGCCCGACCGGGAGGATGTCGTATCGGGCTGGCTGCAACATTGCCTGCACAATCGCCAACAGCTTCATGTATTGTTGCAAGATGTGAGCGCATATCGCATCCCCGATCCTTCCAGCGACCACGATTCGTTGGTGGAATACGACCGGCGCGTCCGCGTGAAAGAGAGCGTGCTGGAGTCGGTGACGCAGGCTTTTGCCGAGGCTTGCGACTCGGCCCGGCACATTCAAGCGGCTCTCGGCCATCCGCGGCAAGCCGCATCGCCCGAGCCGTGGGAAGAGTCGGCCGTAGCGGCCCTGCGGGGCATTTTACGGGGAGATGCCGGGGCTGCGCGGGGCGCGTTTACCGGTTTTCTCGCGGCCCTGAAAGACGAGCCGTTGCTGTATGTCCCCCTGGTTCGGCAGTCCGACCCTACGCGCACGGCCCGCACGAAGAGCCTCTTGTCGGCCTTGCGCCCGTTGTTGCGCGGGTTGCCGCGTCTGGGATTGCTGCGCGAGACTTGCCAATTGATCGACGCCGCGCAACAGTCAGAGGTCGATCACCCGTTGGGTCCTGGTGCCGTGACCGAGTTTGACAGGCTGTTCGACCTGGGTGCCCGTTCGCTCGTCGAGGCGATTGCGCTGTCGCTGAGCCCCGCGCCGGCATCTTCGACGGAATTATCATCGCCGACCGCGGAAGTGCCGCCGCCAGCCGGCCCACACGCCGACGCCGACCTGATCGACTGCCTGGAGACGTTGACGCAAGGGCTGCTGAAGCGCTGGCTGGCCCACAGCAATAACTTGCGGCTGTCTGCCCTGGAGCGGGTCTCGGACGACACGCGCTGGAGCGAAGTCGTCAAGTTTGTCGAGCAGCATGGCCGCGAACTGTTCAACCCGCGGTTTTTTAATCCTGGCAACCTGCGGGCCATTTTGCAGCAAGGGGCCGATGCCTGGCTGCGGAAGCTGGAGGCCGACGCCGATCCTCAAGGGCCGGTGTTGTTTGTGGAGTCGCTCTCCCAGCCGGGCGAGCGGGACCGGGCCGCCACGCACTTGCGGCTGATAATGGAAGCCTTGCTGGAAAACTACAGCGAGTTCCGCGACTACAATACCACCACCATGCAGTCCGACCGCGGCGAGTTGTTGCACTTGTTTTTGGACTTTCTACGGATCAAGACCAGCTACGACCGCGTGGTTTGGAATCTGCACCCGATATTGCTGGTGCAT
The DNA here is from genome assembly GCA_050247075.1 of Pirellulales bacterium. GTDB lineage: Bacteria > Planctomycetota > Planctomycetia > Pirellulales > JBFWUW01 > JBFWUW01. The sequence continues at coordinate 83,586 of JBFWUW010000004.1, read as the reverse complement.
GAAGTGCTGGTGCGGCAAGGGCTGCATCAGGCGGCGGAGCGTTGGCGGCGGACCTTGGCCGAGCGCACCGCGGAAATCGCCGACAAGCATGTGCAAGCCGTAGCCGATTTGACCCGTCGTAGCGGCATCCGCCTGTCGACCGTGGCCGACCGGGTGCAAGAGCGCTTCCTGCGGCCGCTGGTTATCGCCCGCCTGAAGGCGCTGGTCCGGCCGGCCATTGAAGAAGCCCGGTTCGGGAAAGAACCGCAAGCTTTTGAGGCCCTGGAACAAGAACTCCAAGAGCTAGCCCAGCACCCCAGCGGCGCGGGTTTGGACGTGCCCGACTGGATCCGGGCGCTGCAGGTCGAAACCTCGAAAGCCGGAACTTTCGGTCAAGAACAGCGCGAACCCGACGATGGCCGCGTTTTGCCGCCACCTGTTCGCCTGACGCTGGAGGAGATTCAGCGGCAACTGGGGGGGTGGTAGCGCCTTGTCAGGGACGGTCTAGCAGTCGTTCCGCGTCGGCCACGACGAGCGGCGCCTGTTCGCGAAGTTGGGCCAGGCTGGCTGCGGCGTTTTCCGTGGGGCAAGTCAACACATAGGCGGCGATCGCCTGGCGGATGCCGCGGGCGGAGTAGCCCTCCTTGCCAAAGAGCGAGACGACGGCAGCGAGTGAATCCCAGTCTTCCCAACGCGACAAGTCGGCAATGGCGGCCGCTGCAAACTCCGGCCGAGCCAGTAAATGCCGCATGGCTTGCGCCAGGCGCAGGCCGGGAATGCCGTGGCCATACTCGTGATAGAACCGCAACGCCGTTACCGCGTGCCGCACGTCGCCGTCGGCTGCCTGGGGATTGGCCAGGTACTTTTGTTCAATGAGTTCCAACGCGGGCACGCCGGCCGCCACCAGATACCCGCCCAGAATGCCGTCAAACCCGGCACGAAAGTCATCGGCCGGGGTCTCGATCAAGCCGCGCAAGAATTGGGCGTGCGCTTGCCGTTGGGCGGGGTCTTGCGCCAGTCCCAGGGCCAGCCCGTAGAAACCCTTGCGCTGCTGCGGCACGTTCACATCGACCAGCCAATCGCACATACGGTCCTGCGGCAACGCATCGACTGTTTGCGCAACCTGGTCGTAAGGGGCATGGCCGAATTCTCGATACGCATCCTCGGCGATGGCAGGGTCGGCGTGTTCCAAGAATGGAGCAAAGTAGCGTAGCCGTTCTTCCGCCGCTTGCCGCAAGGAGGGAGCACGAAAGACGTACGCCACGGCTGTTTCCGTCAGCGGTTCAGCGGTCCAAGAAAGCGCGGCGTCGTCGGATTCCTCGCCCAATAATAGCGCCAGCCCGCCGGCCTTGAGGGCCGTTTCCGCGGGCAGCAACAGAGTCTCTTGGCCATGGAGACGGTCGGCCCCTTGTGTCACTTTGTGCAGGCGATACGTTCTGCCGGCGGCATTGCTTTCGATCAATTCAGCCAGTGCTACCACGGCGGCAGCCTCGCGGCGCTGGGTAAGCGTTGGCTCCACACCCGTACAGAATGGGCAGGCTTGGGCAGGCGCCGCGGCGAGGGCCAGGCAAACGGATAGCGAGGTGAGAAGATTACGGGACATGAAGAACGCGGCGGAGCTGAATGCAAGGCCCCAGTTACGCGGAGATTACTTTGCCGCTTCCGCTTCCATCTCGTAGATGGCTTGGGGGTTGGCTTCTTCATCGAACGGGTCAGGAAGTTCCTCGATGCGGAAGATGCCTTCAACGGCGATGGGGCTGGTGGTGTATTGGGCGGTGGTGCCGGGCTTCATCTTGACGATGATGCAATCGAACAGGGCGGCCCCGGGCCCGAAGCAGCACTCCTGGTTGTCGCGTACCAGGATGAAATTGCGCATGGTCTGCGAAAACGAGGAACTTGGGTGGACGTAGCCGCGAATGCGAACCTTCTTACCGGCCAAGGCTTCGATCTTGGGTCCGATCAATTCGCGATCGTAAGGATCGGTCTTCTCCATCTCGAACTTGATCGTGTCGAAGGTGATGTTCTTGGCTTTGGCGTTTTGCGCCGCTTCGCTGGCGGCGGAATCGCTCGAGGAATCTTCGTCCTTGGCGGAGGCGGGCGCGAATTCCTTGGCCGCCGCCTTCTCGTTGGCGGGCAGCGGTTTGCCTTTGGGCTCCACTTCTGGCTTGGATGCGATAGGTACAGCGACCGGCGGGGCAGCGGCAGCGATGTCGTGGGGTGTCTCCCACAGCCAGTTTAGGCCGTAGGCGCTGATAGCGACCGCCACGATCATCAAGCCGATACCAGGGCGACGGCTACTAACGGGCGACGTTGCTGGAAGGCTCGCGTGGGTCGGCTTCATTTGACGTACTCCGCGTCAATGGTGTACAGGACTTCCCCAACTTCGCCCCCTTCGCCCATTTGCCGCTGCACATGAAACGTACCAGCGATCTTGAACAGCCGGGGCGAATAACTGGCCCGCTGGCCGTTCACGATGTTGACTTGAATCATGTCGTTGAGCTTGGGCTTGGGTCCGCCAAAGCAGCAGGCTCCGTTGTCCGCGCACAGCACGAACTTCTTGATGCCCTCTTGCCGCGCCTGCCCCTGGTACATGTAACCCTTGATGAAGACGTCTTTGCCTTCCAATTCCATCGCCGATGGCGGCACGGGATTGTTTTCGTCCTCGGATTGCAGCAAGGTGTAGTTGATGCGGCCGAAGCGAGGGTCGGGGATTTCCGTGGCATATTCAATGGCCATCGCGGTCCATCCGCCAAGCAAGAAAAAGGCCGACAGGCCGATGCCCAACTTGGCGAATAACTCGCCCGTGAGTTCGGCAGGATTGCGGCGGATGGTCGTCCAGGCCTTGGCGCCCAGTGCCATGCCCAAGATGGGCACAATGTCCAAGGCCACGCTAATCAGCGACAGCACGCTCAGCATGCCCAGGCCAAAGCTGGCCATGGCCAGCGTGCTCATGGAGCGGTAATCGCCCAAGGCCTCGGATGAGTCGACCGATACCACGGCGGCCTGCGTGGAGGGCGATTCTTCCTGTTCGGCCATTTCGATGGAACCTGCATCAACGCTCATGGCAACACATGTGGTTAAGGTGGATGTCGGCGTCGGGGAGGCGTCCGACGGGTCTTATCGGCGTTGGAAACGCCTCCTACAGGTTGGTTGGAGACGCCTCCTACAGTTGGTTGGAAACGCCTCCTACGATTTCTGGCTGGTTCGCAAGATGCTCATCATCAGGCCCAACAAAACCGCGCCGCCGGCAAAGGGGGCCGTCATCAGCGCCCGCGATGGGGCGGGGCCCTGGGTCTTGGCAAACCTGGTGGTGTTGGTCAGGCTGGCCTGGCCTTCGCGCTGTGCCCGCGTTTTTTTACGTAATGCGCCCTTGACCGGTTCGGCGGCTGCTGGCTTTTCCGATTTTTCCGCATTGGCGGGGGCCTCGCTGGCTTCCCCCTCGCCATTGTCCCCGGCGGCTGGCTTGGCGGCTGGGGGAACCGGCTTGGGAGCGGTGCCACCCAGCGGAATGAACAGGCTGGCGCGGCGCACCGCACCCGGATCGATCTTGGCCAGTTCCTGCAATTCCACCTCAGCCTCTGGCAAGGGGCAAGCCTTCAAGAACTGAATCACGGGCACCCGTACCCAACTCGATTTGTCATCGGCATTCTTAAACAAGGCCACCAACCGGTCCATGGCCGACCAGTCTTCCCAACGGGCCAGATCGGGAATGATCAAATCGGCCAATTCTGGCCGATCGAGCAGGTAGCGCAAGGCCACCAGAATACGTTCCCGTGGAATGATCTGCTCTTCCTGGCCATGAAACCGCAGCGCCATGATGGCGGAATAGGTATCGGCATAAGGGGATTTGGGGTTCTTGAGGAATGTATCCTCGATCAGGGGCATACCTTCCGCACCGCGAAGCGTGAGGTAGCAGCCAATCATGGCATCAAGTGCCGGCTTGAGGTCTATGGGGTCGGCGGTGATACCCTCTTCCAGCATCTTAATATCGCCGGGCCGAGGATTGGCCTGACTCACCAGTCCCAGCATCAAGTAGTACAGGCGGGCGTGGCTGGTCAAGGTCTCCGGATTTTTGATCCAGGCGATCAACTGGTCGTGGTCCAAGTAATCGACCACGGCCTTGACATCGGCGTAAGGAGCTTTGGCAAACTCATCGTAAGAGTCGTTGGCCATGAGCTGCTCTTCGTCTTCCAGATACTTCTGAAAGAAGGCCAACCGTTCTCCGCCCGACTCTGGCAACTCTGGCAATTGCCGCACGTACGAGACCGCCCGATCGGTGAGCACGACGGGCGTACCCCAGGCCAGGCCGTCTAGTTCGGCCCCCTGAATGAGAAAAGGAGTGCCCGGTTTGGCGTCGCCAAAATAGAGGACTTCAATCTGCTTGGTGTCGCCGACGAGTTCGGCCCCTTTGAGGATCTCGACGATCTCGAACCGCGTCTTCTCGATTTGCGGTGGAACGGGGATGCCGCCGGCCGGTGCCTTGACGGTTTCGGCCTGCTTCTCGACCTTGCCGACCAACTTGACGATCACACTGGCTTCGGCCGTGTTGATTTCGTCACTCAAGGTTTGCTGTACGCCGCCGCAAAACGGGCAGGCCCAGGCCGTGCCGATAGCGGACGAAAAATCCCGTGTGATCCAAGCCGTGCTTGTCGCCATCGCCAGCACCGCCAGCACCTTGCAGATCAAACGTCGGCTCATGGCAACTTCTCCCGAACGTAGGTGAGTCCTCGATATATCTAATCTATTCTATCGCGCCTGGGAAACAACACCTAGCGATGGTTTTTCAAGGTTGCCGCGTCACCCCAAGCCCTTCCTGGCAAGGAAGTTGCATCGTAGCGTCTGAAACGGCGGGACAGCCCGGCCAGCCTCTACAACCGGCCTATGGTTTAATGCGTGCCCGACAGCGATTTGGCGACGTCTGTCTTGTAGGCCGCCAAGGCCGGCAAAAAGCCCACGATGGCCGAGAGCAATAACAGCACCGGTATGAGCACGGCTTCCCAATAAACATCCCAACCCAGGCCCCAAAACGTGACACGCGAGACCGCCAGCTTGGTGATGCCCACGGAGACACCGGTGTGGGCGGTGATGAAAGGATTGAGCAGGGCGATCACGCCGTGGGCCAGCACAAAACCGGCCAGTCCGCCCAACAGGGCCAACATGCACGACTCCAGCAGAATCACCCACATCACATGGTTACGGCTGGCACCCAGCGACCGCATGATGGCGATATCGCGTTGCCGATCGCTCATGCTGTTGTAGATACTGACCATGACCCCCACGCCCGCCACCACCACGACCAGCCCTGCCAACACCAGCAACACCGTGCGAACGGGGCCGACGATCTCCTGAAACAGGCCTTGGATTTCGCCGATGGGGGCCACCGCCTGGGCGACGTTGCCTTTGTTGAGTTCTCGTTGCAGCCCAATGGGACCGGTGGGAAACTCTTGCGAAGTGCGAATCAAGATGGCGGTGACTTCGCGTTGATCGTCGGGCAGCGGGGCGTGTCCGTGGTCGTGGCCATGATCGTGGCCGTGATCGTGCGCGGCATGGTCGTGATCGTCATGGGCATCCTCGGCATGGTCATGCTCCGCGTGATCGTGGTCCGCGTGATCGTGTTCTTTTTTCGCGGCGGCCGGTTCCTTGGTATCGTGGTCGTGGCCGTCATGGTCGTGCGCGTGGTCGTCCGCGGCGGCTTTCTTGATGGCGGACTTGCGCTTGGGCTTGTCGTGCAGTTTGGCGTGTCCCTCCAGCAGAAAGAACCCCTCGATGTTCATGAACAACGCGCGGTCGTTAGGAGTGCCGGTGGGGGCCAGAATTCCCACCACTTTGATCGGGTCGTGCTTGTGCCCGTCCCCTTCCTCGGCGGAAAGCCCGTGGGTGGGCTGAAAATCATCGCCCACTTTCAGCCCGGTCCGCTGGGCCGCCACCGAACCGACGACCGCTTCAAAAGGGGCGTCGGCCAAGAACAGCCGGCCTTGCGCCACGTTGTATTGGATGGGCTGATCGTTCATGTCGAGGCCAAAGCCCAACCTGGTGAATAGGTCGGGCGTGGTGCCGACGACGCGGTAGCCTTGGTAGTTGTCTCCCAGGCAATAGGGGATGGCCACATCGATCAGCTTGGCGTATTTGCCCTCTTTGCCCTTGGTAGTGCGAAACTCGTTGTAGAACTCCCAGGGAATGTTCTCGACTGGCTGGCTCAAGTGATAGACCGTGTTCAGAACCAGTTGCAGCTTGCCCCCTTTGGCCCCGACGATCAGGTTGTAGCCTTCGGCCGCGTTTTGAAAATGGGTCGATACCACGCCGTAAATCACCAGCACGGCAATCACCAGCGCCACGCCCAGGGCCATCGAAAAGGCGGTCAGCGTGGACGACAAGGCCCGCTGTTGGATATTGCGCCAGGCAATGGTGAACAGGCTCATGAAATTTCTAGGGGTTGAATGATATAGGGTGTGCCAAGGCCGCTGGTACGCCCGCACTTTAGGCAGCCGCCGATTCCGCGACGCGGTTGATTTTTTCCAAAGGCTCCACGCGCTGGAATTGCGCGGCCACGTCGGGCGTGTGCGTTACCAGAATCAGCGAGACCTGCTCTTCCTGGCAGGTCGAGCGGATCAAGTCGATGATCTGCTGCTGGTGTTTGGCATCGACATTGGCCGTCGGTTCGTCGGCCAGCAGCAACTTGGGGCGATTGGCCAAGGCGCGGGCGACCGCCACCCGCTGTTGCTCGCCCACGGAGAGCATGGCCGGCTTGTGCGTCAGCCGGGTGGACAGGCCCACGCGGTCGAGCAGGTCTCTGGCCCGCGCGGTATCGACCTTTTGCCCGCTGAAGGTCATGCCCAGCAACACGTTTTCAAACGCCGTAAATCCTGGCAGCAAGTTGAACGTCTGAAAGACGTAGCCCAACTTCACCGCCCGAAAGCGGTCGCGGGCAGCCTCGGAAAGCCGGGCGATATCGTGGCCGTCAATCTTAATCGTACCGCTGTCGGGCCGGCTAATGCCGGCAATCACATGCAGCAGCGTGGTCTTGCCACACCCGCTGCGACCGGTGAGAACCATTTGCTCGCCCGCCGCCACTTCAAACCGGGGAATATCCAAAATCGGCAGCTTGCCGCCGTCGGGTTCTTGAAACGCCTTTTGAACATTTTCGAGCAGAAGCATAATCACCGGGAGTGTTTTTTGCTGGCGTGCGAAATTGCACGGTTTCAGGCCCAACTTGTGAAGTCAGACCCCATGATGACGATTAACAGAGTCTTTGCAATAGGTTTGCATTTGGGCGGCCATCCGCCTGCTGTACGCAAGACGTTTGCAAAAGGTTCAAATTGAATTGCATGGGACTCTATTGCGGCGAGCTCGTTTGGAAACAGGCCGCAATCTCATCCGGTTTTCCAGGCCACGTAGTCTCCATTTGGTACAAGTGTTGCCTGACCAACGTCGCGGTTGTAGGAGTAGACCCACACCGACGCCGCCTGGCCGTCGGCCATCGTTGCCGTGCGGAGGAGACGCAAATACAGGCTGCGGGCCGGGTCGTCCGGCAGAAAGCTCTCGTGGCGGTCGAACTGGGGCAACAGATCCTCGTCGCGCGGCAATCGAAAGACCTCGCCGACGATCATACCGCTGGCCCCATCCTCCGGCAGCGCGGCAGGGTAGGGGCCAAGATCGAACAACCTGCCCGGTAGCGTGGCCAGGCCGACGCGCTCAAGCCGTGCCACGATTTGGCGCATCTTGCCGCGGGCCAAGGCCGGCCGCAACGTGCCGTAGAAGAAAATCAGTCCGGACATCGGTTCCTCGGTTATGATCCGAATTATGACAGACCAACGTATTGCCAGAGTATCACGAAGGTCCGAATTTTGGCGCTGGACCGCCGCGATAACGTTGTTGGTGGAAGTGGTGACGTTGCTGTTGCGGTTTGGCGGACGGATGACCGCCGTCGAATTTAATCGTACCGCGCCACTGCTGCTGCAAATTCACCACATGTTTTGGGCCGTGCCCCTCCTGGTGCTGGCGGCACTAACCCGGCGCTGGCCCGCCGCCTCCCTGTTGCTGGCCGCCAGCGCCGTCGCCTGTATCCTCAGCGACCTGATCCATCACTTTATCGTGTTACAACTGCTGGTCGGCCACGCAGGCTGGCACTGGCCGTAGTTGGGGGAGGGAAACCTCCTAAATATCCGGTAATTATCCACTTCTCCGTGCTTCTGTTGAACCATTGCGATCCGATTGGTTGATTTCGCGGACCATTCGCCATAAACTTCTCGCACTGAACATTCGAACACTTCGGCCGGGTCGGTGGTTGGCATGGAATCGAATCGTGGGCAATTTCCGTTGAGGACATTATTCATGGACACGAATGATCGTAGCGAGCCGATAACGGGGCTTTTCGATTCACGTCGACATCGGACACCTAGCATGTCGAAGAGACGTTTCGATGTTTGAAAAGCTTAAGAAGCAAAATTTTCAGATCCTGGCCCTGCATCACGCGGAAGCTATCTTGATGCACGATATGCGGTTGGCCGTGGAGGAACTGGAATCGGCCCTGCTCGATATTTCGATCCCGGTTGAAGAACTGGTGAGGGGAGGTGGCGGTGAAGGCGAGATGACCCAGCGACTCCGGAGATCCTTGGCGGCAACGCACGGGTGGCAGAAGCATGTTTTTGAGATCAAGAAAATCGTTGACGGGGTGGAAAAAGAGTCGATTTCGCATGAAATCGATCATGTGAAGGCCTTCCCAGGCGGCACGTTCGCCCTGGAGATTGAATGGAACAATAAGGATCCATTCTTTGACCGCGACTTGGAGAATTTCAAACGATTGCATGCGGACGGCGTGATTTCGATCGGGGCGATCGTGACCCGCGGTTAGTCACTTCAAGAAGGAATGCGGAAACTTATCGAACGATTCGCTAAGAAACTGCGCGTTTCAGGGACCGACCAATTGACGAAATACTATTCGCCGACGCAGCGCCAGTTAAGGCTGATCGAAACCGCGGCGAAATCGAAGGGCACTTTCGAGGAAGGCTGGGCGCATGCCTTTGTGTCTGACAAGTTCGGTGAAGCGACAACCCATTGGAGAAAATTGGAAGACCGAGTCAGACGTGGGGTCGGCAATCCGTGCCCGCTGTTGTTGATCGGTATTCCGGTTGATGTCGTCAAGATTTGATAATCATCTGGAGCCTGGCAAATGGCCACTATTTACGGGAATGCTGAAGTAAATCCTTCCGAGGACTTGTTGGGAAAAGCGAGAGGTCCGTATGCCACGATCCTGGCGGATCCTCCGTGGCAATTCCAGAATCGCACTGGCAAGATGGCACCGGAACACAAGCGCTTGCTGCGCTACCCAACGATGGAATTGAAGGAAATCATGGAGCTGCCGGTATCGAAGCTCGCGGCGGCGAAGTCCCACTTGTACTTGTGGGTGCCCAACGCCTTGCTACAAGAAGGGCTGAAGGTGATGGAGGCATGGGGCTTTACCTACAAATCGAACCTGGTGTGGTTCAAAGTCCGCAAGGACGGAGGGCCGGATGGCCGCGGTGTCGGTTTCTATTTTCGAAATGTAACGGAACTGATTCTGTTTGGTGTTCGTGGCAGCGTGCGCACGCTCAAGCCTGGAAGAACGCAAGTAAATCTGCTGTCCACACGTAAACGAGAGCATTCGCGAAAGCCCGAGGAGTTCTACGATTTGATCGAGTCTTGCTCGCCGGGACCATATCTGGAACTGTTTGCCAGATTTTGCCGTCCTGGTTGGGAGCAATGGGGAAACGAGGACGTCGAAGATAATTCGCTACGCGGTGTCGCCAAGCGAAAGGCGCATCTCGACCGCCAATTACGGCTGCTGGAGATTCCTCGGTCCTACGGCACATAACGGTTAGCCCGCGAGCGAATCTTCATGTTTGCGCAGCCATCTGGCTGGTGCCGGACATTCGCGGTTAGCGTTTCTCTACAAATGCAAGATGCCTATCTCCAACCGTCGCAATTCGCCCACCGCCCCAACTTGGAAAACCGCTGCAAATCTGCCAAACTAAAGGCCATTGAAGTTATGAATGACGGCCCAATCGCAGGGTGCAGGCATTTCTGGCCTTTACCGGCGCGGCTGGATTCACTTGATTTGGATACCGCGGCAACGCGGGGGCCCGCATGACGCCCGATTTCGATCCTTACCACAAATGGCTGGGCATCCCCCCGCACGAGCAGCCGGCCAACCATTACCGGTTGCTGGGGATTAGTTTGTTCGAGGCCGACCCTGATGTGATCGAACATGCGGCTGACCGGCAGATGTCGCATTTGCGGACACATACGTCTGGTCCCCATTCAGGGGTTTCGCAAACGCTGCTCAACGAAATTGCCTCTGCGAAGTTGTGTTTGTTGAATGCCGTAAAGCGGGCCGATTACGATGTGCAGCTTCGCGCCAGCATGGCACCTGCCGCGCCGGCCTACCCGCAGCCGATCGCCGCGCCCGTGCCATTGTCCACGGCTTATGTGCCGGCCCCCTACGATCAACAAGGCAACTACGCCGCGCCGGCATATCCTCTGCCCGGCGCACAGACGCCGGCCTATCCTGGCCAGGGGTATGCAACTCCCGCTTATGTCTCCGTGCCGGCACCGGTGCCGGTGACGTACCAGCAAACGGACGAGCAGCCCGGCGTCTTTGCCGAAGAGGCTGGCCCGCTTGTGAATGCCCGGCGCGGGCGTTCGCGGCGAGCGGCAACGCCGCTATGGATAAAAGTCGTCGGTCAGGTGGTAGCCTCGGTGGTGGGGTTGTCGGCCGGTTACGCCATTTTGTGTTGGATGGGCCCTCAGAATGACTTTCTGGGGTTGATGAGTTCACCGCCTAACGCTGTTAGCCAAGGGAGTGGCGATACCTCCGGAAAAACAACCGCCGGTAACGGCCAAGGCACCAGCACACCCAACAACGGTGATCGCGTCGGAGGCAAGTATGCCGCGTTGGATCTGCTGCCGCTGATCGACACCCAGCGCGATGCGGTTTTGGGTGACTGGCGGCTGGAAAACGGTGTGTTGCTCTCGCCGGCGAACCAGACCCAAGCCCGGCTGAATTTGCCGGTTCCTGGGTCCACGCCCGACGAATACGAACTGACCGTGGTCGTGGTGCGGCAGGCCAACTCCGGCCCATCGCGGGCGTTAATCGCCGGCCTGGTCCTAGGCGGCGAGGAACGCCAGGTGCTGATCGATCAGGAAGGCAAGTTCGCCGGCTTGGACAGTGTCGACCACAAGAGTTATCGAGAAAATCGCACGACCTCGGAAAAGCCGCAATTCACTGATGGCACTCCGGCGCGGGTGAAATACATCGTCACCAAGGGCGATGTCCGCGTGGAAGTCGATGGCCGCGAAATTATCCATTGGTCGGGCGAGCTGTCGGAACTTGGCATTCAGCGGACAACGCCCGACGCTAGCCAACCGCCGCGGCTCTTCCTGGGCAGCGGCGCCACCTATCGCTTTACCCAGATCACGTTCAAGCGGTTAAAGGCCAAGAGCACCAGCGCGGTCGCGAGCAATTCGCCACCCAAGAGAGAGACCTTTCCTTCTCAACAACCCGCACCACCACGGGAAACGCGGCCTAAACCGGTTCCGCCAAAGACCACGCCGCCAAAGACCACTCCCCCCAAGACCGCCAGCAAGCCCAAGCCTCCGCGGACATTGGGCGACTTGCTGAATGCCAGCCCAAAAAAGCCCGTTCCAGAAACCGCGGACTTCAAAGCCGCCGAACGCCGCCTGCGCGACGAATACAAAGACGATTTTGCCAAAGCCAAGAGTGACGCTGGCGAGAAGTCGCGGTTGGCTCAAAAACTGCTCGACCGCGTTCGGGGTACCGTGGGGAAGCCCGCCGAGGTTTACGCCGGTTTGGAATTGGCGATTGAATTGGCCGGGGAAGCCGCCGACGGCAAAGTCGCTGGCGAAGCGCTGGATGAGCTAGGGCAGCAGTTTCGCGTGGATCTGTTGGCCCGACGCGATGAAGTGATGAAGGACGCCATCAAACGTGCCAAGACGCCCGACGATTGGAAAACCGCGGCGAATGCTTATCGCCAATTGCTCAACGGGGCGATTTCCGAGGACCGCTACGACTTGGCGGTCAAGTTTGGCGGCAAATCGCTGGAATACGCTCGCAAGAGTAAAGACAATGTCCTGGTCAAGGTACTGGTCGATGGCGTTAAGGAACTCAAGTCGCTGCAAGCCGCCTTCGACGACGTCAAAGATGCCAAGGAAACGCTAGAGAGCAGCACCGAAGATGCCGAGGCTTGCCGCCGCTGGGGCCGCTTTCTCTGTCTCTACAAGAATGACTGGGAAAACGGCCGCACCCTGTGGTGCCAATCAACCGACAACGACCCGCTGGCCCGTTTAGCCGCGGACGATCTGGACGGGCCGCAACAGTCGCAGCGGGCCGTGCTGGCCGATGGTTGGTGGAACGCGGCGGAAGAAGAAGCCGACCCGCTGCCGCAACGAATGTTGCGGGAACGGGCCGTTCATTGGTATCGCTTGGCGTTGCCGTCGTTGACCGGCACGCGTAAAACACTGGTCGAGAAACGGCTGCAAGAATTCGACCAGGCGCGCAGCCTGTTTCCTATCGACAAATGGGTCGATGTGTTGCAAATGGTCGATCTGAACCGGCACAAGGTCGATGGGGGCTGGGTTCGCAATGGAGACGCCATCGGCATAACCAGGGCGGGCCGCACGTCGCGATTCGAGATCCCCGTGGCACTGGCTGGCTCTTACGATCTGGAGGTTGCCTTCACCCTCCTTAAGGGATACGACGCCATCTTTACCTTGCCCGTTGGCACCAGCCATTGCAATTTGATCATCAACGGCTGGAAAGGGACGACCAGCGGTTTGGCCCGCGTCGGCAATAAAGGGGGAGATCAAAACTCCACGACCCTCAAACATAGTCGCCTGTCGCTGAATTCGCGGCAGCGGCTGCAAATTCATGTCGAATCCAACGGCAACGCCAAGGTCGATGTGACGTTGAACGACAAGGACTGGGTGCATTACGAGGGACCGCAGTCGGCCCTGTCGCTCGACAACGCTTGGAAATTGCTTCACACCGGCACGGCCGGCCTGGGGACCTACGAGGCCGATATTATTTACCATTCCGCCAGGATCCGCTTGAACTCTGGCTCGGCCAGCCTGATTACCGACTAGCAATGGCGGGCTTCCGCGCCTCGCGGCCGGCAACCTATCGACGTAGTCTGACGGCCTCTACAATGGGGCGATTAGGATTCCCACGAACCATTTCGGCGATCATCGAGCATGGCAGAGACCGAGACTTGGACGATCGGCCGGCTGTTGCTATGGACCGCCAAATACCTGACGGATCGCGGCGCGGCATCGCCGCGGCTGGATGCCGAGGTCTTGCTGGCCGAGGCCCGCAACTGCCAGCGGATTGCCCTGTACACCGCCTACGAGGAAGTCCCCGACGAGACCGTTCGCACGGCGTTTCGCGAACTCGTTCGCCGCCGCGCCGAGGGGACGCCCGTCGCCTACTTGGTCGGCCGTCGCGAGTTTTTCTCGCTGTCGTTTCGCGTCAATTCCGACGTCCTCATCCCCCGGCCCGAGACGGAATTTGTCGTTACGGCCCTGCTGGACCGCATCAAACAAAGCGTTCCGCCCGTGGCGCAGCCAGCCATCGCCGATGTTGGCACCGGCAGCGGCATTCTGGCGGTGTGTGCCGCGCGACATGTGCCTGGCGCAAGGGTCACGGCGGTCGATATTTCTCCCCAAGCGCTGGCCGTCGCCCAGGCCAATGCGGCCCAACATGGCGTGTCGGACCGCATTAACTTTCAGACGGGCGACTTGCTGGCGGGCCTGCCGGCGGAAGCGATGTTCGATTTTATCGTCAGCAACCCGCCCTATATCAGTTCGGCCGAGTTTGCCGGTTTGTCGCCCGAAGTCAAAGACCAGGAGCCGCGGCAAGCCTTGGAGGCTGGACCCCGCGGCACCGAAGTCATCGAGCGATTGTTGCCCCAGGCCGCCGAGCGGCTGCGGCCTGGCGGCTGGTTGTTTATGGAAGTCAGCCCCATGATCGACTCATCCGTGCGGGCCATGATTGCCGCGGACAACCGTTGGCTGCCGGTCCCCACGATCAAGGATCTGGCGGGCCAGCCGCGCGTGGTTCAGGCCCAACGCCAGGCATAATGGGGATCGGCGATGGAATCGCCTCCTCCATTTTGGCGTTGGACTCGCTTCCTATAATGTTCTTGGGCGAATCAATGTTTTCGGCGGCAGCGGGATATATTCATGGCCATCGATCCCATCTGCGGCATGACGGTTGACGAGAAGTCGCCGCTCAAGGCCGAACGGAACGGCCAGATGTTCTACTTTTGCAGCCCAGGTTGCCGCCAAAAGTTCATGGCGGGGGCGGAACCTTCTTCCCGTGTTGAACACGGGCTCCCATTGCACTCCTTGCAAGTGTTGCCTCGGGGTGAAGGCCAAAACGCGGTCCAGCAAGTTATTCAACCTGGCCACGATTGTTGCCGCGGCGAAGGTTCTCACCAGGCGTCCACGGCCAATCGCCCCAAGCCCACCAGCGCTTACTATTGCCCCATGTGCCCTGGGGTGGAAAGCGACCAACCGGGCAGTTGCCCCATCTGCGGCATGGCGCTCGAGCCGACTCGCCCCACGGCGGGCGGCGGCGAGGACGATGCCGAATTGCGCGACCTGACTCGCCGCCTGTGGATGGCGGCCACGCTAACCGTGCCCGTGTTTTTGTTGTCCATGCTGCCGATGATCGGCGTCCCCCTGGCTGACTGGCTGGGACACCGCGCCCATGTCTGGACGCAGTTGCTGCTGAGCGCCCCGGTGGTACTGTGGGCCGGCTGGCCGTTCTTCGTGCGCGGGTGGCGGTCGATCGTCACGCGGCACTTCAATATGTTCACGCTGATTGCCGTCGGCACCGGTGCGGCGTTTCTGTACAGCTTGTTGGCCGTGCTGTGGCCTGGCCTGATCCCCGACGACTTCAAGCACCACGGACGGGCCGAGGTCTATTTCGAGGCTGCCGCTGTTATCATTACGCTGGTGCTGGTCGGGCAAGTCTTGGAGCTGCGTGCCCGCCGGCGTACCGGCAGCGCCATCCGCGAACTGTTATCGCTAGTGCCCGACACGGCCTTGGTCGTGCAAGATGGCCAGGAACGGAGTGTTCCGCTGGAAGAAGTCGCGGAAGGGGACCAATTGCGGATTCGGCCGGGAGAAAAAATCCCCGTGGATGGCCGCGTTGTCGAGGGACGCAGCGCCGTCGATGAGTCGATGCTGACCGGCGAGCCCAACCCGGTGTCCAAACATGCCGACGATGAAGTCATCGGCGGCACGCTCAATGGCACGGGCTCGTTGTTGATCGAGGCCCAACGGGTTGGCCCGCACACGGTTCTGGCGAAGATCGTCAACCTGGTGGCCGACGCCCAACGCAGCCGGGCTCCCATTCAAAAAGTCGCCGATACCGTGGCGGGATACTTCGTGCCGGCCGTGCTGGCTGTTTCCGTACTGACCTTTTTGGTGTGGGCCATCGTTCAGCCGCGGCAGCCGGCCTTGGCCTGGGCTTTGGTGAATGCGGTCGCCGTGCTGATTATCGCCTGCCCTTGCGCGTTAGGGCTGGCCACGCCAATGTCGATCATGGTCGCGATTGGCCGCGGCTCGCAAGAAGGCATTCTGATCAAAGATGCCGCCGTGCTGGAATCGCTGGAAAAAGTCGATACGCTCATCGTCGATAAGACCGGCACGCTCACTGCCGGTCATCCGACTTTGACCGATTGCCACCCGGCCGGCGGATTCGACGCCAATGAAATACTGCGGCTGGCCGCGGCCGTCGAACAGCACAGCGAACACCCGCTGGCCCAGGCCATCGTCGCCGGTGCCACACAACGCGGGCTAAACCTGCCGTCCGTCACGGAGTTCAACTCCACGACGGGCAGCGGCGTCCTTGGGCAAGCGGACGGGCACCAGGTAATGGTCGGGCAAAAAAAGTGGCTGGCCGAACGGGGCGTGACTGGCCTGGATGCGGTCGATGCCGCGGCTGCTGAACTACAACGGCAAGGCCGCACGGTCATTTACGCGGCCATCGACACCCGCTGCGCTGGGCTGCTCGCGGTCGCCGATCCGATCAAGGAGTCTACGCCCGCCGCAATCAAATCGTTGCATCGGCTGGGGCTGCAAATTTTGATGCTCACTGGTGATAACGTCGACACCGCCCGGCAGGTGGCCATTCAGTTGGGAATCGACCGCGTCGAGGCCGGATTGCGGCCCGAGGATAAGCACCAACGGGTGGTGCGGTTGAAGGCGGAAGGAACCAAAGTTGCCATGGCCGGCGATGGCATCAACGATGCGCCCGCCTTGGCCGCCGCGGACGTGGGCATTGCCATGGGGACGGGTGCCGACGTCGCCATCGAGTCGGCCGGCATCACCTTGGTGAAAGGCGACTTGCGGGCCATTGCCAAGGCCGTGCAACTCAGCCGGCACACCATGCGCAACATACGCCAAAACCTGTTCTTCGCCATGATCTACAACGCGCTGGGCATTCCCATCGCGGCCGGCATCCTGTATCCCCTGTCGCATCATCTGCTGCTCAATCCCATGCTGGCGGCCGCTGCCATGAGTTTTAGTTCCGTTTCCGTCATCGCCAACGCGCTACGGTTGCGGAATATGCGTCTGGACAACGAATAAGCAACCTTGCGCAGGCGCGCAAACGAATAAGCGGAACCAATGCCATGTATCGTGACGAATCGAGCTACGATTGCCCGGCCTGCGGCGAGGAGATTGTCATTCCGCTCGATCTGTCTCAAGGTTCCAGCCAGGAATACGTGGAAGACTGCCCCGTCTGCTGCCATCCCAACGTCATCCACGTCGAAATCGACAATCGCGGCGCTGCCCAAGTCTGGGCGGAAGCCGAGTAGAAACCGCTCCCGGTGGCCGATTCGGCATGAGGGGGCTATGATTTGGAAGTGTTCAGTTTTCAGTGGCGGAAGCGGAGAAGCTGTCAGCCATCAGCAAGATGCAAGAGCTGATGGCTGACAGCTTCTCCGCTGATCGCTTCTTTCATACCTCCTACCTCATCCCTTCTTCACCTTGTCGTTTCTTTCCACACACGCGCTCTCCAAGCACTACGCCTCGGTGGCGGCCTTGGAAGATTGCTCGCTGACGGTCGAGCGGGGCGAGGTGTTTGGATTATTGGGGCCGAATGGGGCAGGCAAGACTACCTTGTTGCGGCTGTTAATGGGTTTCTTGCGGCCCACTTCGGGAAGCGCCACGATCGACGGCCTGAATTGCTATCGGCAATCGCCGGCCGTCCATGCCAAAGTGGCGTATCTGCCCGGCGATGCCCGGCTGTTCCGCAACATGCGCGGGTATGGCGTGCTGCGGTTCTTTAGCCGCGTCCGCCGGGATGGCAACTATGCGCGTTCTCTGGAAGTGGCCGAACGCTTGAAGCTGGAACTCGCCCGCCAGGTCTCGTTCATGTCGACCGGCATGCGGCAGAAACTGGCGCTAGCCGCCGTCCTCTCCACCGCCGCGCCGCTGGTGATCCTCGATGAACCGACCAGCAACCTCGATCCCACCGTCCGAGGCGAAGTTTTGACGCTCGTGCGAGAAGCCCGCGATGCTGGCCGCACGGTGCTGTTTTCCTCGCATGTGTTATCGGAAGTGGAACAAGCCTGCGACCGCGTGGCCATTTTGCGCGGCGGCCGGCTGGTTCACTTGCAGACCATGCACGAACTGCGCCGCCAGCACCGGATTCGCGCCCGGCTGATGGGAGAATTGCCCCCAGCCCCCGCCGCGCTCAATGGCGACCTGCAGATCTCGATGCGGGCCGCCGATGGCGGCACGGCCCGGCAGGTGACAATATTGACTCCGGGCGAACTCTCCCCCTTGCTGGGCTGGCTGGCCCAGGCACCGCTAGATGAAGTCCAGATCGAGCCGGTCGGCTTGCAGGCGATCTACGACCGATACCACTCGGCCGCGGAGGAAGCCGCGTGAATCGGGCGTTATGGACCAAGGCCATTCTCGATGCCTGGCTGACGCTGCTAGGCTGCGCGCTGCTCATGTTCGGCTTTCACTGGCTGTTTGTGTGGATCACCAGCCTGATTAAGCTGCCCGACTTCAAGGACATGCTCGATAAGATTCCGCCCATGTTCCGCAAGCTGCCGGGCATTTCCATGGAAGAATTGGCCACCCACGCCGGTCGGCTGTCGATGGCCTATCTCGACCCGGTGGTCTATTTCGTCAGCGCCGCTTGGGCCATCTCGCGCGGGTCTGACTCCGTGGCGGGCGAACTAGGACGCGGCACGATGGAAATGCTGCTGGCGCAGCCCGTCCGCAGAATCGCCGTGCTGGTCACGCAAATCACCGTGATGGTGGCCGGGGCGGCGGTGCTGGCCATGGCGGCCTGGCTGGGGACCAGGGTCGGCCTGGCAACCGTTAACCTGGAGGCCGAAGTCGCTCCCCGGCTGTTCTTGCCGGCGGCCGGCAACTTGTTCTCCTTGACGGTTTGCACGGCCGGTTTGAGCACGCTCGTTTCTTCCTGGGACCGTTACCGCTGGCGGGCGATTGGCATCATGGCTTCGTTCTATCTGGTTGAGTTCGTCCTCAAAGTCGTCTCGCGGACCACGGAAAGCCTGGGCTGGCTGGCCCAATTCACTTTTCACGGCGCGTATCTGCCCCAAATCCTGGTCACGCGGCCAGAAAGCGCCTGGCAACTCTCGTGGCAGTTGGATGGCATCTTGCTGCTGATCGGCACGGCTTCTTTCGCCGCCGCCGCGGCTATCTTCTGCCACCGCGATTTGCCGGCACCATTGTGAATTGAGCTGTCAGCTTTTAGCTATCAGCTATCAGCTATCAGCATTCGGGTTTCCTGCGGGAATGGATCGGCATCGCGCCACCTCGCGCGATCCTCCATTTTGCAAGACTGACCTTTCATCTTCGATAGCTGATAGCTGATTGCTTCTCCGCTAACAGCTTTTCCGCTTTCAATCAAAACTCACTTGCCACTCTCCCTCATTTCCTGTTACATCCGCGTTCAAACCCCGCCCTGTTCTGGGGCTTGTGAAAAGCACGGATGGCCTTTGCTGGGGAACGGTCATGATCAGGGAATGCAAAGCGTTAGCAGCGTTAACTTTGTGCGTTTTGTTTGCGGGCCAGTTATCGGCGGCGGAACCGCCGGCGGCGGGAGCCAATTTGCCGTTGCGGACGATGGGCGGCAAGCAGTATTGGGCCGATGTGCAGGCATTCCACGAGTGGCGCATTCAATGGGGCACATTGTCGAAGCATTACCGCCTGTTGGATGGCGAGAATGTCCGCCATGCCTGGGGTTCCTTGGCGGCCTGCCGACGCAAGCTGAGCCAAATTCGCCGCGAGCGGAACATTCCGCCCATGCAGGGCGAGGCTGTAATCGTGCTGCACGGCATGATGCGGTCAAGCGCCTGCATGCAAGACTTTGCCGACTATCTGCACCGCGAAGGGGGCTACTCCACGTTCGCCATTACGTATCCCACGGCCCAGGGCGACCTGGCCGAGCACGCCCAGTACCTGGCCAGCGTTATCCGTAATCTGCATGGCATTGAACGCATTCATCTGGTTGGGCACAGCATGGGTTCGCTCGTCATTCGCCACTACCTGGCCGATGAGACCGACGAGGAACTGGGCCGAACACCAGACGCCAGGATCGCCCGCATTGTCATGCTCGGCCCGCCCAATCATGGTTC
This sequence comes from Pirellulales bacterium, assembly GCA_050247075.1. GTDB lineage: Bacteria > Planctomycetota > Planctomycetia > Pirellulales > JBFWUW01 > JBFWUW01. The sequence continues at coordinate 63,928 of JBFWUW010000004.1, read as the reverse complement.
GCCTTTGGCCGATGCCTGGGCTGGAAACTTCTTGTACGACACGCTGCTAGGCCCCGCGGCAACCCAATTGGCGGTTGGTCCCGACGAGATGGGGGACCAATTGGCGGTGCCGGCCGGAGAATTTGGCATCATCGCGGGCGGACGAGGCGACGGCAAAGGCTGGAACCCGGCGCTTTCTGGCGACGATGACGGCACCGTACCGGTCGCCTCTACCCGCCTGCCTGGTGCCACCGACTTTATCGTGTTGCCGGTGATGCATACCGCCATGATCAAAGACGAGTCAACCATGGAATGCACGCTGCGGTTCTTGCAGCACGGCTACTTTCGCACCGACACGGATCGCTGATTAGGGAAGTTACCTCGACCAGTGATATTGGCGGCTGGCCGCTTCCTGTTCCACGCTTCCTCGACCAGATCACGGTGTGGAGCAGGTAGCCAAGCCGGTTTTGCCCGCGAAAACTACGGCAACCAGGGACACCGGCAACCAGGGACACCGGCAACCAGGGACATCCCGGCAACCAGGGACATCCCGGCAACCAGGGACACCCATAGGCAACCAGGGACACCAGGGGGGACACCAGGGACACCCATAACTTGAGCGTGTGCCTGTGGCGGCTGGGCCTCGAACGTAACATGTTGCTGAAATGCATGTTACGAAATCTAGTGCATGACCTCCACCGCCACGGAAGCCCAGGCCGCCCGAGAGCGGGGTGGGGCGGCAACCAGGAACACCCACAACTTGAGCGTGTGGCCGTGGCGGCTGGGTCTGGAACGTAACGTATTGCTGAAATGCATGTTACGAAATCTGTTGCATGACCTCCACCACGGAAGCCCAGGCCGCCCGAGAGCGGGGCGGCTGCTCGCTTGGCCCAAGTCTGCAAACAGGCCTTGATGGATGTGCGGAAGGCTCCTAACGACACGCGGGCAATGAGCAAGCCCACCATCGCCGGCCACCCGCCTCACTTTCAGCCGCTGCCGCTGGAAACGTCCGCCGGCGCGGGCCGGCCTGGTGTTGATCGCGTAAGGAATTGGTCGCGCCGGGGCTACTCGGACCTTGGCGCATGCCGACAAAATAGATTTTTATTATATATTTTAATAGTTTACAAACAAAGTCTAGCTGGTACAATTGCCAGCGTCTGGCTTTGCGCGCCGACGTGGCCTTTGCACGTCCAACGGGCGCGAAGCCCCCAAACCGCCCAAGCATCGTCGTCCACCGCGTGCTCGAACAGCATGGCCGTGGCGGGCTGACGACCGGGCGAGTCACTTATTACGGCTACCGTTGCCGACTGCTCGGCCAACTTGGAATCGCGACCTTTCTCGCCGCTCCCTCCGCCGACCGGTACGTGCCACGGGGCCTGTGCATATTTTTGAAACGCGGTCGTCACGCGGGGTGCTACCGCTGTGCGCCGCCAAAAGTCACGCTTTTTGCAGGCAAACCTGCACCACAACCCCCCAAAACACGGCAATTTTGGAACAGGTAAGGCCGATTGGCCCCCCGTGAGCGGCATTGCTGCCGCCTTGCGGCTGGCGTTGATCCTGATTGTCCATTGCCTTTCGGCATTTCAACTCGCGACGGAAAGACATTCGCACATCAAGCCGGCAAGGCAGGAGCTTCGCGGCTACGCTTACCTGTACCACAACCCCCCAAAACACGGCAATTTTGGAACAGGTAACGCGGATCTGGAAGCGTTCGCCAGCCCCACGAGAGGAGGTTGCGGAAGATTTCATTCAACATCCGCGAAATCTGGGACTATCCCCTTGCGATCGCAAGTGCGTTGACGCCCGCGATTCATTTTTTTGCCGCTACAATGCCTGCATGGCCCACCGACCCAAATCTCCAAACGCTTTCCTAGCCGTCATTTGCCTGCCCCTGCTGCTGGCCGGCTACGTCGGGATGTATAGCTGGGTTGTCGTACCAGGTGGTATGCAGAATGGCCGTAAACAGGACTATTACATCGTCCCTGGGATCGGCTATAGCGACCCCATTGACGGCATACTTTCTTTGTGCTTCAAACCGGCCAACTGGCTTGACCGCCTCACCCGGCCGCACGTGTGGGCTCCGACGATTTGATGACGCTTTCGGCTTTCAACACACGATGCTGACACGACCAGTTTGTTGCTTGCGTCGGACGGCTGGCCGTCGTAATTTGGCAGTCAGACTTGCGCCCACTTGCTCGCTTGTACCAAGGAACAACCGAATAATAACTTCTCCACCAACTCCTCTCCCTCTCCGGGAGAGGGCAGGGTGAGGGAATAGAAAACGCCGAACTTATTTTTCGGTCGTTCCTTAAGCGCCGATCCCCATAACAAATCTCACGGGACCTATTGATCCATGGCCGCCAAAAATTGGACACTGACCGACGTTGCCCAAGACTTGCATGTGGATTCGCTTCATGTTGGCCCGGCCGATGTCGGCGGCGCGGCACAAGCCTTCTCCGTCCGCAAACGGACACTGGCGGGCGGATTGCGAACCGGCGTGAACGTCATCGAGGTGGACAACGGCGCTCTGAAATTCACCATCTTGCCCGACCGTGGCATGGGGCTTTGGCGGGCATCGCTGGGGGATCTGCAACTTGGCTGGCGGTCGCCGGTGCAAGGGCCTGTCAGCCCGCAGTACGTGAATCTGTGGGAGCCGGGCGGCATTGGCTGGCTGTCGGGTTTTGACGAACTGCTGTGCCGCTGCGGCTTGGAGAGCAACGGCGCGCCCGACTATGGCGAGGGCGGAAAGCTCAAATACCCCCTACATGGCAAGATCGGCAATCTACCGGCCCACAACGTGTCGCTGGCCATCGATGGCGCGTCGGGGGAAATCGCCGTCACCGGCATCGTCGATGAAGCCCGCATGTATCACAACAAATTGCGGCTCACATCGACCGTTAGCACCAAACTTGGCCAGCCTTTCGTGACCATCGTGGACGAAGTAACCAACTTGTCCCAGGAAACGGGCGAGTTGCAATTGCTGTATCACGTCAACTTTGGCCAGCCGCTGCTCGACCCGGGCAGCCGGGTGATTTTGCCGGCCAAGAGCGTCGTCCCCCGCGACGCGCGGGCCGTCGAGGGCCTTGCCAAGTGGGATGTCTACGGCAACGAGGAGCCAGGCTATACCGAGCAGGTCTACTTCTTCGAATTGCAGTCCGGCGACGATGGCCGCACGCAAACCTTACTCCGCAATGCGCACGGCACGCAAGGCGTGAGCCTCAAGTTCAGCAAAAAGCAGCTTCCCTGTTTTACGCTGTGGAAGAGTACTCAGGCCGCTTCCGATGGATACGTCACGGGCCTGGAGCCAAGCATCAACTTCCCTAATCCGCGTTCGTATGAAGGCGAACAAGGCCGGGTGGTCAAGCTCAAACCGGGCCAGGCGCTGAAGTTTGAACTGACCATCGAAGGCCACCCCACCGCCGAGAGCGTGGCGACAGCGGAAAAAGCCGTGGCCGCCATTGCTGGCGGAACCACGGCCAAGGTTTACGACAAGCCGATGCCCGGTTGGTCCCCCAAAGCCGAAGCCAAGAAGGTATAGCCAAAAGGGGAATCGTGACTAGCCCACAAGGCCCTTCAGCGCCGCCAATGCCGCGTCGTACTTAGGCTCCTCGGCCACTTCCTTGACGGTCTCGGCGTAGACCACCTTGCCATCCTTATCCAGGATGAACGTGCCGCGAGCCAAAATCTTCAGCTCCTCGATCAACATGCCCCAGTTGTTGCCAAAGCTGCGATCCCAATAGTCCGACAGCGACTTGAGGTTCTTGATGCTTTCGGCACCGCAAAAGCGATTCATGGCAAAGGGCAGGTCGAGGCTGACGGTGACCGCGTTGATCTTATCGCCGTAGGCACCTAGTTGGTCATTGAACGTCTTGGTCTGCTTCTGGCAAACGGGCGTGTCGAGCGAAGGGACGACGCTGATAATGGTCGGCTTGCCCTTCAAATCGGCCGGAGAACTCTTCTTCAACCCCTCACCCGGTACAAATGCGTGCAACACGCAATCCGGGGCCTGTGCTCCGACTTTGACCTCGTTGCCGGCCAAGGTCATGGGTGTGCCTTTGAATGTGACTGCTCCTGAACGTGCCATGAGAGAATTCCTTCTTCTTGTGTGCGAATAGATACCGAGAAAACCCGCCCAGCGGGCGGAAAAGCGTCGCGTGTATCACTTGCGGTAAGTATCCCCAATCCCCGGCGGGCTTCAAGGGGATGCCCTGATGCGGCCGCCCCCAGCGGGATCGTCACGGCCGGAAAGAGCCGGCCAGTTTGGCCAGTTTCACACGGAGTGCTAGCACGTTTTAGGATTGTCCGACGATTTCCAGCAAAATAATAGCAAAACCATTGCGGGCCGTAGGGGCGCGGATAAGATGAATCTTGACTTCGCGGGAATCGAGGTTAGGAGACTCGCGCGGCGGAGGCAGGCGATGCCTTGGCGGACATTGCCGTGTAGGAACATGTCTTGTTGTTGAAGGAACAACTCATGGTCGAAATCTCTTCTGGCTGGCGGTTTGAAGTAGAGCGCGGTCCCGATTGGCTGTTCATTCGGTTGCATCCTCCCCACGGCAGCAGCGGTGAACCCGCCCTGGCCGAGGATCTGTGGAATGCGATCTGCCCCAACTTTGTGTATCGGGTTGTCTTGGAAATGGACGAGGTCGATTGTCTGCATAGCTACCTGGTTGGCCAGTTGGTGCTGCTGCACAAGCGTCTGGCCACGCACGATGGCATGTTGCGACTAGCTGGCGTTTCGGACCACAATCAAAATGTTCTGAAGGCTTGCCGGCTTGACAATCGTTTTCCCCAGTACGGCAACCGGGCCGACGCGGTCCACGGCCACCGGCCGACGCAACCCCGCTGATCGTCGCGTTTTACGGGCGGTCGTGAATTAAGAAACCGCCGTAGAATGCTTGCCGTCCCGCGGATGTTTCCAACATCAATGCGCCGTCCGTGGCAACCCCCAAACAGTTGCCGCGTGTAGTCTCTTGCCCATGCTGAATCGTTAACACCTGCCCGCGTTGCAGGCAGTGTTCGTCGTACCTTCGGCCGAATTCTTCTGGCCGCGCGGCCAGTTGCTGCAAATGGCTGGCCAAGGTTTGCAGCAATTCCGTGAGCAGGGCCATACTGTCGCACTCATGGCCTATCAGATCGAACAGCGTCGTGGCGACGTGTTGCACTTCTGGCGGAGCCTGTGAGAGCGCATTGTTAACGTTGATGCCAATTCCCAATATGTGGCGGCCATCGGGCAAGGCTTCTACCAAAATTCCGGACAATTTTCGGCCCGCCGCGAAGACATCGTTCGGCCAATGCAGGCCGACCTCCAATGCCGGCAACAAGGGCCGCAAGGTGTCGACGACCGCCACCGCGGCGACCAGCGAGAGTTGTGGTGAGTGCTGTCGCAAGATGCCCAGCGATGCCGGTTCCAGCAGCAAGCTAAAGGCCAGCGCACCTTGGCCAGTCCACCAGCGGTTCGATCTTCGCCCGCGGCCCGCCGTTTGTTGGTCGGCCATCACCAACGCCGGCAAGCCTACCGCCGGGTCGGTGGATAGTTCGCGGGCACGATCGTTCGTCGATCCCAGCACGGCATGATGTTCCGCCGTTGCCAAGAAAGTATTGGCGATCAAATGTTGCAAGTCTTCTTTGGCCATGCGCGCAATTCTAGCCCCAGGGCCAGATCATATCCAGGCTGGCCTAGATGGCCCCAAGCAACATCGGTTCGGCTACAATGCCGCCATTGAACCACATACCCGGGAGCCAGAACCATGCCCAAGTACGTGATCGAACGCGAGATCCCCGAGGCCGGCAAGCTGACCGCCGAGCAACTCCACTCCATTTCCCAGACCTCTTGCGGCGTGCTGGGCAAACTGGGCCCGGCCATTCAATGGGTGGAAAGCTACGTGACTGACGACAAAGTCTACTGCGTTTACATTGCGCCCGACAAGAAGCTGATTGAGGAACATGCCCGGCAAGGGGGTTTTCCGGCCAATCGGATCAGCGAAGTTCGCGCGGTGATCGATCCTACCACGGCGGAAGGTTGACATGCCCCGCCCGAAAGTGGCGGACGGCTCATCTCGCCCATCGCAAGTGCGATACGGCGTGCTGGCGGCGTTTTGCGCCATCACCGCCATTGCTTACATCCAACGCAACTCCATCAGCACCGCAGAGAGCACGATTCGGACCGATCTGGCACTCACCAAAGCGCAGTGCGGGCAGATCATTTCGGCCTTTGCGCTGACTTACGCTATTTTTCAGTTGCCGGCGGCCTGGCTGGCTCGGCGGATTGGCCCGCGCAAGGCGCTGGTCGGGATGGCGGTTGCCTGGTCGCTGTGCAGCGCGGCCATTGGGCTGCCCGGCGGGTACTACACGGCGATTGCATCGCGGCTAGCCTTGGGTGCCACGCAGGCGGGCATCTTTATCGCCATGACGATGAGCGTCGCCGTCTGGTTTCCCGCGAAAGCGCGAGCCACCGCCAGCGGTGCCTTAGCCAGTTTCATGTCGCTAGGGGGTGCCATGGGGGCGGCGCTGACCGGCTTGCTGCTGCGGCCAATTGCCGAGGGAACCGCCGCACTTCCCCCGGCCGCCGGTTGGTGGCAGATGGACTGGCGGTTGATTTTTGCCCTGTACGCTATTCCCGGCCTGATCTGGGCCGCCTGGTTTTTTGGCTGGTTTCGCGATCAACCGGCCGACCACCCGGCCGTTAACCCGGAGGAACTGGCCGTTATCGGCACGCCGCACGCCTCGGCCGGGGCTGCCCGCGGCGAGAGGACTCCCTGGGGCCTGATCTTGTCGTCGCGGGCCATGTGGTGGATTGCCGGGCAGCAGTTCTTTCGCGCGGCGGGCTATGCCTTCTTCACCAGTTGGTTTGCCACGTTTCTGCAAGAGTCGCGGCACGTATCGATCAGCAAATCGGGCATCATGAACAGTTTGCCGCTGTTGGCCGTGGTGGCATCGGGGTTTGTTGGCGGGTGGGCGTCGGACAAATTGACCCTCCTCACCAACAGCCAGCGGATTGGCCGGCAAGCATTTGCCGCCGGCAGCCTGCTGCTTTCCGCCGGCTTAATCGTGCTGGCCTATTTTGTCGCGGATGTCTGGCTGGCAGTCTTGGTGATCAGCCTAGGTTCGTTCTGCGCATCGCTAGCCGGCCCAAGTGCTTATGCTGTCACCATCGACATGGGCGGCAAGCATGTCGGCACGGTTTTTGGCCTGATGAACATGAGCGGCAATTTCGCCGCCGCCGGAATTCCCCTGTTGCTGCCGCTGCTGCAAAAAATGACCGGCAGTTGGGACTTTGTCTTATTCTTGTTCGCGGGCATCTACCTGGCCGGCGCAATCTGCTGGCTGATGTTCGACTCGCGGCAAACCATTGGTGAGAAGCGGCCTGCCTTGTAGGAGGCGATTCCATCGCCGATTGCCGCGTTGCCATGCCGTTCGGATCGGCGATGGAATCGCCTCCTACGAAAACGTCACACCCGCAAGCGACTCGTAGGCCTCCACATACCGGGCGCGGGTACCGGCTACGACCTGTTCGGGCAATGCAGGGGGAGTGCTGTTCTTATCCCAGCCGCTGCCGCTGAGCCAATCGCGGACGAATTGCTTGTCGAATGACGGCGGGCTGCCGCCGGGTTGGTAGCGGTCGGCTGGCCAGAAACGCGAGCTGTCGGGAGTCAAGACTTCATCGATCAGAATGAGTTTCTCGCCCGTGTCGCCCCATTCAAACTTGGTGTCGGCGATGATAATTCCGCGGCTGGCCGCGTGGTCCGCGCCGCGCTGGTAGACCGCCAGGCTGCGGTCGCGAAGTTCACCAGCCACTTTCTGCCCCACCCGCTGTGCCATCTCCTCATAAGAGATATTGATATCGTGGCCCGATTCTTCCTTGGTGGCGGGTGTAAAAATTGGCTCCGGCAGACGGTCGCTCTCCCGCAGTCCCGACGGCAGTTTCACGCCGCACACCTCGCCCGTTTCGCGGTATTCCTTCCAGCCTGACCCTGCCAGATACCCTCGCACGACGCACTCGATCGGCACGACTTTGGTCTTGCGCACCAACATGCTACGGCCTTCCAACGGTGCCAGATCGGTGCCTGGCGGCAACCCAAAGCGGGCCGGCTCGATCGACAGCATATGGTGCGGTTCGGCCAGAAAGCCAAACCAAAACGTGCTGAGCCGAGTCAACACACGGCCTTTGTCGGGGATGCCGGTGGGCAGAACCCAATCGTAGGCGCTAATGCGATCGGTGCTGACCAACAGCAGCGTTTCGCCCAAGTCATAGACATCGCGGACTTTGCCTCGGCGGACGGGCAATCCGGGGATCGACGACTGTGTCAAAACATGACTGGGCATAATGTTGTGTAAAGTGGCAGGGCCTTGAAATCCAATCGACAGCCGGTTTGTCGCCGTCGAAGAACGGCTCCGACAATCGTGCTGCGGATTGTTGGGCCGAAGTATAGCCGTCTCGCATAGTACCCGCCAGCAATGCTAGCCGTTTCCCAAGCCATTGTCACACCCCCTCTTACGGCTAAAGCTTGCCGATAAGCGGCGGAAACGCGCAGACCGGCGGGTGGGCGGTTGATACAATTTAGACTTGATAAACCTGTGGTGAGGCTGCCATTCGCATATTGGGAGTGCGATCGAAAACTCGATCGACGCCCTCGCGAAGCGCAGAATCAACCCGGACAATTCCGGAGTTGGCTTTAGCGCGCCCGAGCCCACAGGCTCGCGATTAACATAGATTTTGGCCGTGGTTGATCAACCCGCCTGTGATACTTCTCGCCTCCGGTTTGCTGCCTTGCGTCAGCAGATTCCGGGGATTCTGCCGTCGCTGTTGCTCTGCGACTTTGGGCAATTACAGCAAGAAATCGCCCGGCTGGAACAGGCTGGCGTGCCCGCCTTGCATCTGGATGTCATGGATGGGCATTTCGTGCCTAACCTGAGCTATGGCCTGCCCATTGTCGAGACGTGCCGACGGCTGACTTCGCTGCCGCTCGATGTCCATCTGATGATTTCCAATCCCGAACCGTACTTGGAGCGGTTCGTCGAAGCGGGGGCTGACCACCTCACCGTCCATGTCGAAGCCCTGGAAGACCCCCCAAAAGCATTGCGGCAAATCCGAAAATTGGGGGCATCCGCCGGATTGGCCTTAAACCCCAAAACGCCCCTTTCGGCTATTTCTCACCTGCTGGACGATTGCGATCTGGTCCTGGTAATGAGCGTTGAACCGGGGTTCGGCGGACAGGCTTTTCAGCCGGTGGCGCTAGAAAAACTGGCGGCCCTGCGCCAACAAGCCGGCGAGCGGTTGATGCTGGCGGTCGATGGCGGCATTAATGCCCAAACCATCGGGCGCTGCGCGGCGGCGGGTGCCGGCCTGTTCGTGGTCGGCTCGGCCATCTTTAAGACATCAGACTATCTGGCCAGCGTGAAAAACCTGGCCCAACTTGCCAAGGATCAACAAAATTGTTGAAAGGCCCATGCTGGAGATCATTCTCATTCGCCCCGGCTCGACCGACTTCGATCAACAAGGACGCATCCAAGGCAACTTGGATATCCCCATGAACGAATGCGGACACCAGGAAGTTCTTTCAATGGTGGAAAGCCTGCGCGGCCGCGGCATCACCCACGTTTACTTTGGGCCTTGCCAGGCCGCCGTGGAAACGGGAGAGGTCCTGGCCGCCAACCTCGGTGCCAAACGCAAGCCGCTCGACTCCTTGACCAACCTCGACCACGGGCTGTGGCAGGGGCTGCGTCTGGAAGAGGTCAAACACAAACACCCCAAGGTCTTTCGCCAGTGGGAGGAAAGCCCCGAAAGCGTTTGCCCGCCCGAAGGCGAGCCGCTGTGCGAGGTTGAAGAGCGGGTACAAGCCAATCTGCGCAGATTGCTCAAGAAACATCGCGAAGGCTGCATTGCCCTGGTAGCGCCCGAGCCTTTGCTGACGATACTACGCAGCTTTCTCACCAACGCCGAAATAGGTAGTCTATGTTGCGCGGGCACGACCGGCGGAATCTGGGAATCCCTCCCCGTCGATCCGCCCAGCCTGGCTTTAACACGGGGTTAGGTTTGTTGATCTACCCGGCACCAAGAGCCGCTTGCAACTGATATACAGCAGATCGAGTAAGTCGATGGCCGCCAGTGATTCTGAATCGTCCGCAACGCCCGCCGGTGCCAAGCCGCGTCCCAAACGTGGCGTGCCCGAGGGCCTTTGGCTGCGCTGCCCAGGCTGCCAGGCGACTATTTTTCGCAAAGAAGCCCAACGCCGGCTGGGCGTTTGTCCGGAATGCGATCACCATTTTTATGTTTCCGCTCCGGAACGCGTACTGCAACTGTTGGACGACGGAACCTTTGAAGAGTGGGATGCCCTGCTCGCTCCCGCCGACCCCCTGGAATTCGCGGACAAGAAGCGCTACGCCGTCCGCATTAAGGACGAACAAGCCAGAACCGGACTGCGCGACGCCGTCATCACGGGTACCGGCATGATCCGCGCCCGGCGCGTGGCGGTCGGCGTAACCGACTCCGCGTTCATCATGGGAAGCATGGGCAGCGTTGTCGGCGAAAAGCTCACCCGGGCCATCGAACGCGCCACCGTGCAAGACTTGCCCATGATTATTGTCAGCGGGTCAGGCGGTGGTGCCCGCATGCACGAAGGGATTCTTTCCCTGATGCAAATGGCCAAGGTATCGGCCGCGCTGGCCCGTTTCGACCAAGCTGGCGGGCTGTTCATCTCCGTGCTGACCAACCCCACCATGGGCGGCGTGGCCGCCAGTTTCGCCTCGTTGGGCGACCTGATCTTTGCCGAACCGAAAGCCCTGATTGGTTTTGCCGGGCCGCGGACGATTAAGGCCACCATCCGCATCGAACTTCCCAAGGGGTTCCAGACGAGCGAATTCTTGCTGGAACACGGTTTTATTGACCGCATCGTCCGCCGCGGCGACCTCAAGAGCGAGATCGCCCGCACCATCGACTACTGCGGCAAGTAAACGGCAACGTCCAGTTTGCGTGGCACAATGCCTTACAGAAGTTTGGATCACGGTGCAGTAAGGTTTGGTGCCCACATGCCGGGCTTCAGCTCTGGCGATTGGCCCGACGGCGGAAATGTGGCCTGAGCGGCCTGCCGAAGTTGTTGCGAAAGCTCGTCGACGGTTGCGGCGTGTGCCGGATCTTCGGCCAGATTGGTCAATTCACGCGGGTCGGTGTCGTGGTTGTAGAGCTCGCGTCCTCGTTGGCCCTCGTCCCATTCGGTGTAGCGCCACTTTGGCGTCCGCAGGCTGTAACCAAAAAACCGTTGCCCGTCATCCGCGACCGCAGGGGCGGCTCCAAACCGTTTGAAACCGCCTCCGCGTACTACCTGCGTGATCGCCCAACCTCGCCCGGCCGCGGAGGGATCTTTCAGCATTGGCACCAGGCTTTGCCCTTGCAGATTGTCGGGGGCATCAATTCGGCATAGCTCGGCCAACGTCGGGAACAGGTCAACTTGTCCGACGGGCGACGCTGCAACGCCGGCTACGGTTGAAACCCCCGGGGCGACCACCAGCAGCGGCACGCGGGCGCTCTCCTCAAATAAGCTCTGCTTTTGCCACAATCCGTGTTCGCCCATGTGGTACCCGTGATCGCTAGTGAAGACAATGATGGTGTTGTCCGCCAATTCCAGCCGGTCAAGGGCATCAACCACTCGGCCCACCTGGGCGTCCATGAAACTGATGCTGGCGTAATAGGCTTGCAAGCACTGCCTCCGCAGATCATCTGTCAGCTTCTCTTGTTCTCGTTTGTGACTGCCCAGGCCGGCGGGCGGAATATCCGTCTGGTCCTGTTCAACGCCGGACACTACTGGCATTTCTTGCTCGGGATAGAGGCGGAAGTAACTCTCGGGTGATACATAGGGCGTATGTGGACGGAAGAAGCCCACGGCCAAGAAGAATGGGCGACCTTGCCGTTTGGCGCAGCGCTCCAGGACCCACTCGGCCTCCTCGGCGATTCGCCCATCGGTATGATGCGTATCTTCATTTGGCGACGCATACCAACTCAGCGTGCCGCCAAAATTGCCCGGCAACAGCGAGAATATTTTGGGTTCTTCCTCAAGCCGGTCAACGCCGGCTGGGTTCAACTCTAGTTCCCAAGAACCAGGATCGTCGTGACCGTCCGTGCCGATAGAGGCCGGCACGTTGTAGTGGTACAGTTTGCCGATCCGCGCCGCGAAATACCCTGCCTGTCGAAATGCTTGCGGCAGACTGACTTGCGATGGAATCGTCTGCCGGAAAATCTGCGCATTGGCCAGGATGCCCGTGCTGTTGGGATAGAGCCCCGTCAAAAACGAGTTGCGGCTGGGGCCGCATAGCGGAAACGCACAATACGCCCGATCGAATCGCACGCCACGCGCCGCCAGCCGGTCCAGGTGCGGCGTCTTTACAAGTGGATCGCCGTAACATCCCAGAAAATTGTTGAGGTCGTCGGAGACGATCAACAACACGTTAGGACGTTGAACGTCGTTGGCAAAGGCAAAAGTACCGGCCAACAGCACAATCGCGGCCCAAGGCAATATTCGCGGAATTCTCACGATTAAGTCCTTACTTAAGTTGTGGTTCTCCCGGCACAACACCGGCGGCATGTTCCTTCACTGCCGCTTGAATGCGTGCCAGAACTTCGCCATTTCCAGCCGCCACGTTACGTTTCTCGCTGGGGTCGCGTCCCAGATGAAATAACAGCCACGGATCGTGGGTTTCTGGCTGGGCCTGCCCATAGCCGGTTTGCGTGAAGAGGTGCGCCTTCCACGGTCCCAGCCGGCAGGCCGCCAATTTATCTCCGCGGTAATAGAAATACGGCGTCTCCGTCGGCGGTTCTCCGTTTAACAACAAAGGCGACAGATCGCGCCCGTCGATCATTTTTTCCACAGGCAACGCAGCGCCTGCCAAGAGTGCCGCTGTCGTGAACAAATCCATCGTGCTGGCCAGCTCATTCGTCACCCCTGGAGCAACGTGCCCAGGCCACCAAAAGATGCCTGGCACGCGCATGCCTCCCTCCCAGGTGCTCCCCTTTCCGTCCCTCAGAAGTCCCGCGCTTCCTCCTTGGTCTCCCATAATCAGCCACGGCCCGTTGTCGCTGGTGAATACAACCAGCGTGCGATCGGCCAGTTCTTCGCGCCGCAGCGTTTCCAGCACCTGGCCAACGCTCCAATCGAGCTCTTCGACCGCATCGCCATAAATTCCGGCCCGGCTTCTGCCTTTGAACTCTGGCGAAGCAAACAACGGCACATGCGGAAATGTATGGGCGAAATACAAGAAGAATGGCTGGCGCTTGTTCTTTTCGATAAACTCCACGGCTTCTTGTGTGTACAAACGGGTCAGATTCGTTTGATCCGCCGCACTTTGAATCACCTGGCCATTGCGGATCAGCGGCACATTCCAGCCATCGAAGGGCGGGTCGGCCAATCCCGAAGCCCCTCTGGGAAGATTGGCGCGGGCATCCATATCGTTGGAGTAGGGTAAACCCAGGCTCTGGTCAAAACCCTGGTCCAGGGGACGTGCGCCTGGTTGAATTCCCAAATGCCATTTGCCGACGTGGGCGGTGGCATAGCCGCGTTCCTTCAACAGTTCAGCAATCGTCACCTCGCTGGCAGGCAATCCACCTGTCGAATTAGGAAACAAAACGCGACGTTGCCCGCACATTCCGCTACGAATGGGATATCGGCCCGTCAACAGCGCCGCGCGGCTGGGGGTGCAGACTTCGGCGGCGGAATAGAAATCAGTAAACCTCAAGCCCTCGTTGGCCATGCGGTCTAATTGGGGCGTGCGAATCGTGGGCGATCCGTAACAGCCCAAGTCGCCGTAACCCAGGTCGTCCGCAAAGATCCAAATGATATTGGGTGTATCCGCCAAGGCTGTCGGGGCGGTCCCGATGGCCAAGAAAGCAAGCGTTAGGAAGGTGGTGTTCATGGTGAAGCTCATTTCTAGGGTATCTTTTTTAGGTCTTCAGCGGAATTTGTGGGTGGTTTTGTAAGTAAAGCGTAAGCAGGACGATAGCGGACATCCAGGTCTTCGCTTCGAAAGGAGGGACGATGCCCACATGCGACACCCAACGATTGGGCAGTCGTCGCGGCAGGGTTCTTGCCGAGTTCCCCTGGTGCTGGCTCACGCCGCCCCCCATCTTGCCCAATCGCACCCGTGGGTGGAATCGGTCGCCTATCCGGTGAATTCCGCCCGGGATTGAAAAATCGGGTGCCAGGGGCCGTTGACAGGGTTCTGGGGAATTCTTAAGATTTTCGATTCTTCACTGCTTTGCCAGACACCATTGCTGGCGTGAAAATTGAAACACGAGAGGCTTTCGCGTGGCCGGACAGTCGATGGAAACGATCCGCATCAGGATGGAGGCCTACGACCACTCCGTGCTGGATCAAAGCGCTGCGGAGATTGTGGACACCGCCAAGAGGACCGGTTCGGAGGTTCACGGCCCCATACCGTTGCCGACCCGCATCGAGCGTTACACGGTTCTGTCTGGCCCGCACATTGATAAGAAGGCCCGGCAGCAGTACGAAATTCGGACACATAAGCGGGTGATAGACATTGTGCAATCGACCGCCAAGACAATCGAAGCCCTGAACAAGCTGAGTTTGCCGGCTGGCGTGGACATTAAAATTAAAGCGACCACGCGGCACTAGCAATTATCGCCACGTTTGCGAGAATGCGTCCGCGATTGGGAGAATTGACGGAAATAACTGCCCCAAAGGTGAAATTTCATGGCTTGGAAGCGGCTTGGGTAACCAGGGGAATTTGATCCTCTGCGTCCTGGGCGGCAAGACAAGACTGACTGGTGAGCGATGAGTAATGGATCAATCGGCCGCCCGGCCGACTTCAATATTTTTGATTCGACCCGCAGCCGCGGGTGCGTTGCTTCGCTCTCAGGCGTGTCGGTCTTGTTCGTGGGCGGTTTTCTGGCTGGCCGGGCACTTGTCGGCCGCTTTTCTGGCGGGTTTCATCGGTAGCGTTGTTGTTAAGCGGTGTGGATTGGTTTTTCTGGCGTTGAGTTTCTGGCGTACGAGGGAGAGTGGCTGTGGTTAGCTTGCCCATCTACAACAAGACCGGAGAGCAGGTCGGCTCGTACGACATTGACCCCAAGGAGATCGCCCCGCACGTTAACAAGCAATTGTTGCACGACGTGGTGGTGATGTACCAGGCTAACGCCCGCCAGGGAACTTTTCGCACCAAGAGCCGGGCCGAAGTGGCCGGATCGACCAAGAAGATGTATCGCCAAAAGGGGACGGGCAACGCCCGTGCCGGTTCGCGGCGCAGCGGCGTGCGTCGCGGCGGCGGACATATCTTCGCCAAGCGGCCCCGCGATTTTAGCTATCGCCTGCCTCGCAAGGCCGTACAGTTGGCCACCCGGATGGCAATTGCCTCGAAGATCATCGCCGGGCAGGTCTCGGTCGTGGATGAATTGGCGATGGATGCCCCCAAGACCAAAGACGTAGCGGGCCTGCTGAAAGCGATCGGTGCAAAGGGCCAGAGCCTGCTGTTGGCCACCGCCGGCTACGATATCAATGTTTACAAGTCCGCCAGGAACATTGACCGCGTCAATGTTTCCCCGGTGAGCGATCTGAATGCCTTGATTGTTCTGCGGCCGAACCGCCTGTTATTGACCAAGGCCGCGCTCGATAAGGTGCGGGAGAATGCCGCGGCCAAAACGGCCAAGTAAGTCTGGTGGCGTAAGTGCAAAATTGTTTTGGTTGGTGTGAGAAAAGGTGAGGAATGTCAGCCCAAGCCATGCAAGCCGGTATCGTCCTGGAGCCGCATCAGATAATTCTGCGGCCGCTGGTGACGGAAAAAGGTATGCACCGCTCTACGCGGCAGAATGCCTACGCGTTTGAGGTCAACAAGTTGGCCACCAAGCCCGATATCCGCAAGGCCATCGAGCATTTGTTCAATGTCAAAGTGTTGCGGGTCCATATTCAAAATCGCAAAGGCAAGCCACGCCGCTCGCGTTTCCGGACCGGCATGACCCGCGATTGGAAGAAAGCCATTGTGACGGTCGATCCAGAGCACCGTATTGACTTCTTCTAGCGACTTGTGGGCTCGATCAACATTCAAGAAGCAAGTACATCGTTAATGGTTCTAGCCGGCAAGTGCCGGACGGAACGGGAATAAAACATGGGATTACGCCGCTACAATCCGATTACGCCAGGCCGCCGTGGGGCGTCGGTTAGCGATTTTGCCGAACTGACGCCTGGTGCCGAAGCACCCAAGGCCTTGGTTACGACCAAACGCCGCAAGGGTGGGCGAAACAACCAAGGGGTAATCACCGCGCGGCATCGTGGTGGCGGACATAAGCGGGCTATTCGACTGATTGACTTCCGCCGCAACAAAGATGGTGTGCCGGCCCGCGTCAATTCCATTCAGTACGACCCCAACCGTAGTGCCCGCATCGCGCTGTTGTATTACGTCGATGGCGAAAAGCGGTTTGTGCTGGCTCCCGAAGGGCTCAAAGAAGGCGCCGAAGTGATGAGCGGCCCGGAAGCGCCTCCCACGGTCGGCAACTGTCTGCCGTTGCGGAATATCCCGCTGGGCATGGCTATTCACAATTTGGAGTTGCAGCCCGGCAAAGGGGGCGTGTTGTGCCGGGCGGCTGGCGTCAGCGCCACCTTGGCTGCCCGCGAGGGAGATTGGGCGCAGATCACGCTGCCTAGCGGTGAAATTCGTCGTATTCCCGCTTCGTGCCGGGCGACGATTGGTGCCTTGGGCAATGCCGACCACATGAATGTCGTGTTGGGCAAGGCGGGCCGCAAGCGGTGGATGGGCCGCCGGCCGCATGTTCGCGGTACGGTGATGAACCCCATCGACCACCCGCACGGTGGTGGTGAAGGCCGCACCAAGGGTGGTCGGCACCCGGTTAGCCCCCAGGCGAAATCGGCCAAGGGTGGCGGGACGCGCAAGCGTCGCAAGCCGTCGAATTCGGCGATCGTGCGTCGGCGTCGGTCGCGTCGGTATGGTCAGATTAAAATCCGGTAGTGTAGTCGAGGCGAGGAAGCAACGATGGGAAGGTCGCTGAAGAAAGGCCCGTTTGTCGATCCCAAGCTCTACAGCAAGGTAGAGGCATTGATCGAGCGGAACGCCAAGGAACCCATTAAAACGTGGGCTCGCCGTTGCACGATCGTGCCGGAGTTTGTCGGCCATACGTTTATGGTTCACAACGGCAAGCAGCATATTAAGGTGTTTGTGACGGAAGATATGGTGGGGCATAAGCTGGGCGAATTTTCGCCCACCCGCACCTTCCGCGGCCACGGCGGCAAGGGTGGCAAGGCTAAGTAGTTGTTTTGGTTGCCGAGAGTTTTGGCCCGGTTGGGCGCTTTGCATTTTGGATTGCGGAACAGATTGGAAGACAGACCATGCCGTACCAAGCCACCCATCGCTTTGCCCGCATCAGCGCCCGCAAAGTGCGTCCGTTGGCCAATTTGATTCGCGGCAAGCAGGCCGATGACGCCCTTAACATTTTGAAATACATGCCGCAGCGCGGCGCACGGCTGTTGGAAAAAGTCTTAAAGAGTGCCCTGGGAAACGCGGAAGACCGCCGGGCACCAAGCATGCAAGACCTGGTTGTGGTTGATTGCCGTGTCGATGAAGGGCCGATGTTCAAACGTGTTCGACCTCGGGCCCGCGGCATGGCGTTTATGATCAAGAAGCGTATGGCCCATGTGCGTGTGAC
Source organism: Pirellulales bacterium (assembly GCA_050247075.1). Taxonomy (GTDB): domain Bacteria; phylum Planctomycetota; class Planctomycetia; order Pirellulales; family JBFWUW01; genus JBFWUW01. The sequence goes on along the minus strand of JBFWUW010000004.1, from coordinate 46,287 downwards.
GGTGGACGCGTTGAGCTGAGGCGTTCAGGTACGGGCATCGGCCCAGCAGGTTAGATCGACAGATTGCATTAGTAGATAATCGTCACGGAAACTTTCCATTTGCCGCCAGCGACGGCCATTTAGCAAGAGACGAGACTCATGGGACAAAAAGTAAACCCCATCTGCTTCCGCACCGGAATCATGATGGATTGGAAGAGTCGCTGGTTTGCTTCCAAGAAGGAATACGCCGATCTGTTGTTGGAAGACCACAAGATCCGTAAATACATCAAGGGTTTGAAGGACAACCGTGGCCAGCCCAAGTACCCGGCCATCGCCAAGATCGAGATCGAGCGGACCCGCGACGAAGTCAAGGTGATTTTGTTCTCGGCCCGCCCGGGCATCATTATTGGAAGAAAAGGCCAAGAGGTTGAAATTTTGCAGGGACAACTGCAGAACTTGGTTGGCCGCCGCATCAATATCAAGATTGAGGAATTGAACCGGCCAGAGATTCAGGCCCAACTTGTCGCCGAGGATATCGCCGAGCAACTGGCCAAGCGGGCCAGCTTTCGCCGCACAATGAAGCGGGCGATGGAGCAGACGATGGACGCGGGGGCGAAGGGGATCAAGATTCAGTTGGCGGGCCGGTTGGGCGGGGCGGAAATGTCCCGCCGCGAGAAGCAGAGTGCAGGGTCTATCCCGCTATCCACGTTGCGGGCCAAGATCGACTACGGGTTTGCGGAGGCCATGACTGCCCAAGGGCACCTTGGCGTTCAGGTTTGGATTCATCAAGGCATGTTCCACGAGGTTGACAATGGCGCTGATGCCCAAGAGGGTCAAGCACCGAAAAAGCCAAAGAGGACGTATAAGAGGTAACGCCACTCGCGGCAATCGCGTGGTGTTTGGCGATTTCGGATTGCAGGCCACACAAGGTGGTTGGTTGAGCGCGCAGACGATGGAAGCCGGCCGTATCGCGGCGCAGCAATATTTGCGCACCGAGGGGCGGCTGTACATTCGCGTGTTTCCGCACAAGCCCATTACGTCGATTCCGCTGGAAACGCGGATGGGCAAAGGCAAGGGAGAACCAGAGTTTTGGGCCGCGGTCATCAAACCGGGCACGGTGCTGTACGAGATTAGCGGCGTTTCCGAGGAAGCAGCCCGCATGTGCTTTGCCCGCCTGGCTCACAAGATGCCGGTGCGAGTACGGTTTTTGAAGCGTCGGTCGGTCTAGGGTTTTAAGCAATAGAATCATGGCAAAAGCATCTGAACTTCGTGAGATGAGTGACGAGCACTTGGCGCTGACCGTAACGGAAGCGGCCGAGGCTTTGTTCCGGCTGCGGATTCGCGCTGAGACGGAACGTCTGGACGCCCCCAGCGAGTTGCGCAAAGCGCGGCGGCTGATTGCCCGCGTCAAGACGATTCAGACAGAGCGGGCCGCGGCGAAGGCGGAAGTTGCCGAAGATGCCGCCAAGTAGTTGAAGTCAATAGCGGATTTAGTGGTTTCATAAGGGTTTCGTGGAACAGGATGCGATTGGTATGCCCAAGCGAGTTTCGATCGGCGTGGTGACGAGCGACAAGGCGGCCAAAACCCGGCGCGTGGAGATCGGGCGTTCGGTGCGCCACGTGAAGTACGGCAAAACCATGCGTCGTCGCACGATTTGCTATGTGCATGACGAGCAGAACGAGTCGGGCCTGGGCGATACGGTGGAAATCGTAGAGTGCCGGCCCCGGTCGAAGATGAAACGCTGGGAGCTGGTTCGGGTAGTAACCAAGAGCCGGTTGGTCGATTTGGCGGCCCGGGCCGCGGAACATAAGGCGGAAGCCGCCAAGGGTTGAATTGGGCGGCCATCAAGGGCTCTGGCGAGCCGTGCAAGCGAATAAGGTTGATTGACCATGATTCAGATGCAGACGCGGCTTTCCGTAGCCGACAACACCGGTGCCAAGGAAGTCATGTGCTTCAAGGTGTTGGGAGGATCGCGCCGCCGCACCGCGGGCTTAGGCGATATTGTGGTGTGCAGCGTGAAGGACGTAATTGCCGGTAGCGAAATCAAGAAAGGTTCCATCGTGAAGGGCGTCATCGTCCGCTGCCGGCGGCCTACCCGCCGCTCCGATGGCAGCTACGTTTCGTTTGACAGCAATGCCTTGGTGATTATCGACAACGACCAAAACCCCCGCGGCACTCGCATTTTTGGCGCGGTGGCGAGAGAGCTGCGGGACCGGAATTTTATGAAAATTGTCAGTCTTGCGGCTGAGGTGGTGTGATGCATATTCGCGTGGGTGACATGGTGGAAGTGCTCTGCGGCGACGACCGCGGCCGCCAGGCTAAGGTTCTCAAGGTTGACCGTGCCCTGGGCAAGCTGGTCGTGGAAGGCGTGAATCGCGTGTTCAAGCATATGCGCCGCAGCCAGCGCAACCCGCAAGGCGGACGTTTGTCCAAGGAAATGCCGATTCAGCTCTCCAACGTGTTGATCGTCTGTCCCGCCTGTAGCAAGGCATCGCGGACGGGTGCCCGCGTTACTTCCGACGGCGTCAAAGAGCGGTTCTGCAAGAAGTGCGGATCGGGTACCGGAGTGTTGTCGTCAGCCAAGAGCCGCAAGTAATTTACGAGACAGGTTTGCCAGGTATTACATCGCCTTGGCCATGCGGTACCGCTCTCAAGCGGTGCGTGGCTGGCGGAAGAATTATTAGCCCGTGTGATGGACATGAACGCTACCCCCAGGTTGCAAGAACGCTACAAGTCGCAGGTGTTGCCGGAACTGGCCAAGAAGCTGGGCCGCACCAACCCGCATGCCTTGCCACGGCTGAAGAAGGTGGTCATCAACATGGGCGTTGGCTCGGCGATTACCGAGAAGAAGCACATGGAAGAAGCCGTGTCGGCGTTGGCGCTGATCGCCGGCCAAAAGCCGCAGGTCACCAAGAGCCGCAAGGCCATCGCGAATTTTAAGCTGCGTGAAAACTTGGAGATTGGCTGCAAGGTGACGTTGCGCGGCCGTCGGATGTACGAATTCCTGGACCGGTTGATTTCCTTGGTGATTCCTCGTGTACGCGACTTTCGCGGGCTGAATCCCAAGTCCTTCGACGGGCAAGGCAATTACACCATGGGCCTGGTCGAGCAATTAGTATTTCCAGAGTTGAACCCCGATAAATACACCCGCACCCAGGGGATGGATATTTCGATCGTGACCACGGCCACCAACAACGACGACGCCCGCGAGTTGTTGCGGGGCCTGGGGATGCCGTTCAAGGTTGAGGAAGGATCGGACAAGGCAGGGGCTGCCTAGTACGAATTTAGCGCCACAAACGCGGCGCGCACCGTTAATGAAGGCCGACCGTTTTAGACAGGATAAGGCATGGCCAGCAAGGCAAAAATTGAGAAGGCTTCGCAGAAGCCCAAGTTTTCCACCCGGCTGATCCGGCGTTGTAAAATGTGCGGGCGTCCGCGCGGTGTGTACCGCAAATTTGGCGTTTGCCGCATTTGCATCCGCAATTTAGCGGATCAAGGCGTTGTGCCCGGGTTGAAAAAGGCGAGTTGGTAACAGGGAACGAACAAGCATATGATGACTGACCCCATCGCCGACATGTTGACACGTATCCGTAATGCGGTGCGCGTTGAGCATCCTCACGTCGATCTGCCACTCTCCAAGGTAAAACGGGGGCTGGCCGAGGTGATGAAGCGCGAAGGTTACATTTGGGACTGGGAAGAAGTCCCGTCGGAACCGGCCAATCAGTTGCGTCTGCACCTGAAGTACGGCCCCAATGGTGAGCGCGTGATTCGCCACATCAAACGGGTCAGCACGCCTGGCCGCCGGGTCTATAGCCCAGCCGACCACCTCAAGCCGGTACTGAACGGTTTGGGGATTTCGATAATCAGCACCAGCCGCGGCGTCATCAGCGACCGGGAGGCGCGTCAGCGCCGCCTGGGGGGTGAAGTCCTTTGCGAGATGTATTAGTACACGTTTGTTGATTTCTCTCGGTGGATGGCCACGTTTGGCTGGAGCCGGGTTTTTGGAGATTGTCAGGCCATGTCACGTATCGGCAAAAAGCCCGTTGAAGTCCCCGCCGGTGTTACGGTGGCGTTGGCGGGCAGCAAGATTTCGGTCGAGGGTAAGCTTGGCAAGCTGCAGTGGGAGCATCATCCCCAGGTGGCGGTCAAGTTTGACGGCGACGCGAAACTGGTAACGGTTGACCGCCACAATGAGTCGCGGCTAGCCCGCTCGCTGCACGGGCTGACACGTGCCATGATTCAAAACATGGTGCATGGAGTCAGTAAGGGTTACGAGAAGAAGCTAGAGGTTGTCGGCGTCGGCTACCTGGCGGCCGTGGACAAAGGCGTGTTGCAGCTTCGCGTGGGTTTCGCCAACGAGGTTCACAAGTCTATTCCAGAGGGCTTGACCGTTAAGTGCCCCGACCAGACGCACATTGTTATTACCGGTACGGACAAGCAAATGGTTGGGCAATTCGCGGCGGAAGTGCGTGCCGCCCGCAAGCCTGAGCCGTACAAGGGCAAGGGGATTCGCTACGAAGGCGAAGTGGTTCGTCGCAAGGCGGGTAAGGCGGTCACCAAGTAGTCCGCGGTTGCAGGGTCGGCCATCAAGTACATTATGCGTGGTAAACAAGCAAGGGTTGTGAGTTAGCAATGGACAATCAAGGCATAGTCAACCGTCAACGGCAGCGTCGGGCCTGGCGCGTGCGGCGCGCGGTGCGGGGCACGGCCCTCCGACCCCGGTTGAGTGTATTTCGCAGCCATAAGCATACTTATGCGCAGCTCATTGATGACGATGCGGGCCGCACGTTGGCCGCCGCGGGAACAAGCGAAAAAGGTGGCGTTTCCTACGGTGGCAACAAGGCAGCCGCGGAAGCGATTGGCCAGTTGATCGCCGAGCGCGGTTTGGCTGCGGGCGTCAAGCAAGTCGCTTTTGATCGTCGCAATTACAAGTACCACGGGCGTGTCGCCGCCCTGGCTGACGCTGCCCGCAAGGCCGGGTTGGAATTTTAATACAAGCAGGCGAGCCCGCCGGCGTTAGCCGGTTGGCCGCCGAACGTGAATCGGTTTTCGGAGTAAAAGTATCGTGGCGAACGAACAGACACGCGGCGAATTGATCGACAAGGTCGTTAAGATCCGGCGCTGCGCGGCCGTGGTCAAGGGTGGCCGGCGGTTCAGCTTTGCCGCGATGGTGGTGGTAGGCAATGGGCACGGCAAAGTCGGCTGGGGCTACGGCAAAGCCAATGAGGTTCCTCCGAGCGTGGAGAAAGCGGTCAAGGACGGCAGCCGTCGGATGACGGAGTTCGCCATGGAGGGGGGCAGCATCCCGCATCAGGTGATTGGCAACTACGGTGCCGCCAAGGTGATTCTTGTTCCCGCCGCAGCCGGTACGGGCGTGATTGCCGGCGCGGCCGTGCGTGCCGTCTGTGAGGCTTCCGGAATCAAGGATATCCTCACCAAGAGCTATGGATCCACGAACCCGATCAACCTGGTCAAGGCCACGATCGACGCGCTGTTGAAATTGCAGACCCGCCAGGAAGTTGAACGGCTTAGAGGAGTTTCGCTGTCATGAATTTGGACAAGGTTCACCGTGGGGTAAAGAAGTTCAAGCGTCGCCGCCGAGTAGGCCGCGGCCCTGGTTCGGGCTGGGGTAAAACGTCGGGACGCGGCCACAAGGGTCAGGGCCAGTTGGCCGGATGGACTTCGCATCCGGCGTTTGAAGGGGGCCAAATGCCCCTATCGCGGCGCGTGCCGAAGCGTGGTTTCAACAATCAATGGGCGCGATTGATCGCCTCCGTCAATGTTGGCCAGATCGATGCGGCCTTTAAGGCTGGCGAGGAAGTCACGCCAGAGTCCCTGGTGGAACGCGACCTGATCCACGGCAAGTTTGAGTTGGTCAAGATTTTGGGTGATGGCGAAGTCACCAAGAAGTTCAAGATCTCGGCCCATCGCTTTAGCGGTACGGCCGAGGAACTGCTCAAGGCCGCCGGTTGCGAGATTACCGTGTTGCCGGGTCCCGCTCCCGTGGTCAAAAACCAGAAGCGGACCAAGAAGAAGGAAAGCAAGGCCAAGCCGGCCAAAACGAAGAAGTCTTGAGCCAGACGGCTTGAGGGCACCGGCTTCGGTAAATCAAGCGACGCGGTAGCCGGCCAGGAAGCATGTCGATTTTTCGTCTCATCACGGATACGATGGCGTTTCGACTTCTCACTAGCAGGAAGTTGCAGACCAAAACAGGACGGAGCGATCCATGCTCGAAAAAATCCGCGTAATCTTTACCATTCCCGAACTGCGTCAAAAGATATTGTTGACGCTGCTGCTGCTGGCTATCTATCGGATTGGATGGCAAATTCCATTGCCGCCCGTCGATGCCGCCAACATGACGGCCTTCTTTGGCAGCCAAGCGCAGGGGGGCATTGCCGATGTGATCAAGCAAGTGGCCGTATTCAGCGCCAGCCAATTGAGCCAGGCTACCATTTTCGGCCTGGGGATCATGCCGTATATTTCGGCCTCGATTATTTTCCAATTGCTGGGAAGCGTTTGGGGCCCGCTGGAACGGCTGCAAAAAGAGGGCGAAACCGGCCGCAAGAAGATCAACGAATATACGCGCTATGCCACCGTCGTGATTTGCGTTGTGCAGAGTTGGGCCTATGTCAGTTTCTTGGTGAATAGCGCGGGCCCGGGAAAGAACCTGGCGGGCGAGGGATTGATTCGCCCGCAGTTTCTCAATGCGGCGGGCGACGGCATGCCGTTTGGCTATCATCTCATCACCGTGCTGGTGATGACGGCTGGTACCGTCTTTTTGATGTGGCTGGGCGAACAAATCGACGAGTACGGCATTGGCAACGGCATCAGCTTGTTGATCATGGCCGGCATTTTAGCCGACCTGCCCAACGCCCTGTTCACGCTGATCGGCCCGGTGTTCAAGAATGGGCTGACGCTGGGGGGAGATTCCGAATCTCTGGGACCAGAGACCCTGTTGGGGTTGGCGGTGCTGTTCGTGGCCATTGTGGTGGGGGTGGTGTTTATCACACAGGGGCAACGCCGTATTCCCACGCAAAGCGCCAAGCATGTCCGGGGCCGCCGGGTATTTGGCGGCACCAAGCAGTACCTGCCGTTGCGTGTGAATCAGGCCGGCGTAATGCCGATTATTTTCGCCAGCAGTTTGTTGCTGTTTCCGGCCATGATTCTTAGTTACGTGGCTCGGTATCCTGGGGCGTCGAGCGTCTGGCAGGGGCTGTCTGAGACATTTAGCCGCGGCACATCGTACTGGTACAATATCATGTACATCGGGCTGATCTTCTTCTTCTGCTATTTCTGGACGGCCATTACGTTTAATCCCCGCGACATGGCCAACAACCTCAAGGACTTTGGCACGTTCATTCCCGGCTATCGCCCAGGCAAACAGACAGAGAACTACCTGGAACGCGTCATGGTGCGGATTACCTACGTCGGTGCCGCGTTCTTGGCCGCCGTGGCTATTGGCCCCACCTTGCTTTCCGCCTTGATTCCCGGGGCCGACTTTACGGTCTCGCGGTTTTTCGGCGGCACGGGCCTGCTGATCGGCGTGAGCGTGGCCTTCGACCTGGTGCAAAAGATCGACAGCCACTTAGTGATGCGGAACTACAAGGGCCTGTTGGAAAAATCATGATCCCGTGGGCCAAGAACGATTGGCCGCGGCAGGGCGTTCCGCCAGGGAATGCGCCGGAGGACTTGCGATGCGGATTATTTTTATCGGTCCGCCTGGCTCCGGCAAAGGGACACAATCGGTTCGCCTGGCCCAGTACCTGGGCGTTCCGCACTTGTCCACCGGTGACATGTTGCGGGAGTTGCACCGCCAAGACCACGGGCAATTTCGCGAGTCCGAGGCTGCCCGCCTGATGAATGCGGGGCGGCTAGTGCCCGACCCCTTTATCATTCGCATGGTGGCGGAACGATTGGCCATGCCCGACTGCGAACGCGGCTTTTTGCTGGATGGTTTTCCCCGCACGCTGCCGCAGGCGGAAGAACTGAACGTATCGTTGGATTTGCTGGAGACGCCGATCAACGTGGTACTGGAACTGCAAGCGGATGAAAGCGAGTTGACGCGCCGACTGGTGGGCCGCGCCCAGCAAGACGGACGCGTGGACGACCAACCGCATGTCGTTCAACAAAGGCTGGCCGTGTACCGGCGGCAGACCCAGCCTTTGGTGGAATACTACCACCGGTTGGGGCTGTTAGTGTCCATCGACGCCCTGGGTTCGCCCGACGACGTGTTCGGCCGCATTCGGGCGGTGGTAGATCCTCGGCAAAGTTTTTCGACGACAGGGGAGCCTTAATCGCATGCGTTCGTTAAAATCCCCTCGCGAATTGGCCTTGATGAGGCAGGCCGGCCTGGCCGTGTACAATGCCCATCGTCTGGCCGCTCCGTTGATCCAGCCTGGTGTCACCACCCGCGAGATCGATGCGGTCGTTGAGCAATACTTTGCCGAACAAAAGGCCATTCCGCTGTTCAAAGGGGTGCCGGGCAAAGTGCCGTTTCCCGCGGTAACTTGCATCTCGATCAATGAAGAAGTCGTGCATGGCATCCCCGGCCCGCGCCGCCTGCAGGAAGGGGACATCATTTCCATCGACACTGGCTGCCGGCTGGCGGGCTGGTGCGGCGACGCGGCGGTAACGCATCCCGTAGGTCGGATTCACCCCGAGGTGCAACGGCTGCTGGATGTGACCGCTGGCACCTTGGATCTGGCGATTGAAGCTTGCGGCCGTTGCTCAATGTGGAGCGAAGTAGCCCGCGAAATGGAAAAATATGTCCGCGATGCGGGTTTTTCGGTCGTGGAAAACTTTGTCGGCCACGGTATCGGCCGCGAAATGCACGAAGATCCGCAAGTTCCCAATTTCGTGAATTCGCAACTCTTGCGGAATGGTGACTTCCGGCTGGAGCCTGGGCTGGTTATTGCGGTGGAGCCTATGGTCAACATGGGAACCAAAAAAGTCCGTGGCATGCCCGACCATTGGACCCAAATTACCCAGGATCGCCGACCAAGTGCTCATTTTGAACACACCATCGCCATTACGGCTGACGGTCCCCTGGTGCTAACCGCCGGCCCCGACGGCTCCACCGACCTGACCTTTGGGCGGCGGACGGCGGGACAGGAGGAGTCCACCGCACGTTCTGTTCCAAAATCGTAAGAATCGTGGGTCGAGGGGCTTGAACATATCGACCTGGAACGCATATATTGTTTCCCTTTGGCCAATGCGGGAAGGAAACGGCTGCCGTCATGAAAGTTCGAGCCAGCGTGAAGAAAATCTGCGACCATTGCAAGATTGTGCGCCGTCGTGGCGTGGTCTTTGTCGTATGCACCAACCCTCGCCATAAACAGCGTCAGGGCTAGTGGTTGCATTCACGCAATGCGGTCGTTGCGTGGCGTATTTGCGGAATTAATTGATCCGGTCTCCACGGAGCCGGTGAGCAATCCAGGGAGCCTTCGGATATGCCTCGTCTGTTGGGTGTGGATATTCCCAGCGACCGTCCAACGGTCATTTCATTGCAGTATTTGTACGGTGTTGGCAAAAAAGTTGCCCGCGAGCTGTGCCATAAGGCCGGCGTCGATCCGCAGCGCCACGCCCGCGAACTGCACGAGGACGAAGTCGCCCGCCTGGCGGTCTTGCTCGACAAAGACTACGTGATTGAAGGCCAGTTGCGTCGCCAGGTCGCCCAGAATATTTCCCGCTTGAAAGACATTAGTTGCTATCGCGGGCTGCGGCATCGCCGCAACTTGCCCGTTCGCGGCCAGCGCACCCGTACCAACGCCCGCACTCGCAAAGGCCCCAAGAAGACGGTGGCCGGCAAGAAGGGTGTTAAGGATATGAAGTAGTGAGGCCGGCGGCTTGCCGCCCATTTATTGCGTTTTTAGGTTTGGCTTGTAAACGAAAAGATAATTCAACAGTGGCGGACTGACTGGGCAGTGATGGGGTGCCTCGCGGAGAAGGCACCTTTGGTTTTGGGGCCAGCGGAAAACTCAGGAGATTGATCGACGTGTCGAAAGCGAAGCGCAGAAAAGTTCGTCGCAATGTCACGGTGGCCGTGGCTCACATTCGCGCCAGTTTTAACAATACGACGGTCACCATCACCGACAACAAAGGCGACACGTTGTGCTGGGCCAGCGCCGGCACTAGCGGTTTCAAGGGAAGCCGCAAGAGTACGCCTTTTGCCGGCCAATGTGCCGCCCAGCAGTGCGCGGAGAAGGCTTCCAAGTTTGGCGTGAAGGAGTTGGATGTCCGCGTGAAGGGCCCTGGCAGCGGGCGTGAAAGCGCCATCACCGCCTTGCAGGCCGCCGGCTTGACCATCAAGTCGATCGAAGACGTGACTCCTCTGCCGCACAACGGCTGCCGCCCGCCAAAACGCCGCCGCGTTTAGTTCAGCCGAAATCAGTGGCAGCCTGGCTGCCGGGCTTGCCGCCAGCCAACATTCATTTTTCCATACAAAATTCAGACGGATGCCATGGGAAGAATTACGGGACCAGTTTGCCGGATGTGCCGCCGAGAAGGCGTCAAATTGTTCTTGAAGGGGAATCGTTGCGATTCTCCCAAGTGTGCCATTGAACGCCGCGATACCCCGCCCGGCTCGCAGCAGGCGCGCCGCGGCAAGTTAACCGACTACGGCATTCACCTTCGCGAGAAGCAAAAGGTCAAGCACTATTACGGCGTGCTAGAGCGGCAGTTTCGCATTTATTTCGCCCGCGCGGCCCGCTCCAAGGGCAACACCGGCAACACGCTGATGAGCCTGCTGGAGCGCCGCCTGGACAATGTCGTGCATCGCTTGGGCTTTGGCCAAAGCCGCGCGGCGGCACGCCAGTTGGTGGGCCACGGACATATCACGGTCAACGGACGGCGTGTCGATATCCCCAGCTATTTGTTGCGGGCTGGCGACGTGATCCGCGTCAAGAACAACGGCAAAAGCATCCAAATGGTGCAGGCCGCTTTGTCGGAAAATAACCGCCCAGTCCCCGATTTCCTGGCACGTATGGACGGCCCTCTGCCCGAGGGCCGCATCAATCGTTTGCCAGAGGCGTTTGATGTATCGTTGCCAGTACAGACCCAATTGATCATCGAGTTGTGCTCGAAGTAATTCTTTCGGCGAATCGTGTTTTGCGCGATGCCCGCGACGGTGCCTGACTGCGGACAATTGCAGGCCGTTGCCTGGGGGCTTTTGCAGCGAGATGATCGGCCGTACTAATACATTATCACCCTGTCGCTAAAAAAGAGCGGAGGCTTCCATGCGGATTCGATGGCGCGGACTGGAGTTGCCCAGTCTGGTCACTTGTGACAAGGCCAGCTTGACCCCCACCTACGGCAAATTCGTGGCTGAACCTTTCGAGCGCGGTTTTGGCGCTACGATTGGCAATAGTTTGCGGCGGATTCTTCTTTCCAGCCTGGAGGGAAGTTCCATCACGCAGATTCAAATTCATGGTGCCCAGCACGAATTCACCACGCTGCCCGGCGTGGTTGAGGACGTGACGGATATCGTCTTGAATCTCAAGTCGCTGATCGTCAAGAACTACAGCGAAGCGACCCATGTTATTCGCATCAAGAAAAACACGCACGGGCTGGTGACGGGTGCTGACGTGCAAACCGATGAGTCGGTTGTCGTCGTCAATAAAGACCACGTCGTGGCTACGCTGTCGCAAGACGTATCGTTCGAGGTCAGCATGGTGGTGGGCAACGGCCGGGGATACGTGCCGGCCACTGAGCATACGCCCAACCCAGAACATGGCACCATTCCGGTCGATGCGGTATATAGCCCGGTGACCCGCGTGCGCTATGAGATCGAAGAGACGCGTGTTGGCCAAAAGACCAACTACGACCGCTTGACCTTGGAAATCTGGACTAACGGCTCGATCGGCCCTGAGATGGCGATGGTCGAGGCGGCCAAGATTCTCCGCAAACATCTGAGCCCGTTCGTGCAATACCACGACTTGGGTGCCGCGATTCACACCGAGTTCCGCGGCATCAGCGGCGGTGGATCGGGCGACTCGGCTGCCGAAGCCAAGCTCAACATGAATCTGGCCGATCTTAAACTATCGGTGCGGGCCATGAATTGCCTGGAGAGCGAACAGTTGAATACCGTTCGCGACCTGGTGACGCGTAACGAGGACCAGTTGCTCGAACTTCGCAATTTTGGCGAAACGACGCTCAACGAAGTCCGCGAGAAACTGGCCAGCATGGGACTGCGTCTGGGCATGCGGGTTCCCGCGACATCGGGCGTGTAGTTGTACTTTATGCTGGCCCGCTGCCTGAGCCAGCCTCGAATAAGGACAGTTAGACAAGCAAAGAGACGGTTGTAACCATGCGACATCGACGACTCGGCCGTAAGCTCGGACGATCTCCCACGCACCAGCACGCGCTATTGCGCAACCTGGCCAGCGCTTTGTTTCTGACGGAACGCGATACCGAGGGCGAGGAAAACGAGCCCAAGGTGAAGGGGCGGATCGTGACCACGCTGCCCAAAGCCAAGGAGGTTCGCCCTTTGGTGGAGAAGAGCATTACCTTGGCTTGCCGCGGTTTGGCCGCCATGGATGCCGCCGCCGAATTTGGCACAGATACCGACCGCGATTCCGAGGCCTGGCGGACTTGGCGCAAGAGCGAAAACTGGCGCAAGTGGGCCAATGCCATGGCTCCGGCTGTCGCCGCGCGGCGCAAGGCTATCCAAATGCTGGGCGACAAGAAAGCCGTGCGTGTGTTGTTCGACACCGTCGCACCCCGTTTTCGCGACCGCAAGGGAGGCTACACCCGCATCCTTAAGCTGGCCAAACCGCGTCTGGGCGACGCGGGTGATCGGGCCATCATTGAGTTCGTGGGGCGCAACGACCGCGTCACCACCAAGTCCGAAGCCCCCAGCTTCGACGATCAGGCCAAGAGCTAGGATTGCACACAATACTCGAAATTACCAACCCGGGCTGGCCCCGGGTTGTTTTTTGCGCGGACGGGGAGAGAGGAAAGGATGAAGGCAGAAGGAAGAAAGAAGGGTCGCTGGGTTTGGAACATAGCCGCACGGCTTCCGTCTCGTCCGTGGATCGCAATACGTTTGCCCACTCTATTCCGCCGGGGTAAAATCGGCCTAAACACAAGCCATTCCAGGAGGATTCGCGTGATACCGGCATACCCTCGGATGTTTCGCGTACGACAGCAGTTCGAGGCCCAACGCGTGGGTGACATTCCCGCCACGGTCGAGGCCGAATTGCGCCGGCTCAATCTGGGGCAGGCCATCAAGCCCGACAGCAACGTGGCAGTCACCGCCGGCAGCCGCGGCATTGCCAATATCCACATCATCATCAAAGGAGTCGTGGACCATTTGAAGTCGATCGGGGCCAGGCCATTCATTGTTCCGGCGATGGGCAGCCACGGCGGCGGCACGGCCGAGGGGCAAAAGGCCATCGTGGAGGGCTACGGCATGACCGAGGCCTACCTGGGCTGCCCGATCAAGGCGACGATGGAAACCGTCGTGGTATGTGAAACGCCCGAGGGGATTCCGGTCCATTTTGACCGCCACGCTTACGAGGCCGACCATGTTGTCGTGGTGGGCCGCGTCAAGCCACACACCAATTTCGTGGGCGACATCGAGAGCGGCCTGATGAAGATGATGCTGATCGGGCTGGGTAAGCACGAAGGGGCCAAGATCTACCATCGGGCGATTACCGACTACAGCTTTTCGCAAATCCTGCGCAGCGTGGCTGGCCAGGTGCTCTCCAAGTGCCGCATCGCGGCGGGGTTGGGGATTGTGGAAAACGGCTACGATGAAACGGCCAAGATCCAAGCGGTGGCCCCCCATGAGTTCGAGCCGCGCGAACGAGAACTACTGGTGCTGGCCAAGAAATGGATGCCGAAGGTTCCCTTTGACCGGGCCGATATCTTGATTGTCGACCAGATCGGCAAAAACATCAGCGGGGCGGGCCTGGACAGCAACGTGGTCGGGCGCAAGTTCCTGGACCACCGCGCGGCCGAGGACGAATGGCCCAAGATCAAAAAGATTTGGGTCCGCGCATTGACGGAGGAGACGCACGGCAACGCGGCGGGGGTGGGCATGGCCGAGTTTTGCTCGCAGAAAGTCGTGGACCAGATCGATCTCAAGATCACCAAGATCAACTGCATCACCGGCGGCCACAGCACCGGTGCCATGCTGCCGGTGTACTACGAGACCGAGCGCGAGGTTTACGACACCGCGTTGCAGTCGATCGGCCTGACGCCGCCGCCGAGGGCCAAGGTGCAATGGATTCGCGACACACTGCATGTGGCCGAAGTGGAGTGCTCGGCCGCCTATTGGGAAGATGCCCAGCAGCGGAGCGATCTGGAAATCCTTACCGACCCGCGCGACGTGGAGTTCGATATGCACGGCAACCTGGTCGATTTCGACCCGGCGCTGGCGGCGCATTAATCCCCGCGATGGCGTCAATCATGGCAAGAGCCGCTTACGGCGATGTCTCTTGGGAAAGGATGATTCACGCGGTGGAGCGAGTCCGCGAGCGGTTGCAACGGGCGGCCGCCGCGTTGCAGGCCGCCGGCGTGCATTACGCGGTAACCGACGACAACGCCGTGGCCTCTTGGGTTTCGCGCGTAGACGAGGCTGCCGTGCGGAACACCCAGGATGTCGATATTCTGCTGCGCCGCGGCGACCTCGACGCGGCCAAGGCCGCAATGGCCGGGGTTGGTTTCGTTTATCGCCATGTGAAGAGCATCGACATGTTCTTGGATGGGGCGGAGGCCAAGGCCCGCGATGCCGTGCATGTCGTGTTTGCCGGCGAGAAAGTGCGACCGGAATACCTGTTACCCGCCCCGGACGTGGCTGAGTCGGAAGCGGTCGCTAACTTCACGGTGCTAAAGCTCGAACCGCTGGTGCGGATGAAGCTGACCTCATTTCGCGACAAGGACCGCATGCATCTTCGCGATTTCCTGGAAGTCGATCTGATCGACGATTCCTGGTGCGACAAATTTCCAGCCCCCTTGGCGGAGCGTTTGCGCCAAATAGTTAACGATCCCGAAGGGTAGCGCCTTGTTGTCGTAATTCGCGGTTCCTCTGCTGCCTCACAGCCCCCGCACGTCGGCCGCGATCTTTTCGCAGAATTTGTCCAGCGGCAGGTCGTTGGCGTCATCCCCAAAGGGGTCTTCAATTTCCACGCCGATCTCCTCGATGCCAAAGAACAGATAAGAGACCAGCAGCGTGGCGGGTATCGCCAGCCAATGGTATTCACCGACCAGGGCAATCGGCAGCGTGCCGCAATAGACGATCAAGGCGCGGCGAAGGTGGACCATGTAGGCATACGGAATCGGCGTGCGGTGGATCCGCTCGCAGCCGCCGATGTAGTCGATCAAGAGCTGCACGTTATGGTCGATCTGGAACAAGGCATATTCCGAGATCGTCCCCTGGTCGCGGGCCGACGCCAAACAGGCGGTAATTCGGCGGCCAACCTCCAGCGGCGCGTGCGGGGCCGAGAGGGCCGAACTGACATCCTCATCCGGCAACGGCGGCTGCGGGCCGGGGTTGCTGATTCTGCCTTGCAGCAAGTGCTTGGCCGCCTCCGGCCACAGCGCGGTCCAGGCGATCACCGTGTCGCGTAGCGGCGGATCGTTCGCCAGGTGGACCTGGGCCGAACGGGCCAGATTGCGGCACTCGTTGACAATTCCCCCCCACAACTTGCGGCCTTCCCAAAACCGGTCGTAAGACGAGTTCGTGCGAAAGACCAGCAACAGGCCCAGCACCACGCCGATCAGGCTATGCGTCGTCAGCGGAATGTCGATCGGCCGGATGAACTCGTGAAACAGCACGACCAGCACCGCCCACAGGGTGGTGGTGGTGACGCGGCCGACAATCTCCCGCAACATCGAACCGCGCACGTCGAACAGGTGCGATCGCCAATTGTCGGGGTCGTATTGAATCATGGCCGACTACATTTTGAAGTGGAAAGTCTGGCTGAGATAGCGCCAGGCCCGCGAGCCAAGCGTTTGCCACGAGGTATGCACCTTGGCCCGGCCGCGCAGGCCAATCCG
Source organism: Pirellulales bacterium (assembly GCA_050247075.1). Classification (GTDB taxonomy): domain Bacteria; phylum Planctomycetota; class Planctomycetia; order Pirellulales; family JBFWUW01; genus JBFWUW01. The sequence goes on along the minus strand of JBFWUW010000004.1, from coordinate 30,308 downwards.
CAGCAGGCCGGCTTCGTCATCCAACGGAGCGTGGGCCTCGTAGCTCACGCTTTGCGGACGTTCGTGGCCGTATTCGTCGGTCTTCGTAGCCAGTTCTCCGCCTGTCTTGTTCGATAGCCCGCGGGGAGTAATTTTGAGGTCGCGCCGGGCCACCTCGGCCACCTGGCTAGGCAAGGTGTCGTGCGGAAGCTGGTCCAACTTGATACCAATGTCCTGGCCTTCGCGGACAAACGCCACATCCGCCTGGTCGATGACCAGGTTGGCTTGCAACTTGCCCGGTTCGCCGATCTGGCAGAACAGCACGCTCTGCGTAAGGAGGCAGCCCAAATTGCGCGGCTCCAGCGGCGTGCCCGACCACTTGCCCAGGCGGTTCTCTCCCTCGCGCCGCGCGGGCACCTCCGTCGGGGGCAAGACCATGCCATCGCAAGGCGCCAACAAGGCCAGCCGTTCGGCGTCGCGCAGTTTCTGGGCAAGTTGGTCCTGGACCGAGGCCAGCGACTCCTCCAATTCTTGAATACGGCCGCTAGCCGACGAATCGCGAAACTTTTGCCGTTGGGCGTTGTTGACCTGTACTTGAAGCTGGTCCCGCTCTTGCTTCAACCGCGACACCTCAAACTCCACTTCGACATTGGCCAGTTCCGCCAAGAGCTGCCCCTGGCGGACCATTTCGCCCGGCTTGACATGCACTGCCTTTAGTTCGCCCGGTACGTCCACGTAGACCGCGGCCGCGTCGCGGGGCTGAATTTCAACGCTGCACATGATATGGTGCGGCAGCGGAACAAAGACCACGGCCAGCAGCAGCGCCGCCGCGCCCGCCAGACTGCAAATAGTGCGCATGCGATTCACCTGTTCGGTCTGACCCGGTACGCGAAAGAACTTGCCCAACCGCCACATTGGCTGCACGACCAGTGCAAACAACGACAGGGCGGCAAACCCCTGCCCGATGACCTGCAGCCGTTCGGCCTTGAAAAACTGGTAGAGAAACCAACAGATAGAGAACGTGACGAACCAGCGGTAGACCGCGGAAGCCACGGTGTAGCAGGCAAACATCCACCGCCGCCGACGCGGCAAGAATGGCTCTGGCCGGGGCGGAATCCCCAGCAGCCATTGGCCCAATTTGCGCTGCACGACCTCGCTGGCCCGCTGCCGCAAATTGGGGATTTCGCTCAGGTCCGACAGGATGTAATAGCCGTCGTACCGCAACAGCGGGTTGGCGTTGAACATCAACGTGCTGACGGAGCAGACAAACATCGTGCTCAGGCAAAGATGATGCAGCAGGCCCGGCTGGCTGAACCACCACAGAAACGTGGCGATGGAGGCCAGCACCAGTTCCACGTACATGCCCGCCGCGCCAATCGCGGCCCGCCGCCACTTGTTGGGCAGCATGGTGCTGTCCGACACATTGCAATACAAGGCCGGCGTAAAGACCAGCAGCATGATGCCCATTTCGTGGCATTCGCCGCCAAAGTGCTTGCAGGTCAGCGCATGCCCAAACTCATGCAAGATCTTAGTCACGCACATCGCCAGCGCCAGAGTGACGGCGTTCTCGGCGGTAAAGAATTGCTCAAAGCTCGGCAACCGCGCCTGGAACGATTCAAACCGCATCAGCACCAGCAGCAATGCCACTAGCCCCATCACCACGCTGAGGCCCACCGCCAACGGCGTGAAGCACCAGGCAACGTAGGGGTAGATGCGGACCAGCAGCCTGTCGGGATCAAATCCCCGCAACCGAAAGCTGAGCGGGTTGGCCAGTTCCGACCACATCTCTTTGCGGCGGCGCTTGTCGTGGCGTTCTTTGAGTTCGTCGCCTTGGCCCGGCGCATCGGAGATCGCCAGCCCGCTCTTATAGAACATGCCTACCAGTTGGTGCAGTTCGTCCAGGCTGATCTTTTGGGGCGGAAACCGGCGCTCGAAGCGTTCCTTGATCTCGCTCAGGCTGATTTGCCCGTCGAGCATTTGTAGGATGGCGTATTCTTCTTCTTGAAAGCGATAATACGTCAACGCCAGCGGGTCTTTGATGACCCACCAGGCCCGCCCCTGATACCGGTGCCGCTGCGCTGATAAGTCACGGCGGGCGCGCAATGCCACGCGCCGTGACGAGCTGGCAACCATGCTATCGGCAACGGCGGACATGGGTTGCTTGGCCTGGGGGAATGGTGGGGGAGTTTTTAGTTTTCAGTTTTTAGTGTTCAGTGTTCGGTTGTAGGAGGCGATTCCGTAGCGGATGAAACCAGGGGAATGCTTCGGGCGGCGGTGTGCATCCAACAGCCCCGGCAGAGGCGACAGTAGGCTTGGCGACGCTACTGTCGACACTGCCGGGGCTATGGCTGATCGGCGATAAAGTCACTGAAAACTTATAACTGACAACTTCGCCGCTGCCGGCTTTTTCTATCGTCGCCCGGTCGGCACAGGCCGCTGTGCCTCTCTGGCCGGAGGCAACGTCCGGCCTAGTTCGATACTCATGGCCGCGTTCAGGCCTGGCAGCAGCAGCCACTGATCGCCCTCGGTGCGGTTGACCACTTCAGCCCACACCCGGAACTCACCGTCCGCCTCGACCAGCGGGCTGACGAACACCACCTTGCCGCGGAACTGTTCCACGCGGCCGTGGGCCAAGGGAACCTCCACCAGCACGGGCCGGTTCATCACCTCGTGCGGGTTATGTTCGCTGGCGTTCAAGAAGCCTTCCACGCGCAGCCGGTCCAATCGCACGATACGCAATACGGTCTCGCCTGGCTGTACCCATTCGCCCAGCTTTTTGTGGGTTTCGACGACCATGCCGGAAATGGGGGCCAGAATTTGGCGGCGGGCGATAGCCGTATCGGCGGCAGCCAGTTCGGAACTCTTTGATTCGGCGGTGAACTTGGCCACCCGCTGATCCAGCTCGGCTTGTTCCACCTGCAGTTCGGCAGCTCGCAACTCCAGCAGTTTGCGGCGTTCCTCGGAAGCCGAGATGGTTCCCGGCGAACGCCTGTTGAGGATAGTGGTATCGCGGTAATCCGTCCCTGACTTGGCGGTCAGCGCCTTCGAATAACGGACCTTGACATCGTTGGAGGCCTGCTCTTCGGCCGCTTTCTGTTCGGCCAGGGCAATCTTACGCATGTGTTGCGGCTGGTCGTCGTTGATGCGGGCCAACAGTGCGCCAGCCTCCACCTGCAAGCCCTCGCGGGCTTCCACGGCGACCAACTGGCCGGCTTCCGAGGCCGGGACTTCCACATCCTCGATCAACGACACCAGACAACGCTCCAGCCGGGCCTGGCCGGGTGTCGCGGAACGTTGGCCTGGGGCCGCGCCCATATTCGCCATCAGCAGCGCAGCGGTCAGCAATAGTCGAATACGCATTGCATCTTCCTACAAGCGGAACAGAACTTTTGATTGGACGAAGGCGATCAGGTCGTGAAACCAGACATAGCCAATGCTTCGTCGTCCACAATAAACCTTGGCGGTGACTTCGGCCCCCGGCCTGGGTGCCGTCAGCCCGCTCTTGTCGATTTGCACCTTAACCAGCACGGTGTTGCCGTCCTCGCCGCGGACTTCCGCGGCTTCGTGAATCTCCTTGACGGTCCCTTCGCGCTGCACACCCGATTCGGTCGCCAGTATGTACGACACCCGCGGGGCATCCTTTGTTTCGCGGCACTGCTGGGCCAGGTGGCCCATGCGGTCCTCGGGCATACGCAATTCCAGTTCCCAGTCGCCGGCCGGATTGGCCACGCTGAGCAAGGCATCACCCCGGTTGACCGGTCGGCGGATCAACAGATCGTAGACATCCCAAGTGACGACCTCGCCATCGATGGGGCTAACAATCCGCAGTTGCTTCTGTTTTTCCTCAGCCAGCCGCAGTTGGCCTTGAATGCTGTTCAGCGACTGTTCCAACTCCATGCTTTCGCCCTTGAGGCGGTTCTTGTCGACCTGGTCGAGCTTCTTCTCGGTCAGTTGCAGATTTCGCACGGCGTTGTAGCGGGCCAACTTGGAACTGTACTCGCCCCGCAGGCTGGTGATTTTGGACTCCTGATCGGCGTCTTTCAGTTCGACCAGGACTTCGCCTTGCTCGACACTCTGGCCATGCCGGGCGTGGACCTGCATCACCAGTCCGTCGCTACTGGCGAAGACCTCGCGGCGCTCGACCGGCTGCAACACGCCGCGGGCCTCCAGCGTAAAATCCGCGGGTATCAGTACCAAGGCCAGCGCGGCCGACATCACGGCCCCCACGGCCAACATGGTCTTGGGCAGATTGCGAAGTTCCAGCAGCACGCGAGATTGGCTGACCGCCTTCCACACGGGCAGCAGCCACAGGCCGTCGTGCTCGCGGGCATTCGCGATTGCCGCGGCACCATGCTCTCGGATCACGGCGACCTTGTCGGCCAGTTCCTCGCGCGGAATCCGGCGTTCAAAATGCTCGATCACCACCACGCCCAGCAACTCGGGCCGGGCCTTGGCACGCGTGGACGCCGCCAGCAGCGGCAATACCGCCAACGTCTTGTCGTGCGATTCGTCAACGTAGGCTTGCAGTTCGGTTTCGATCTGCGGCGACAGGTCTTGTGTTTGCCCGTCAAACCACAGATCCTCACCCGTCTTGGCCACGGCTGCCGCCAGCCGCTGCATCCGTTTGACCAGCCCGGCGCGCACGTCGAGTATTTCTTGGCCGCTCACGCTGGCCAGCTTCAGCGATCCATGCGCCGGCAGCAACACGCTCACCCGGTCGCAAGCCAGCAAGCGCCGCCCTTCGTTGGCCAGGGCGAAGGCCGTGCGGCGAGGGTCTAGCGAGGCATGCACCGCCTTGGCGTATTGGTTCCATTGCTGCCACAGCGATTGCCGGTCGCCAAACTGCCGCAGCCGGTGGTTCTTGAGAAAGTCCCCCGCCAGGTCGGCCATTTGCGAGGCAAACCGCATGTAGCCGCGTTGCGTGACGGCACCGGCGGCGGGCCGTTGAAATATCTCCAGCACGCCGGCGGTTTCGCGGTCAGCCTTCAGCGGCGCAACCAGCAACAGGTGGCCCGTGGGGTTGCCGGCGGAGTCATCGTCGCCAGCCACCGAGAACGGTTGCGAAAGCAACGGGCGTCCGTCGTCCATCACGCCTTGCAGCAATTTAGCGTGTTTGCGGCGGTCGTCCCCCTCGGTTCCTAAATCGCCTTCGGACAGCCCTACCTGGTGTTCCGCGCGCAAACCCGACTCGCCCCGCAGCCAGATCACTCCGCCGACCGCCCCCATGGCGGTAACGACTCGGCCCAGGAATTCGCGGTAGAACTCGGCGACCGCCAGGTCCTCGCGGCGCGACAATTGCTCGATCTCATGCACCAGCCCGCGGATTTCATGCCGCGCCTGGTTAACGAGTTGCGAGTCGATGGTCGGAACTGTGCTCATGGCAACAAGACTTCCTTGTCCGCGGTGAAAGGCGAAGGAGTCGAGGAAAACGCTATTCGACTCTAGTTCACCCTGGCCGGCCGCGCGCCGCGGCCGTCTGCTACAACTGCCAGCAGCGCCAGCCATGGCGCAATCCGGTTGATCGTTTCAATCGCTATGATCGGCCGATCTCACCAGGATCGTGAATAAACATCAAGGCCAAGATTTGGCCCACCGGCCGCAGCCGGCCACCGTCGTTGACACCTCCGCCAAGACTTGCTTTGCCCATGACGGTTTGACACAATCTAACAATTAAACGAATGTCTAATCGATTCACGGCTTTGCCGGACCCGCCATGACCGCTAGCATTGCTTCCGCCGTCAGCCTTACCGCCGCGCAACTCTCCGCCTACGAGCGCGAAGGCTACTTGATCTTGCGCGATGTCTTTACTCCCCAGGAGATCGCCGGGTTGGAGCGTGAGGTCAATGGGTTATGGTGGCGAAAGGACTTGATCGACACCCGCAATATCCGTTGCCGTTGGAAGGATCATCACGAAACCAAGGAATGTACCTTCGAGTGCTTCGATCCGATCATTGACTTGGGGCCGGTCTGTGCGCGGCTATCGCGCGACGAACGCATTCTGGGTCCATTGCGAAGCATCTACGGCGGCGAGGCCCACTTGTTCAAGGACAAACTGATCTACAAGCCGCCCGGCACACTGGGCTACCCGCTGCACCAGGATTTCATCAGTTGGAAGGACTTTCCCGAAACGTTCATCACGGTGCTGCTGGCAATTGACGCGGCAGACGCGGAAAACGGCGCCACCGAGGTGTTTGCCGGTTGCCACCATCAGGGGTATTTGTGCCCGCGAGATGGCATGTACCACGATCTGCCCGCGGAGGCAGTGGATGGTGTACACCCCACGGTACTCGACCTGCGCCCGGGCGACATCGCTCTGTTCGGATGCTTTACGCCGCACCGATCGGCCGTGAACCGTACGGAAACCTGGCGCCGCCAACTCTATCTGAGCTATAACGCCGACCGTGACGGAGGCGACCGTCGCGAAGCGCACTACAAAGCGTTTCATTCGTGGCTGCGCGAGCGCTACGCCGACTACGGCAAGACCGACGTTTATTATCGCTAGAAACGGGCGCGGAAGTGCCTTCCCGATAATTCCACTTCCGCCGCTTCAGGTGGGGACGCGACAAGGTTCATGCATGTCTGATGGCTCTTTACCGCTCGATGCCGCTCTCGTTAAGACGGCGCGCTGGCCGCATTACGGGTGGGTCATGGTCCCATTGGCGGCGGCCGCCATGGTGGCCACGCTTCCCGGCCGCACTCACGGGTTGGGGTTGATCACCACTCCGCTGATGGAAGAACTGCGCCTCAGTCCGGCTACGTTTGCCCAGATCAATCTATGGGCCACTTTGCTCGGAGCGATGTTCTGTCTGCCGTGCGGTTGGCTGATCGACCGCGTGGGGGCGCGATTGACCTTGGCCGCGACCTTGTTGGGTCTGGGAAGCGCGACGATCTGGATGAGCCACGCCGCCGGACCGTGGGAGTTGTTTTGGGCCGTGATGCTGACCCGCGGTTTTGGCCAAAGCATGCTCTCAACCGCCAGCCTGGCACTCGTTGGCAAATGGTTTGGCCGCAACTTGCCTCTGGCGATGGGGGCTTTCTCGGTCATCATGGGAATCGGTTTCGCGCTGGCATTCAGCAAAGTCGGGGGGCTGACACTGACCGCGGGTTGGCGTTCGGCTTGGTGGATGGTCGGGGCCAGTATTATGTTTGTCGGCGCGCCACTGGCCCTGTTGCTGGTTCGCGGCCGGCCGCGCCGAGACCACCGCGAGTTCGTCGGTTCCCAAATGGACGATGCCACCGGCCCGGCTTCTAGCGCTACGCTTTGGCAGGCGCTGCTTTCTCCCTGCTTCTGGACTTATGCGGTTTGCAGTTCGTTTTTCTTGCTGGTTAGTTCCGCCGTGTCCCTGTTCAACCAGGCCATATTGGCGGAGCGCGGCTTTTCCGCGGAGACCTACCACCAGACCTTGTCGATCGGCTTCTTGATGGGCATGGCTTGCAACCTGGTGGGAGGCGGTTTGGCCCGTTTGGTTTCGCTGCGACCGTTGCTGGCTACTTCAATGGCGATCATGGCCGCGGCACTGATGGTATTGCCGCGAGTGCACAGCCTAACGCTGGTTTACGCCTATACGGCACTCATGGCTGTCGCCGGGGGGTTGGTAACCGTAATCTTCTTCACGGTCTGGGGCCAGGCGTTTGGCTCGGCTTGGCTGGGGAGAATTCAAGGAGCGGCGCAAATGATGACGGTGCTGGCCTCCTCGATCGGGCCGCAATGGTTGGCGTTTGGCCAGGCGGAGTCGGGTTCTTACCTGACGGCTTGCGGAACGCTGGCTGGGCTGGCGATCTTGTTGGCCGCGCTGGCTGCGTTGACGCCGGTGCCACGAGCGGCTGACGGCGCTTGGAACGGAATTCCGGCCCGGCCGAGGGGATGACCATTGGTGTTTCGGGCAATATCACTTGAGCCAGTTACAATGGCGGCAAACCAACACTTGGAGATCGACCGTATGGCCACGTTAGAGGAAGCGCAATCGACCGCCATCGCAGCCCCAACAGCCAGCGTGGTAAGGTTCCATTTGTCGTTAAACGCCAATGACTTGGCCAAGTCCGTGGCCTTTTATCGCGTCTTGTTTGATCGCGATCCCGCCAAACTCCATGCCGACTATGCCAAGTTTGAGGTAGACCAGCCGCCGTTGGTGTTGTCGTTGATTCCGTTACCGCATCAGCCGGGGGGAGTTCTCAACCACGTCGGGCTGCGGCTCATGGGGCCTGAAGCATTGGTCGAGGTGCAGGCCCGTCTGGAAGCCGCGGGTTTCGCCACCGAGCGCGAGGAGGGCGTGGAGTGCTGCTATGCCCGGCAAACCAAATTCTGGGTGACGGACCCCGACCAAACTCTGTGGGAATTTTACGTCTTGCACGAGGACATCCACGAACATGGCGAGAATCAGACGGCGGCCTTGCTGCAAAGGCTGACAACGCTCCACCGCCCTGAACGTGATAAAGTCGTCTGGCAACACATTTTGTCAGATCCTCCCCCGGAGCACATTCCCCACGAAGACGGCAGCGTGGATGAAATCCGCTTCGAAGGCTCGCTGAATCGGGCCTTTCAGCCGGGCGGGCGAGAAGCCTTCTTGGCGGAAGCGTGGCGCGTGTTGCGGCCCGGAGGAGAGCTGTCCATACACGGGTTGGTGGGGGGGAGTCCGTATTTGCGGCCCAATCTGCCAGGGCCGGCGGCTCTGGTGGAGTATGTCCCTTCGCCAGAGGAGGCGGTGCAGGCATTGTTGCAGGCTGGTTTTGGCCAACCCCGCTTCGCCAAGTTGGGCAAGAAAGCTTGCTTCGTGCTCCAGGGAATCGAAATGCGCGAAATGCAACTGGTTGCCAATAAGCCGGCCTGACATTCAATAATCGAAACCGCCGAGCCGGGCCTTTGCAGCCGGCTCGACGGTTTTACCTTGCCCCCCGCGAGCGCCTGCCTGCATCATTCGTTGCGGCCGGCGACACATTAGGACTGAATCCTTAGAATGTCACGCCAAACTGGCAGCGGGCGTTAAACGGTGCGCCAGGAAATATCTGAAACTGGTCGATTGACGTTACGGCGTATTTGACGCCGTTGATGTTCTCGAAGTAGGCATTGGCGAAGATCCGGCCCCGTTCGTAGAACAGCCCGCTGTCGAGCCGGGCATAGCTCGGCAGCGTGAAGGTGTTGGGCACATCGCCAGGGCGGTTGCCGACATAAATCAGGCCCAACGCCACGCCGAATGTTTGGCAATCATCCACGTACAAATTGTACCGCGTCCAAACGTTGAAGTTGTTGTGCGGCACGTTGCGCTGCCGTTGTCCATTGAACGCGGGGTCAACGTCTGAAAAGCGGGTGTCCAGATAGGTGTAATTGGCCACCGCGCTCAGCCTTTCCGTCAGATTGCCGTACAGATTGAGTTCCACCCCTTGGCTGCGAATCTGGCCGATCTGCGTCAAGAAGAACGAGCGGTTGTTAAAGTCCGCGTTGTTGAGCGTCGTATAGAAGCCGGCCGCGTTGAAAGTCAGCCCCTCGATAAGCTGAGTTTTAATGCCCCCTTCGAAGATTTCACCCGTTATGGGCCGCAAAGGGCCTGGATTAACATAAATGCCGGCTCCCGGCGGCTGGAACGATTGCGTGTAGTTGAAGTAGGCCGCCAGCGACTCATCGCCAAATGGCTGGTAAATGATGCCCCCTCGTGGAGTCACCCAATTGAAATTTTGCTGGGAGGTCAACGTAGCGGGCGGAATGCCAAACAACGGAAAGGCCGTGGTGCGATTAAACGTCTGATGGACTGTATCGAACCGCACTCCTCCGAAGACCTTCCAATAGTCGTTCAGATGGACCAAGTCCTGAAGGTAACCACCCACGCGTTGCTGGCGGAAGGCGGGTGTATCCAAAAAGAACGTGTCGACGGGCAATGGGGCTGGATTGGCGTATACCGGATTGGCCACGTTAAACGGGGCCGCGATCAATGCTTGAGAAAAGGTCGATGCGGAATCAAAGTAGATGTACTCCATGCCCACGACCATTTGATGCCGGATCTCGCCGGTGCAAAAGTCGCCCGCCAGGTTGGTGATCATCGACTGGGCTTGTTCGTTGTCCCGGGTGAACCGCGACCGGTTCTGATAGAACAAAGGAGGCGGCAGGGCGGGAACGATCAGCGGGTTGGGGGTGGCCGTTGCACTGGTGACTGATCCGCCCACGTTGTAAAACAGCGAAGAGCCGCCGATGTTGAAGGTCCAGTTTTCGTTTAACTCTCGGACGATTCGCACCGTTTGGCGGAATTCCTCGTAATTGGCGAAGTCATTCGCCGGTTGGCCAACGTAACGGTCGCTGGGCAATGCTAGGGGATCGCCATTGATGGCTGGAATTCCCTGATCTCCACGACGGCGATCTCGGTGGTATTCGCCCGCCCAGGTGATCCGCGTGGCATCATCCAAGATCCATGTCAAGGTTGGCGAAATCACCGTGCGGCCCAAGAACCCAAAGTCGCGAAAAGTCCTGGTATCTTCTTGAGCCCCGTTGACGCGATAGAGCAGCGTCCCCGATTCGTTCACGCGGCCGTTCGCGTCGAAGGTATAGCGCTGCTGATTGAAACTGCCCAAAGTAACGTTGAAGTTGGTGAACGTGGCATCCACGGGCGTCTTGGTGATGATATTCACGATACCGGCGGGTGAGCCCGATCCGTACAGCACCGATGCCGGGCCTTTCAAGATTTCCACTCGCTCGACGTTTTGGAAGTCGCGTGGCACCGTAGTGGGATCGAAGAAGCCATCCCGACGGAAATCCCGCGATTGCAATTCGATACCGCGGAGAATGATCCGGTCCTGAAAGAACGACTCCGAACCGCCGAATGAGACGCCACCCGCGTTGCGAATGGCGTCATTCAGATTCAGCACTTGCTGATCGTTCAACAGATCTCGCGTGATCACGTTCACCGTGGCCGGGTTGTCGGCGTCCGCGATGGCGATGATCGATCCGGTCGTCGATGTGTCCGCCTGGTACCCGTTCGCCGGAGAATTGTCGAAGATCGTGCCATCCAGGATGGAGTTGCCCTCCAGGTTCTGCGGCGGAAAGTTATTGGACTGGGGCTGCGATTGCGGGAATTGTTGTGGATCTTGCGAGCCGGGTTCCACCGTCGGTTGAGGGTCGGCCGTAACATTCGTATCGGGCAGCGTGGTTGTCGGGCCATCGCCGGCATCTTCCTGGGCCAGGCTATTGCCCGACCAAACGGCCACCAGCAGCAGCGTGGCCGCCAGCCTGCGCGAAACGGTGACGATTGTAGGAATCATAATGTTGTCTTGGGGTGGGTGTTGCCGAGAAGATTGTTTCAATCGCGATGCGCGGCGCGATCCGCGCCTTCGTTACATTACAAACTCGGCATTACAATCCGCCGCCTGAGACAAAAGCTCTAACGAATATCAGAACGTAGTTGGGCGTGCCCGCGCGATCCGCACGGCCGGAAAAGTCGGCGCAGTCGATATGGGCCGAGTAGGCAGTGGACCGAATCGACCACAAGATATCCGCGGCCGCTTATTGCCCGCGAATGGAGAAGCGCACCGGTATCAGCACCGTGGTGGCGGTGGGACGCCCCAGCCGGGTGGCCGGCCGGAATCGCCAGCGGCGAACAGTCTCCGCCGCCGCGCTGTCGAGCGAGGCGCTGCCGCTGCTCGTCTCAACTTGCAGCGCATCGACGATGCCGGCCCGATTGACGGCCACCCTTAAGATGACCCGGCCTTGCAGTCCAGCCCGCAAGGCATCGGCGGGATAAGGTGGCGCGGGATTAACCACCAGCGTCGGATCGGTATCGGTCTGGGCCCCTTCACTGCCGGCCGAGGGGGCCGATGCGATGGCATCAACCATGGCCACCAATCTGGCGTCGGGGTCGGGCCGAGGCGGTGTCGGCTGGACTTGCTCAGTGGTTGCTGGAGGTTCGACAGGTTCTCTCGGTTTGAACGAAGTCCGGGCAACCGGCGTGGTGGCAGGGATTACCGTTGCTAGCTCTGCCACCTGGGGCGCGGCGGCTACCGCATCGGCCTCGGCCTGCCGTTGAGGCCGCGGCGGCACTGGATCCCGCGGATCGAGGTCTGGCTCTGGTTGCGGCCGAGGTTCCGCCTCGTCCAGGAACTCTTGCTTCAAGGCTTCCTCGGTTTCACGCGGAATCTCTTCGGCGGGAACGAGGGCCTCCGCTTCGGCCAGCATCGCAATGTCAATTGGCTCGGCCGGTGGCTCGGCCGGTTCGGTGAGTTCGGCTTCGAGTTGTTCCGGCTTGGGCCGCAACTCGGGTTCGGGCGGGGGCGTTTCCTTACGAGATGCAGCCGAAGCGGCGACCTGCAAAGAGGCCCGTCCGGAACTAACCGGCAGTGCTACCGGAGAGAACTGGGCCACCAACGACAGCGCGTACAATAACCCAGCATGAAAAACGGTACTCGCGGCATATCCCTTAAAGGCGTGCATCGTTTCGGGCGATGGTGGTTGCTGGCGATCGTGAAACAGCCGGAGGCAGGCCGAACAACGATCTGATATTATAAAGATCGTCAGAGTAAATTGCCAGTCACAAGCTGGCATTCATTCCAGGTGATGGCAGTGACGACTTTTCCGCTTCTCTAGACTCGCCACTCGCGGCGTAATCTCGTAAACTAGTTAATTCCGGTGTTGAGTGCCCTCCCTAAGGCCGCACCGCCGATTTTTTTCAGCCGTGGTGCCGGACGCGACCTGATGAAAGCCAACGAGGAGTTCGACGACTGTGCCACGCGGCTGAAAGCCCTGGCCGATCCTGATCGGTTGAAGATCATTACACGGCTATTCAAGGGGGGGAAGAATGTGGGCGATATCGCCCAGGAATTAGGGGAGGAAGTCGTGAATGTGTCACATCACCTGGGGGTTTTGCGGCATGCTGGCTTTGTCAAGACCGAGAAGCAAGGCCGCTTTGTAGTCTATTCGCTACACCCAGACGTGATCGCCGTCGAGCAACCCAATCAGCCGTTGCTGATCGACTTGGGCTGTTGCTGCGTCAACCTTGGCCCAGGCGGCAGCCGCCGGGCCAAGTCGTAGTGGGTTACTGGTCAGGCTGAGCTCGATCATCCGGCTCCTTTCCACCGGCGTCGCCGCGCAGGCCTAGGGCTTCGGCTTCCAGGGCGATAGCGTCGATCACGAACTGGATATGTTCGTTCAGTTCGACGCCTAGATCGGCGGCCCCGTTGACGATGTCTTCGCGTTTGACGGCGGCGGCGAAAGACTTTTGCTTCAGCTTCTTTTGCACGCTCTTGGCTTGCATGCCCACAATCCCCTCGGGCCGGATCACCGCCACGGCCGTGACAAATCCGGCCAGCTCGTCGCAAGCATACAGGGCCTTGTCCAAGGGAGAGACGCGCGGCGCAATGTGTTGCAAGTAGTCGGCGTGCGATTTGATGGCATAGATGATCTGCTCAGGGCAGCCCCGCGCGGCCAGAATCTCGGCCCCCTTCAACGGATGGTCGGGCGGGTTGGGCCAGCGTTCGTAGTCAAAGTCGTGCAGCAGGCCGGTCACGCCCCACAATTCCTCGTCAGCCCCAAACCGCCGCGCGTAGGCCCGCATGGCTGCCTCCACCGCCAGCATATGCTTGCGCAAGCTGTCGCTGCTGGTGTACTCGCATACCAGGGCATAGGCGTCGGCGCGGTTCATACGTGTTGGTTCCTTGGCCGGTGGTGTAGACGATTTCAGCAATTATACGCGATTCTTTCTCGCAGGTTCTCTTGACGCGCCGGTGGAAGGCCACTATTTTCCGCCCCTCTACTACCTTTCTTTTCAGTACATGGCTGTTATTGCGCCCTCAGCCGGGACGGGACTCGTTCCCCGTGCCGGCACGCGCCAGGATTGCGCGACTAATTTTTCATCGAATGGAGTTCGGACAGGCATGAAGCCTTACGCCGCCATTATCGTGGGCATGTTGCTGTTGGCTAGCGGTTGTTCGTCGAGCCCCACCGTCAGGCCCCAAAGCCCCGAGGAGTTGGAGCAGGCCGGTGCCGATACCAAGCTCGTCGGCGAGTTTGCCGTGCCACACCAGATGAACGCCGTGCGCGTGGAGGGCATCGCCATGGTCACCGGCTTGCAGGGGACGGGGGGCGATCCGCCTCCGTCGCCGCAGCGGTCGTACCTGATCACCGAGATGCAAACCCGCGGCGTCGAAAATCCCAACCAGATGCTGGCCTCTGGCCAGACGGCCTTGGTGGTCGTGCAGGGCTTCTTGCGGGCCGGCATTCAAAAGGGGGACCGCTTCGATATTGAGCTCCACTCGCCGCCGCAGTCGGAGACCGAAAGCCTGGCGGGGGGCTGGCTGATGGAGACGCGGCTGAAGGAGATGGCGGTATTGGATGCCCAAATCCGGGAGGGAAGCGTGAAAGCGCTGGCCCAAGGCCCGCTGATGGTGCAGCCTCTCAAGGGGGACGATACCGACGCCATCTCGCAGAACAAGGCTCGCATTCTGGGCGGAGGCGTGGCTTTGGTCTCGCGGCCATTGGCCCTGCTCATCAAGCCGCAATACAAGTCCGTAAGGTTTAGCGCGCCGGTCGCCACGGCCATCAATCGGCGTTTTAGCACCCACGAAAGCGGCGTAAAGACCGGTGTGGCCAACGCCCGTGACGACCAGTTCATCGAGATCAATGTCCACCCGCGCTATAAAGACAACATCGAGCGCTACATCCGCGTGGTGCGGGCCGTGGCTGTTCGTGAGACTTCCACGGAAAGGCTGGCGCGCATCAATCTGCTGGAGCGGCAACTGCTCGATCCGGTGACTTCATCCACGGCCGCCATTCGCCTAGAGGCCTTGGGCAAAGAGGGCATTCCGGCTCTGAAGAAGGGCCTGGAGGCTTCCGATCGGGAAGTTCGCTTTTACGCCGCGGAGGCCCTAGCCTACCTGGATGAATCAGACGCCGCCAAGCCGCTGGCTGACGCCGCCCGCGACGAGCCGGCCTTCCGAGTGTTTGCCTTGGCGGCCTTGAGCGCCATGGACGATGTGTCGGCCTACGACCAGTTGCGTGAACTGCTGCATGTCCCCAGCGCCGAGACTCGCTATGGCGCATTCCGCGCGCTGTGGGCCATGAACCCTAACGATGCCGTGATCCGCGGAGAGAAGTTCGACGACCGCTTCAGCTATCATGTGATCGACTCCGACGGCCCGCCGATGGTCCATGCCACGCGCAGCTATCGGCCAGAGATTGTGCTGTTCGGGGGCGATCAAGTCTTGAAGACTCCTATGACGTTGGAAGCCAGCAAGCAGCTTTGGGTCAACTCGCGCGGCGGCGACGAAGTTACCGTCAGCCGGTTTGCCGTGGGCGAACAAGATCAGAAGCGGGTGGTATCGAACCGCCTGGACGACGTGTTGCGGGCCATCGTGGATGTCGGCGGCAGCTACCCGGAAGTCGTGCAATTCTTGCAGCAAGCCCACGAATCGAACAATCTGGACAGCCGGTTTGAAGTCGATGCCATCCCGGAGGCGGGCCGTATCTACTACCGCGATGGCCACGAACCGTTGGAAGAGGTGGAGGGCGAGGAAGTGGAAGGCGAAGGGCCCGTGCAACCCGACGGGGGCCTCGTCCCCGATGCTCCTTTGCCGGATCTCTTCGATCGCCGGTCGGCCAAGCTCGATAACCCTGCACGAATCCCTCGACAAACGGACAAAAAAGAGGACGAAGAAGTTCCGCCAAAACGCCCCGTGAGGACATTCTTTGCTAAGATGGTGGGGCGAGGTAAGGAGTAAGCAGAGAAGCTGTCAGCGATCGGCAAGGTTTCTTGGGGGGCGATTCCATGGCCGACCACCTTGTAGGAGCCGTCTTTGACGGCGATTGAAACGGAGATCTCCGCTCGCATCGGCGATGAAATCGCCCCCTACAACCCTGTAGGAGCCGACTCTGACGGCGATTGAAACTAGAAATCCGAAAGTTGCATTTCGTTCCGCCCCATGCTCAAAGCCCTGGAAATCGTCGGTTTCAAGAGCTTTGCCGATAAAACCCGGCTGGAGTTTCATCGCGGCATTACGGTGGTGGTCGGGCCCAATGGGTCGGGCAAGTCCAACGTGGTCGATGCCGTCAAGTGGGTGCTGGGCGAGCAAAGCGTCAAGAGCCTGCGCGGCAAGGAGATGGCCGACGTCATCTTCAACGGCAGCGGCAGCCGCCCCCCGCTCAACGCCGCCGAGACCACGCTGACGTTTGACAACAGCGGCAAGCTGCTCCCCATCGACACGCCGGAGGTCCACGTCACGCGGCGGGTCTACCGCAATGGCGAGGGGGAATATCTCATCAACCGCCAGCCCTGCCGGCTGCGCGACATTCGCGACCTTTTGGCCGGCACGGGCGTCGGCAGCGAAGGTTACAGCGTCATCGAGCAGGGCAAGGTCGATGCTCTTTTGCAAACGTCCACCCGCGAGCGCCGGGTGATCTTCGAGGAAGCAGCCGGCATCAGCCGATTCCGCGCCAAGAAGGTCGAGTCGCTGCGGCGGCTGGAGCGTGTCGATCAAAATCTGTTGCGGCTGAACGACATAGTCGAGGAGGTCGATTCACGGCTGCGTAGCGTACGCAACCAGGCAGGCAAAGCGCGGCGGTATCGCGAACATGCCGGCCGGCTGCAAGAATTGCGGACGCAAGTCGGCCTGGCGGACTGGCGCAAACTCAGCAGCCAACTGGCCGAACAGGAAAGCATCATCCAAGCCCAGCGCGACGAGGCCGACGTTCAGGCCGCCAAAATCGAAGCCTTGGAGGCTGAGTCGCTCGCCCTGGACGACGCGCTGGTTTCCCTCGACGAGGCAGTGCGAACTTGCGAAGCACAACTGGCCCGTGACCGGGAGCAGATTTCCTCGGCGGAAACAACCGTGGAGCACGAGCGATCGCGCTGCGGCGATTTGGAAGTGGAAATCGCCCGCCATCGCCATCAATACGCGGCCATCAAGGCCCGTTCGGGCGACCTGGACCAGCAGATTGCCACTACGCAGTCCGCTGTGGCAGCCGCCGAGCAACAGCATCAGTCGATCACGGGCGAATTGGCGGCGGGCGAATTGAGCGTGTCGGATTTGACCAGCCAGATGCGGGCGTTGCGTCAAGAAAACGAGGAACGACGCACCGCTTGCCTGGAGGAAATGCGCACCGGGGCCATGCTGGGCAACGAAATCAGCGGCCTGGAGGCGCAACTTTCGGCCTTGTCCGCCACGCGGCAGCGCGTGCAACAGCGGCTGGAAGAGTTGGCCCAAAGTCGCTGGACCTTGGCGGCCGAACTTCAAGCTTTGGAGCGCAACCACGCCTCTCTGGCGGAGATGGCTGCGCGGCGGCAAGACGAAGTGCTACAAGCGCAGCATGATTTGGCCGAAAAAAGGCAAACGCATTCCGCCCGCACGCAAGATATGAGCCGCCTGCGGCAGCGTCTGGCCGGCCAGCAAGAGCGAATCGCCGTGCTGGACGAGTTGGAGCAACGCCTGGAAGGCCACACCGCGGGCGTCAAGGAAGCCATCGGCCGCGCCCGTGGAGAAACCCCCGGGCCCTACCGGCAAGTGGTCGGCCTGGTGGCGGAACTATTGCGTGTCGATCTGGAGTTGGCCCCTTTGATCGAGGCGCTGTTGGGGGAAACCGCCGGGCATGTGGTCATCAGCCCCGGCGAAGAGCTTTTGTCGCACTTGTTGTCGGAGGAAGGCCGCCCGCCAGGACGTTTGGGGCTGGTGGGCTGGGATGGAGCGGAGCCGGCGGAAACCTCGGAAAGGCCGATTCACTTCCAAGGGCGCGAGGGAGTCGTCGGCCCCGCGGAGCAATTCGTGCAGGTGGAACCAGCCTACGAAGGGCTGAAGCGGCGGCTGCTGGGCGATGCCTGGGTCGTCGATACTTTGTCGAGGGCCCGCCAATTGGCGGCCGAAGCACCTAGCGCACGGTTCATAACGCTGTCGGGCGAGTTGCTGGGCACCGACCGCACCATCATTTTGAATGCCCGGCAAAGCGGGGCCGGTTTTATCTCTCGCCGCAGCGAATTGCGCGTGCTGCGCGGCCAGACGGACGCCATCCAGGCCGATATCCGCCAGCTAGGTGAGGTGCTTACGCAGCTCGACCAGCAGATCGAACAGGCCGAGGCCAATGTTACCCACCGGTTGGAACAGCATCGCCTGGCGGCCGATGCCGCATCCGAACAACGCCTGCGGGTCAAAGCCTCGGCCGAGCGATTGGAGCAGCTCGACCAGCAGCGTGGCGCGTTCGAGGCCGAATTGAACGCCGCCGAGGCCCAGCATGTGCTGGCCGCGGAACAGATCGAATCGTCCCGCGAACTTTCGGCGCAGGTCACTGCGCGGCTGACACAACACGAGATCATCGCGGCCGAAACGGCCCGCCGGCTGGACGAACTGGAACAAGCCCGCCAGCAAGCCATTCGGCAAGCCACCACCTGGCAAGTGGATCTGGCCAAGAGCGAGGAACGCCTGGAAGGGCTGCGGCAACGGCTGGTGCAGATAGACCGGCAACGCCGCGACCGCGACCAGGCCATGTCCGACCACCAACATCAGACGGCCGAGACGGCCGAACGGCTGCGAAAGGCAGAACGGGCCATTCTGGAGATGGAGTCGCAACTGGCTGAGTTGTACTGGCGGAAGGATGGGCTGTTGTTGGAGGCCGCCGCCGGCGCGGGCCAACGCGATGAAATCCGCCAGCGCCGCGGAGCCTTGGCGGGCCAGGTGCAAGCGGCTCGGGAAGAGGCGGAGAAAGCCCGCGAAAAGATGCATCGTGCTGAATTGGCGGCGGGCGAAGTCCGCCTTCAACGGGGCGGGCTGGCCGCGCGGCTGCGGGACGACTACCAGATTGAACTGGCGCAACTGGAGCATCAGCCGACCGCGGAAGAACTCTACCAGCGCGAGGAAGTCGATCGCGAAATCGCCGATTTGCGGCGGAAGATCAACAGCATCGGCGCGGTCAACCTCGACGCGCTAGACGAGTTGGATGACCTGGAATCGCGGTTTGCCAAGCTTTCCGCGCAGTACCAAGACTTGACCAGCGCCAAGGCATCGTTGCAGCAGATCATCGGCCGCATCAACGCCGATAGCCGCCGCCTGTTCATCGAAACGCTGGATGCAGTGCGGCTCCACTTTCAGACGTTGTTCCGCAAGTTGTTCGGCGGCGGCCAAGCCGATATCAAACTGGAGGAAGGGGTCGATCCCCTCGATGCCGGCATTGAGATCATCGCCCGTCCGCCGGGCAAGGACTTGCCCAACATCTCGCTCTACAGCGGCGGCGAGCGGACGCTGACCTCCGTGGCGTTGTTGCTAGCGATCTTCGCCAATCGTCCTAGCCCCTTTTGCGTGCTGGACGAAGTCGACGCCAACCTGGATGAAGCCAACATCGAACGGTTCACCAACGTCCTCAAGGATTTTCTGACGACGACGCAATTCATCATCGTCACGCATTCCAAAAAAACCATGACCTGCGCGAACACGCTGTATGGCGTAACGATGCAAGAGTCGGGCGTTTCCAAACCGGTCTCGGTACGGTTTGAAGATGTCAGCGAAACCGGAGAAGTTCGCTGGCAGCCAGACGCCGAACCCAAGTCCGACGGCACCCAGGCCGCCTAGCTGGCGGGCCACAACCGGCCGAACGTATTTTCGCTGCCCGTCACCGTGACGATGCCGGCGGGTGGCTTCCCGGAGGTCAGCCGCCAGCCACCCTTCTCCTCAGCCAGCCGCCCACTCTCTTCATCCTTCCGCCTTTGTCCTTTCATCATGGCTGCGTTGACCATCCGCCAGCTTGCTATCAGCGGACAATCCTTGACCGGTTGGTTAACATTCCTTAGATGGCCGGTCGCGATCTGGTTCTGGCCAGGGCGACAGCGGGCTTTCTCCTCGGCTTGTTTTCCAGGCTGACTTTGGGCGTGCTGGCAATCGAGTGCCGGCCAACTCGCACTGCGTTGCGCCAACCGGCGTTCGCGTCGCGGGTACTGCTTTTGTGCCAATGTCGAAACCGATTTGGTTCGCGCTAATCACCTCGTTTTTTTCCAGGCGGCACTGCCAGCAACGTCCGTTTACCCGTGCTGGCGCGTTGCCAGGACGGCCCAAATTACCCTGAACGTAGACTGGGTACTTTGAATACGGACGGAAACACCCGCTTTACCGTCACGACTGGTGAATGCGTCTAAAGTCACAAGGCCGGTCTAAACGATGCTAGATACTGGAAGGCTTGCTAGGGTCAACGCCTCACACGGGCCGAGACAGCACGATTGGAAGCAAGCCGCAGGGGGGAACCTGCCACCACCAATGCACATAGCCGATGCGCGCGGATTATTCCGGGCGTACCGCGCTGATTGTTCCCACCATGCGTGCTGCTTCCGTTGCTCGTCTTGTGTGAGTGACCGCGAACATCCGTCCTAGAGAGGTTGGCACTCAGCTTCTCTATTTTACGAGTTTTCGCTGAGTTCCGATTGCCTGGAATGCCGATGCTATCACTGCGGCGCAGGCCAGAGGGAGCTAAGCCTGAGTCCGCGGTAGAAGCGAATAACGTAAGTCCCCGACCCAGATGTTTGCGAACGAGTGGCCAAGAGTAGCTGGTGCGACGGAGCGAAAGCCAGCGGCCCAGGACGCCAACAAGGGGCTCTAATTGTTTCGGACGGAACGCACGCTCCGGCCGGAACAGAGTTCCAATCCAAGTGACGTGAACTGGAGAACCTGTAATGAAGGTCTTCACAACTGGTCAAGTTGCCAAGATCTGTAAAGTCGCCCCGCGCACTGTAAGCAAGTGGTTTGACTCCGGCCGACTCCGTGGATACCGCATCCCCGGATCGCAGGACCGTCGAATTCCGCGGGAGTATCTGATTAAGTTCCTTAAGGAACACGGTATGCCATTGGGCGACCTGGAAGACCAGGCGATGGCAAAGGTATTGGTTGTCGGCCAGGACCAGGTCCTGCTCGACAACCTCAAACGCGAGCTTCCCGCCGAGCGCGCGTTTAAACTGGCGATTGCCGCCAGTGGTTTTGAAGCCGGCATTCAGGCCGAAAGCTTTCATCCTGACTGCATCATCGTGGACTTCTCGATCGGCCGGACGGAGGCTCTGCAAATCTGCCAGAACCTGCGCCGCAACACCGAGTACGCCGAGACGATCTTGATTGCCCTGCTGCCCGACGACGGACAGTCGATCAGTTTTGACCGCTCGACGATTAACGAGACGTTCAAGAAGCCATTTGACGCGGCCTTGCTGGCCGAAAGGTTGAAAACGTTGATTGGTGCCCGCAAGGAACTGGTTTAGTCCACGGTGCCGCCAACGCGGGAAAACAGAGTCGCCGGTCTGATCTAAACCGTCGCGGACGACCCCCGCGACGGATAATTTTTCCGCCGAAATACGATCGAAGGATTCGATCTAAGAATGCTGGGCTGCCCGGGCCCGGCATTCTTCGTTTACAGGGTTCGTAGCCTGCCAGCCCGTTGAAAAACGCCATCGTGGCGTTCTTCAACCTAGCCAAGTTCGGAGCAAAGCTCCTCACGGCTCGCAAAATATCGACTTACGGCGTCATTTGGCATCGCATCCATGCGATGCGGCAGCCTGTTGAATTCTTCAACAGGCTGCTATTGGCGAATCCATTCAAACGCGGCTTCGAAGTCTCGAAAAGCCGCCACGCGCAGCCCGCGCTTCTTGGCGCACATCTCCAACAGCTTCGCGCGGTCGAAGTCGTCCTTGGGCCGGTTGAGAATGGCCAACTTGCAATCCTCGCCCAGGCCGACTTCCTCCAGCACTTCGACCAGACAATAGATTTCCTCGGCCGACAAGAATCCCCGCGTTTCACGCACATCGACCAACATGTGATGTCCCGGATGCCGCGCGCAAGCTCGCCCTAGATCTCGCAAGAGTTGCTTGCTAAGGTCAAAGTCAATCTGGCCGGCGACGTCGCTTCGCAAGAAATCGCTGGCGACGACAAGTTGAACTTGCTGCATGGCAAACTCCGGCCTTGGCTTGTGCTCGACCGACCGACCGAATCACGCCCCCATTTTGGCCGGTACAAGCCGCGAATTCAACCAGCCATCTGGTTGAGCGCCGCCAGGGCCACGTCCCAACGCGGACGGCTATCCAGGTATGTCTGCCACCAGCGCCAAACCAAGCCAGCGGTGACGTCCGGCTGGCAGTCTTCCACCCACGCCCGCAGGGCCAGCACCAAAGTTGGTTCGTCGCACCGGGCCAGTTCCACCTGTTCCGCGGCAGCCAATAGAGCGGGCAGCAAGGCCAGCGCCGCCACACGCCGCAAACTGGGCCGGGGGATTTCTCCCTGGTAGCGGGGCAAGTCAGAGTTGAGCTGCGCCACCAGCCAGCCCAATCGCAACACTTCCGGCAATTCATGCAGGGCATTGGCCAGAACGGCCTCGATGCGAACTGAGTTGTACAGCAAGTGGGCTGCTCCTCCACCGCCGCGGGCCGGATGAACCAGAATCACATCGGCCGATTCCACAATCAATTCCGGCTCGGTCAGACGGCCCACGCCGCGCATCAGACCTGGCCCGCGGGCTTCCCATTGCTGACGCAGCGGTTCCGACCGCAGCGTTAGTTGGTCGACGATTTCAGGGCAGTACTTTATGAAAGCCCGTTCCAGGTCGGAAAAATGCCCGGCCAACATAGCAATCCGCTCGTGATCACCCGAACTGCCACCGCACGTTTTTCGCAACACGACTTCCGCCAACTCGCGATTGCAGCCGATGCCAGCCGAAAGCGGCAGTAAGTGCTCGAACGGGTTGGGAGAGCGAGTATGGAATGCTCCAAACTCCGCCAGCAACGCTTGGGTTGGCAGGGCCAAGGCGGCGGCCAGCCCGACATCGGCCAGTGGTTGGCAACGGGCCGACAGATCGACGGCATGAAAGCAACTGGTCGAAGCGCTCGCCAGCCAGCGAAGTTCGATCGGCATGGTTCTGGTAGGAGTGGGCAAATGGGGCATGGAGGAACTGGGGGCGGGCCATGAATAGAGATTGTGGCAACGTCGGTACGCACCATATAGGCCGCCGGCACAAGCCGATCGGCCCGGGGGTCCGCTGAAAACATAGCTTACAGGCTGCCCGCCACACAAAATTCAAACGTGGCATGACTCGACGGCCAGCCAGCAGCCGTTAATATGGGAAGGACTGCCAAAACCTTGGTCCTTGCCCTGAACGGTTGGAGCCTATCGGAAGATGATCGAAACGCAAGCCGATCGGTGGACTGTCACCGACGCCAGTGAATTGTATGAGGTTCCCCGTTGGGGCAAGGGGTACTTTTCGATCAACCAGGACGGCCACCTGCGCGTCCACCCCTCCAAAAATCCCGAACGCTCCATCGATCTCAAGCAACTGATCGACAGCCTGGAGCAGCGGGGGATAGATCTGCCGATTTTGATCCGTTTTGGCGGCATTCTCAAACATCGCCTGGGTGAGATTCATGACGCCTTTCAAACGGCGATTACAGAACACCAATACAAGGGACGCTACATCTGCGTCTACCCGATCAAGGTCAACCAACAGCGGCAAGTCGTCGATGAGGTGCTGGAGTTTGGCCGCCCATATAACTTTGGCCTGGAAGCGGGCAGCAAGCCCGAACTGCTGGCCGTGGCCGCCGTAGCGGGCAACGATACGCCAATCATCTGCAATGGCTTCAAGGACGCCGAGTTTATCGAGATGGCCATGCTGGCCCACAAGATCGGCCGGCAGATTATTCCGGTGGTCGAAAAATACACCGAGCTGGAACTGATTCTTAAGTACGCCAAGAAAGTTGGCGTGCGGCCGCAGTTTGGCGTCCGAGTGAAGCTGGCTGCCCGCGGCGGCGGACGTTGGCAAGGGTCGGGGGGCTACCGCTCGAAATTTGGCTTGACCGTCAGTGAAATCTTGCGTGCGCTCGACGAGCTCAAACAGCACGGTATGGAAGATTGCTTCAAGCTGTTGCACTTCCATTTGGGTAGCCAGATTCCCAATATCCGCCATATCAAGGGTGCCCTTAACGAAGCCGGCCGGATCTACGTGCAACTCAAAGACCGCGGCGCTGGGCTGGAATACATGGACGTCGGCGGCGGGTTGGGCGTTGATTACGACGGTTCGCAGACCAACTTTGAATCGAGCGTGAACTACACCCTGCAAGAATACGCCAACGACGTGGTATATCACCTGCAGTCGATCTGCGACGAAGCTGGGGTCGCCCACCCCACGATCATTTCCGAGAGCGGACGGGCGATCGTGGCCTATCACAGCGCGCTGATCTTCAATGTGCTGGGAGTGTCGGGCCTGGGAGAATCGAACGTCTCGTTGGAAGTGAACGAGGAGGCCGAGCAGCCTCTGCACGACTTGCGCAGTACCTATGAGGGTTTAGCGCCGCGCAACCTGCTGGAAAGTTACCACGATGCCCAGCAAGCGCTGGACATGGCCATGAGCCAGTTTGCCTCTGGCTATCTGCCGCTCGACCAACGGAGCCGCGCCGAGAATTTGTTCTGGGAAATCTGCCGCAAAATCCAAAGGCTAGTGCGGCAGTTAGACTACGTCCCCGAGGAATTGCAAGGACTCGATGCGCTCCTCTCCGAGACCTACTTCTGCAACTTCTCGCTATTTCAGTCGATTCCCGACAGTTGGGCCATCAAGCAGCTCTTTCCCGTGATGCCGATCCATCGGCTAAATGAGCAGCCCCAGCACCATGCCGTGCTGGGAGACATCACTTGCGATTCCGATGGCAAGATCGACCAATTCATCGACCGCCGGGATGTCAAACGGACGCTGCCCCTGCATGGCTTCAATGGCGATCCGTACTACCTGGGTGCATTCTTGATTGGTGCCTATCAAGAAATTCTGGGGGACATGCACAACCTGTTTGGCGATACCAACGCCGTGCATGTCAGCGTCAATGGCGATGGCGAAGTCATGCTGGAAACCGTCATCAAGGGAGACACCGTCCGCGAGGCGCTGGAGTACGTGGAGTTCGACTGCAACGTCCTGGTGCGCAAGCTGCGCAGCGACGTGGAGGCCGCCGTGCGCGAGGGCCGGCTCGACTACCAGCAAGCCGGCCGCCTGTTGCGGTTCTACGAAGATGGCTTGCAAGGGTATACTTATCTGGAAGAGACGCACGAATAAGCGCCCGCTGTAGGGGGCGATTTGCTCGCCGATGCTCCTTCGCCCGGTACTCCGGGAGAGGGAGAATACCGCCCACCGCGAATGACGCCCGCCATGAAGATCGTCTACCTGGCCGCCGGTGCTGGCGGAATGTACTGCGGCGCTTGCCTGCACGATAACACCTTGGCCGCCGCGCTGATGAATGCCGGCCATGACACGCTGCTGGTCCCGACGTACACGCCCATTCGCACTGACGAGGCCGATGTCAGCCAGTCGCGGGTCTTTTTCGGCGGTATCAATGTTTTCTTGCAGCAAAAGTCAGCCCTTTTCCGACATACGCCGTGGCTGTTCGATGCCCTGTTGGATTCGCCCGCGCTGCTGCGGATGGTTTCCAAGAACTCCGGCTCGGTCGATCCCACCAAACTGGGCGACCTGACCGTCTCCATGCTGCAAGGCGAGCATGGCCGCCAAAAGAAGGAACTCTTCAAGCTCATCCGCTGGCTCAAGGATGAGATCAAACCCGACGTGGTGCATGTTACCAATGCCATCTTGATCAGCCTGGCAGGCACCATCCGCCGCGAACTGGGCGTTCCGGTCGTATGCGGGTTGGCCGGCGAGGATGTCTTTCTGGAACGGCTGCCCGAGCCTTGGTATACACAGTCGCGCGATCTGCTACGGCAACACGCCCGCGATGCCACGGCTTTCGTGTCGATGAACCGGTATTACGCCGATTACATGATCGACTACATGCAACTCGATCCGGCCCTAGTCCATGTGATACCGCATGGGCTGAATTTGACAGGGCATGGCACGCGCCGAATGGGGCCGCAAGAGACGGTCCATCTGGGGTATTTCGCGCGGATCACACCCGACAAAGGGCTGCACCACCTGGTCGAGGCCTTTCGCATTCTCTGCCAGGACAAATCGCTGCCGCCATTGTGTCTAAAAGCAGCCGGGTACCTCGGCTCCTCGGACAAGCCGTACCTTAAGGAGTTACAGCGGCAACTGAAGAAGTGGGGCCTGGCCGACCGGTTTGAGTACGCGGGCGAGCCCGATCGCAACGAGAAAATCCGCTTTCTGCAATCGCTAGACGTGATGAGCCTGCCCACGGTCTACCACGAAAGCAAAGGATTGTCGGTCATCGAAGCCTGGGCCAACGCCGTGCCGCTGGTCTTGCCGGCGCACGGTACGTTTCCAGAACTCGTCGCCGATACGGGGGGCGGAGCCATTTTCTCGCCCGACACGCCCGCCGCCCTGGCCGAGGCGCTGAAACCGTTCATTCTCGATTTCCGCCATCGCGATGAAGCCGGCTTGCGCGGGCAGCAAGCCGTCCTCGACCGGTACCACGCCGGCCACATGGCCCGCCGGACGTTGGATCTGTACGAACAAGTCCTAGACCGAATGGAGCTGTCGCCTG
Organism: Pirellulales bacterium; assembly: GCA_050247075.1. Classification (GTDB taxonomy): domain Bacteria; phylum Planctomycetota; class Planctomycetia; order Pirellulales; family JBFWUW01; genus JBFWUW01. The sequence goes on along the minus strand of JBFWUW010000004.1, from coordinate 3,927 downwards.
GGGATCGGCGTGGAGATTGAGTTTGGCATGGCCGGAATCTTTTTTATCATTCGGTCAGGCTGGGGATCGGGAATGTCGGAAGTTCCAGTCCTTGATTTAGAAACGAAGGCCCTCTTGGCAAACCGTGAACCAAGGAACAATGCAGGAATTGGTGACCTGTTTGACTCTGTGCTGTTTGCCGCGAGAACGTTACGCGTGGTGCGATAATTGTTCCTTTTGCATAGCTCAGGCATTCATGCCTGGGAAACCCTGTAATTCGGCCTCACTTTGAAGCCATTGTGGGTCCACTCACTTGGCCCAAGGCACCCCATTGCAAATGCCGTTGCGACTGCCGCGAGGATCGCCAGCAACTGGCGATTTGCATGGATCATGGCAGGGTATGTCAAAAAAAGGGGAGCTTGCTAAAATACCGCAACGCCGCAAAGGTGGCACTGCCCAATCATCGACCGTGGCCGCGGCTAGCCGCATTTCCGGAAGAGAAGCCGAAGCCCGCGGAATTCGCTGTTATCACCACCGCCGCCAACCGCGGCGACAGTCAGACCTATCGTTTAACAGGCTGTTAAGCCGACCTTTAGACCACGCGATCAGTATCGCGACAAACTACCAACCTAGAGAGAAAACATGACCAAAATCGGCATCAACGGCTTTGGACGAATCGGACGGCTCGTGTTTCGCGCGATTGTCGAACAGGGCTTGCTTGGAAAAGACGTGGAAGTAGTCGCGGTCAATGACCTCGTTCCCGCGGACAACCTGGCCTACCTTCTCAAGTACGACTCCACGCAGAACAAATTTGCCGGCGTCGTTTCCAGCGAAAAGTCCGATCCTTCGCTCGAGGAAGACGACACGCTCGTTGTGGATGGCCAAAAAATAAAGTGCCTCGCCGTGCGTGAAGGCCCCGCCGCGCTTCCCTGGAAAAAACTGGGCGTCGAAGTGGTGATTGAATGCACCGGGCTATTCACGGACGCCGCGAAAGCCAAAGGCCATATCGAGGCGGGTGCGAAGAAGGTCATCATTTCCGCCCCGGCCAAGGGTGAGGATATCACCGTTGTCATGGGCGTGAACAATGACAAGTACGACGCCGCGAATCACCATATTATCTCGAACGCGAGTTGTACGACAAACTGCCTCGCGCCGGTCGTCCACGTACTGCTCAAGGAAGGCTTCGGCATCGCCGAGGGCCTGATGACCACCATCCATAGCTACACCGCCACGCAGAAGACCGTGGACGGCCCGAGCAAGAAGGATTGGAAAGGGGGCCGCAGCGCCGCGATCAACATCATTCCCTCCACCACCGGAGCCGCGAAGGCCGTGGCATTGGTTTGCCCAGAGGTGAAAGGCAAGCTTACCGGCATGGCGTTCCGCGTGCCAACGCCGACCGTCTCCGTCGTCGATCTTACGGTCAAAACCGTGAAGGAGACCAGCTACGCGGAAATTTGCGCGGCGATGAAAAAAGCCAGCGAGACGTATCTCAAAGGCATCCTCGCTTACACGACCGATGAAGTGGTTTCCTCGGACTTCATCCACGACCCGCGCTCGTCGATCTTCGATGCGGGCAGCGGACTTGAATTGAACAAGAATTTCTTCAAGCTCGTCAGTTGGTACGACAACGAGTGGGGCTACAGCAACCGCACCGTCGATCTGCTGAAACAGATCATCGGGTAAGAACGTCCCAGCTTGTATTTCGCCAGGTGAACTCGCCGTGAGGATTCACTGCCGGGGCTTCTCCACTATTCCCTTTGCCAGCACCTAAAGCGATGGCTAAGAAGTCCATTAAAGACCTCAAACTCGCCGGCAGGCGCGTCTTGATGCGAGTCGATTTCAACGTGCCGCAGGACAAGGTTACGGGCGAAATCACCAATACCCAGCGAATTACCGCCGCGCTACCGACGATTCAATACGCGCTCGACCAGGGGGCATCGGTCGTGTTGATGAGCCATCTCGGCCGGCCCGACGGCCGAAAATCGCCGAAGTATACGCTGCGGCCGGTTGCGGCCAAGCTGGAAGAGCTGCTCGGCAAGCCCGTGAAATTTCTCGACGATTGCATCGGTGCCGCGGTCGAGGCGGCCTGCTCCGCGCTGAAGCCGGGCGAAGTAGTCCTGCTTGAGAACCTGCGTTTTCACCTGGAGGAGGAAGGCAAGTCCAAGGATGCCGACGGCAATTCGATCAAGGCAGACCCGGCCAAGGTCGCCGAATTCCGTGCCAGCCTCACCAGACTTGGCGACGTGTACGTCAACGACGCATTCGGCACTTGCCACCGCGCGCATTCGTCTGTTACCGGCATCGGCTTGCCTGACAGGGTCGCCGGGTTTCTGGTCGAGAAAGAGCTTGCCGCCTTCAGCGCGGTCTTGGACCACCCACAACACCCGTTGCTGGCCATTCTGGGCGGTGCGAAAATAGCCGATAAAATCCCGCTCATCCGCAACCTGCTCGACCGCGCCGACGACATCATCATTGGCGGCGGCATGGCCTACACGTTCCGTAAGGTGCTCGGGGGTATGGAAATCGGCGAGAGCCTGTACGATCCGGCTGGCGCGGAGATCATTCCCGAACTGGCGGAGAAGGCAAAGGCGAGAGGCGTGAATCTGCATTTCCCCGTGGATTTCATCACGGCGGACAAGTTTGCGCCCGACGCCGCCACCGATATGGCTACCGTCGAACAGGGCATCCCGGCTGGCTGGCAAGGCCTCGATGTCGGCCCCAAAAGCCGTGAGCTGTTCGCCCAGGTTATCGGCCGATCCAAGACGATCATTTGGAACGGTCCAGCGGGCGTGTTTGAGTTCGAAGCCTTCGCCGCGGGGACGAGATCGATGGCGCAGGCCGTCGCCGCGGCCACGGCAAACGGGGCGACCACCGTGGTTGGAGGTGGCGACACCGCGACAGCCGCGAAACAATTCGGCGTGATCGACCGGGTCACCCACGCTTCGACGGGCGGCGGCGCTTCGCTCGAACTCCTCGAAGGCAAGACCCTTCCGGGCATCGCCAACTTAAACGATGCCTAGCAGCCGCAGCCGATCGGTTTGGACTCGGCCGCCGGCGAGTAAGGCTGTTACTTATTGTTGTCGAGGGAGACTGCTTTGGACCTGAAATTGGCGGGCGAAGTGGCCGTGGTGCTGGGGGGGGCCAGCGGCATTGGGCGGGCGATTGCCGCGGAGTTTGCGGCCGAGGGTTCGCCCGTGGCCATTTTGGACCGGAACCCGGCGGTGCAACAAGTTGCCTCCGAGATCGCGGCCCAGCATGGCGTGCGCGGTTTGGGGATAGTGGCCGATGTTACCAACCATGCCGCCTTGGTGGCCGTGGCCGAGCAGGCCCGCCAAACCTTGGGCCGGCTGGACCATGTTGTCTACGCCGCCGGCATGGGGTCGGGCAAGTATGGGTTTCCATTCTGGAACTTGCAGCCTGGCGATTGGCCCAAGAGCGTGGAGGTGACATTGATGGGTGCCGTCCATGCGGCGCATGCCTTTACGCCAGAGTTGGTCCGCGCCCGGCGCGGCACGCTGCTCTTCATTTCGTCCATTGCCGGCCAGATCGGTTCGCAGACAGATCCCCCTTACAGCGCCGCCAAGGCCGGCTTGATTAATTTTGCGCAGTGCGCCGCTAAGGACCTGGCTCCTTACCAGGTGCGGGTGAACACCATCTGCCCTGGAATGGTCCGCACGCCGCTCAACCAGGCCGTATGGCAGTCGTGGTGCGATACCCAGCCCCCAGACGCGCGGATTCCCTACGATCAATGGGCGGACGAGAAAATTCGCCGAGTTTCACCGCTAGGCCGTTGGCAAGAACCGGAGGATATCGCGGCGTTGGCCGTGTTTCTGGCATCCCACCGCGGCCAGAACATCACGGGCCAAACGATGAATGTCGATGGCGGGCAGGTCATGCACTGGTAGAATGGGGGGTGAAGCCGTCTCCGACGACGAATTGGGTGAAAAT